>NZ_JBQGAE010000004.1:0-286885 GCF_056542645.1 Ruegeria sp. AB5
GATCAGGTCCATGTTGTTCACAAGCCAAGATTGCTCAGCGATAACGGCTCAAGTTATGTCTCTGGCGACCTGGCTGAATGGTTGCAGGACAAAGGCATAAAGCACTCGCGGGGTGCGCCTTGTCATCTTCAAACCCAAGGAAAGATCGAACGTTGGCATCAAACCCTGAAAAACCGGATTTTGCTGGAAAACTACTTCCTGCCTGGTGACCTCAAGGCGCAGATCACGGCCTTCGTGGAGCACTATAATCATCAACGCTATCACGAGAGCCTGAACAACGTCACACCCGCTGACGTCTACTTCGGACGCGACAAAGCCATTCTAAGACAACGCGAAAGGATCAAACGAAAGACACTCGAAGCGCGACGCTTGCATCACCGCCAGCACGCCGCATAATCAAACCAACCAGATGAGCCAAACGCCCCCTTAGTTTAGGTCGCCTGTGGTTCCAAAAACCCTGACGACGGACAGTCGTGTATTAAGTTCCGTCTCAGGCAGTCGTTTCAAAACGCAGCCCTATTTAGTCTCCATGAGTTTTGCCGCGTATTCGGGAATGTCAGACCGTGAGATGCCAATTTGAGAAAGCTGAGTATCGCTCAAGCTGGAAAGCGTCGACATCATCCGGGCTGTCTGGAGTGTGTTCAAAGCGGAACGTGCACTATTCAAAAAGCTGGTGCAGAACCCGGCCACGAAGTCGGTCGTCTTCTGCGATGCGACTATCCAAGCTGGGGATGATTGCAAACTATTCGCCATAAGCGGCCTCCTTCGCAAGTCTTCTTATGCCACTGCGTGGAATGCCTAGATCCGCTAGATCGCGGTTGGTTAGCATCGAAAGCTCATAGTAGGTACTGCGATAGACTTTGTGGCGTGCGAGAGAACTTCGCACGTGTTCTCTTTTTTGCTGAAACAATGTGCGACCAGCATCTAAAAGTGCCTCTAGGCTAAGTATCGAGCGTGTAATTGCCATGTTTGCGCCTCGGTTGTTGCTGCATCGCAGCGTTTATGCTGCACCGCAGAGGTAAGTGAATTTGGTAGCGCTCACAATTACTCAGTTTGGAACAGTGCCCTTTCCTGGGTGGCACAATTGGTTGGTACGCATGGATGTCTCAGCACAGATGATAATCTTTGCAACTGTTGTCGATTGCAGGAGCATTTCTGCCGCTGCTCGATCAATAGGGCAGACGCCGTCTGCAGTCAGCAAGCAGGTTGGCTTGCTTGAAGATCATGTAAAGTACCGGTTGTTGAACCGGACCCGGACAGGTGTTACACCGACACAGGAAGGTCGGGTGTTCTACAAAAAATGCAAGGCTATGGCAGACTTGCTCAATGAAGCCGAAGCCCTGATATCGAATCTGGACGGCACCCCGCGCGGCAACCTGAAAATCGCGTCCACCGTTGCATTCGGAAAATCGCAATTAATCCCAATTCTGCCAAAGTTCTTGGATCGATTCCCTGAAGTTCACGTTTCTTTGGATCTGACAGACCGAAACCTCGACCTGCAAGCTGAAGGGTACGACACAATCGTATGCTTTGACGAGCAGCGCAAAAATCCCGACACCGTCGTACGCCGTATCATGCAGAGTCATCGGGTACTGTGCGCAGCTCCCGATTATCTTGAGCGCTACGGAACCCCAACCAATTTTGCTGACCTGTCAGAACACAATTGCTTGCGGGTATCTGGGGAAATCGGACGCAACATTTGGCAACGCCAAAGCTCTGGTAGTGAACAGTGTTTCGAAGCACAAGGTAGTTTTGAAGGAAACAGCACAGATGTTGTTTTTCGCGCCGCGCTGGCTGGCCTGGGGATTGCACGCCTGCCTTGTTACATGGCCGAACAGAAGTTTGTTTCCGGCGAACTTGTGCATGTCATGCCAGAATACGCGCCGCCGAGTACCGAAATTGTTGCAATGTTTGCTGACAAGCGAAACCTTGCACCAAGAACCCGCGCATTCATTGAGTTTTTGGTACAACAGTTTAGGCGCAGGTCTGACAAGTAAAAAAATTGACTGCCGTGACCAACCAGTGAGTCTAGAACGACTAGGCTAGTTGCCGGGCTAGCTTAGCAAACTAGTCCGGAAGAAGTTGGTCCGGACTTAGAGCCATTGCTAGATCTGGCTCTCACGCCACGAATTAGATTCCAATTCTACTATCTACCACAAGTGCGGACGAGCTTCTTCCTTTAAATAAGGGGTGAAATTCGTCGCTTGAATGCACCTTTGATTGAGGGACAACGCCTCAAAGTTGACGAGGTTGCGCAGTTGCTACCATCACCTGAGTGAATTTTGTATGCCGCGCAATCTTATGGGCAAATCATGCAAACTTATGCGCGAAAGTCGTGCAAACCTATGAGAGAGGACACGCGATTTTTCTGAATGAAATAAATGACAGGAATGCAGCATTACGAGCGCGCCTACAGCATAGTATTGAATTTAGAGTAAAATTTTGCATGATTTGCCCAAATCTTGTGCATCACTCAACCAAATGTAGAACTGCAACACAAAATATATCTCAAAAAGGCAGTCTGAATATGAGTCAGATTGGTTTGAGGAGGCGGCCGGTAGACGCGTAAGCCTACAGTCTTTCCGTGGAACAGGTCATAGCCGGTCTCAATTCGGGTAGGTGGTTAAGAGGCAGTCGTGCCCTGCACATGCCAATGCAAGCGTTCTATTGGTGAAGGCGATCATCCACGAGCAAGAGGACAAGGTCTCTTATACCCAACCCGCATTGCAGACTTTCGCTGCGAGTGCGAAATCATTGTTTGGTCGACCTCATACACGCCCGTGCAATTGGCCGGATTGGCTGAATTGACGGTTATTGACCAAACATCAATCGTAGATGGCACCTACTTTGTCATCGATGTCTGATGGTCTATCCGGGCGAGGGGAGGATGGAGCCGGTGGTCTGAGTTAATCGATAGTGACAACTTTCGTTCCGAAAACGGAACCCCGCTGGTAACAACCGAGGCCGCTGCGCGCCTTTCTGGTCTTCATTGCGGTGAAATAGTCGAGACGCTTGCAGGAAAACGTCTTATGCCTCGGCAGGTTGGCGTTCCGTAGACCGTGTAGAGCTCGGTACCCAAAACCGCGCAATCCTTGCTGCAGTCCGAATGAAAAAGTCTTTCCGGTCAAGCCAGCGCGCGTTTCGACGAAGTCAGACGCACTGAGCTTCACGTAATCCACCCTATCGCATAGGAGGCTCGCGTGGCGAGCTTGGAAAAATGGCTTTCTGAGAGCGAAACCAAAAGCTGAGTAACACGTACAAATGTGACGTTCCGCTCAGAATCTCGAAACGCTTCAGTTGCGAATTGTGCGACTCTGAGCCTGTGGTTGCGGTTCCAACCCAGACGGTAGATCGCTCGGAATCATCTCGCCAGGGTTCAGTGCAGATGGATCGCTCAGGCTATGAAGAAACGCGACAAGCTGGCGGATTGCTTCGTCGTTCAAGACAACGGGACTCAACGAATTTGCCGCGACAATGCGGTTGCGCAAAGCGGGTGTGTTCATCACCCATGTGTCCCGCAGATCGAAAGCGTCACGACGTGTATCCTCCAACGGTCCGAATTCAAGCGCCGAACCACGTGAGACAAGGCGCTGCACATGATCAAGATCTGGCAGAGAAACATCCCTGGAATCGAAGGCAGCAAAGCTGTCCTCGGGATCGAGATGGTGCCGCACCATGTCTGCGAGCGCAGCAAACGCGCCGCTATGGCCCCACGGGCCGGTCAAAGCTACGTTGCGCAGGGACGGTGTTCGAAAGGCAAACAGATCTGCGGGATCACCGGTCACCCGGTATCGGCCCTCATCCTTAGCCCGCCCCGGCAGGCCGGTCTTGTTGAGGTAGTTCATATCCCCCCCATGACCTTTGCCCGGCCCGATTTGTGGGACGGCAATGGCATGGAACTGATGATCGGTCAGCAACGGGCCGCTATGGCAGTTTGCGCAGCCGGCTGCACCGTAAAAAGGTTAAGGCCGGCCTGCGCGTCTGGCGTTAGCAGCGACAGGTTCCCGGTTCGCAGCACCGCATCGTACGGGCTCTCATCGGACCGGAAGGTTGTCGTTTGGAATGCGGCCAGCGCTTCCGCAATGTGCTTATATTGAACGTCCTCGGCATTGCTGATCGCGGGAAACGCAACGCGGAGCATCTCCAGATACTCCGCAACACTCGCGACCCGTTGCGCCAGGTATTCCCATATCTGAGGCCTGTCTCCGAGATGGGCGGCGTTGGCAATCAGGTTCTCGCCATATTGCCCTGCCATTTCGATTGGGGAGGTCACAGGGAAGAACGCCTGTGCAGCCAACGGGCTGGATATGCCGGTGGGCAAATCCGACCCTGCAGGATTGCGTATCATGCCTGTGGGACCGACAGGACTCAGCGCTTCAACGCGCCCGTCGTGAAACAGCGACACATAGCTGCGCGCGCCGATGTTCCAGAGCGGCTGCGCGTTGCGGGGCACCCGCCCGGTGACCGGGTCAACGGTCACGCGTTGCGGTCCGGCCCCAGAGCCACCTTCTCCGATTCCAAGCGCTAGGCCGTCGCCCGATCCGAACGCTGGGTCATGGCAGGTGCCGCACGATATGTTGCGATTTCCCGACAGGATCGGATCAAAAAAGAGGTTGCGCCCGAGCTCTACGAGGGATGGCTCAGGCGCGCCGTCGTAAAGAAAGTCCTGGTCCGTCAACGGTGACGGTAGGGAGATGCCAGCGTTAGTATCGTTGCTGGACGCTGCAGCCAGAACTGTGGTCAACAGGCCGCCAGAGAACGCGACAAGAACGATCAGGAATTGAGGTCGTTTGATCAATTTTGGTACCTCACGGAAATTCAACGCGATTGTGAAAAGAGCCAGATGCTGGCGATGGCCAGCCCCAACCCAGCTAGTTGCGGAGACCCAAAGCGTTCTCCAAAAAGGAGCACGCCAAGTACAGAAAGCGCGATGACCTGACTCATGCTAGACATCACTGCGCCTTGCCCAAGCCCATGTGCCAGAAGACGGATATAGGCCAAATTGCCAAGCCCGAGCGCGACAATGGCGAGCATCAGGACAAAGCCCACACCCGTGTCTGCAAACTGTTTGAGCAGCACGCTGCCCATTGTGAAGCTGGCACCGGCAGCTAAAAGAACGAGCCAATAGGACGTCATGTTGTGTCTTTCGGAACGCTGTTGCTTCAAGCGACTTGGGTTGAAAGGGATTTCATCAGCAAAAGAACATCGCCTGTGTAGTAAGGCGGACTCGGGTGCAGACGCACGGGTTCACTTGCCACGCGATCGTACCCTAACCGTTCGTAGAGTCGCACTGCTCCGGTGTTCTGCTCATAGACCTGAATGCTCATCTTTTGAAAGCCGTTGAAGCGGGCCTGACTTTCGGCCTCCGCCAACAACCGAGAACCAATACCTTGGTTTCGCCCTTCGGCGAATACGGCCAAGGCATTGATGAACCATGTGTTCACCGACTGCTTTTCGAGGGCAACAAAAGGGGCTATCGGTGCCGGCAGATCATCAGGATCATCCGTTGGGGGTTCGGTGATCGCATAGCTCAGCACCATGCCGATTGGATATCCATGCGGCTCTGCAACCAACGCATTCGTGTAGGAAAACCCGCCGGTTCTGCGCTTGGCGCGCTCAATGCCAATTTCGAGCGGCGTTTGCCCTTCGACACACGCGCGGGTCCACAGCCAGTTCGGAATGCCCTCACCCGCAAGATTGATCAAATTGGCCAGGCTTTCAGCGTCCGAAGGCTCTGCCCGACGAATGGGAGGATGTGTTTGGATGTTCATTTTCAAGCCTCAAGGAATGGATGGGGGCGAGCTGTAAAGTGGCTCGTCCCCTGATCGCAGTTTATGTTGACGGGGCAATGTGCTCTTCAGAGATTGGCCCCACTGGCACGCCTGAGTCCCATTCCAGATGGTCATGCTCGTCTACGGGCAACGGTTGCTGGTCTCCTTTGCGGTACGCGGCGTCTTGTGCTCCTGCCGCATCCTCGAAAGGCTGTTCGAACGCGTATGTCGCGCTCAATCCCCAGAAGTCGGTGAATCCCAGCGTCGTCTGGATCAGGCCGCCATCTATTTCAGCATAGTCCCCGGTTACCCCAGTTACCGGTCGCAGGTTGGGCTGACCTATATCCGCAATCTCGGTGCCTTGGGTGACGAGCGTTGCTCCATCCTCAAAGGCAAAGGTCTGACGGCTGATGATCCAGACGCCCGTGGTGGCGTTGCCGCCTTCGCCGACGAAGTACCCGTCACAGGTCCATGTGCCAAGAACGAGGTCCGGGAAAGCCGGGCTGCCGTCCTCGAGAACGCCTACTGTCCCATCGGCAAGCGTGCCTTCGGGGTAGATGTAGCCCTGGCTAACAAAGGCATTGCCATGAGCAGGCATCCCGTTTTCATGAACCGGCTGAGCCGCCATGAAGATGCGTGTGTGGTCCTCAGCCACGTCAAAGGCCGACAGCATCTCGGCATTCGCCAATCCGGGGGCAAGGGCGATCGCGGTGGCGATCAGAAGGTTGGTCGGTTTCATTTTAGTCTCCTAGAAATTAGGGGTTGGAGGATGGAAACGGGTGTACGTGACACCTGTGGCGCCGTCCGGTTTACTGCACCGGCCGGACGTTTTGGTTTCTCACAAGCTCTTCAGAACTTTGGAAAAATAGGGTTGAGCCTTTGCCGGCGACCTTGCGGCGGCAACCCGATGTCAGACCGCAGGTGATCGTCCAGATAGTCGACCAAGGATGCCATCTGACGTTGACGCCAATGCGCTCGCAGCGCCTGACGCATTTGGAGAATGGCCGACGATACGCGTCTGCGCCGAGCCGGGGGCAGCGCCCATGAGGTCACAAAGCTCGTGTCAGCTGGCATGTCGTGTTCCTTCGAGATGACCTTGACTGGGTCTTACGTTTCCCGCTGCGCCAAGCGCCTCGCAGATGGCCGCGATATGCCGATGGTCGGTGCCACAGCATCCTCCAACAACCGTCAGGTTGGGCAATAGGACATCGAGGCCCGCATAAAGCGCGCCAAACTCGACCGGGTCCCCGTCGTCTAACGTATCAGCGGCGTCGAGTTCTTCATGGCTCAGGCGCGAAGCGTTCGCCCGGATCCCCATGATGCGCGCCGTCCAATCCCCGTGAAGGACATGCGCAAAGTGATCCGGATGCGCACAATTGATCATGTAGTAGGCCGGTGCTGCGTCGGTGGCTTCATCAACCCGCGCGATGGCATCCTTCAGAGTCTCACCAGAGGGAAGGTTGCCGTCAGTCTCCACCGTAAAGGCGATCGCAAGCGGCATGGCCTTTGCCTTGGCCGCGCGGGCGATGCCAATGGCCTCGTCAGAGTAGGTCATGGTGATGGCAGACACCATGTCGGCCCCGAACTCTTCGAACCAGCCGATCTGAACGCGGTGGTAGGCTTCCGCCTGATCCACAGTCAGCAGGCGTGCGGGCGCATATCCATCATCCTGCGGGCCGACTACGCCGTTAATGACGAAAGGACTTGTATCGGGCTGCTCCAGTTGGTCCCTTAGAGCTTTAAGTGCGCAAATAGCTTCAAGATGTACAGCGCGAAGTTTGTCATGGGATATACCAAGTTCAGCCGCCCATCGGGCGCTGGCTCGCCAGGTCGGCGTGTCCATCAGGAATCCACGCTGCTCGGCAAGGGCGATCCGTGCGTGACGTTCCATATAGGCGTCCATGGTGGCCAAACCTTGAGCTGTGTCGAGCGCTGTGAAGGCAGCGAACATTGGCAGATCGATGCCTTCGTGAAAGATCAGGGTCGTCTCAAGCCCGCCATCGGTGATCATGTTTGTGCCGTTCAGTTGCGGCAAGGCATTGCGGTATTTCATGGTCTACTCTCCAAATTGCATCGGTGAATCGCGACGGTGTATTGGGAGTGGACCTACGCGGCGTTGGCGTGCGGAGCTTGAGAGAAGTCTGAGATTTTCCTGAGATCGTCCTTTTCTTCGATGAGAAGTTCGACGATTCTGGTCCGGCCATGAGAATCATGATCGCCGATACCGAGATCGACTTTGATCAGATGACGACCCTCAGGGGTGGTCACACCGCGGCTCTCACCCGTCAAACTCTTGGCATATTGCGTGCGTTGCATGCGGCCGGCGGAGAGATCGTCAGCAAGGACGAATTGATCGAGCAGGTCTGGAATGGGCGTATCATCACGGACGCAACACTCTCGACCGCGATCAAAGAGGCGCGGCGTGCCGTCGGGGATTCAGGCAACGCTCAAAGAGTGATCAAGACCGTGCATGGGGTCGGATTTCGGCTGTCCGAAGTCGCCAAACCCATCGCCTGTGGCGCGAATGCGAAATCGCAGTTGCCCTGCCTGATCGTCTTGCCATTTCGCAGCCTCAGTGCGAAGGATGGCGACCAGCAGATTGCTGACGGGTTTAGCGAGGAAATCACATCGAACCTGACACGGTTCCGCAATCTCCGGGTCTTGTCGCAACTCACCGGCCTGCATATTCACGAAAGCCGGATGGATCACGCGAAGATTGCCGAACAATATGGCGTTGATTTTATCCTGGAAGGCAGCCTGCGCCGATCCTCTGAACAACTGCGGGTGACCATTCAAGTCAGCGACGCCCATTCGGGTGAGATTGCTCTGATCGAGCAATTCGACCGCACCGCGCAGCCTCAGGACATTTTTGAGTTGCAGAACGAGATTGGGCTGTTGACCGCCGGTCGCGTCGGATCTCGGCACGGCGATCTCGGCCACCGCATCCAGCGTCGGGCACTCAGCGGACAATCGCAAACCTGGGACGCCTATGCGGCAGTTGCGAAGTTCTATGAGTTCTACAAAACCTACGATCCGCAGCTACATCTGGAACTTCGCGACACCTTGCCGGGACTACTGCAAGTCGATCAAAACTCTTCCGACGGTTGGGCCGCCTATGCGCATGTCCTGCTGGAAGAACGTCGCTATCACCTGAACGAACGTACTGGCATAGACGCCCCGCATCTGGCCTTGGCGGCGGCGCAGCGGGGGGTCGTTTGCGATCCTCAAAGCGGTTTCGCCCGCATGGTACTGGCGCTTTGCCAGTTCCACACGCTGGATCTTCCGGGCTTTCGCGCATCCGCAGGCATCGCTCTGAACCTCAATCCGGGGCATGCCGATGTTTTGGCCGAGATCGGGCATTGCTATGCCTTTCTGGGTGATTTTGACCGCGCCATTCCTCTGCTTGATCGAGCGATCGACCTGAGCCCCATTCACCCCGGCTGGTATCACTACGCGCATGCATGGCGATTTGCCCTTGGCGATTTCTGGCAAGCCGCGCTGCTGGAGATCGAAAAGGTCCCGATGGACGGGTTCCCCTGGTACCATGCACATCTTGCATGGTTTCACGCGGAACTCGGCAATCTAAGAGAAGCGGAAGCCGCACGCGACGCACTGCTCGGGCTTCTGCCAAACTTCGAAGATCACATTCCCGACGAGATGGTTTTCAATCATTTCACAGGCCCATTGGTCGACAAGGCTTTTGAAGGATGGCGAAAGGCAGGGCTCGTGGTCAGTCTCCCCGCCGAAAAGGCCATCGCGACAAAGCCACAAACGCAGCAACAAGAATAGTCGCGGCAAGAAGATTGTATCCCCCAAGCGAAACGATCAGCGCACCTGCAATGCCACCGAAGGCAAAGCCCAAGAGGTAGATCGCCATCGCCTCAGTCGCCCGCGCACCAGCAAGGCCAAGATAAAGCGGAAAAAACAGAAACAGCGCAAAACCGTTTGCCAGGATCGTAAGCCCTAGAACGAGCATGTCGGATGCCACGTAGCTCGCGGCGCCTGAGATTGCCGCTATCAATAGCGACACGTCGCGCACAATCCTTGTCCCAGCCGCTGAAACCACTCCGGCGACCCCCGATCCAACGGCGCTGGCCACCAAACTCCCCAAAAGCCAGTAAGACATCGCCTCGGCCGAACCGATGGATTGTCCGAAAAGCTCCAGAAACGTCCAGTATGCACCCATCATTACGAAAAACGGCACCATCCGAAGCGTTCCGCCAGAAAAAACCAACGCGGACCGGAGCGGCGGTCCCGATGTGGAACCTTCCCATCGCGGGACAAACAGGATGACGGCGAGAACCGTCAAAACCGGAAACGGACCAACCCCAAGCAACGGCGCGACAAGATAGACGCAAAGGGACAAAACAAGCCCGATGGTCAGGGCAACACTCAGCATACGCACCCGTTGCGGTTCCTGGGACACGGAGCTAAGTGCGCCCCGGCTGAGAGCGCCTAAAGCCAGTCCCAGAGCACCGCATGCCGCTGTTGCCACGAATACCGAAAGAAGGGATCCGGCCGAGAGGATTATCAGCGCGAAAATCGCCAAAACCGTGGACGACCGCGCGTTCAGAAAAGGTATCAGGCCGGCACAGGTGCTGGCCGAGGAGAGCAAGAGCAAACTTGCATGAAGTCCCGAGACAGTGTCAGAAAGTCCATGAGCCCGAGCCAGAGCACCTACCCAAATCGGAACCGTATTTAATAGAACCGCCCCAAATACAATGACCAACAACTCAGGGTGTATTATGGTTTTCCGCATGGTTTCTCCCGATCAGCACGCCAGCGGTATTAAACCTCAGCATATCTATCTGAAACTGCGTTCTTTGCTGCCTGAAACAGATTGTAATTTGCTCCAAATCGTATTGACGGCAGTTAAGTCCTGAATTCCCAAACCTGACTAGCACGCTATCGTTGCGTTGCCTTCGAATTTCGGAGCAACGCCGGTGAGCGAACCAATACCGGTCAAGTGTTTTTGTCAATCAACCCTCGCCGATTGCGCGGCTCAGAGCGCCGTAGCGGTGTGAGTTCACAAAGATGGCCAAACATCTCCGTAGCCATTCTCGTCTCAACAGTCTGTTTTTTGTTGCAAGCTTCGGGCTTGGTCGCAATGATCTTTGACGGCACTTTTTAGCGCCGCGACATTGGGTGACAATTTACCCTTCGGCCAAGCCAGCATTGTTCGCAACGTGTTGCTCCCTTCCGGCAGATACGTGACCCGCAGCCTACGAGCCGACGGAAAGGTATCAATGACGCTGTGAGGAACGAGTGCCGCACCCATTCCAGCCAGTACGCAGCCCAGCATGGCATGATACGAACCCATTTGGATCGTGCGTTCAGGAACATCCTCTTGTTGCGCAAACCATTGCTCAAGAAGCTTGCGATGCGGGCATCCATGCTCGAACACCAATACCGTTCGGGGGCAGCCATTCTTGCCTCCAATCGGTGCGTGTGTATCCGACGTCACAAGGACCGGCGTTTCCGTGAAAGCGGTCATTTGGTCAAATCGCTTCTCTGGTACAGGCTCCGCGACAAAGGCGGCATCGATCTCACCTTGCATCAAAGCATCGAGAAGCATGACAGGATTGCCTGTCTGCATCTCCAGAATCACACTGGGAAAACGTTCGGAGAATGTAGCAAGCGGTCCGGGGAGGCGAACCGCTGCAGTGCTTTCCATTGATCCGATACGCAGGACGCCTGTTGGCTTGTCAGAATGCAGTGCGTCCTCTGCTTCTTCAGCCAGCGCCAGAAGTCGCTCGGCATACTCCATCAGAATCCTGCCAGCCGGGGTAAGAACCATCTTACGACCTTGCCGGATAAAGAGCGTTGTCTCCAATCGATCCTCAAGTTGCTGGATGCGGCTTGTAACCGCGGATTGCACGCGACCCAGACGCTTTGCAGCGCGCGTTACGCCGCCCTCGTGCACCACAGCGCGAAGAACCCGCAAATCGGAAAGCTCCATCTATTCATCTCCGAAATCGATCTTTTAGATCAGAATAACTCGTTTTTCTCGATGGCTCTACTGCACTAAGACGCACTGAAAGCCGCACCTCGAGTTTCAGGAGAACGTTATGGACAACCAAGACATCGCACATGTCCGGGAAAGCCGGATCCACATTTAACCCAATGCAGACGTCCCCATGACCGCCCCTGCAAGCGGCACAATACATTGGATCAAAAGAGGAACAAAAATGCCAAAAGGGTATTGGATTGTGCGGGTAGCCGTACACAACAACAGTGAATATCCCAAGTATCTTGAAGCCGCGCGAGAGGCTTTTGAAAAGTTCGATGCAAAATTCCACGTGCGTGGAGGTCGATACGTCGCCCTTGAAGGTGCCTCACGTGACCGAAATGTGGTGGTTGAGTTCAAAGACTTCGACACGGCATTGGCATGCTATAACTCTCCCGAATACAGCGCTGCGCGCGCCATCAGGCAAGCAAATGCAGATGCAGATTTTCTGATCGCGGAAGGTGTTTCCTGATGCTGGCTCGGAGTTTTTCGTCGTTTACGATCTAAGATTGGATATCTTCAGCTATGAAAAAGACATCTTTCCCATCCTCTATCCGGTCCTCCGAAAACAAGTCTTTTTCGGATTGTTTGGCCCAAATTCTGGGCGCTGAATTGAACGAAATTCCCGCTGCGCTCGACGACCTTGGGCTAGAGAAAATCGGTTACTGGCTGGCCGCTCAAAACCTTGCTCTTATCCCTGTCCGCGCGCCCGAGTGTTTTCAATGGGCCGGATGGTGGATCGGGCGACTTGAGGGCGGTGATGGGTATGTTGCGATGGCGGGTACGCCATCCGGTGTGGCCTGGGTGCCAGAAGGAATCATGAGTGGATGTGGAGATGTCTTGGAGGGTTGGGTCATCGCCCCCCCTGCATTGGCTCTGCCCAGCCGCGATGAAAAGCAAGGGACCATCGAAGCAATTTTCCGGTTTGCAGACTCCGGCGCACCCGGAGAATTGCTGTCATCGGCGCGCCTTATTGCAGGCGTCGGCATTGACGGCGACCGCTACGCGCTCGGAAAGGGACACTTCCAGAGCGAAGGCCGTTGGGGTCAGGCTCTCACGCTCATTGAAGCAGAAGCAATAGAGTTTTTGGCATCGGAACACGATGTCGAGATGTCAGCCGTGGACGCTCGAAGGAACATTGTGACGCGCGGTATCGATCTCAATGCCTTAATGGGTCAACGCTTTCGGGTTGGCGGCATCCTGTGCCAGGGATCTCGGCTGGCGGAACCGTGCGCATGGCTGCAAAGAACGACGCCGCCCGGCATGCTCCGAGGTCTTGTTCATCGTGGCGGCCTAAGAGCCGACATCCTGGAGGATGGCGAGATAAGACAGGGCGACAACATTTCGCCCGAAACTAGTAATTGAAACGACTGACAATCAGCTGAGCGAATGGAACTGTTGATGCCCATTGTATCATCAATAGTTTGGGCATTCTGATACATTTGAAGTACCCCCAGTAATTTTTAGGTCATTAAGATTTTTATCGAAACAAACGGCCCACAGCCGCCGTTGACATCGGTCTCATTCGTTGTGGTGCGGCTCGTCGAACCTGCTGTTGGCTACACACGCAAAGTCGAGAATAAGCTGAATTCACGGATCAGAAAACAAAGCCCCACTCGACGCCCGGCGCGCGGCCGAAATCAAACCACTCTGTGTTAATCAGTTGATCAGATTTTCGAAAGAAGTACTTCGCTTAAACCAAACTGAGCCCCGATTACCCCGATCACGAAGCCGGTGGGTAGACTAAATAAAAGGGCAAGGGGTTTGCGCTTTTCCGTTCCATTGGAAGAAGCGGGCTTTATACCGCTGAATAAGCTACGATCCAGCAAGTCATCCAAAAAGAAAATGAAAAGAAAAACGAAACCGAACGGAATAAAAACGTAAACAATCGTGAGCCAGAACGCGGTTCCCTCCAGGTTTATCCATTCGCCGACAGCCATCCCGAGAAAGAGGCCCACCGCTAGAATTGCAGCTCCATTTAACCAGTCCCCAATCTGCATTTTTCGTCGGTCGCCCATGTACTCTTACCCCATCTGCCGAACGTCCAAGCCAAAAAACACTTTCGGTTCAATCTTGGCAAGCATCTCGTTTCGCGAAACTATACAAACAAAAACGGCTAGCTTAATAAAAATTCTAGTTTCTTTACCATCTTGGGAGTTCTCGTAACATCGCCATCGGTCTTTAGACAGTTGACCAGGAAAAGTGACAACACGGGTGCCCGCGCACTCCTGAGCAACCTGCCAGCCGCCGATTGGATGATCGCTGACCCCGGCTACGATACCGACTGGTTTCGAAAGGCGTTGAAAGACAAAGGGATACGGACCCGCATCCCAGGCAGGAAGTCTCGTGAGAAGCCTGTGCGATTCGACAAGCGCAGTTAAAAAAGACGCAACCGTATCAAGATCATGTTTGGCCTGATGAAGGATTGGTGCCGAGGAACAACCCGCTACGATAGATGCCCGAAGGTGTTCCTATCAGCCATCATTCTCGCAGCCGCCGTCACCTTCTGGCTTTGAAACTCAATGAGTCTGGAACCTAGGAAGGGACAAACAAATGTATGATTTTAAGCCCCATCCAAGCAACCTCATCAGGCTGACCTCTTTCAGTTTGCAGCCGGGTCCTTCATGCCAATCCTTATGTTTAACGATGACCGTGCCCAAGGGGATTGGAGTCCAACGGTTTCATTAATCACGTCTGAACGCACCTGATCAAACATCTGCTCTAAGGGCAGGACAGAGGTGCTGATCGCACGCGCAATCGCCGCTGTGTAAGGGCTGTTGGCTCCAGTTCCGTCCAGTGCAACTTCGCCTGGCCCTGTAGCATAGGCGATCAGGTTGTTCGTGCGGGCGGTCATACGCGCAAGCCCGTCGCCCACATCCACGTTCACGTCCGATTGACTGCTAAAAGGATTGTCGCGGCAGGCGTCCAGAATCATCACGCTGACGGCCTGCGGCGTGTGAATGCGATCCAGTATCCATTCCGCAGGGACGGCTTCACCGGCAATGTCGGCTTCAGACCGAATGTTCACGTTCAGCGGAAGAAGATAGTTAAAATCATCACTGCGCACTCCATGCCCTGCGAAATAGAACACGGCCAGCGACTCCCACCCTGCAGCACGAACCGTGCTAGCAAAGGTCTCCACTTCCGCCATCATCTCGGCACGGTTCACATCTGTCAGCGTCGTGACCAAAAATCCGACGTCTCGCAGTTTATCGCTCATCAAACGCGCATCGTTCACAGGATTGTCGAGCGCTGGGACACTTGTGTATCCACCATTCCCAATCACCAACGCAAACCGTTCATGCGCCGCTGATGGGCCCGCAAAAAGGGCGATTACGATGCAAAGTGTTGCAAAAACTTGCTTCAAATGTTCCTCCAATTTTACTTGAGCCAGAGATGCCGAAGAATCTTCGGCTATACCACTAACCGCTTCCTTTTTTGGGGCCATTGAATTGCGACGAGCAGCAAATCAAGGCAGGGTATCCAAATTCTATATGCAATCGGCAGTCAAGTTCGCAATCTGTGAATTAGGCAACGTTCTCAATTCTCATATACCGCGAACCGCCGCATTGCGTGGGCAATCGCAACACAAAACAATGGACTGAAAATTCGGTAGGGGCTGTGGAATACAGGGCAGGGGCTTGTGCTGCGCTGGCCCCGAAGTCTGCTAGGAACCCAAACCTACCTATGCTGCACGGCGCATCAATGACGGCTTTCGTTGTGTTTTTTGGAACCTAGAATAGGTTGCAGGTGTGAAGCCTGCTCGAAACACAATCACATTGCTGCTTGTTGTTTTTGTTGTCCTTGATGACAGGGCTCGGCGACCACGTGCATGCGATCCTAGAGAACTGCGATGGTGGGCATTGCGATTGTCATCCGCACGTGTCTGTAGAAGAACACCACGCTGACCATGCATCGGTAGCGCAAAGCGAAGACGGACAGCATAATCCGGGCGGCGCGACACACGAAGGGTGCAATCCAATCCTATGCAATGTTCTCGCGCTCGCGACGCAGATTTCCGAAACCAATTTTGGCCAAGCGGAGGTAGTCTCGACATTGCTGGTTCCAAGCCTCTCGACGTTCAATGAACCGGATAGCCCGGACAGACCACCTAACGCTTGAAACAGAATTTCGAGGCTGTTCACAGCGGTGAACACGTTCCGGTGTGCTGCGCATTATGTGCGGCACCACTCTGTTACGTGAGGTAAGAACCAGACCATGAACCGAAGATATCTCCTGATCTGCGCATGCGTCGTGGTAGCCGTTGCTGCCTACAACACTCTACGCCCCGCTCCAGTTGATGAGACCACGCAATCGACACCTACCGAAGGCAATGCCATGGTGGCCATTCAGATGCCGCCTATCGAAGGAAATGCGGTCGTCGGCCAACGCATGTTCGAAAGCGCGTGCGACGTATGCCACGGCAGCAATGCGGTCGGTGTTGATGGCGCAGGGCCACCGCTGATCCATGTTATCTATGAATCCAGCCATCATGCAGACGAATCCTTTCAACCCGCCGTTGCGATGGGAGTCAGAAGCCACCACTGGCAGTTTGGCGACATGCCTCCAGTTGAAGGCTTGCCTCGTGGTGACGTGGCTATGGTCATCGACTACATACGCGAAATACAGCGTGCCAATGGAATAAACTGAGGAACCCCCCAATGAAGAAGCTCACCACAATTGCATTGATCTCCTCACTTGCCACCAGCGCTTTTGCCCATTCGAGTGTGGACGCCACCACACCGAAAAATGGCGCGACAGTTGCCGAAGTGCCCTCCGAGATCAGTTTCGATTTCGCGGATGATATTCGCCTGAAAAAGTCAACATGATCTATCAGGATGTTCATAAGGTATCCCTCGAACTTGAAGACCATAAAAGTTTTGGGCGCGCGTTCACGCTCCGGCTTCAAAACATGGGTGAAGGCATCTATCGCGTTGAACGGCAGGGCTTGCGCTCGCGGGCTCTGTCCTTGGGTTTATGCTTCGCGGCCGCGCCCTGACGGGAGGAGCGGATGGCATGACCTATCCGGAAATGCTCGGTCTATTGTGGCAAACCTCGATTGGGGACGTTCTTGTTTATCGGATCACAGGGGCCGTACCAATCATCGCCAGAGTGTTTGTTCCGCTCGTTGGGCAATGGATCGCTCTCGCTGGTGGATTGCTCGCTCTGTGGTCCTTTGCTCAGATTGGGAATGTCTCCGAGTTGGAGACAACCGGCGTTCGGTTTCTATTGCTCCTGCAACTTTTGGGAATTGCGTTTTGGATCGGCATCCTTGGACCCTTGCGTGCCCTGTCGCAACGGCCAGAATATCTGAGCAGCGCGACCATGATGGGGCATCGGTTTGGTCAGGCAGCTTCGATCATTGTTCCTGCATAGATTTTGGCGGGACTGCTGATGGCTTGGATGTTACTGGGCGATCTCAGTGAGTTAATGACCATGGGATACGGACAAACCCTGCTGATCGAACTTGCACTTATGGGCGTGGTCCTAACCTTGGCAGCCGCAAACAAACTCCGCTTCGTTCCGGTCATGCGGTCCGGGGACGAAAAAACCGCCCGCCACTTGGAGCGTTCCATAGAAATCGAAACTGTAATCATTCTGGTGCTTCTTGCAGCAACCGCGACGCTTGCCAGCGTTTTGGCTCTACCGAATTGAGGTATCCCATGAACAGGCAGGACTTTTTGATCGTCACATTCTTCAGCTTCGCAACGGTTGCAAGTGCCGGTCACGAAATGGTCGACCGGGATTTGGCCAATGGGCAAGCCCTGTACGTCGATAGATCCGCGTCTTGTCATGGCGTCAATCTTGAAGGACAACCGGATTGGCAGACGCCTGACAACAACGGCATTCTGCCTGTGCCGCCCCATGACGAGAGTGGACATACATGGTACCACGACAACCAGTTTCTGTTCGAATACACCCTGCTAGGCGGCGAGGCGGCGTTGACGGCTTTGTAAGTGGTATGCCCGGATTTGGCGATGCCCCAACCGATGGCCAAATCTGGGACATCCTCGCCTATATCGGCTCCACTTGGCACTATGATATTCTGCAATTGCAGGCCAGTCGTAACCTTCCGCACGAGTAAAAACTGGCATCTGGTGCAGCTTACGGTTTTGCGAGGTCAGTTCGGCGAGCATTCGACTTGGCCTGCAATGTCGTCGTGATTTAGGAGCCCAACAGGTTTTGAAGTGCTAAAAATGGATGGGTGCAATTCGCGAAGTCACCTAGACTGCGATCAGCAGGATCGTGTAGGTGCCAATGACTCAGAGCAACATGGAGTGCAAAGGCAGCGCCTTCATGCTCATACTGTGACCCGGAGTGTTTTTCATTTTGTCATGGAACACGCCGTTCTTGTCTGAAGACGCATGCCCTATGCCTAACGCAGGGCCATCTGCCCCGGGTAGGGTCATAAATCCGTGTTTCAATTGATTGGCCACGTGCCAACGATTGATTGGGAATGCAACAAAACCACTCACAATTGTTGCCAAACTCATGCGAAACCAGAAAGTTGGAGAAAGCGGGTCTTCCGATCCAAGCCAAGCCATGGCTAACAGGATCATAGTCGGAATCATGCCCGTCATTACCATGTTCATTGACACGTTTTCTGCGAAGAGCGTCTTTCCGACAGCTTGCGAATAACTTCCATACATCGAAAGCATCATAGGGGTTTGAAAGATGAAAAGCCCTGAGGCGAAACCAAAAACATATTCGACCGCAATGTCCCATCCATTCGACAGCACAAGGAAATGAACAAGGATTGCAGTGACTATGATCCCTGTGGCGTGGCCAGCCAAGCAGTGGATTTCGTTGTTAACCCCTTGTTTCCGCTTTGCGCGTGAAACGGTCATGCCCGCCTGAAAATGGGCGACGGCAGGTGATGAGGTAGAAAATCAGTCGGACTGGTCCTGAATTGTCTTCACCAGAACCCAAGCCATACGTTGAACCCAACTGGTCACGCCATTGCTAATTGAATCCCAAACGACGAGTTCCACGCTGGCACCGGTCAACCAAAACCGCACAAGCATCGCACCGTTGAGCACTTTGAACTCCCCGAACTACAAACCCTGCCAATTGCGCGAAGAATCGGCGCCAAGATGCATATCACGATTAGTGGGTATTAGATCTTGTGCGGACCGGCTGTTCGTTCGACACAATGCCATCTTCGGTGCTCACCATTTTGACGGCATCTGAATCGTGATGCGACTACACCCATTCTTCTCTGTTATTGAATAACAATTTAGGCGGCGCCTAAGGTTCGGGATTGGTCGTTGCTCTATCGACGACTACGAACTCTATTTCAGCTCTATTGAACGGTAGAAAGGTGTATTTATGAAGCGGAGTGTCTTGGTATGTACTGTTTTGTTGTTCGCGGGATGCGTGTCAACCGTGGCTCCTCCATCGGCACCTATCCCAAATCCCGGTCGCGCGAATGCACAGGTCAGTCCACAGCAGGCACAATTAAGATTTCGGCAGGTTGCCTCTCGAATAGAGCCCGTCGCAGAGCGAGAATGTCGTCGTCAAACTCAGGGAGTGAATTGCGATTTTTTGATCCGCATTGATCCAAACAAAAAAGCACCCTCAAACGCGTATCAAAGTTTGAGCAAGTCGGGACGCCCCATTATCACAATGACTCAAGCGCTGACACGGAATGTGAACAATTCCGATGAACTCGCATTTGTAATGGCGCATGAGGCCGCTCACCATATTCAAGGGCATTTGGCGCGGCGTGCCCAAAATGCGGCGGCTGGTGCAATAATTTTGGGGGGTCTGGTGACAATAGTCGGGACTGGACCCAATGACATTGCCGCAGCGCAAGACCTAGGAGCCTTTGTTGGTGGGCGCAGCTATTCGAAGGACTTCGAGCTGGAAGCTGATCGGCTAGGCACGGTGATAGCTTACAAAGCGGGCTATGATCCACTCAAAGGTGCGCTCTACTTCGCACGAGTTCCTGATCCTGGTGATCGTTTTCTAGGCACACATCCTCCAAACGCTCAAAGATATTACGCGGTGCAGAATGCAATGGCCCAGATCGGTCGTTGACCAATTTGAGATTTTGTTTTGCTGTACTGATCTCGGTTTTGCCGAGCTGAGTGACAATGGTCCGCTAAGGTGCAGGGAGAGACACTAAGCAGTTAGTCATCAACAATAGCAAAGTCTTTAAAATTTATTAATGCGGGCCAATTAGTTAGGTGTGTTTTTGTGGTGTGGCCCGCGTTTACAAATCTGACAAGGTGGAAGCCGAGTGCAGCCTGTCAGCGCATTGACCCGCGCTTTGTTGTTTCGGCCCAAGCCTACTTTTGACCAGCGTATTAAGCGTCGGATCCGAGCGTGGTCGGAAGATGGGCTTTTCATTTTTCATCATGGGGGCTGCTCTGTCTAGGTGGGTGCCGTGACTCAGAGCAGTGTGCGCATCTGGGCGATTTTTCCTTTGTGTCCGACGCCGGCGAGGAAGCCGTAGTGACGAATGCGATGGAACCGGTCAGGGAGGATATGCGCCGCGAGACGCATGACCTTCATGCGGTCGTCACATTTGATCCAGTAATCCTTCCACCGGAACGCCACGGTATCGGCATCAGCTCTGACACGACGGTGGTTTACCGATAGGCAGCTTTGCTAGGCCCTCGTTAGAAACGCAGTTCGGATAGCTGATTTCATTGCATTCAGTGGTCCGGTCTCCGGTGAACCGTTTGCAGCCATGACCAGCTTCGAAGCAGGTGTGCTGTTGAAGCCAAGAGCTTCATCTACAATTAACAGTCCGGAATGAAGCGAAGAGCGCCCCAGCAGCCCAACCGCGATCCCAGCTTCTACTGCCGCGATTACGCCGGAGACACTTTGGCTTGAATAGACGATTCGATATGGTCTGGAACGGCGCTCTAGAGAAGCGATTGCCGCATCGCGCCACCAGCAGGCATGATCGAACAAGGCCACTGGCAAAATGTCGTCTGAGTAGAAATCCCGATGCGCTGATGAGACCCAGCATGTTGGGTCTTCTAACAACAGTTCTTCATGTTTTCTTGTGCGTTCCACCTCATAGATTGCGAGGTCCAGGGATCCTTTGTCGAGCGCGTCGGGAAACTCTGCACTGATAGCGCAGGTTACCTCCAGTTCGGCTTGTGGATGGTGTCGGGTGAATGCCGCGATGATCTGCGCCAGCTTAGCTCGGCTATGGTCATCTGGAATGCCAATGCGCAGCTTGCCGGATACTGTAGTTTGGGAAATATCCCGCAACGCTGAGTCGAGGCGCGCGGTCACGTCAAGTGCAATGGGCAACAGCCGATGGCCTGTGTCGCTCAAGACTACCCCGCGCCCGTGCCGTTCAAAAACGGACTGGCCGAGGATGGCTTCGAGGCGTTTGATCTGGAGGCTGGTGGCAGATTGAGATCTGTGGATGCGCGACGCGCCGTCGGTGACGCTCCCCGCTTCGGCGACAGCAACAAAGGTGCGCAGCAAATCGCTGTCCAGATTTTCCATTCAATTTCCCAATATCAGAAATTGTTATTATTCGTTTCACACATGCCTTATCCACTCCTATTTTTCAAGTACAGAGGAGCATGCCATGAACGAATGGACCATTTCCCACCGACAAACAGGTAAGTACTATGTGGTATGGGGCGTATGCCTGTCCCTGTTGATCGGCATCGGTCTTGCTTGGCCCGAGCACATCGCGGATGCCACCAAGTTTGTATTGTTGGGCCTTGTTGTCGTTGCTCCAATCGTCATTCCGGGCATCCTTCTTGCCGCGTGGATCATCGCCAGCGGTGCCGATGCACACATTGCCCGCGCGTTCGAGGGCAGAACGCTTCAAACGGTCGTGACCGCATCCATAATCGGGGCCATCACTCCGGTTTGTGGTGTTACTGTGCTGCCCTTGATGGCTGGATTGTTGGCCGCGGGCGTGCCGCTGGCCCCGATCATGGCGTTTTGGTTGTCATCCCCGATCACAGATCCTGCGATGCTTGCGACGACAGCCGCCACTCTTGGATTGAGCTTTGCAATTGGTAAGTCACTCGCGGCAGTGGGATTGGGTGTGTTCGGTGGTGCAGTGACCAGCCTGTTTGCCAAGACACCTTGGGTATTGAATGCACTTCGCGACAACAGACTAGCGCGACAACTGAGCGCAGAGCGATGCGGCGTTGACCGGACTTTCGATCCATGGGTTTGGAAAAGTGAGGCGCGTCGGCTCTCATATGGTAAACAGTTCTGGGCAACTGCGCGGCTGATCCTGATCTGCCTGATCCCTGCTTTCGCAGCCGAATACGCCCTGAACGCCGCACTGACCCCAGGGGTGCTTGCGGCCTATGTTGGCGAGGATCAATGGTGGGCTATTCCTGCTGCAGTCTTTGTGGGTGCTCCGGCCTACATTGATGGATATGCTGCACTTCCGCTGACGCGGGGGCTTGTCGACAATGGCATGTCCGAAGGCGCGGCCATGGCCTTTTTGATCTCGGGTGGTGTGATCAGTATCTGGGGCGCAATGGCGATAGCGCCAGTTCTCAAACTGAAGCCATTTCTGCTCTATCTCTTGCTCTCGGTTTCGGGGTCGCTCGCGGCAGGATATACGTTTGGGTGGATAGTTTGAACACGCATTGGAACCAAAGTTGCCATCAGCAAAGATCAACCTAGTTCAAAATCTCGGCCATGGACCAATCGCCGAAGCAAACGACGGCCTCCGGCTCCTTGGGCTGAACCAATAGAAGCGCATATCAAGATTTCCGGCAAAGTATTAGCTGTGGTTATACGCAAAAGTGCCGCGAGGCACGGAGCTTATCTGTCTGGATCGCGAAAGTCCGAGGATGAGGCGGTTTCGATGAAAGCTTTCACCAGCCGCAGTTTCGCCCTGTCCTTCGGCGCCACAACCGCCGTTTCAAACTGCTGTGAAAGTTCGGCAACCGGAACTTCGACCAGACCTTTTGATATCAATCCGCTCTGACCCAGGAAGATTGCAATCCCGGCCCCTTGCAACACTGCCTCACACATCAATGGAAATGTGGTCATCTTTATCGTGCGATGAAAGCGGATGCCGCTTGCAAGTTGCGCCTCGCGCACGACACGTTCTGTAAGAGATCCGTTTTCCGGCAGGATGATGGTTTCTCCCAACAGGTCCCGAAAACTCAGGGTGTCGCGTTTGGCGAGCGCAGAATTTGGCAGCAGGTAGGCCACATACCGGTTTTTTTGAACCAGTACGCGCTCCCAGTCATCCGAGCGTGGCGGGTCCGCGATCAAACCAACATCCGCACGGCGTTCACGCAAAAGATTGGTCGCGGTTGTCCACCCATAAAGGGCAAAGTCGATTTCCACTTCGGGATAGGCTTGCCGGAACAGACTGATCGCTCTGAGTGCGGGAAGCGGAGCGTTGGCGATGATCTTAAGGTGGCCGCGCGCCATGGCCTCGAACCCTTCGAGCCGCTCACTTAATTCGGTGTCCAAGGCGACCAGACGGTCGGCCAGATCGTAGAACTCCTGACCGGTTCGGGTGAGGGACACACCATCTCGGCTGCGTACCAGCAACTGCGAACCCACCTGCCTTTCCAGCCTGCTGACATGCTGGGTCACGGCTGACTGTGTCACCCCCAGCCGTGCGGCAGCAGCCGAAAAGCTGCCCTCTCGAACGACATAGGCAAAGGCTACGAACTGGTGGTGGTTGGGGCGCATGTCTGACCTCCGTCTTTGCAAGGCCATAACCTCCATTAGTCTCACTAATATGACGTCATAAAAATGAAGGCTCAGCTGCTTAGACCACCCGTGTCAGACGGGGGAATCAGATGGCAGGGCTGAGTATCGAGAATGTAACCAAACAATTTGGCGACACCGAAGTGCTCAAAGGTGTGTCACTGGACATCGCTGATGGTGAGTTCGTCTCTTTGGTCGGGCCGTCTGGCTGCGGCAAGTCCACGCTGTTGCGGATCATTGCCGGCCTTGAAGAGCAGAGTTCGGGAGGGATACGAATTGGGGGAAATCCCGTTGAAAGCCAAAGAGCGGCAGACCGCAACCTGTCGATGGTGTTTCAGTCCTATGCGCTTTATCCGCACCTGAGCGTCGGTGAGAACATTGCCGTGCCGCTCAAGATGCGTCGGATGAACGGGTTGCAGCGGCTGCCGCTTGTCGGCGGCCTCGTGCCCGGCACGCGCGCCGTGGCCAGCGGCATTGGTCGGGACGTCACCCATGCGGCGGAAATGCTCGAGATCGGGCACCTTCTGGACCGCAAGCCAGGGCAGCTTTCTGGCGGACAACGTCAGCGGGTGGCACTGGGGCGGGCACTTGTCCGGGAACCTGCCGCGTTTTTGCTGGACGAACCGCTCTCCAATCTCGACGCGAAACTGAGGGTCCAAACCCGGGCCGAGATCGCCCAGCTGCATCGTCGTCTTGCGGCTACCTTTGTCTACGTTACCCACGATCAGGTTGAGGCGATGACGATGTCGGACCGGATCGCGGTGATGATGGGCGGGCGCATCCTGCAATGTGCGCCGCCTGATGTGGTTTATGAAGATCCCGACCGGATTGAGGTTGCCGAGTTCATCGGCTCTCCGAAAATCAATATCCTCCCGCTTGAGATCGCAGCTGACGGTCGGCTGAGCCTGCTTGATCACGCCCTGGATTTGGCGGTGGTCGACCAGAGCAGAGGTGTCGCCTCGCTTGGGCTCAGGCCAGAAGCGCTTCGGCTTACAAGTGGGGACAGCCCCATTCGAGGCCGTGTTGTTCACAGCGAAAACCTTGGCTCTGAGCTGTTCGTTCAAATCGAAGTGGCTGGGCTGGAAGAGTGTGTGACGCTGCGCGCACTGCCCGAGCAACGCAAGGCTTTGGCGCTGGGAACACCTGTTGCCTTGGCCTTTGAAACGGACAAGGCACTGGTGTTCGACGCCGATGGCGCGCGCCAGCGCCGGGTGCGTCATCTCAATACCGCAACGTCCGAGGTGGCCTGAGATGTCTGCCGTCGAGCCATCCCTGACGGACATCCCGTCGCAGCCGCCCTCAAACCAGACAACCAATGAGCGTCGCACGGCATGGGTTTTGACTGCACCCGCCTTGTTTTTGATGGTGATTGTCCTGCTGGCACCGGTCGCTATCGCAGGGCTTTTGTCCTTCACCAATTATTCGCTTGGAAACAGCGGCTTCGATTGGGTTGGTACCAGCAACTACGAAAGACTGTTCACGCGGTCGACCTATGAAAAAATGTTTCTGGCCACATTGACCTATGTGGTGACCGTGGTGCCAATGTCGGTGGGCCTGGGGTTGGGGGCGGCGTTGCTGATCAACTCGTTGGGTCGTTTCCGCGAACTCTACAAGACGATCTACTTCCTGCCGGTGATGGCGACGCTTCTGGCGATGGCCATTGCCTGGGAATTCATGCTGCACCCGTCGATCGGCATGGTGAACCGCACTCTTGAGACGGGGTGCGGCACGTTTCTGGAACAGATTTGGCCTTTCTTGGCCAAGGGTTGCGCTGATCGGTTTCCGGTCTGGCTGGGCGACAAACGCTATGCGATCTGGGTGATCTGCTTCATCGGTATATGGCAGGGGTTCGGCTTCAACATGGTGTTGTACCTGGCCGGCCTGACCAGTGTGCATCGGGAGCTGTATCATGCCGCTGAAATGGACGGCGCAAAGTCAGCGTGGGAGCGGTTTCGGCTGGTGACATGGCCCGCACTTGGCCCGACCACGGTCTTTGTTGTCACCATCACCTGCATCCGCGCTTTCCAGGTCTTTGACACGATCGAAGCCTTCTGGCCGCAGGGAGGGGGGCCGAACAAGTCCACCTATGTGATGATGTTCGCCATTTTCGAGAAAGGCATCCAGCAGAATCTGATCGGGATCGGCTCGGCCATCACCATGTTGTTCCTTCTCTTTGTCATGTTCCTCACCCTGATGCAGCGCTGGCTGGTCGAGCGAAAGGTCCACTACAAATGACCCGTGATTGGTGGAAACACCTGATTCTGATCCTTGGCGTGATCGTCGTGATTGCACCGTTCTATTTGATGGTCAGCTATTCGTTCAAATCCCCGGGCGAGATTGACCGGGGCGAGGGCGGATTCTTCGGACGTCAGGACATGATGGTGGACGAGCGCTGCGTCAAGCTGCGCGACCCCAGCCGCGATGACATCGTTGACGCGGCAGGCCGGTTCCCGGGGCATAGTGACGACGCGATCCGCGACGCGTTGGTTGCAGAGGCCGTGGCCGACTGTTCCACGCGACCTGTCATTTTCAACTATACCAAGGCTTTCACCGAAGCGCCGCTGCTGCGTTACCTGCTCAACGGGGTGATCGTGACGGCATCGATCTTCCTGATCCAGGTCGTGGTTGCGTTGCCCGCAGCTTATGCCCTGGCCAAGCTGAAGTTTTGGGGCCGTGAAGCAGTATTCGGGCTGGTCCTGTTCTGCCTGTTGATCCCGGTCCACGCCATTGCACTGCCTCTCTACATCATGCTAGCCAAGCTCGGGCTGACCAATACCTACGCGGCGCTAGTCGTCCCCTGGACAATTTCGGTCTTTGGCATCTTTCTGATGCGCCAGTTTTTCATGACCGTGCCTGATGATCTTATTGATGCCGCACGTATGGACGGTATGGGAGAATTTGCCATCGTCTGGCGCGTCATGCTGCCGACTGCGATCCCAGCGCTTCTGGCCTTTGCGATCTTTTCCTTCGTGGCCCACTGGAACGACTATTTCTGGCCCCGTATCGTGGTGACCGGCAATCGTGATCTGTTCACGCCGCCCCTGGGTCTGCGGGAATTCAAGGGCGACGGTGACGGGTCGTTCTTTGGCCCGATGATGGCCACCGCCACCGTAATCGTCACTCCGCTGATCGTTGCCTTCTTGCTGGCGCAGAAACGCTTCATCGACGGGATCACCTTGAATGGAATGAAATGAGTTTCGGGTGCGGGCTGACCCGCACCCTCCCGAAATCCCGCCAGGGATCAACCCGGAGCGTGCATCGCCAAACACAAACGCTCCACGTCAGGAACGAGAGGAAGATTTCCATGAAAACCACCCTGTCTGCAATGGCTTTGGCACTGACCGCCACCGCCGTGATGGCCGAAGACACCGTGACCATCGAATTCGCCTATCCCTACAGCCATCTGTTCGACGTCACCTATGAAGCCATGATGCCCGCCTTCAAGGAAGCGCATCCGAACATCGAAGTGAAATTCCGTGCCACGTACGAATCCTACGAGGATGGCACCAATACGATCCTGCGCGAAGCGGTTTCCGGCAACCTGCCAGACGTCACCATGCAGGGCCTGAACCGACAGCAGATCCTGGTGGAAAAGGGTATCGCCAAGTCGCTTGAACCCTTCATCGCCAAAGAAGCGGACTTCACCAAGGACGGCTACCACGATGCGATGCTGTCGCTGTCGACCTTTGACGGCAATGTTCACGGTCTGCCATTCTCGGTCTCGCTGCCGGTCGGATACTATAACATGGACATATTGAAAGAGGCCGGTGTCGAAACGCTGCCCACCACCTGGGACGAGGTGATCGGCATGTGCGAAACCATGAAGGCCAATGGTGTCGATAACCCGATCTTCTGGGGCTGGAACGTCACCGGCAACTGGTTTGTGCAGGCCCTGATGTGGTCGCAGGACAAGGCGATTGTCGAAGGTGGCAGGGTCACTCTGGACAGTCCTGAGGCATTGGCTGCAATGGAGCAGATGCAAGAGATCTTCACCAAATGCGAGATGCAGAACCTCGAGTGGAAAGCGGCCTTGTCGTCCTTTTCGGCGGGTGAGATTGGTATGATGTTCTGGTCAACATCGGCTTTGGGCGCGGTCGAGCGTTCGCAGGGTGATTTTGAACTGAAAACCGGCCCGTTCCCCGGCATGGGCGAAACGCCCAAGGGTCTGCCCGCGGGGGGCAACGCTGCCATGCTGACATCGGCCTCGGATGATCCCAAGGTGCAAGAAGCCGCGTGGACGTGGTTGAAGTTCATCACCAGCGGCGAAGGGGCTGCCGAAGTGGCCAAGACCACCGGTTACATGCCGCCGAACAAGGCCGCAAACGAAGTGATCCTGGCGGATTTCTACGAGCAGAACCCCAACAAGCAGACCGCCGTGGACCAGCTGCCGCTGCTGCGCGACTGGCTGGCCTATCCGGGCGACAATGGTCTGGCGATCACCCAGGTGATCTATGACAGCATCGAGCGCATTGTCACCGGCGATGCCACCGACATGAAAGAGCTGCAGCAGGAACTGGTCGAAGAAGTCAGCGACCTGCTGCCCAACGGCTAAATCCTACTTCCGGCTGCGTGTCGATTGGCGCGTGGCCGGTTTTCTTTCGGGCAGAGTACGAACATGAAAATCATCCATATTTCAGACATTCACCTGACAGTTCCCGGCGAAGAAATGGGCGGGCTGGATCCCCATGCCCGGTTCGCGCGTGCATTGGCCCATGTGTCGGAAAACCATGCCGACGCCGCGCGGATCATCATCACCGGCGACCTGGCCCATTGGGGTGAACATGCGGCGTACGACGCACTGCAAAAAGCCACCTGCGATGTTTCCATCCCCGTGCGCCTGATGATTGGCAACCATGACGATCGGGCGGCCTTCAGGTCTGTCTTCACGGATCATCCCGTGGACGAAAACGGCTTCGTAAACCACGCTGAGACGGTTGACGGCGTGCGTTTCATCTATCTCGACAGCGTAGGCGAACGAACCCATGCCGGGCATTTCTGTGCCGCCCGGCGCGCCTGGCTGCGGGCAGAGTTGAACAGCTGCGCGCGCGCGCGCATCTTCCTGCATCACAATCCAATGCTGGTTGGGTTGCCCGCGGAAGACAGGATCGCATTGGTTCAGGAAGACCGAGGCCCATTCCGGAACCTGATGAGGGAACATGTCGCCAAAATCGACTATATACATTTCGGACATGTCCACGCGCCGATCCACGGGCGCCTCGCAGGTGTACCCTTTGCCAGTGTGCCTTCGACCGGCAACCAGTCGATCCCGGACCTAAGCGAAACCCACTTGCTGAAAGGCGCTCCGATGGACCCGGCCTATTTTGTGCTGCTGATCGACGGGCAAGATACCACGATCCATCAGATTCCCTTTGCCTGGGACGGCCCGGTCCTGACAGCCGGCACCGGATGGGAGGATTGGGCCAAACCGGTAGAGGCGGCAGAATAGTGATCGATCCACAGAACGGCATCTGCCAAAGACGATTGGACGTCGTCGGATGCAGACCCGCGGGCCTTTGATCCGTAAGGCGTCAGGAGCCCGTGATACGTTCAAGTTTCGCCCGGTCGACCTTGGATGCGTGGCGTTTGTCTATGGGGATTTTCTGAACTGCAATCACATTGTGAACGCCAAAGCCACGCGCAGATGTCCGCCAAGCTTCGACATGATCGGGGCTTCCTTGAACACAAAGCGCCGGGCCTTTCTTCGTGTTGACAAGCGCACACCGATCAACTCCCTGCCATTGTTGCGCCGCGACTTCGATCGAAAATGGGAAAAGCACACCTGAAGCAACTTGAATTTCGGACCCCACGCGCCCCCACAACCACAAACGACCAGTGTCATCCAGCGTGCCAGCATCGCCCGTTCGATGCCATGTGATGTGGTTTTCCGTGATCTTGTTTTCCTTTGAATGGGCCGGGTCAAGGTACCCGTCATTGACATGGGCCCCAGCGACCTGAATCTCGTTGTCGCAAATTCGGACCGAAATTTCGGGCACCGGGTATCCGACAAGAAGACCCCGACCAAGCGCCATCTGTCTGTGATCCTGTTCCGAGATGTGCCGTGCATCGAGATGCGCAATCGGTTCAGCCTCGGTCGATCCATAAACACACACGACTGAAAGCCCGTGCTGGTTGTGCAGGGCCTCGACAAGATTTGGGAACACCGGACCGCCGCCTGTAAATACCGTATGCAACTGGCCGGTGTCGACCGATTGGTTCAGTTTCTCGCACAGTGACGGTGGTATGAGCGCACGGGTGATCCGTTGTGCCCCAATCCAGCGTTCCAACTGAAGGGGCGAGAGACGGTCAAGCTTGCTGAGCCTCCAATTTGGCAGAATACTTGTGCGCCCGGCCGCCAGATTGATCAATGTGAAGACCGGAAAGGCCACCAGATCGCGCTCTGCCTTGTCGCTGTCGAGCAGGGGCGAGATCGCATCGTGCTGCGCCATCAGAAATGCATGAGAGCGTGGAATGGCTTTTGGCTGTCCTGTCGTCCCGGACGTAAAAGAGATAAGCGCGATATCATCCGACCGAATACTGTGCGATGGCGGTTCGCTGCGGCCTTTTCCTGGCGCAAGCAGGGGGAGGGCCCAAAGCTCGGGGACCAGAAGTTTCAGCAGGCAAAACGCGCCTGTGGCACAGAACGCCTTTGGCTTTGTGGTCCGGGCGGCGTGGCGCAGACCGGCCAGCCCCATCGCCGGTTCCGGCAGAACCACAGTTGCTCCAAGGGACCATAGGGCCGCCAGGCTTGCATAGAGATCTGCGTTGACCGGCATGGCCAACAGCACGCGATCTCCGGGTCTGATACCCTTGTTCTTCCATCGACCTGCCAAGTATTGAACACGCGATTGCAGGTCCTGAAAGCTGATCTGGTGGCCTTTGCCATCCACTATGGCGGTTCTGTCCGGGAACCGTTCAACTGCGGCAGCAAAATGGGCGAGCAGATCAGCCATTCAGCTTGTACCCAAGCAGAGAGTAGCGCCTGAATATCGTCGCCCCTTCTGCCGCACTGCGGTTGGCAGAAGTGTTGTCATCGTGAATGAGGGCATGGATGGCGCTGTCGTAACCCAACGTGTACGCGGCCTTGTGAAACCTGTGGGCCAGATGCCGCCCGGCCCCCGGTTCGAGACTTGCGTAGGTTTTGAGGATCGCAGAAGTGGGGTTGGGGCCTTCGGCATAGTTTGGAATGCCAAACAGAAACCCGGCCAATGTCCCATCGGGGCGGCGCGCAAAAAGGATCAGTTCGCGCTTCATCATGGGTACAACCGGCATGTACATGGCCAGAAAATCCGCCTCGGAAATCGGCTTGTAGAATGCGTTGTTGGAAAAGGCGCGGGTCGAAAGGGCGAACACCTGACGGAACAGGGCTTCGGGGTCCGTACCGTCCCACTCTTCCACCACAAGGCCATCGGTTTCAGGTGGGGCTGACCCGGCAGCTTCCTGCAGTGTCACGCGGGCCGAGAAGTACCGGCTGATTTCCGTAAATCCTGCTGTCCGAAACACATCAAGTTCATGAGGTTGGTTGTTTGGCTCCATCAAGAACGGAGCGGACCCGTCGCTGAACGAGACAAATCGATAGCTGTGCCAGGTATCGCCAGACATCGGACCTATGATACGGTCGATACCCGCGTTCCGGACCCGCTCTATCCCTTTGTCCAGAATTTCGGCACCCGCCTCGGAAGAAGTGCAGGAAAAATCACCGAAGGTTGCAGCGGGGACGCCGTTCCAGTCGGGACCTTCCAAATAAACCGTCAGCCGCGCATCAGCTGTTTTGATCGTCTCTTTGCTCATGAAGCAACTCCGGCGAAGAACCCTGAATCGACCGACCCCAAGACAGCCCAGCCATAGTAAATCAGCGGTGGGACAAGGGCCAGGACAGTCAACCTCAGCACCCGGTCCTTTCCGAACCAGTCCGGCCGGACCAATGGTACGGCAGTCGAACATAGAAGGGACATCAGGGCGACCGCTGTCAGCGGTTCCGCCCAGCGGGATGTATCCGGGTTTAGCGCAACGACCAAATGCCGGATCGCAAAAAGTGCAATGGCCACGGCCAGAATTGCAGGGATCTTGCCCTGCAACGCCAGGACACTGAACCCCATGGCAAGCCCCATTGCAGAGAGTCCGTAGAACGACACCGCATTCCATCCGGTGGCGTTGCCTAGAGCCAGCCATCCGAAACTGAACAGTCCCACCGAAGCGACGATATCGAGATCCGGGAATTTGGCGTCACAAGGGTTCAGGACGCGCGCCCAAAGATGCGTGGTCAGCACCAAGATCGGCAAGACCGCATTCTGAAGCGCGGTGACCGACAACAGAAGAAAAGCTGTGATGACATAGACCCGGGTGGCATGTTTGGTAAGTCCCAACCTTGTGCCGAGCGTGCTGAAACCTGCAATTGCAGCCAGAAACACAACAGCGATAGTCGCCAGTTCGACCAGCGAGCTATCGGCATGTACGCTCAGAAAAATCAGCAGCCCAAGGGGCAGGAACAGATTGTCAAAGCCGCGCCAGCTTTGTGCCTCGACCAGGGTTCCGAAGGCCGCGACCATAACGCAAAGCATCACGGTGTTTGCCGGTGGCAGGTCTGACATGAACAGAAAACAGATGATTGCGATCAACAAGGTAATCACGAAGAATACCACGGACCCTTCAACGCTTTTTTCTCCGTCTTCCACCATGAAACGGCGTGTTCCATAAGTGGTTCCGGCCAGGGCCGCGGCCGCATCCGCCAGCGTCAGGACAGCAATTGGCAGTATGTAAATCAACGAGTTTTCCCCCGCCAACAGAAAGCAAAGTCCAACGGACAGGGCGAGCAGAAAGTCACCGTAGGACGTGCGCTCGACCCCGTGCAGGGTTGCGCCAAGTCCTTTTGAAAACCGCGGCAAACGCAAAATCAGCATCACAAGCATCGTGGCCGCAATCAGCATGTAGACCGGCCATCGGTCAGGAAAGAGCCAGGGTAAAAGCAACGCAAACAGGCCCGTGCTGACATGCATCAGCTTTCGCTGTACTTCGGCATTCAGACCCGCAGCCTTGGCCATATGGCGGATGATCACCATTAAACCCAGCAATGCCAACACAGACCCAACGGCCAGAATGATCTGTAGAAGGACGGTCAAGCCCGCACCTCTTCGACAACAAAATCCGAGTAGAAGAATGCCATGTCGCGGGCTTTCAGCCGGGTTTCGATGTCGGTCAGGAGTGCCACCTTGTCCCTGTACTGTGGCGGGACGCGCCGAGGGGCCATCATGTTCCAGTAGACCAACCGGGCGCTTGGCTCGGCGGCCGTCAGCGCTGTGCCGTACACCTCCCGGAACGTATCGGGTGACATGTATTCAAAGATGTCGGACAGGTTGAAGCCGCTGGCTTTTTCTCCGGTCGACACAAACGCCTCCAGCGACCCAAGGCGAATGTCCAGACGATCCAGTCGGGACCGGATCGTCTCATAGTGCTCGGGCCGCCATGCCATAGGCAGCGCATCGCCGTGTGTCCCCTTCAGAATCCAATGCAGATAGGGGTTTTGCGATGGATCGGTGTCCACACCGGCATGACGGATACGGCGTGCCACATGTTGGGCCGGGCTGCCCTCGACATGGTCGAAAAACGCTTGGTCCCGTCCCATGCGTCCCATGACGAAGCGGGAGAAGAAGGTGTTCAGCAAAAGGCGCCAACGGAACGTGTTGAACCGCGTGTCGAAAAACGCTTGCCGGTCTTGTGGGGTGCGGGGAACGAACACGTCATTGATGGTGCGCCGAGAATGCACCAGCGGCAGCAACCATGTTCGAAAGATGCGGAAATAGCGTTCGAACTTGCCGACGCCACCGATGCCATATCGTTCAACCATCGGTGCCAGCGTCTGCCAAAAAGCGCGGGTGTCGGAATCCGTAGCTTCCAAAACACGGCCCAGCAGTTCGATCCGCCGTTTGCTTGGGCGAGATCCCGTGAGTTCGATGAACTCGGAATGCGAAAGTGCCGTGTAGGCCCCGATCCTGAGCTTGAGGCAGGCGATCTGTGCGGGCGACAGGTCCAGCACGACGACACGTGCGGGATCAAGCGTCAGCATGGCCAGCGCGTTGTCTCCTGCCGAACAGATGGACACCAATGTCTTGCCCGCGCAATCTCCCAAGGCGGTCGTCAGGACGTCTGCGTCCTCCCACAACTGGGCATATCGAATGTGATCGAAATCCGCCTTCTTCTCGATTTCGCTGCTATGCATCGCACCGTTCCACTGCGCCGCTTGCCCCGTCAACCGAAAGCATCTCGCCGTCTTCGATCCACTGTGTCGCCCCTTTCAGGCCAACCACGCAAGGAATTCCCAACTCGCGCGCAACAATGGCCGAGTGTGACAACAGCGACCCGCGTTCGACAACGATGGCTGACGCGTTTGAGAACACGGCAATCCAGCCCGGATCGGTGTGACGGGCCACCAGGATATCCCCGGAACTCAAGGCTTCGGTGCGGGGATCGCGGATCACACGCGCTGGTGCCGTGACCTGACCTGCGGAACAGCCCGTGCCGTGCTTGGTCTGCGTTGCATCTGCCTGAACATCAGCGTTTTCCGACCAGATCGGCGCGATGGCGGGGCCGCGAATTTCGATACGTTCTGGCGGGTCCGGGCGTCTGGACGAAGCGTCGTCTTCCTGCTTGCGCCGCGTGACGATACCTTTGAGATCAGGCGACAGGCTAAAGCCTTCAACCGCTCCGAGAACCTCGTGCGTGGTCAGGAAAAACACGTCCCTAGGCGTTTCAAGAATGTCGCGCGCGGCGAATTCCCGGCCTATCCCCAAAAACACGCGCCGCGCATAGCCAAAGATGCGCGTGCGCTCAAAGCGCAGGTTCTCGCGGTCGCGTACGCGCGCCTTGGTCCAGCCCAAAATCCACTTGGCCAACTGCCGCTTGATCGGGTTCGCCGGAAACAACGCTTTCCAATCCGGTTCCACACCGTCCTGACGCGTGTTGGTCGGGCGTTCGGCGCTGGCAGCGACGGCCAACAACAGGCTGGACGGGTCATCGCGCAGCGGAATGCTCTCCAGTTTGAGCTCTTCCGTGCACCGGTCTCCGAACTTCTCGAGATATGCGTCGACCTCGGCCTCGATTTGCAGGTGTCCAGACAGAACTGACATATGCGCTTTGGCTTTCAATCCTTCAGCAAGACCAGCCTGCCGTACCAGCGCGCCCATCCGGGCGATGCGTTGCGCCGGTTCGGCGGAAATGATGTCGCCTTGTCCGATCATGAGATCATTGTGCAGGGTCAACCCGTCCTCACCCAGCCACTTTTGCAGCAGATTCCGCGAGCCGCCAAATGCGATCATGCACAGAAAATCATTGATCAACGGCGCGTCCCAACGATCCAACAGGGTGCTTTCGATGCGGCGATATTCGGCGGTCAGTTCAGATGCATTCGAGGCTTCGACATCCAACCCGGCCCGCAATACGCTGTTGAGCCGCTGGTAGAAGTCACGCCGGGTCCGCGGCAGACGGATGGCCTGCCAAATCAGGCCAACCGCGACTTTGGCCAGTTTTGCGTACTCTGCGACCTTGCGCCAGCCGACAGTGGGGGCAGGGGCAAGCGCATCCGTGATCTCACGGGGCATCGGCTCAGAGACACCCATCATCGTTTCCATGTAGTCACGGTTCAGCGAGAATCCCGGCAACAGGGCCAGGGCGCGATACCAGTTGATCAGATTGTAGTAGGCGCGACCGTCCACACGTCCGAGCAGATTGTCGAATACGGTCGGGTTCTGAGAAACCGTATGTTGGGACACGCCTAACAGCCTGACGAATGCCCTGTAAACCTGGGCATAGACGTGTAGGGCAAAGGAATAGGTCAGCGGGCTGACAATGCCCGGATAGCTTTCGACGATATTGGAATTGTCAAAGATGGTGAGCGTCTTGTCGTCAACAGCCGCAGGGCGCAGGGCCGTGGTGATTGGCCGGGCCTGCAGAATGTGAAGCCCCTGCGCGTCAATGGCCCATTCTATGTCCTGCGGTGACCCAAACAGAGTCTCGGCCTTTCGGGCAAGGGCTGCAATGGATTGCGCCTCAGCCAATGTCAGATGTGCGGGGGTATCTGGTGCACTTTCCGGCGCACCATCCATTCCAACAATCCAATCCTCTCCATCTGCTTCGCCTGATACAAGTCGTTCTGCAAGCCCATCAATGGCCGAGATCACAACAACGTTCCGGCGACCGCTGACAGGATCGGCGGAAAAGGCGACGCCCGCAGCTTTCGCATCGATCATGCGCTGTACGATGATCGCAGGCGCTTCGGCCCCGCCTCCCGATTTGACCGCGCGATAGATTTCGACGGTATCAGAGAAACCGGATTGCCAAACCTGCTTGGCCGCCTTGATCACATCGCGGCCCGACACATTGAGGACCGTATCGTATTGTCCCGCGTGGCTGTGTTCCACGCCATCTTCGCTGCGGCCGGAACTGCGAACGGCGTAGGGCCCCGACCCGAGTGTCTCAAGCGCTGTGGCAACGGCGGGCCGCAGGCCCTTTTGAGCCGTTGGCCCAGTGTGCCCGATGCGAAACGCGCCATTGGTGATGACAAAAAATGCTGGTGGCGCAAAGCCATGCTGGGCAAGATACGACAGCGCCGCCGCTTTGCCTCCGACGACGGAAACATCTTCGGCTTCGGTTTGGGGGACAATGAACGTCATGCGCGGGCTCCGATCAGAAACGGCAGGAAACCCGCTGTGGCATAGCAGAAAAACACCCAAAGGCCTGCAACGGTGTCCATTCTCGCTTGGGCTTTTGCTGTGGGCGATTGAATGTAGAAGTATGCGGAAACCCCGCATGGACCCAAGGCCAGTGCTCCGATCACGGCGCTTTGCCAGCCAACCCCGGTTGCAACGCCTGTGCCGACAAGTAACGCATAGGATAGCAGAACACAGCCGATCCAGACGCGCCCCGCCTGACGAGGGCCCCAAAGGCCCGAATAGGTGTCGACCCCCGTGATTTCGTTTTCGGGGGCCCACAATTTGCGACCGATCTCAAGGACGCAACCATTTACAAAAGACAGGGCCAGAAACAACCACAAGGAGGATGCAGCGCCGCCCGCCGGCATCCACTCGATCCCGGTCAGCAGCAGATCAATCAGGGGCATGATCGCCATATGAGTCAGCAAGTACAGAACCGGTCGTGCCTTCAGCCAGGCGGGAACGCCGAATTCGATGGTCAACGCTGCAAGCCAGATCCAGACACCCCCCAACAGCCACAAAACCGATGGATCCCAAATCCAGGCGGCGGCCAGAGCCACGGGAATGGTCAAAAGGCCAAGGCGCAAAATCTCTCTCTCAGAGACCAGACCGCGCGGAATTGGTCTGTCGGGTCGATAGAGCCGGTCGTCTTCGGCGTCCTTGAACTCATCACAGACGCGCATCTGGAAGAACAGCGCCATGGCAAGCACAAATCCTGCGGCAAAGGCTGGCCATTCGGGCAACGGTCGGTCCGCCAGACGCGCGGACACGCAGATACTGGCAGCTGAAAACACAAGCAGCAGCGGGACGGTTTTTTTCAGTGGAAATCGCTCGGATTGATAAATCCAGAATCGGTTCTGAAAACTCATCTTTGCCGGGCCAGACTTTCATGGGCGCGGGTAAAATGACCCGCTGCAATCGCCGCAACGATGGAAATCTCACCACACAGGCAGGTGGCGGCGGCCACTTCGGCCAAAGCCGTGCCGCACCCGGTGCCCCGGAGGCCAAGTATGTTCAGCGCAGCAGTCTGACTTGGCAAACCGGTGCCGCCGCCGACTGATCCAACCAGAATGTTGGGAAGCGTCACCGAGCAGAACAGGTCGTCACCTCGTGGTTCCATCCTTGTGACGCCCATCGCGCTTTCAGCCACGCATGCCGCATCTTGACCGGTGGCGATGTAAAAGGCCGCCAGCCCATTGGCATAATGCGCCTGTGCGCCGAACTGGCCCGACAGATGCGCCCCCAGGTTGGCAACGCGCCCATAGGCCAGCATCTCCTCGACCGTTGTGCCCAGTGTCTTTTCGACAATGTCGGCAGGAAGCGTGACTGAGGCGCTGACCTTGCGCCCGCGCCCTGTTACAAGGCCAAGCGCCGAGGCCTTCTTGTCGCCCGAGAAATTGCCTTCGATATACCAGTTCTCGATCGGGACAGGGCAATTGTCTGCAATCGCGTGACACATTGCATCGGTGGCGATGGTCACCATGTTCTGACCCGCCGCATCGCCCGTTGTATAACGGCAAATCAGGAAGACGACGTTGGTGTCTATGAAAGGCTCCAACGATACAAGCTGGCCATGACGGGTGGTCGATTCAGCTGCGGATTTGAGCATGTCGACATGCGTCACCACCCAATCGACAAACTGCCCGGCCAATAGCAGACTTTCGAATACAAAAGCCGGGGTCCGCAACACGCCTTCGTAAAGCACGGCAGTGCTGATCCCACCTGACCGGGTGGCGGCATATGCACCCCGGGCGTAAGAGGCGACAAGCGCGGCCTCGGTCGTGGCAAGCGGAACATGAAAATCCCCGTTTGCATTCATTCCGTTCAGGCGCAGGGGGCCTATGACCCCAACGGGCAGCTTAACTGTCCCGATGAAGTTCTCGATATTGGCGCCGTAGGTTTCAGCAGCTTCAACAGATGTCGGATCTGCGATCTGTGCTTGATCCGCAGGACTGGCCGTGGGTTTCAACTTGTCCCAGAAACGCGCGACCACCTCTTTCGAAGGCTTGCGGGACGGGCGCAATGTTGAAAACTCGGCATCATTTGGAGCCATCTGGCGCGGTATCTGATCGGCGTCAAATCGTGCCTTTATGCGTTGAAGCATTTCCCGAACGTGAAACGGAATTACCAAAATGCGCTCCAATAGGTTTTTCGAAAAGAAGTGATGCGCTCACAAACCGATGCGTGAGCAAATTATCAATAGGTAGACTGATATCCAGCACAAATTTCTTCCGTCAAATATGCGGTTGAAAAAGGTCTCGGATTTGTCGCAGATGATTTGTCGATCTGCGCATCAGGCCGAACTTCGGGTTTAACACCCACGCACGCAACGGTCCTGCGGACATGCACTCGTAACTTAGCGCTCAGGAATGAAGGACAATCCTGATACGAGCTGCCTTAGACCAAGCGCAGCCCCGGCAAAGATTGCCGCAAATGTTACAGGTGCGCTGTACGCCAACAGTGAGAAAGCAGATATACCTTGTCCGACGCTGCACCCGACCGCGATGATGGCTCCCGGACCCATGATCGCGGCCCCCAGCATTTGACGCTTGAGCTCGCGTGGATCTTCGCATGCTTCCCATCGGAAATGACCTTTGGACCATGATCCAAGGAATGCTCCGATAAGAACACCCGCAACGGACCCGACTGCAAATGAAAGCGTGGTGCCGGATGCGGTCATCAGGTAGAACATCGTGTCTCCGAGAGGCGCGGCAAAGGTGTGAGTTTGCACCGGCTCTCCGTCAAATCCGTGCGTTGCGACCCAACTTGTACCAAGCCAGCCCGAAACGATCGCCAATCCAACCGCGCCGCCCCAGAACACCTGAGATTGCGTACGGCGAAAGCGTTCATTTGCCAAAGCGAAAATCACCAAAACGACGCCGACGAGTGAGCCCACGAGCCATGCCGGAACTGCGGTCAGCCTTTCGGCCAGAAAGCTGATACCCTGAGGCTCGCTCAGATCCATTTGCACCGGGAAAACCCACACTCTTAGATAGGCCAGCGGGCCGGACATCACGACATATGCGGACAGGCCCAGAATCAAAACGATCACGAAGGATCGAAGGTCGCCACCGCCCAGCCGGGCCAATGCGCCATACCCACAGTTCCCGCTGATGGCCATGCCGTATCCAAACATGAGGCCCCCCACGATCGATCCAAGCGGATTCCACGTCTGGGCCAGGTAGTTTGACCCGATTGGATCAAGCCACCCAAGCGCCATAGCTGTGTGACTGCCGATGATCGCAACGCCGATTGCAATGGCCCACATGCGCAGCCTGCGGTCGTCATCGGCGTACAGGTAGTCCTCGATCGCGCCCAAGGTACAGAAACGGCCGATGCGCGCAGCCAAGCCCAACACGATGCCGCCGATCAGGCCAATCAGGGCAACTGTATTGGCGTCTCCCAGAAATTCGAACATGGCCAGTCTCCTCCCAAAGCTGGCGGTGTTGTCAGGGCCTTCTATTTCTCCCGACAGAAAAGATCGTAGACGACTTCGAGGATCTGCGTCGACCGGTCATCCGCCAGCCTGTAATAGATCGTTTTCCCCTCGCGTCGTGTTTTGACCAGCCCCTCAAACCGCAGTCGGGACAATTGTTGAGATACAGCCGCCTGCCGGGCAGACAGCATCTCCTCCATCTGCGTGACCGACTTTTCCCCAGACGACAGATAACACAAAATCATCAGACGTCCCTCATGGCTGATGGCCTTCAGAAAGCTTGATGCCGTCTGAGCGTTTTCCATCATTTTGTCCATGTCTTCGGCGCACATGTCCTTGGAGAACACAGGCAGTTTCGAAGATTTGTCCAACAAGATCGCCTCGCTTTCATAGCTTCACGAATTCAAAACAGTTTATGTGGCTTGGCGCCGTTTATCCAGAGCTCTCGATCGGTACCCCTGCGTCACGGAGCAAAACGCCCAAAATCCCCCAGAAAAAATCCTCACCCGGATAGCCTTCGATCCGACCGACCTCTCTGCCATTGTCCAGCAAAACAAAAGTGGGCGTGTAGTAGAGAGGCCTTTCCAAAGCGATGTCATTCGGCATCGCCGTGTGGATATCGACACGCTGAAGCGGCGCGGCCTGTCCTTCGGGCGTCATTGGATAAATAGCCGAGATTTCGGAATCCCAGCGGGCGCACCACATGCACCCCTCTTCCTCTGCCATCAAAAGCGTCATTTCGGCACGCAATGACACCGGCGCAACAAGCATGGCAACTGCCAGCAAAAGTAGAAACAGGTGGCGCATTTCAAGCTCCGATTGACCGCAGCGGCATATCTTTATTATTTTGAATGTGTGAATAATAGCGCGTCAGGACAGGTTTGACCATGCTCGACATTACATTTGCAGGCGCATTGATTGCGGGTCTGTTGTCCTTTCTCTCTCCGTGCATTCTGCCGATTGTGCCGTTTTATCTCAGCTATCTGGCAGGCGTCGGGATGGAGCAGATTTCGTCAGGTTCCGCCATTTCCGCTGACGTCCGCCGAAGGGCGACGTTTTTTGCAATCGCATTTGCAGCAGGGATCATAACCATCTTCATGGCTCTCGGCGCGACGGCCTCGATATTTGGGCAGCTTGTGCGAGATTATTTCGACGTTCTGCGCTGGATCGCAGCCGCCATCATCATTGCGATGGGCCTTCATTTCCTGGGTCTTATTCGCATTGGGTTCCTGTATCGTCAGTTTCGTGCCGACGTCGGTGAGACATCAAATGTCAGCCTGATCGGGGCCTATGTTCTTGGCCTGGCCTTTGCCTTTGGCTGGACGCCCTGCGTCGGGCCGGTGCTTGCCGCGATTCTGTTCACGGCAGCGGGAACCGAGACAGCATGGCGCGGGGCGGTGCTGTTGTTCGTCTACGGGGTTGGCATGACCGCCCCGTTTGTTTTGGCGGCGTTTTTGGTCCGCCCCTTCATGCGCTGGATGGCACGGTTCAGAAAACACTTGGGACTGATCGAAAAAGCAATGGGCGGTCTGCTGATTCTCTTCGGCGTGCTCATCGCAACCAACTCCATCAATCACATCGCGCAATGGATGCTGGACCATATTCCCTGGTTCGCGGTCATTGGCTAATTCGGGAGGAAGCTATGAAACGAGTATTGTCGATCTTGATTGCATGTCTGCTGGGCGGGGCAGTTGCTGCTGCTGAACTTGGCGACGACGGCCTGCACAAAACTCCGTGGATGCGGGACACGTTCAAAGACCTCCGCGAGGACCTTGAAGAGGCGTCGAGCGAAGGCAAGCGGTTGGTTTTGTTCATTGAACAACAAGGCTGCATCTATTGCCAGAAAATTCATGAAGAAGTTTTCCCTCAGCCCGACTTGTCGGCGTATATCGAGGACAACTTCTTTGTCGTCCAACTGGATCTGCACGGAAGCACCACGGCCACTGATTTTGACGGGCAGGAAGCCGAACAAAGGACGCTGATGCGCAAATGGGGGATTCTGTTCACTCCGACGCTTGTCTTTCTACCGGAAGACGTCCCGGAAGGCGCAACAGCCATCGAGGCCGCAGTTGCCGTGATGCCGGGCGCCTTTGGCAAAGGAACAACCTTGGACCTGTTCACGTGGGTCGACGAGAAACGTTACGCGCTTGATAACGGTGAAGATTTTCAAAGGTATCACGCGCGGCGCATTCAAGAGAGAAACAATGTTTCACAAGACTGACAGCGTGCATCACAAATAAAAAAATTCAATAAGATGAATTTAATGTTGCGATACGCTGCCCTCGTCGACTACGGTACACAAAAGCTTTAGGTCGCAAAGCGCCAATGGCGCGATAGCAAATGGGAGGGATCATGAAGCTGAGACTCTTAACGATGATCTGCGCACTGACGGGTGGAGCCGCCTTTGCGGCTGATACAGGTCCGAAAGACGTCGCATACGACGACTATGGTGCAATCGAAGTCTCTTTGACTGGCGTTGCCGGTGATGCGGCCAACGGTGCGCTCATTGTTGGCGACAAGTCAAAAGGCAACTGCGTGGCGTGTCACGCGGTCACGGCCTTGGCGGATATTCCGTTCCATGGCGAGGTTGGCCCGATGCTGGATGGTGCCGGTGATCGCTGGTCCGAGGCCGAGCTTCGCGGGTTGGTCGCAAACGCCAAAATGACGTTTGACGGTACGGTCATGCCAGCGTTCTACAAGGATGACGGCTTCATTCGTCCGGGAGATGCCTATACGGGCAAAGCGCCAACGGCACCCTTGGCGTCGATCCTGACCGCACAGGAAATAGAGGACGTGGTCGCGTTTCTTGCGACCCTGAAAGAAGAATAGTCGCGCTTTTCAGGCGTGAACTTTCGAAGATTCAAAGGAGACGAAAATGGAACTCTCTCGCCGCGAGACTCTGGCCCTTGGGCTGGGCGCCGCGTTCCTGACAATGCTGCCGCTCCGCGCAAATGCAGCCGCCGAAGATGCCATCGCCGCGTTCACAGGTGGGGCGGATGTGGTCGATGGTGGCGTCACTCTGACGGCGCCGGAAATCGCAGAAAACGGCAACACTGTACCAATCGAAGTCAGTGCTCCGGGTGCTTCTGCAATTCTGATCGTGGCCGCAGGCAACCCCGAACCGGGCGTTGCAACATTCAATTTCGGCCCGCTGGCTGCTCAGCAATCCGCTTCAACCCGTATCCGTCTTGCCGGGACGCAGGATGTCATTGCCGTGGCCAAGATGGCAGATGGCAGCTTCGCCCAGGTATCCGCGACCGTAAAAGTGACAATCGGCGGCTGCGGCGGCTGATCGCCACGCGCGCCTCGAAGAACAGGAGATTAACCCATGGCATCCGGTGTAAAACCCCGCGTCAAGGTTCCAAAGACAGCCGCAGCTGGTGAAACCATCACGATCAAGACTTTGATCAGCCACAAGATGGAAAGCGGTCAGCGCAAGGACAAAGAAGGCAACGCCATCCCGCGTTCGATCATCAACCGTTTCACTTGCGAGTTTAACGGTGAATTGGTTGTTGATGTGACGATGGAGCCCGCGATTTCAACCAATCCGTACTTCCAGTTCGAAGCAACCGTGCCCGAGGCCGGTGAATTCGTCTTCACCTGGTACGATGACGACGGCTCTGTCTATGACGAGACAAAATCGATCGAGATCGCCTGACGGCTCGACCGCTAAGGCAGATCAGCGCTGGCCTGAACGCTGGCGCTGATCCACCAAGGGAGGAACGCAATGAATACCAAGGCACTTACGGCGATCGCGGCCGTTCTGGCTTTCCCAGTGGCAGCGCTGGCCGGACCAGACGAAGACAATCTTGTGATCAATGACGAGCTTGAGATGACGTCGGTCACCGAAGCACCGGCGCATCTCGAAAACTTCGACACGATTTATTCGGGTTGGCACTTTCGCACGGATGAAACCCAAGCGCTGCAGATCGATGATTTTGACAACCCGGCCATGATCTTCGTCGATCAGGCTGCGGACCTTTTCGAAACTGTTGACGGTGCTGCGGGTGAAAGTTGTGCCTCATGCCATGAGGGCGTGGAAAGCTTTGAAGGGCTGCAGGCGTCCATGCCCAAGGTCGATGCCGCAAGTGGCAAGTTGGTGGTCATGGAAGATCTGATCAACGCCTGCCGAACCGACCGTATGGAAGCCGAGCCCTGGAAGTGGTCCGGAGCAGACATGCAGGCGATGGTTGCTCTGATCGGCCTGCAGTCACGCGGGATGCCGATGAATGTCGCGATTGACGGCGATGCCGCACCGTACTGGGAGCAGGGCAAAGAGATGTACTATACCCGCTACGGTCAGCTGGAACTCAGCTGTGCCAATTGTCACGAAGACAATTGGGGCAACATGATCCGGGCGGACCACCTGAGCCAGGGCATGATCAACGGGTTCCCGACCTATCGCCTGAAACAGGCCAAGTTGATCTCGCGGCACAACCGGTTCCGCGGCTGTATTCGTGACACCCGGGCGGAAACTTTCGCCGAAGGTTCAGACGAGTTCCGTGCATTGGAGCTGTACGTAGCCTCGCGGGGCAACGGACTTTCCGTCGAAACTCCGGCTGTGCGCCAATAACAACTGACCCGTGTGGGCGATGCCTCGCACGGGTTTTTCACGGAATTAACATTCACACATTTATATGTGTTACAAGAGAGCTGGTAGATGATTTCTAGACGTGACTTCCTACAGGTTTCAATGGCAGCTTCGGCGCTGTACGGAGCGTCCGGGTTTGGCAACTGGGCCAGAGTTGCAGCGCAACAAAGTCTGACGCAGGATCAGCTGCTGGAGTTCGAGACCTTTGGCAATATCAGCCTGATTCATGTCACCGACATTCACGCGCAACTCAAACCGATTTTCTTCCGCGAGCCCGAGATCAACCTTGGCATTGGCGATGCGCGCGGACAGATGCCACATGTCACGGGGGCCGCATTCCGCAAGGCGTACGGGATCGAAGACGGCAGCCCTTCTGCCTATGCATTGACCTACACGGATTTCGCGGCGCTTGCGAAGACCTATGGACGGGTCGGCGGCCTTGACCGGGTTTCGACCGTGATAAACGCCATTCGCGCGGACCGCCCTGACGCCCTGCTGTTGGACGGAGGCGACACCTGGCACGGGTCATACACCTGTTATCAGACGGCGGGTCAGGACATGGTCAACGTCATGAACGCGCTGAAGCCCGATGCGATGACGTTCCATTGGGAGTTCACGTTGGGCAGCGAGCGCGTGAATGAAATCGTCGAAGGTTTGCCCTTTGCCGCGCTGGGCCAGAACATCTTTGACGCCGAATGGGACGAGCCTGCCGAGTTGTTCAAGCCCTATAAGTTCTTTGATCGGGGCGGCTCAAAGGTCGCTGTCATCGGGCAGGCGTTTCCCTACATGCCCATCGCTAATCCCGGTTGGATGTTCCCCGAATACTCATTCGGTATCCGCGATGAGAATATGCAGGCCATGGTCGATGAGGTGCGCGCCGCCGGTGCCGACGTCGTCGTCGTCCTCAGCCATAACGGTTTTGATGTCGACAAGAAAATGGCGGGCCGGGTTCAGGGGATCGACGTGATTCTCAGCGGCCACACCCATGATGCGCTGCCGGAACCCGTTCTGGTGGGCAAGACGCATATCATCGCGTCTGGCTCGAACGGCAAGTTCGTCAGCCGCGTGGATCTGGATGTGCGGGATGGACAGATGATGGGGCTGAAGCACAAGCTGATACCGATCTTCTCAGACGTCATTGCACCCGATCCCGCAATCACTGCGCTGATCAGTGAACAGCGCGCACCATATGAGGCGGCGCTGAGTGAAGTGATCGGTAAAACGGACTCGTTGCTGTACCGCCGCGGCAACTTTAACGGCACTTGGGACGACCTGATCTGTGATGCCCTGATCAAGGAGCGCGAGGCAGATATAGCAATGTCGCCTGGCGTGCGGTGGGGTCCGTCGATCCTGCCGGGGCAGGAGATCACGCGCGAGGATATCTGGAACGTCACCTCGATGTCCTACCCAAATGCGTATCGCACTGAAATGACAGGCGAATTCATCCACGTCATTCTCGAAGATGTCGGCGACAACCTGTTCAACCCTGATCCCTACTACCAGCAGGGTGGCGACATGGTCCGCGTCGGTGGGCTTGGCTACCGTATCGACGTCACCAAGCCACAAGGGCAACGGATCAGCGAAATGACCCTGCTCAAAACGGGCGAAGCAATTGATCCGTCGAAAACCTATGTCGTGGCCGGTTGGGCCAGCGTCAACGAAGGCACCGAAGGTCCCCCGATCTGGGATGTCGTCGAAAACCACATTCGCAATCTCGGCACCGTCACGGTGCAAGAGAACACCAGCGTCGATGTCATCGGCGCTTAAGAAACAGTTGGAGACCTAAAGAGATATGGATGACGCGTTCAAACCGTCCCGTCGGGCCTTCCTGAAAGGCAGCGCCGCGGTTGCGGCAGGCTCAGTCGCCGGTGCGGCTGCGGCAGATACGCCCGACCCCCTGATAACCGAGCTTCAGGATTGGGCGTCCTACACGGGCGCAGGTGTTGATGAGTCGCCGTATGGGATGCCGATCAGCTTTGAATCCCATGTCGTGCGCCGAAATGTGGAGTGGCTGACCGCCTCTCCGATCTCGTCGATCAACTTTACGCCGATCCATGCGCTGGACGGCACGATCACGCCTCAGGGGTGCGCCTTTGAACGACACCATTCAGGCGCGATCGAGCTGCGCAAGGAAGACTATCGTCTGATGATCAACGGGCTGGTCGATCGCCCACTTGTCTTTACTTATGACGATATCGAGCGTTTCCCGCGCGAAAACCATGTGTATTTCTGCGAATGCGCAGCAAATACAGGAATGGAGTGGGCCGGTGCGCAACTCAATGGCGTTCAATTTACGCACGGCATGATCCACAACATGGAGTATACCGGTGTTCCGCTGCGAACGTTGTTGCAAGAAGCAGGGGCCGATATCTCATCCGACAAATGGGTCTATGTCGAGGGCGCGGATGCGTCTTCCAATGGCCGCTCCATCCCGATGGAAAAAGCGCTGGATGACGTGTTGGTGGCCTTCAAGGCGAATGGTGAGGCACTGAGGATGGAACATGGCTATCCTGTCCGTCTGGTCGTGCCCGGCTGGGAAGGCAACATGTGGGTCAAATGGTTGCGCCGGATCGAGGTCGTAGACATGGCCGTGGAAAGCCGCGAAGAAACCTCGAAGTACACCGATGTTTACGAAGATGGCACCGCCCAGAAATGGACCTGGGTGATGGACGCGAAATCCGTCATCACCTCACCCAGTCCGCAAATGCCGATCAAGCATGGACCGGGCCCACTGGTCATTTCCGGTCTTGCATGGTCGGGGCACGGCCAGATCACCCGGGTCGATGTGTCCAAGGATGGTGGCATCACTTGGGAGACCGCGCGCCTTGGCAAGCAGGGCGACAGCAAGGCTTTGACGCGTTTCTATCTCGACACGAACTGGGACGGAGCACCAATGCTTTTGCAGGCTCGGGCGATGGACGAGACCGGCTATGTGCAGCCCACCAAAGACCAGCTGCGCGAAAAGCGCGGAGAGAATTCGGTCTATCACAACAACTGTATCCAGACTTGGTACGTGAGCGCAGAAGGGATCGCTGAGAATGTCGAAGTCTCTTAGTCAGGTTTTCCTGCCCGTATTTGGGGGCACGGCGTTGGTGCTTGCCGTCGCGGTTGTTGTCGCGAACCGGAATTACGGCCAGTCGCAGATAGAAACGCTGGAAACCCGGATCGGTCAGGTTGAGGCGCATGCGGCAACGGCCAAGGACAATGCGCAAACCGAAGCCAGCCGGGCAGCTGAACTGGAGCTCAAAGTTGCAGAAATTCAGGCTGCGGCAGCAGAACGGGTCGCACATGGTACCAACTTGACCGCACCCGCGCCCAGAAGCGACGGCACTTATGGGCTTGGGCGGACGGCACTAGACGAAGAAATCGCCGCCTGGGACGTCGACGTCCTGCCTGACGGGCGTGGCTTGCCAGCAGGGTCGGGCGATGTATGGACCGGAGAAGAGGTATTTGTTGACCGCTGCGCATCATGTCACGGCGAATTTGCCGAAGGTGCCGACAACTGGCCCGTTTTGGCGGGTGGATTCGATACGCTTGCAGACGATGATCCTGTGAAAACCGTAGGTTCCTATTGGCCACATCTGTCAACGGCGTGGGATTACATTTCCCGCTCAATGCCTTTTGGTGAGGCAGGCACCCTGACAGCAGATGAGACCTACGCCATTGTGGCATACATCCTGTATTCCAACGATCTGGTGGATGATGATTTCGAGCTGAACAACGAAAACTTTGCCGATTTCGAGATGTATAACATGAACGGTTTCGTCGTCGATGTGCGCCCCGAGACCGAATACCCTGAATGGAGCAACGAGCCTTGCATGGAAAATTGCAAGGCAGAGGCCGTGGTCACCATGCGCTCGGTCTTTCTTGTTGAAACGCCGCCCGAAGGTGGGTCGAACTCGGTCATGAATGATGCCAGTGCGGATGAGTTGCCCTCCTTCACGGCAGACGGCCCTTCATTCATTCCAACCACCGCACCGAAGCCACAAGAAGAAGCCGCGGCGACACCGGCTGTTCAGGAAACCTCAGAGGCTGACGATACTGCGCCTTTGGTTGCTGCAGGAGAGAAAGTCTTCAAGAAATGCAAGGCCTGTCACCAGGTGGGTGAAGGTGCGAAGCACAGCACAGGGCCCGCATTGAACGGGGTTATCGGAGCCCATGCGGGATCAGTCGAAGGGTTCAAATACTCCAACGCCATGCAGGCCGCTGCTGACGCAGGCCTTGTCTGGACCGAGGAAGAAATGGCCGCCTTTCTTGCAAAACCCAAGGCATACATGAAAGGCACACGTATGTCTTTTGCAGGCCTTAAAAAGCAGGACGATATCGAAGCTGTGATCGTCTATCTTAAGATGTTTGGCAGTTGACCATGCGGCGGCCGGGTGTGTTGACGTGCGCTTTGGTTTGTGGGGTTCTCGCCTCTCCAACCTATGCCACAGAAGACCTCGGCGATGCCGAAGCCGGCAAAGCGGTGTTCGGTAAATGCAAGGGCTGTCATCAAGTCGGTGAAGGGGCTGAAAACACGATCGGCCCGCATCTGAATGGCGTCTTTGGGCGCAAGGCCGCCGGTCTTGACGGTTTCAACTATTCCAAGAGCCTTGCACGTGCAGGCAATTCGGGTCTGGAATGGCATGCTGATACTCTGTCCGCGTATATTGAAAATCCGCGCGCCTTTGCGTCCGGTACACGGATGAGTTTTCGTGGCCTGAAAGACCCGGAAGACCGGGCAAATGTGATCGCCTATTTACGGGTGTTTTCCGACAATCCTCGGGACATTCCCGAAGCCGATCCAACGGCGAGGGGTACGGATCATTCTATCGACCCGGCGATTCTGGCGATCCAGGGAGATCCGGAATACGGCGCATACCTCAGCAGCGAATGTACAACCTGCCACCAGATCGAAGGGGGCGATGAGGGCATCCCGTCCATCGTGTACTGGCCTGATGAGGATTTTGTGGTCGCCATGCACGCCTATAAGGACAAACAGCGGCCGCATCCCGTTATGCAGATGATAGCGGGTCGGCTGAGCAATGACGAAATCGCAGCATTGGCTGCCTACTTCAACAGTCCAGAGTGACAATGCCTAAGGGGAGGAAACGCTATGACATTCAATAGACGCACATTTCTGGGAACCGCCGGGGCAATTGCGGCGGGGCTATCGGCTCCGATGGTGCTGGCGCAAGGCAGGCCGCGGGTCGTGGTCGTCGGAGGCGGCGCAGGCGGTGCCACGGCCGCGCGCTATATCGCAAAAGACAGCAAAGGCGAGATCGATGTAATCCTGATCGAGCCGTCCCGAACATACTATACCTGTTTCTTCTCGAACCTGTATCTGGGAGGGTTTCAGGAACTTTCCGATATCGCCCACAGCTATGGAACGCTGGCTGCGAACTACGGCGTCAACGTGGTTCACGACTGGGCCGTCGGTGTTGATCGCGACGCCAAGACCGTGTCCTTGGCGGGTGGTGGATCTGTTCCTTATGACAAACTCATCCTGAGCCCGGGTATCGATTTCGTCGATGGCGCAGTCGAAGGCTGGGATGTCTCAGCCCAAAACAAGATGCCGCACGCCTACAAGGCCGGGTCCCAGACCGAGCTGCTCAAGGCACAGATCATGGCGATGCCCGAGGGCGGAACTTTTGCGATGGTCGCCCCGCCAAATCCGTTCCGGTGCCCGCCCGGACCCTATGAGCGGGTTTCGATGGTGGCGCATGTTCTGAAGGCAAACAATCCGACGGCCAAGATCATTGTTGCCGATCCAAAACCGAAGTTTTCCAAGATGTCGCTGTTTCAGGAAGGTTGGGCCAACCACTACGAAGGCATGGTTGACTGGATCGGAGAGGATTTCGGCGGTGGCAACGTCTCGGTGAACCCGGACGCGATGACAGTGACCATCGATGGGGAGGAGACCAAGGTCGATGTCTGCAACGTTATCCCTGCGATGAAGGCCGGGCGTATTGCGGAAATGGCTGGCGTGACGGATGGCAATTGGGCACCGGTGAACGCGGCTGACATGTCCTCGAAGGCTGACCCGGATATCCATGTCCTTGGCGATGCCAGCCAGCAGGGTGACATGCCGAAATCAGGCTTTTCTGCCAACAGCCAGGCGAAGGTCTGTGCAAATGCCGTTCGTGGCGCGTTGACCGGGTCCAAAGTGTTCCCGGCCAAATTCTCGAACACGTGCTGGTCGCTCATCGACACGGACGATGGTGTGAAGGTTGGCGCAACCTACGAGGCAACGCCCGAGAAAATCGCCAAAGTGGACGGCTTTATCAGCCAGACTGGCGAAGACGCCGACCTGCGGAAGGCAACCTACCAAGAGTCTCTGGGTTGGTACGCGGGTATCACGTCCGACATGTTTGGGTAAGGAACTTTTGGGGGGGCAGAGCCCCCCCAAACAAACTTGAAAAAGCGGTTCACGAGGAGCACCAAGATCATGAAACTTTCCATTGCAACGGCTGTGTTTTCTGCTGTTTTGGCAAGCCATGCGATTGCCGAAGAGGTCATTGCCGTGCCCTTTGACGGCAGCTTTGATGACGCCACATTTGCTGTCGAGTCCGCGATCGTCGGGCAGGGGTTGGTCATCGACTATGTGAGCCACGTTGGCGAAATGCTGAACCGGACTGGCGCTGATGTCGGCAGCGACAAACAGATATTCGCGGCCGCCGATATCTTCATCTTTTGCTCGGCAAAAGTCTCGCGCGAGGTGATGGAGGCCGATCCGATGAACATCGGCTATTGCCCGTACGGCATATTCGTGGCCGAGGACGACAGCGGCGTCAAAGTTGGCTATCGTAGCTATCCCGACGGTGCGATGGAGAAAGTAGAGGCATTGCTGGCAGGTATCGTCGAAGAGGCCGTTGGGAATTGAGATGAACTACCAGCAGTATTTTCGTGACCAGCTGAACCAGCTGCAAGAGGACGGAAACTACCGGATTTTCGCGGACCTCGAACGGCAATGTGGCGCGTTTCCGACGGCGCGCAGCTACGTGGAAAACGGCCCCGAAAACGTGACGGTCTGGTGCTCGAATGACTATCTTGGGATGGGTCAGCATCCTGATGTGCTTGCGGCCATGCACGAGGCGATCGACACCAGCGGCGCCGGGGCTGGAGGCACGCGGAATATCTCGGGAACGACCCACCAGCATGTTCTGCTGGAACAAGAGCTTGCGGATCTTCACGGCAAGGATGCGGCGTTGCTGTTCACCTCCGGCTATGTGTCGAATTGGGCGGCGCTGGGAACCCTGGCGTCTCGAATTCCCGGTATCACAGTTCTGTCGGACGAGTTGAATCACGCGTCGATGATCGAAGGCATCCGTCACAGCCGCTGTCACAAGCGGATTTGGAAGCACAATGATCTTGCGGACCTTGAACGGCACCTTGCTGACCTGCCTGCCAAGGCGCCCAAACTCATTGCATTCGAAAGCGTCTATTCCATGGATGGTGACATCGCACCGATTGCCGAGATCTGTGATCTGGCAGATCGCTATGGCGCGATGACCTACCTGGATGAGGTGCATGCCGTGGGCCTGTACGGCCCATCCGGCGGTGGTATTGCTGAGCGCGAAGGCCTGATGGATCGCCTGACCGTGATCGAAGGAACCTTGGGCAAAGCCTTCGGTGTCGTCGGCGGATACATCGCGGCCTCGCACGAACTTGTCGACTTTGTCCGCTCCTTTGCCAGCGGGTTTATCTTTACTACAGCGTTGCCTCCGGCCGTGGCTGCGGGTGCGGCGGCCTCGGTTCGGCATCTCAAGCGCAGTCGTGCAGAACGAGATTTGCACCAGCAGCGTGTGCGTGAGGTTCGAGACAGGCTGGACGATCTGGGAATTCCCCATACACCGAACCCAAGCCACATCATCCCGGTCACGGTTGGTGATCCGGTCAAATGCCGTTTCATCTCGGATGTGCTGATGCGTGACTATGGGATTTACATCCAGCCCATCAACTATCCGACCGTTCCCAAGGGCACAGAACGTCTAAGGATCACACCGTCACCCGTGCATTCTCCCGAAGATGTGGACCGATTAATATCTGCGTTGGGTGAGCTTTGGACACAATGCAAATTGGCGCGACATCCTTTGGCTGCGCAATGACAACTTGACCGAAGACAAGGACGCAAACGCTGGAAAGTGAGAGTTTCTGTTCATGGAAAAGCTCATCGATCTGCTGGGAGACCCGGGCGCCTTGGCATTTGCCGGAGTGCTCATCGGAATCCTGTTCGGTGTGACCGCTCAGAAATCTCATTTTTGCTTGCGCGCGTCGACCATCGAGGTCGCCGAAGGAGAGCTTGGCCCCCGTCTGGCAGTGTGGCTGATCGCCTTTACTACGGCGCTCACGCTGGTACAGGCGCTTGTCTCATTGGAATGGCTGGACCTGTCCGAGACGCGCGCGATTGCGTCAACGGGTAGCTTGAGCGGCGCGATAATCGGTGGGGCGATGTTCGGTATTGGCATGGTTCTGGCGCGCGGATGCGCGTCCCGCCTGCTGGTCTTGGCCTCCTGTGGCAACCTGCGCGCGTTGGTGACCGGGTTGGTCTTGACCTTGGTGGCGCAGGCGGCGTTCACAGGCGTTCTGAGCCCCGCGCGCGAGATGCTGTCTGGTCTCTGGACTGTCTCGGGCGGCGCGGCGCGTGATCTTTCAGACATCCTTGGCTTTTCGCCAGTGGCTTATACCGCTGTAGCAGCCTCAGGTTTACTCTTGGCAATTCTGTTTGCGGCTTATCGGGATGTTACGCCCCTGAGGATCGTGTCAGCCGCAGGCGTTGGCGTGGCGGTGGCACTTGGCTGGTTGATGACCTTTGCGATTGCGCAGGCCTCGTTTGAAGTTGTGCCGGTGTCTTCGGTCACGTTTACCGGCCCGGCCACGGATACACTGATGGCGTTGGTTGCAGAGCGAAACGTTGCTTTGTCTTTTGGTATCGGTCTGGTTCCGGGCGTTGCAATCGGTGCCGCAGGATCGGCCATATTGGCCGGAGAGTGGCGGATCGAACGGTTTGGTCCGGATACCCCAATGGAACGCTACCTCGTCGGGGCGGTTCTCATGGGGTTTGGAGCAATGCTGGCAGGAGGTTGCGCCGTAGGCGCCGGGCTGTCTGGCGGGTCCGCTCTGTCTTTAACCGCCTGGCTTGCTGTCTTCTTCATGTGGGTTGGTGCGATCATCACGCATAGGGTATTGATGCGAATGCCAGTTCCGCAATTTTCCTGAGTTACTCGAACTCCATTTGCTCGAATACGCGACCGGCATTTTTGGTTGCCAGTTCTTCGAACGTATCCAGATGGGCATAGGGGGACTGGTCGACATAGTAGGCCTCGGCCAGATCGCCACCCGCGTCCATATGGGCCTGAATTTTACTGCGTAGGTAGATAAGGTAGTCGCGTGTATAGCGGCGCACCTGTTCCATGTTTGTCGGATGACCATGTCCGGGGATGACATAGGTGGCACCTAAAGCCTCGAACTCGCTATCCCAGGTTTCAAGCCAATCGGCTGTATAGGTCTCTTGAAAGATCGGCAGCATACGTTCGTGAAACGCCATGTCACCAGCGATGACAAGGCGTTGGTTCGGCAGCCAGATCGAGATATCGCCGGGGCTGTGGGCAGGTCCGAGGTATTTCGCCTCGATCCGGAACTCGCCCATCTCAACCACGTATTCATCTTCGAATGTCTCGGTTGGGCCAGCCAGGAAGGTTCCGTCTGCCTTGTCCCGATTGTATCGCTGCATCCCGTCCAGAATTTGGGGGCCATATTCCTCGAATTCAGCCGCAGCATCCGTATGGGCGATGATTGGAACGCCAAGTTCTGACCAGTAGGCGTTGCCAAGCATCGCATGCCCCTGACCATTCTCGTTGAAGACAAGCCTGACCGGCTGGTCCGTGATCGCCTGAATTTCCTTGTGCAGCGCCTGCGCCAGCACATAGGCGGCACCACCATTCACAACTATGACCCCCTCACCGGTCACGATGAAACTGAGGTTGTTGTTGTGCCCAGAGTTTTCATAAGTGGGCGGCGCAGTCGCGCCAATGGCGGAATAGACGCCGGGAATGTATTCGACCGGTTTGGAATACAGCACGCTTTGCGGGTATTGGTCTGAAATATCTTCGCTTGCCCAAGCTGGTGTGGCCAGGGCTAGGGCAATCACGAACGATCGCATCATGAAGGCTCTCCAATAAATCTGTATGCAGACCCGGCCTTTTCGACCCGGCCAATTCCACCATTCGGCAGGTGGAAACCAATGACTTTCATGTGCTGTTGAGAAATCTGATCCAGCAGTGAATTTCGCGTTATTGCTGCGGTTTGGGGGTCCTGATCCGTGCCGCTGTGCCAATCGGGACGCTCAAAAGCCACGTGCGGATTCCCCAGCGCGTCGCCGACCACCATGACCGAGTCGCTGCCATTGCGTATTTCAAAGGCCATATGGCCGGGGGTGTGTCCAAAACTTGCGCGGGCGGCGATACCGGGAAGGATCTCTTGCCCGTCATCAAAGAACGCAACCTGATCCTCGATCGCTTCCATACGCCGTTTTGCGCCTACAGCGAAAGCCGCTCGATCTTCTCCTATCGTCTCAACCGTTGATGGGTTCCACCAATAGTCCCATTCGTCGCGGCCAAAGTGATGCGTAGCGTTGGGAAACAGCAGATCACCGAAATCATCCAACACACCCCAGATGTGATCGGGGTGCGCATGAGTAAAGATGACCTGGGTGACATCTTCGGGCGACAGGCCAAGAGTATCCAGCGTTTCTGATAGCTTGCCGGAAGTCGGCATGAAATCGGGGCCTGCGCCGACATCGAACAGAACCGTGTTTTCGGCGTCTTGGTAGAGCGCCACGTTGCATTCTGGCTCGTACTTTGTTGCGTCCGTGTTATTGCGGGTTAGAAGCTGCTCGAGTTCTTCCTGAGGCATTGACCCAAAAACCATGTCGGGTGGCAAGGACAGGTACCCATCTGACAGTGTTGCAACCCGAGCCGAAGGACCCAGCTGAAGCTCAGCAAGCACGCTTCTGGTTTGGACACCAAGTGCCGCGAGGCATGTGGCGTGATACAAGAACGTGCGTCGTGAAAATCGGTTTCCCATCATATACAATCAATAAAATGAATATTTTAATTTGTAAATGACGAAAGACGTATCAGTTCCGCTGAAAACGATCTTGTTTCAACGATTGTCCCATGTCCTGAACGCTCAAGACCTAGTAACCACTCGCCCGGACTATGGATGGCCGCATCTCGGTGTCGGTGGTTTTAGTATTCCGTTCTCTTTGCCCTAACATTGCAGGCCAGTTTGATCACACGCTTGTCGCCAGACCGGATACAGCTTGCCGGGCTTTCTCCTCCAAGCTCGGTCTTGGTTGACGTCATCCAAAAGGCGCGCTGCCATGGTGTCATGTCGTTTGGCAGTGCGTTCAAAACTTCTTCCATCAACGGAAACGGTGTTCCATCCTCAGAAAACTGAAAAGATGGATATGCGTCGCCAAATTCATATGGAACAGCGAAAATCTTCCCGGTTCGCTTCCAGATGTCACCAATCCGGGTGACGTGCCATGTCCCTTTTTTCCACTGCGCATGCACTGCGGCAATGTCCAGCAATTGGTGTTTCCGGGCAAATTCATCCTTCTGGATGTCGGCGACCGAGCAAAAGGGCTCTTTCAGTTTTGCTAAATACATCTGCTAAACACGATACTAACTAAAAAACACGAGTTCTATTATTGCCAGAATTCCATTTTAGCGGAAGTGAAATTATTCACACTTGACGAAATAGGAGTACGCTCAGCTGGTTTTATCGCGCCAAGTCATTGAATTTGCGAACATTAAGGGTGACTCAGTCAGGGTCACCGTTGCCCGCAAGCAAGGCGTGATACCTTTGCAGATCATCACCAAGACTCACCGGGTGATGCGTTGGACCGCCCCCTTACGTGGATGTTTTCACGGTTCAGGTGTATAAATGAATACACAATTGATTTTCAGGATTGATGCCGCGCTGGTTTGACAGTGCACCCGCCGCGTCGATCAGTTTCGGCGACATTTAGAAAGGAGTGCCAAAATGTACAGCACAATAGCGACTTGGTTTCTAAAGCCGGGCAGCGAGGCGGAGGGGATTGCCGCACTAAGGCAGTTGGCCATCGATGTCGAAGAAAATGAGCAGGACACATGGGGGTATCTCGTTCACACGGGGGCGCAAGGATCTGCGCCGCCCTGTAGCGAAGGAACCATTGTGTTTGTCGAGATCTACAAAGACTACAAGGCGTTTCTGGATCACCTGAATGGTCCGGTGTTTACGGCGTTCTCGAAGGAGTACGGGCATCTCTTTCAGCCCATTCCCGGGCAAGACAAACCGTTTGTTCAGGTCGAAAATGTCGACCGCATACAGGGTTTTGTTCGGCCCGAGGCCACTTGATCGGGCGCAGGTCTGACTTTTTGACGACCCCGACGGCACAGACGCAGTCCCAATTCGGTGCTTCTGCAGCGCTCAAATCATCCTTTGGGATGGCCACAACGCCCCCGGGAATTGGTAGGCGACGAACCGCCGATAATGTGCTAGGAACGAATGTGTAGTTTTTTATTGGTTTCAGTTATCGCGCAATTTCCAGCGCTTAGGGGCAGCCAGATTGGGAAGTCCGAATATTAATTGCCAGGAGTGCGGTTCGGCGAATCCGGTCGGATCAAACTTTTGCCACAGCTGTGGAAGTGCGCTGACCCTTGTCTGCGGCTCGTGCGGTGTTGCTGCGATGGCAAATGCACGGTTTTGTACGGCCTGTGGCTTGGCTTTGTCCGGTTCAGCTGTGACAGGGGCACCGCCTGCCAGTCCGGTTCCTGAACCTCATGCACCCCCCAAGGACGCACCCGAAGATGTTGCCGAGCGCCGCCAACTGACTGTGATGTTTTGCGATCTGGTTGGATCGACGGCACTTTCCCAGAGGCTGGATCCCGAAGACTACCGCGAGTTGATCACACAGTATCGCGACCTCGTCGGTCAAACTGTCACCAATTTTGGCGGAGAGATCGCGAATTACGCAGGTGACGGCGTGGTCGCGATCTTCGGCTATCCGATCGCGCAGGAAGCAAGCCACTATTCGGCGGCGCTGTGTGCGCTTGAGATTGTGGGTACAGCACGGGATCTGGACGTGGGACTGGGAGCCAAATCGGTCTCGACAAACGTGCGGATAGGCATCCACACCGGCCCGGTCGTGGTCGGTACTGCCGCAAGCGCATCGGTCAACGAAAAAGTATGGCTGTTTGGGGACACACCAAACGTCGCCGCGCGCATTCAGTCCGCCGCAGACGTAGGCGAGGTGGTGGTGTCCGAAGTCACGCGACGGCTGATCGGAGAGCGTCTGGACTTCACCTCAATCGGAAGTCCGCCCTTGGCCGGTGTCAGTGCCCCAATGCAACTGTACCGGGTGAAGCCTAAGGTTTCGGGCTTTGACGCCGGGCGCCGGGATTTCTCGCATGATCCGACACCGACGATCGGGCGGACCGCTGAAATCGCGCTGGTTCGATCCAGATGGGATGGGGCGTTGGATGGCGAAGGGCAGGTCCTGTTGCTGACCGGCGATGCAGGTGTTGGAAAATCCAAGATTGCCTTTGGTTTGAAAGATGAGCTGACGAGCGAGGAATCGACACAGTTCATCCTGTTTGGCTCTCCGTTGCATCAAAGCAGTGTCTTTTTCCCGATCAAGAACGCTCTGACGACACTGGCCGGAATGTCACCCAGCGCCGCGCCCGAGGAAAGCCGGGGCAAGGTGCTGGATTTCCTGACCGATCTTGATTTGGATCCCGAGACCTGCGCCGCGCCGATATTGCGACTGATGGGGTTGGAGGACAGCACCTCTCTGGTCGCGCCGATGGCGCCCGAGCGCGAGAAAGGGGCCCTGATTGAGGCTCTGTTGCAACTTTGCGCGGGTCTTGAGCATCGGCATCCGCTGTTGCTGCTTCTGGACGATGTGCATTGGTTCGATGCCTCGACACTGGAATTTGTCAATGGCTGGATCGAACAGGTGGCAAACCGGAAATGCCTGATCCTGATGACCGCCCGAACCGAATTCCAGTCACCCTGGAGAAACCAGTCGCATGTCACAAGCCTGGAACTGAACCGTCTGGTGCGCCGCGACATTTACAAACTGGTCGAAAGCATATCGGGCGTCCGGCCCTCGGAAGAGGTCCTGAGTCAGTTGGCGGATCGCACCGATGGCGTGCCGCTCTTTGTTGAAGAGCTGACCAAAATGGCGATGGAATCAGGTCTTCTGGTCAGCCGCGGCCAAAGCCAGGCCGAGTTGTCCATGGCAATTCCTGAATCCTTGCAGGATTCATTGATGGCACGACTGGATCGGTTGTCGGCCAGCCGCGAAATTGTTCAGGTCGCCGCAGCAATCGGGCGGAACTTTGAGCGAAAACTGCTGTCGGAAGTTCTGGATTGGAGCGACCGCGATATCTCGGATGCACTGAGCCAACTTTTGGAAACCGAGTTGATTGTTCCGGCAGGGCAACCCGGTGCCGAAGATACCTATCGCTTCCGCCATGCCTTGGTGCAGGACGCGGCGTATCAGTCAATGCTGCGCTCGACCGCATCCAGATGGCACGGCCAGATCGCGGAGGTGCTTGAGGAGAAATACACCGAAACCGTCGCGCGCGAGCCCGAGATTCTGGGCCATCACTATTGGCGCGCGGGAAACTACTCTTCTGCCGAGGTCAAATTGATGAGCGCCGCGCGTCAGGCGCTGGACCATTCTGCCAATGTCGAAGCGATCACGCATTTGAAGCATGCGCTGGAATGCTTGCAAGAGTTGCCGCCTTCGCAGGATCGGGACCGACGCGAGATTGACTTGCAGATCATGATCGCCGTGCCACTGGCGTTTGTGCGGGGCTATGCGCACAAATCGGTTCTGTCCGCCTATGCGCGGGCGCAGGCCCTGTGCCGTGAATACGGCGAAACCGAGCGGCTGTTCAAGGTGGTCTATGGCCAGTTCCGGTCAACGATGCTGGGCGGGGAATACGCGATCTCAAAGGACAACGCGGACAGGTTGGTGTCCTTGTGCGAGGATCTCAGCAGCCCTCTGGTTCTGGTTTCGGCGGAACGTTCGCATGGGGCTTTGCAAACCTACCTGGGCCACCCGTTGGATGCGTTGAAACATCTGGATGCAGGAATTGCGGTCAACCTGTCGATCGAGCATCGGTTCATGGGTCTGGACTACGACGTCGTTGATCTGGCGGTTGCACTTCAGGGCTATCACGCCCTGTCGAGTTGGCTGTCTGGCGACGAAGCCCGCGCCTTGAAAGCCATCGACGCGGCTTTGGTCCACGCCGAGGAAACGGCCCATCCCTTCAGCCAGTCTTTTGCAAACGCTTTTCTGGGATGGATTTCTCAGTTTCGGGGCGATGAAGCAACGGTTCAGGACAGTTCGGCCACGCTGATTGCGTTGTCGGAAGAGTATTCGTTCCAGTTCTGGCGGGGCTGGGCACGCGTGATGAACGGTTGGGCACGTCGCAACTCGGATGGTGAGAAATCTCTGGACGATATCGCATTGGGCCTGCGTGAATGGCGTGACACCGGTTGCCGGTTGGGGCTCAGCTATTTCCTGTGTCTGTATGCGGATGCGGCGATTCTGCACGACCGTCTGGATCTGGCCAAAGAGCTGCTGGACGAGGCCGACCAGTTTGCCGAGGACAGTGGTGAAAAGTTCTGGATCGTGGGCCTGACCTGCCTGCGCGGACGGCTGGCGTTGGCTCATGGTGAGGACAGCGTCGGGATCGGTCATTTGAAGGACGCCGCCATGGTGGCGCTGGATCTTGGACATTACGGCCCGCTTCTGCATGTGATCCGCGAGTTGTCAGATCTCAAAATATCCTCGGAGTGCCTGAGCGCGGTGGCCAAGGCTGTGGCCGCCGTCGAGGCGGATGCACCTGCTCTGGTCGAAGCAAGAGCCATTTTGAACAACCAAAAAACTGCAGTGCCGGAGGCATAATCGGACGGAAACTGAAAATCATTGAACTGTCAAAGCCAGTGCGGGAGGACACAGCCAAATGACAAAGAAAAAGAACAAGAATAGCGGGTGCCATCAGACGGATGTCACCGGCGTCATGCCAAAACTGCCAAAGCAATTTGATACCTTCCCGTTTTATTACGCCTCGCTGCAATGCCAATGGATGTACTGGTACACCTCGATCGAAGTGGCGAAACAGTTCGTCAAGGGGACCGGTCTGTGTGTCGCCGAATTCCCGGATGAAAACGGCGAGAACAAAGCTGTCATCCTGCTGAACTTTCAGCGCTACACCGCACATTACGACAACTCTCTGGGCTTCGTGAACGAGGTCGAGTTCAACCTGTTGGCCTATCCGTCTAACCGCGTGCCGGGCGTACCGAAAATGACCTTGGCCGAGTACCTCTATGGCCGGGATCAAACCAAGACGATCGGTCACTTGCGGGTCCATGTCGCCGCCGACAACGCGATGGCCGTCAAGGCTGGGCGGCAGGCCTTTGGTGAGCCCAAGTTTCTTGGAAAGTTCAACTACAAGGTTCCGTCTCTGAACGCCAAGATGAAAGGGCACCCGCCGATTTCCCCCAAGAAGTGGTGGATCCAACTGGTCAACCCAGACGATCCTCAGACCATCGTCTATGATCTGACGGCTGATCTTGGAAAACTGAAGGGCGATCACTGGACCCTGACCAACTGCACCCCGATCCCCGAATTCGCAACCGGGCTGGGCCGCACCGTATGGACCCGCTGGACCATCTCTGGCCTGTTTGAAACCGCGATGCTGACCACGAAGGAAGGCAAACGCATCGCGAAAGGCTTTAAACTGAAGCTGGGCACCAATGATTTTCCGATGACCCGCGACATGCGCAAGCTGTTCACGGACATGACGCCCGTTGCAGTTCAGGTCTTTGAAAGCCCCCCCGCCTGTTTCGAACCGCGCGGGTTTTACGTAGACGCCATTGATGGGGACCGCCATGAGCACGCATGATGACACCCCCGACTATCAGGCCTTTCTGACCGTCAGCGCCGCCCTGACGGGCTACAGCAGCGCCGAACTGCAAGGTACCGGATGCGCCGCCGAATACTGGCATCAGTTTCGGCAGGTTCTGCCCGCAGATATCCTCAAAGAGTTCCTGTCTCATGCCCGCTCACTGGGCAAGACGGACGATGACCGGATTATCCGTCAGGATTACCTGTCGGACAGATGCCTTGGGCCAGTCTCGCGCACGTTGATTCAGCTTTGGTACACCGGCCAATGGGTGCCGCTGTCACAGGAATGGCGTGAAAGCTATGGGGCATCGCGGTTCGACGTGGTCAAGATCATCTCGACCCGGTCGTACAAGGAAGGACTGGTCTGGGACGCCATTGGTGCGCACCCTCAAGGGGCCAAGCAACAGGGTTTCGGGGCGTGGAGCCTTGAACCCCCGAAACAGCGGGGGGTTGGCAAATGAGCGCGATTACAGATGACGACGAGACCTATGATGTGGTGATCGTTGGAGCCGGATTTGCCGGTGGTATCCTGGCGAAAGAATTGGTCTCTGCTGGGCATTCGGTGCTGATACTCGAAGCCGGGGAAGATCACGGCAAAACCTGGGAGACATATCGCTCTTATCTGGATCAGTACTACCTGTCGCTGGCCAAGACGCCAAACTCGCCCTATCCGAACCTGCCAACGGTTCCGTCGCCTTCGGTTCTCGACATCACGGCCGTGCGGGGCACCGAACCCGATACAAACGGATATTTTGTGCAACGGGGCCCGCTGCCCTTTGGCAGCAATTATCTGATGGCGTTTGGGGGGACGTCTCTGCATTGGCTTGGCACAAGCCTGCGGATGATGCCCGCGGATTTCGAGATGCAAAGCCGGTTCGGTCAGGGGGTCGACTGGCCGTTTGGCTATCAGGACCTGCGTGCAGATTACGAACGGGCCGAGTGGGAGATCGGCGTCTCAGCGGATGCCGACGAACAGACGCCCAAGGCGCTGGGAATTCGCACCTCGGGACCACATGACAACAAAGGGTATTTTGCAAAGGACTATGACTTCCCGATGCATTCGATCCCATCTTCTTATGTGGATGGGTTCTTTGCCAAAGCGGACGGGATGCCCATCGAAATCGGTGAGGATGCAAGCGACGCGGTTCAGCTCAAGGTATCACGCACACCGCAGGGGCGCAATTCGACCCCGCGCCGACCGAAAAGTGCCAACGGTATCCGGGTTGGCGGCAAGTCGCGGCAGCAGTTCCGCCCGCGTGGTTCGACCGGACCGTTTGCCTTTATGGGCCAGCGGTGCGAAGGCAACTCGAGCTGCATTCCCATCTGCCCGATTCAGGCCAAATACAACGCGATGAAAACGCTGGAGGATGCCAAGCACAAAGCCAAGCATCGGATGAAGACGCTCACGCAGGCTATCGCCTCAAAGGTCGAACTGGCCGAAAGCGGGCGCGTATCCGGCATCGTCTACAAAAAATACCCGTTCCCCGGTGTGCCCCAGTACGAATTGCGTCGCGCCAAGGGCAAGCAATATGTGTTGGCTGGCGGTGCGGTGGAAAACGTCACTTTGGCGCTGGCGTCTGGGATCTGCAGCACCAGCGACGAGCTGGGCCGCAACCTGATGGATCATCCGTACATGATGACATGGGGTGCAGCACCCGAGCCCGTAGGGCCGTTTCGCGGCCCGGGATCGACCTCGAGCTACGCCAATTTCAGGGATGGTACGTTCCGAGACAAAACTGCGGCTTTCCGGCTGGAGATCGGCAATTGGGGCTGGAACTTTGCCGCAGGCGCGCCGAATTCGGACGTGGCGCGGCTGGTCGAGCAGGACAACCTCTATGGTACGGCCCTGCGCGACAAGCTGTATCATGATGTCCAGCGGCAAGTCAGGCTTGGTACTCTGGTCGAGCAACTGCCTAAGTCGACGAACCGGGTGACCATCGACCCCGCTTACCGCACGCCAATGGGCGAATACCGCCCGGTGATCAGCTATGATCTGGACGACTATTCACGTGCCGGGCTGGCGGCGGCCAATGACACCTGCGCGCAGATTTTCCAGCGCTTGGGCATCAGGAACCACACGTCCTACAGCCCGTCGGATGCGGGGTACTTCACCTATGACGGCAAGGGGTACACCTTCTTCGGGGCGGGCCATTTGGTAGGAACGCACCGCATCGGGACGGACAAGCACAACTCGGTCACCAATGACGAGATGCGGGCTTGGGATCACGACAATCTCTGGCTTGTTGGTGCAGGATCTATGCCAACAATCGCGACATCGAACCCGACGCTGACGCTGTCGGCGATGGCTTACAGAGCCGCCAGAGCCATTCAAAAGGCGGTTCGGACAGGGGGTGCGAAATGAGCGCGAATAAAAAACTGGAAGAAACCCGCAAAACGCTCTGCACGCATCTGCAACAAGCATTGATGTTGGAACTGTCCACCATCCCGCCTTACGCGACTGCTTGCTATTCCATTCTGGAACAGGGGCAATATGACCGGTCTGAACCGACCATCGTCAACGCCGAGCCGATCGAGGTGATCCGCCAGGTCATGGTCGAGGAAATGCTGCATATGGTTCTTGCAGCGAACGTGATGAATGCGATTGGGGGGAAACCGCAGCTGAACAATCCCGATCTGCTTCCGACATACCCTTCTGAATTGCTGGATGGGGCCGGACCCGAGGTGCGATTGCGCCGGTTCTCGCCCAAACAGGTCAAGAGTTTCCGCAAGATCGAAACCGCGCCTAAAGATACGCGCAAAGCCTTGAAAGGACACTATCACACCATTGGCGGCTTCTACGCCTATGTCCGAAAACTGTTGGAAGACGCGTGCAAGGAATTCGGCGACAAGGAGATTTTCATAGGTGACCCCAAGCGGCAGATAACCAATGACGACTATTTCGGCGCAGGCGGCGAGGTCATCGAGATTACCGGGACACCCGCGCAGCGCCGCAAGGCAGCACTCGAAGCGATCGATGAAATCGTGGAAGAGGGTGAAGGCAGTGATTTGGGTGGCCGGGCAGGGGACGGAGATACCATTCCCGGACCAGCACACCACGAAGACGTTGCGCATTATTTCAAGTTCAACGAAATCCTGCACAGCCGCTATTACCACCCGGATGATTTGGCGACAGACCCGCCCACCGGGGACGACCTGATCGTCGATTGGAGTGCGGTTTCGCCCATGAAGGACGATCCCTGCGAAGACAACTATAAATCGGCACCTGAAATTGCCGCCATCTCGGCCGAATTCAACGCCGCATGGACAGGTTTGCTGGATGGCCTGAACAGCGCCTTCAACGAGGATAAATCCGCTTTGCGCGACCTTGTTCCCACGATGTACACGATCAAATCGTTGGCTCAGAAATTGATGCGCATCCCCTTGCCGGACGGATCAGGTGAAACTGCCGGACCGACCTGGACCTATCTGTCTTCGTCCTCAAAAACCTGATCTCGGTACTATGCATCTGGGCCGAGCTCAGGTGCGCAAGTGCTATGATAAACGGGACAGTCCCGGCCATTGTTCTTGCCGGGATTTGTTTCAGTCGGATCGCAATCGGGGTCTTGGCTGTGTTTTTTGAGGAGTTTTGCAAAATCTGTGCATTTCTTAACCTTATGTTTACCTAGGTAGGGCACTGATAGGCGTGTTCGCCGTAAGGCCCGGTAACGAAATAGGTTTCTTGGCTGGGGCGACACCAGTGTTGCCGGAATGATGATCTGCCGCGCCTGACGGCGGCACCTTTACTGATTCCGTTTGGCAACAATCTCGTGATTGCTGCAATTCTGTCTCTTTTCCGCCGAAATCCATCCTGATAAAGATCATTGAGTAAGTGGTGGGGTGTTGAAAGGTGCGAGCAGGCAGATGAGAGCCGGGTATAACGGTCGTGTAGCCATTTCTTGGAAACAAACAGAGCTTGACGGGCTTGAGGTTGCGCCTCTGGCCTTTTTGGTCGTTGGTGCAGCGTGGTCCTGGCGGGGTCAGGCCTTGATGTTGAGCGACGTTGCAGAGCAAAGCCTTGAACAGGCGGGAAATGCAGGGTCTGGGGTTGGCCGAACCACTGAGGTGTTCGCGGTGGTGCGGGATATTACCGGGGACTACGGCGGTAGCATTGTTTTGACCAATGGCGCGCAGAGCTTCAAGGCGGACCTGATCGTCGTGGCGGACGAACCCGCACCAACTTTGGTGTTTGAAAACGGATACCCGCCTCGGGATCAGGACTTTTGGATCAGCGAGTTGAACCAGGTCGAAGCACAGCCCGATGTGCAACTTCGACCGACAGCGAAAGTGGTCGCGTTTCCGGGTCAATCGCATCTTTCCTGAAGCGACGAAGCGATCAAACTATCCTGTAGGATTTCAACGAGACCGCTTTCCCGGTTTTTTTGACTAAAGCTCTGTATGCGCGTTGGTGGCTGTTGACTCTGGCATTTTCACGGATATAAGCGCGGCTTCATTGGTGTTGGTGGCCCCCGCAAGGGGATGCCTGTCATGGGGGAAACCTCAAGAGGACAACGCCCTTCATAGTGGCCCAAGCGGGCCCCGACTTTTAGAAGGAGATCAGCCGTGACCAAACGCACGTCTGCCAAGTACAAAATCGACCGCCGGATGGGCGAAAACATCTGGGGTCGTCCGAAATCCCCGGTCAACCGTCGCGAATACGGCCCCGGCCAGCACGGCCAGCGCCGCAAGGGCAAACTGTCGGACTTCGGTCTGCAGCTTCGTGCTAAGCAGAAGCTGAAAGGCTACTACGGCGACCTGACCGAAAAGCAATTCCGCCGCATCTATGCCGAAGCTGTGCGTGTGAACGGCGATACCGGTGAAAACCTGATCGGCCTGCTGGAGCGTCGCCTGGACGCTGTTGTCTACCGCGCCAAATTCGTTGCGACAGTATTTGCGGCACGCCAGTTCGTGAACCACGGCCACGTCAAAGTGAACGGCAAGCGGGTCAACATCCCCAGCTATCGTGTCAAAGAAGGCGACGTGATCGAAGTGCGCGACAAGTCCAAGCAACTGGCTGTTGTTCTGGAAGCGGCTTCTCTGGCCGAACGTGACGTGCCTGACTACATTGACGCGGATCACTCGAAAATGACCGCGACCTTCGTGCGCGCGCCGGGCCTGAGCGATGTGCCTTACCCGGTCGTGATGGAACCAAACCTGGTCGTGGAATTCTACGCGAAGAACTAATCTTCGCCGATGGATCAAATTCAAAGGGCCGCGCAGTTCTGCGCGGTCTTTTTTGTTTGGGGGGCTCTGCCCCCATCGCGGCAAGCCGCGATCCCCCCGGGATATTTTGGGCCAGATGAAGAGCGGATCAGAGCGGCAATGGACGCCCTTCGGCGATGGACTCCATGGCGAAATAGGATGTGACGCTGTCCAATTCGACCTTTTCAATCAGGCGCTGGTAGACCTTGTCGTATGAGGCCATATCCTGCGTGACGACTTTGAGTTGATAGTCGTAGTCTCCGCCAATTCGGTGGAAATCCACCACTTCGGGGATAGTCAGAACGTGACGCCGAAAGGCCTGTAGCCAGTCGGCAGAGTGGTGGCGCGTGCGCAGCATGACAAAAACCACGAGGGTCAGGCCCAGTTTCTCACGCGCGATCCGGGCCGTCGAACCGATCAGCACCCCGCTTTCGTTCAGGGCCTTCAGCCGCCGCCAGCAGGCGTTTTGTGACAGGCCGACGCGATCCGCCAGTTCCCGTTGGGACAGTGTGGCGTCTTTCTGCAATTCTTTAAGGATGTGTGTGTCAATATGATCTAACTTTGAAGCCATAGTTAATCATATGACACAAAATCTCCGATTTCTACGCAAAGATTGGTGAAGTTTATGCAGTCCGAATAAATCACATTGGATGGGCAATTAGGAGCCAATGCCATGACCCTGTCCAAGTTTCGCGCGGATCTTTGTTCCACCACTCACAATTCCAACCTGCGCGACGGCTTGATCGGAGAAAATGTTCTGATCCCGGGTCTGCAGGGGGACGTGCCGCTTGTCTACGCGGATTACGTTGCCTCGGGTCGCGCGTTGCGGCAGGTCGAAGACTATGTGGCTCAGAATGTGTTGCCGTTTTACGCCAACAGCCACACCGAGGCCTCCTATTGCGGCTCTTACATGACGCGCCTGCGCCGTGAGGCCCGCGCGGAAATTGCTCGACTTGTTGGTGCAAGGGAAGATGACGCCGTGATCTTCACGGGGTCCGGTGCCACGGCAGGCCTAAACCGGTTGGTCAGTCTGCTTGGGGTGGAAGACGCGGATCAGCCAGTTGTTCTGGTTGGACCCTATGAACACCATTCAAACCTTCTGCCATGGCGGGAAAGCAAAGCATTGGTGGTTGAAATTTCTGAGGCCGACGGTGGTGGGGTCGACCTGCAGGCGCTGAAAGACGCATTGGAGGCCCATGCCGATGCGGATTTGCTGATCGGGTCGTTTTCGGCGGCATCCAATGTCACGGGTATCATCACTGACCCTGATCCGGTGACGCGGATGCTGAAGGCGTACGGAGCGTTGGCGGTTTGGGACTATGCCGGGGGCGGGCCGTATCTGCCGATGGACATGGGACCTGCCGATGCGCCCAAGGATGCCATCGTAGTGTCTCCGCACAAGTTCCCGGGCGGTCCGGGGGCGTCGGGTGTTCTGATATTGAACCAGAGTGTGGTTCAGCGCCGTTGCCCCAGCTGGCCTGGCGGAGGGACCGTGAGTTTCGTTTCGCCCTGGCGTCATGACTACAGCGAAGATTTGTCCACCCGTGAGGAGGCAGGAACCCCGAACGTAATCGGTGATATCCGTGCAGCGCTTGCTTTCATCGTCAAGGATGTCGTGGGTACCGAAGAGATCGCAAGACGCGAGGCGCATTTCAATCAAATGGCGCTGGACGGGTGGAAGGGCAATCCGAACTTGATCCTGCTTGGAATTGAGAATGCGCATCGCCTGCCGATCTTTTCATTCCTCGTGCACGACAACGCGGGGCAACCGGTGCATCAGCAGTTGTTCACAAGGATGCTCAGTGACGTCTACGGCATTCAGGCGCGCGGTGGATGCGCCTGCGCGGGACCGTATGCGCATCGGCTTCTGGGCATCGACCGTGCGGCATCGGAGCAGTTGCACGCCGCGCTGTCCGCAGGTGAGGAAATGAAGAAACCGGGATGGGTGCGCCTGAACTTCTCGTATTTGATGAGCGAGGCAACCGTTCAGTTCATCATCGACAGCGTCAATGACCTGTCCCGACGGACCGAAGAGTTTGCGCCGTATTACCATGCCGATCCGGCGACAGCGCGTTTCAAAGCCGCATGATGGAATTGCTGCTTTTCTCAACCCAGTGAGACAGGTATGAGAGGCCCATTGAACGGAGCCTCTCATGACCAAGATCACCCCTCAACCCGGCATAATGGACATCGCGCTGTATCAGGGCGGTCAGTCGCATGTGGCGGGCGTGGAGCATGTGATCAAGCTCAGTTCGAACGAGAACCCTTTTGGACCCAGCCCCAAGGCGATTGAGGCGGTGCGCGACAGCGCCGCAACCTTGCATCGCTATCCTGGCACCGATCACGCCAGTTTGCGTGCCGCCATTGGCGCACGCCACGGGTTGGACCCGGCGCGGATCATCTGCGGTGTCGGCAGCGACGAGGTGCTGCAATTCGTCGCTCAGGCCTATGCGGGACCAGGGGATGAAGTGGTGTATACAGAACATGGGTTTTCTATGTACCCCATCATCGCGCGCATGGCCGGGGCAACGCCGGTTATGGTGGCCGAGCGTGACCGCAAGGTGGATGTGGATGCCATTCTGGCCGCGGTAACGGACCGCACGCGGATCGTGTTTGTCACCAACCCCGGCAATCCAACCTCAACCATGATCTCGCAACAGGAACTGGAGCGTTTGGCGCAGGGTCTGCCGGATAGCTGTCTGATGGTCATCGATGGGGCTTATGCCGAGTTCGTTGACGGTTTCGACGGCGGTGCGTCTCTGGTGGACGCCCATGAAAACGTGATCATGACCCGGACCTTTTCGAAAGTGTACGGGTTGGGAGGAATGCGTGTTGGTTGGGGCTATGCCGCGCAGTGGATCATTGATGTCCTGAACCGGGTGCGCCAACCTTTCAATCTGTCGCTGACCGCTCTGGCAGCTGCCGAAGCGGCCGTGAACGATTTGGATTTCCTGTCCTTTTGTCAGTCTGAAAACGCCCGCCTGCGGGTTTGGCTGGCGGATGAATTGGCCAAGGTTGGTGTGCCCTCGGACCCGTCCTTCACCAACTTCATCCTCGTGCGTTTCGCCGACAGGGCCGAGGCCGAGGCCTGCGACGACTATCTCAAATCGCAGGGTTTGATTGTGCGCCGCGTTGCAGGCTACAACCTTCCGAACGCCCTCAGGATCACCGTGGGCGATGAAGAGGCCTGTCGCCGTGTTGTCGCGGCCATCACTGCATTCAAAGAGGGCGCCGCATGAGCCAGATTTACGACCGTGTTGCGCTGATCGGGCTGGGTCTGATTGCCTCGTCCATGTTCTGGGCCATTAAGCGCGGGGGTCTTGCGGGCGAAGTTACAGGGTATGCCCGGTCCGCGGCGACCCGGGACACCGCGCGCAGGATCGGCTTGTGCGACCGCGTGTGCGATACCGCGAAAGAGGCCGTCGAGGGCGCGGATCTGATTGTGCTCTGTGTTCCCGTTGGGGCCATGGGCGCAGTCGCGCAGGACATTGCGCCGGTTCTGAAACAGGGCGCGACCGTAACGGATGTGGGCTCGGTCAAACGTCACGTGATCGAGGCCGTGTCGCCGCATATCCCTGAAGGTGTGCATTTCATCCCGGCCCATCCTCTGGCTGGGACCGAGCATTCCGGGCCTGAGGCGGGGTTCGCTGAACTTTACGACAATCGCTGGTGTCTTTTGGTGCCTGTTGAAGGTTCGGACACTGACGCCATCGCGCGCCTGCGGGCTCTGTGGGAGGGGATGGGGTCCAACGTGGATGAGATGGACGCCGATCACCACGATCTGGTGCTGGCGGTGACGTCTCATGCGCCACACCTCATTGCCTACACGATGGTTGGTGTTGCGGATGACCTGCGTCGCGTGACCGACACCGAGGTTATCAAATATTCTGCTGCGGGCTTTCGGGATTTCACCCGGATTGCAGCATCCGATCCGACGATGTGGCGCGATGTGTTCCTGGCCAACAAGGACGCGACACTGGAAATTCTGGGACGCTTTACCGAAGAACTGTTTGCCCTGCAACGGGCCATCCGCACCGGGGACGGAGACCACCTGTTCGACTATTTCACCCGCACGCGGGCGATCCGCCGTGGCATTATCGATGCAGGTCAGGACACTGACGCGCCTGACTTTGGCCGCGGCAAGGCAAGTTCATGAAACAGGTCTGGAGGTATATCCTGTTCCCGATGGCAACGCTTTGGGCCACGGTCGCGCAGGCCTCAGCCCCAGAGCAATCGCTGTTTCCCGTCGCCCGTCCTGATCATGCGCAGGTAAGCGTAGAGATGGTCGCTGTTTCCAGCCGCGCGGCGACACCTCTGAACCTCTTCACTCTGCGTCCCGCGGCGCGACCTGTCTCGCCACAGGTTATTGCCGCTGCCGCGCGCCCTTCGGACCTGCCGTTGCTGGGTCCGGATACATCCCTGATGCCATATCTGCGACCCAAATCTCTGGAAGAGGCGGTGTTGTTCAAAAAGCGCAAGTTGCGCAAAGGCTCTGTTTGCGGCGACATCGCCATTCAGGGCAAGCCGGTCGGCCGCGTGTCGAGCAAGAACAAGTCATGTGGGGTCAAGGATGCGGTTCAGATCACGTCCATTTCAGGCGTGACACTCAGTCGAGCGTCGACAATGGATTGCGGAACCGCCATCGCATTGAACGAATGGGTCGACAAAACCGTCAAGAAGACGTTCAAACGACGCGGACCGGTGGTCCAGTTGCAAGTCGCCGCGCATTATGCGTGCCGGACGCGGAACAATCAAAAGGGTGCGCGTGTTTCGGAACATGGCAAGGGACGGGCCATTGATATCTCGGGCTTTGTCATGGCGGACGGAGAAGTCGTCACCGTCCTGAACGGATGGCGCAAAAATCCGTCGCAGAAGCAACTTAAAAAGGTCTGGCGCGGGGCTTGCGGTCCGTTCGGTACGGTTCTGGGGCCGAATTCAGATCGGTATCACCGCGATCACTTCCATCTGGATACCGCCCGCTACCGAAGCGGCCCCTACTGCCGTTAACGCAGGATCAGACGCGGGGCAGGGCCCAATGGCAGCGGCCCCAGTGCCACGAACCCGTCGCGAAAGTTAAGTTGCAGGTCCAACGCATTCGGGTTCCCTCCCAGACCAGCCAGGAAATTCAGCGCGCGGGTGACCGGATCGACCGCTTGATCGGGCAAAGCCCCCGCCGCATTTGCCATCGCGATCATATCGCGCCAGTTCTCGGCCTTGATCGCAATTTCCCCGGTCGGAATACCCCGCGCGTCGACATCCAACTCACCGGCGGCAAACAGACTGAGTTCTCCCCATTTGATCTCGGCCAGATTCAGGTCGATGGCCACGGGCTGGGGTCGGCTCTCTTCCAGCGCCGTTCGATCCCAGGGCTTGTCGAATGTCGTAAGCATGTCCAGCTCCAGCGTCTCAAGCCTTTGGGGCAAAGACGTCGCTGATTGCATCAAAGCCCGCAGGTCGTCACCCGGAGCGAATCCATCGATTTGCGCGGTGATTGCGTAAGCTTCGGGGGTCGCCGTCTGTTCCATGACAAGACCAAGAGTGTCCCCGCCGGCAAGGGCGTCGCTGTCCTCTGTGATCAGCCAGGCGCCGGCGGTCAACGCCATCTTTTCCAGCACCAGCGCAACACCGGGTTGCAGTTGCAGTTCGGCTTGAAGATCACCCGCCTCAATTGTCGCGGTCTGATCGAAATAGGACAGGCGTTGGGGTGTCTCGGCAAATCGCAGAATTTGCCGCCCGGGCCAGATTGCGGGGCTTTGGAATTCGATCCAATCGGCACTCCAGGCCGTGCCGGTTGCCGGATCGGCCAGTGCCGGGTTGTTCAGCCGGGTGACGTGATGCGTCGGAAAACCTGCCGTTTCAACGTCGGAGAAATCGGCTTGCCACCCGCGCGCTTGCTGAGCGTCAAACCAGCCGGTAATCGCATTGCGCAGGCCATAGCTTGCGACAAACCAATAGGCGCTCCATGCAATGGCGACAAAAATGAACACTCGTATCAGACGGCGCATGAGCATTGGCCCTTTTTCCTGCCTCGGATTTGATGTTTATAGGCCCAAACGGGCAAGGGCCAGCGCAATGACAATGTGGGTTTTCGGATATGGATCGCTGCTGTGGAACCCAGGGTTCCCTGTGGCCCGCAGTGAGCTTGCGACTCTGCACGGTTACGCCCGGTCTTTCTGCATGAGCTCGATCCATCACCGCGGCACCGAGGACAATCCAGGCCTTGTTTTGGCGCTCGACGAGCAACCCGCCGCGCATTGCAAAGGGCTGGCTTTGGCGGTCGAAACCGGGCATGAGGACCGCACTCTGCACGAGTTGCGCGAACGCGAGTTGATCTCGTCAGCCTATGTTGAACGCATGCTGGATGTGCATCTGGGCAATGGCAATGTGGTGAACGCGGTGACCTATGTCATCGACGCGGATCACGTACAGTATTGCGGGGGTATGCCGCTTGAAGAACAGGCCCAGATCATCGCGCACGCGGTCGGAGGGCGCGGACCCAACACAGAATACCTTTACAATACCACCGAGCACCTGGCCGAGATCGGTTTGCAAGATCCCGATCTTGAGTGGTTGTCGCAACGGGTCCGCAGTATCACCGGATAAACCCATGGCATCATCGGCATTATTTGGCTAGATTCAAGCCAGAGCAGAAAAAGACCGGGAACAACGCGCATGGCGCAGGCACAGCAGGGCGCGAGACCGCAATTCTCGCAACCGATCCGTCAGATCGTCTTGATGCTGATTGCAATCGGGTTGTCGGGTCTGGGTGTGTTTCTGGCGCTGCCCTATGTTCTGCCCGTCTTTTTTGCCAACCCGTATTTGAACGGCTTCATCATTTTGGTGTTCATCATCGGGGTGTTCGCCTGTTTCTACCAGGTGGCTCAGCTGATTGGTTCGGTCCGCTGGATTGAGGCGTTTGTGGGCGGGGTTGTGCATGAAGATGCTAGGACCCCACAACTGCTTGCCCCGCTGGCCTCGCTGCTACGGGAACGGGGCGCGCGGTCGCAGATCAGTTCAACCTCGACCCGCTCGATTTTGGACTCGGTCGCGGAACGTGTGGAAGAAGAACGCGAGATCACGCGCTATATCACCAATGTTCTGATCTATCTGGGTCTGTTGGGCACATTCTTTGGCCTCGCCACCACCGTGCCTGCGATCGTGGACACGATCCGCAGCCTGAACCCGCAGGAAGGGGAAGAAGGTCTTGCCGTCTTCAACCGGCTTATGACCGGTCTTGAGGCACAGTTGCAGGGTATGGGCGTGGCCTTTGGCTCTTCGCTGCTGGGTCTGGCCGGGTCGCTGATTGTTGGCCTGCTCGAAGTCTTTGCGGGGCATGGCCAGAACCGGTTCTATCGCGAACTTGAAGAATGGCTGTCGTCCATCACCCGCGTCGGATTTGCATCAAGCGAAGAAGGGGGGGCGGAAATCGCCGTACTGACCCCTGTTCTGGATGCCATGTCCGAGCAGATGAATGCCTTGCAAGATATGTTTGTGGCACAAGAAGCTGAGCGAACAGATGTTTCAAACAAGCTGGGTCAGTTGGTCGACACCATCGGGCAAATGAACCAGCGTCAGGCCGACAACGAAGGCATTTCGGCGGCGCTTGATCGCGTGGCGCTGGCACAGGACGCCTTGCTGGATCATATGCGCGAGCATGGCGCAGGCGAAGGCATCGACGCCGAAAGCCGGATGCGCCTACGGTCAATGGACGTGCAGCTGCTGCGCATTCTGGAAGAGATTTCGGCTGGGCGGCAGGACAGCATGAACGAATTCCGAAAAGATATAGAATTGCTGGTCAAGGCGATGACCCTGCCACGTGGCGCTGTGCGCAAAACGCACGAAGGAGAGTGACCGATGGCTCTGTCCCGTCGCACCGGTCAACGCTTCCAGGGCTCTGTCTGGCCTGGTTTCGTGGATGCGATGACCGGTCTGTTGATGGTTCTGACCTTTGTGCTGACCATCTTCATGGTGGTGCAATTCGTGTTGCGCGAGACGATTTCCGGGCAGGAGGACGAACTGACCGCGTTGGCGGATGAGGTCGCGGCGCTGGCGGGGGCTTTGGGACTGGAAGAGCGTGAAAACAGCCGCTTGCAGGCGCGGCTGGGTGCATTGAACGCGACTTTGACCCAAGCTGAAGACGATTTGGCCCAAGCGCAGGGCCGTATCACCGATTTTGAGGCTCAGGTCGCCGCGTTGCTGGCCGATAAAACGCAAGCGCAAGAAGATATTGCCGCTTTGGAAACACAACGCTCCGAGTTGTTGGGTGAGCGGGACGCGTTGAACCAGGCTTTGGCGCAAAGCCGGGCGGAAATCGATGCACAGACCGAGGCCGCTCGTCTTGCTGCAGCTCGCCGCGAGGCGCTGGAAGCATTGGTTGCAGATCTGGAGCAACGCGGCGAAGAGCGATCTGCAGAAATCGCGCAGTTGCAGCAACAGCTTAGTGATGAAGAGGCCGCGCGCTTGGCCGAAGCGGCTGCTGCTGAGGTCTTGCGAAACCGTCTTCAGGATGCAGATGCCGAACTGACCGCGATGACTCTGGCGCTTGAGGCGCAACGGAAAGAAGCCGAAGACACGCTTACACTGCTTGCAGCAGCACGGGCAGCACAGGCGGAATTGGAACGGCAGTTCGGTGAGGTTAATCCCGAAGAATTGAAGGCACAGTTGCAGGCGGCTTTGGACGCACAAACGCAAGCGCAAGCGGATGCGCTCGAACAGAGGACACTGGCCGAACAACAAGCGGCGCTTTTGGCGCTTGCGCAGGACACATTGTCGAATGAGCAAGCGATTTCAGCCGAAGCGCAGCGTGAGGCGGCGTTGCTGAATCAACAGATCGCTGCGTTGCGGGGGCAATTGGGGTCCTTGCAGGCGTTGTTGGACGACTATGAGGAACGCAATACCGCAGCCGAGATCCAGATTCAGTCTTTGGGACAGGACCTGAACGCAGCCCTGGCGCGGGCAGCGTCCGAGGAACGCCGCCGCCGCCTGCTGGAAGAGGCCGAGCGCCAGCGCCTTGAGGCCGAGGCCGAGGCTCTGGCGGGGCAGAACCAGGAACTCACCGCTCAGGCGGAGGACCTGGAACGATATCGATCAGAGTTTTTCGGCAGGCTGCGGGATGTTCTGGGCGATCAGGAAGGCGTCCGGATCGAGGGCGACCGGTTTGTCTTTTCGTCCGAAGTGCTGTTTCCGACAGGCTCGGCCGTTTTGTCAGCCGAGGGTCGGCAAGAGGTGGCCAAAGTGGCGGACATACTGCGTACGGTCGCCGCCGAAATTCCAGAGGGTCTGAACTGGGTAATCCGGGTGGATGGTCATACCGATAATGTTCCGTTTGCCGGATCAGGCCGGTATCGCGACAATTGGGAATTGAGCCAGGGCCGTTCCCTGTCCGTCGTGCGCTATATGGTGAACGCGCTGGGCATCCCGCCCAACCGGCTGGCCGCCAACGGGTTTGGAGAGTTTCAGCCTGTCAACCCGGCCAACACGCCGGAAGCCCGCGCGCAGAATCGCCGGATCGAGTTGAAGTTGACCGAACGGTAATCCTCAGCGGATCAACAACGACACGGACTTTTGGCTGATAACCTGCCCGTCCCGCTCCATCGACACGATGCCAAGATATGTTCCTCGAGGCCAACTGTCCTGTGTCAGTCGCCTGCCAAATGCACGGTAAAGCTGTGCCTGGGCTTTCTCAAGACTAGCCTCTTCCCGAAACAGATTGCCTTCAGGTCCCGTCACTTCAAGCCGCAGGATATCCCCGGCACGACTGCCAAAAGCATGACCGAATAAAACCAAACCCGCCGCCGTTGCCGGCAGCGTGCTGTTGGCCGCAGATCCGTCCAAGATCGCCTCGTAGCTGGGAACCGTGTCGGCGAATCCTATCGAGATCAGCCCGCCAGGGACGTAGTCTATCGGATTCTGCCAAAGGGTCTGTTCCGAGAGTCCGCATGCAGAAACGCCTTGCGGAACAAATGGATCAACGGACTGGCCGTCCTGTCGCACGGACAGATGCAGATGTGGAAACTGCGTTTTCCCGCTCAGCCCAATCTCGCCAAGCACCGTGCCGGCCTGAACATAAGTTCCCGGCTGGACGCGGAGCGACCCGTTTTTCATATGGCAGTATTGGGTTTCCCACCCGTCTTCGTGTTCGATGACAAGACCGTTTCCGCATTCCCGATTTTCGACAAGATGCGCGGTTTCAGGAGTGTATCGTCTGTCGTCCATCCCATCGCGCACACCACGAACGATTCCTGGGGCGGCTGCCAAAACCGCAACGCCCTGGCGCATTTCGGCCAGTGTCGGCAGCGCAAAGTCAGTTCCTTTGTGCCCGTCATAGCTGAGCAGTCCGCAGTGAAAATCTTGCGTCTCGCTGGACGGAAGGTGGTCAACGTAGTTCTGAATGTGACAGGTTTTGCCCAGTTCACAGTCGACAGGAAGTCGCAAAGAAAAATCGCTCGCCGCCTGTGAGGCAACGAGCGATAGAATTGTGGCAAGCCACCAGCGCATTTAATCCGCAGTCAGTAGCGGAGGCTTGTTCCCCGGAATACGCGGCTGATCCGGACCAAGAATATCCAGATGCAGATCGCCTTTCTTGACCGACACACGGACCACGCCACCTTTGGCCAGTTTGCCGAACAGCAGTTCTTCGGCCAGTGGTTTCTTGATGTGCTCCTGGATCACGCGACCCAGCGGTCGTGCCCCCATCTTGTCGTCATATCCCTTGTCCGCCAGCCACGCGGCGGCTTTGGGAGTCAGATCGATGGTCACACCGCGATCCAGCAACTGTGCTTCAAGCTGCAGAACGAACTTTTCGACCACTTGCAGGATAACCTCTTTCGGTAGCGGCGCGAACGAGATTACGGCATCCAGACGGTTGCGGAATTCCGGTGTAAACATGCGCTCGATTGCGGCGGTGTCTTCGCCCTCGCGACGGTCACGGCCAAACCCGATGGCAGCCTTCGCCTGTTCCTGAGCGCCTGCGTTCGAGGTCATGATCAGCACGACATTGCGGAAATTCACCGTCCGACCGTTGTGATCGGTCAATTCGCCGTGGTCCATCACCTGCAACAGGATGTTGAACACGTCCGGATGGGCTTTCTCAATCTCATCCAGCAGCAGCACGCAATGCGGATGCTGGTCGACCCCATCGGTCAGCAGACCACCTTGATCAAACCCGACATAGCCCGGAGGCGCACCGATCAGACGGCTGACCGCATGTTTCTCCATGTATTCCGACATATCGAAGCGAAGCAGTTCAACACCCAGATTGTCGGCCAGCTGTTTAGCGACCTCGGTCTTGCCCACGCCGGTCGGGCCGGCAAACAGATAGTTGCCGATGGGTTTTTCAGGCTCGCGTAGTCCTGCGCGGGCCAGTTTGATCGCACTGGCAAGCGCCACGATTGCGTCGTCCTGTCCAAACACCACCCGTTTCAGCGAGGCCTCAAGGTCTTTTAGTACCACGGCATCGTCCTTGGTGACGTTCTTCGGCGGAATCCGCGCGATCTTGGCAACGACGGCTTCGATCTCTTTGACGCCGATGGTCTTGCGACGCTTGCTTTCGGCCAACAAATGCTGCGCTGCCCCGGCCTCATCAATGACGTCGATCGCTTTGTCCGGTAGCTTGCGGTCGTTGATATACCGTGCCGACAGTTCGACCGCTGTCTTGATCGCGTCGGCTGTGTATTTGATGGCGTGATGCTCTTCGAAATAGGGCTTCAGGCCGCGCAGGATCTTGACGCTGTCTTCGACCGAAGGCTCGTTCACGTCGATCTTCTGGAACCGACGGCTGAGAGCGCGGTCCTTTTCAAAGTGCTGACGGAATTCCTTGTAGGTGGTCGATCCCATGGTGCGCAGCTTGCCGCCCTGAAGGGCAGGCTTCAGCAGATTGGACGCATCCATCGCGCCGCCGGACGTCGCACCAGCACCGATAACAGTGTGGATCTCGTCAATGAACAGGACAGCATCGGGGTGATCTTCCAGTTCGGTGACAACTGCCTTCAGCCGCTCTTCGAAGTCTCCGCGATAGCGGGTTCCGGCCAGCAGGGCACCCATGTCCAGTGAATAGATCGTGGTTTGCGACAGTACATCCGGTGCTTCGCCCGCGACAATCTTATGTGCCAGACCTTCGGCTATCGCCGTTTTGCCTACACCCGGATCACCCACCAGCAGCGGATTGTTCTTGCGGCGGCGGCAGAGCACCTGAATGCAGCGTTCGACTTCATCGGCGCGACCAATCAATGGGTCCACGTCGCCCGCGCGCGACTTGGCATTCAGGTCCACACAGTACTTGCCCAAGGCGCTTTCTTTTTGTTCGCCGTCACCGGAACTGGACTGGACCTCTTCTTCGACCTGATCGGCGCCCGAGACCGAGCGGCTTTCGCCATAGGCCGGGTCCTTCGCAACTCCGTGCGCGATAAAGTTGACCGCGTCGTAGCGGGTCATGTCCTGTTCCTGCAGGAAATAGGCCGCGTTGCTTTCGCGTTCGGCGAAGATGGCCACCAACACATTGGCTCCGGTCACTTCGGTTCGACCCGAACTTTGAACATGGATCGCCGCACGCTGAATAACGCGTTGGAAAGCCGCCGTTGGTACAGCTTCGGATCCGTCGATATCTGTCACCAGATTCGACAGGTCTTCGTCGATGAACTCGACCAAAGTGCTGCGCAACTCGTCCAGATCGACGCTGCACGCTTTCATGACGCGGATCGCGTCGGGCTCTTCCAACAACGCCAGCAGCAGATGCTCAAGCGTTGCAAATTCGTGTCGCCGCTCATTCGCGGCCGCAAGAGCCGCGTGAATGGCTTGTTCTAGTGTGCTCGAGAATGAAGGCACGCGGGTGCTCCTCTGTCTTGGGTCAGAAGGGGGCAGGCTTTCGGCCGGATCCCCATCCCAACCATGTCCTCATACTATTAGAGTTTGGTTGATCAGCGTCCGGCTTCAAGGGTTTTCTTTCACTTGACAGTCACATTTGTTGTGACCGTGGCCGTGAAGAGGGGCAAATAAGCATCAGAATCTGTCTTTTCTACCCCTGATTTCAGCGAATACGGCCTCGGGGCCTGCGCCTTCCATCCCCAAATGGGCAAGAATCGCCGGATCTTCGGCGCGCAGAAACGGGTTGGTCGCCTTCTCAACGCCCAGTTTTGAAGGCACAGTGGCCTCTCCAGCGGCGCGCGCGCGCTCGACGTCGGCACTGCGCTGCCGCAGTGCAGCATTGTCCGGATCGACTGTTATCGCAAATTTTGCGTTCGACTGCGTGTATTCGTGGCCGGAGCAGACCAGAGTGTCATCCGGCAGAGCCGCGAGTTTGCTCAGAGAGCGCCACATCTGCTCGGGTGTGCCTTCGAACAGGCGGCCACAACCCAGCGCCATCAGGCTGTCAGCGGTGAACACGACGGCGCTGTCTGGCATATAGTATGCAATATGGCCAATTGTGTGGCCTGACACGTCCAGAACCTGAACCGGTTCTCCGGCAAACTCGAACCTGTCGCCATCTGCGACCTGCTGGTCGAGCGGGGGCAGGCGGTGTGCGTCGGCTGCGGCTCCGACCACCTTGGCGGGTTGCCTTTCTAAAATGGCGGCCAGACCATCTACATGATCCCAGTGGTGGTGGGTCAGCAGCACGTGGCCAAGTGTCCATCCCCGCGCGTCAAGTTCAGCCAGAATTGGCCCGGCCTCAGGCGCGTCGATCAACGCAGTTGAGCCGCTTTGAGCGTCATGGGCAAGAAAAGCGTAATTGTCGCTGAGACATGGGATGGTGACGATCTCAAGAGGCATGGCCTTTTGCCCTTTCATTGCTAGACTGCGCCCAGCTAAGCCGATTGACCGGGTGTCCGCAATGCATCTTGATGTGCAGGATCTGAGGAATTTTTACTATCGCAGCACGTTGGGCCGTGCGGCGCAGGCTGCGATCCGTGGGCGTTTGACTGCCCTCTGGCCCGAGGCCAAAGGTCAGACCGTCGCGGGATTCGGATTCGCGGTGCCTTTGCTGCGCCCCTATCTGGCGGATGCGCGGCGGGTGATCGGGTTAATGCCCGGACCCCAGGGTGTGATGCCCTGGCCAGCGGGTCTGCCGAATGTCTCGGTTCTGACCGAGGAAACATTGTGGCCCATCGAAACCGGGCACGTGGACAAACTGGTTGTCATGCACGGGCTGGAGACTTCCGAGCGGCCAAGCCAACTGCTCGAGGAATGCTGGCGTGTGTTGGGGCCGGGCGGAAAAGCCGTGTTCATCGTGCCCAACCGCGCGGGTCTTTGGTCCCGAACGGATCGTACGCCGTTCGGCTTTGGACGACCGTATTCGGCGACACAGCTGGAAAGCCAGCTCAAGGCGCACCATTTCAAACCGGAAGGTCATTGTTCGGCGCTGTATCTACCGCCGTCTTTTCGGCGGTTTTGGTTGAAATCGGGCAGTCTGATCGAAAAAACCGGGCAGCGTCTTCCAACCGTCATGGCGGGCGGAGTGCTCATGGTTGAAGCGACCAAACATATCCGGCCGCCCGGCGGGAGCGTCACGAAAGATGCCGAGCGTCGCCCGATCAAGGCGTTGGATGGCTTGCTGAAGCCTGCATAGGCAAGCGCGTATTCCAAAGACGGTTTGAACAGAAAATTGCGGGAAATAGGTCACAGGAATCGCAAAAACCTACACTTTGGTAACAATTTTACAGCCCCCGACCCGGACAAAAGGGTCGCACCTGGTGTAACCGTTTGAAATCAAAGACTTTGTGGATAACCCGCTGGCCGTGATAATATATTGCTAGGTTGGTTCACCTCTGCTACATCCCCGGTGATTTTGATCCCCGGCCGTTTGGGCGGGGTTTCCTCACGCCCCGGGGTAGCGGCCGCTACACAAAATCGGGGCCCAAAATATCGGAAGGGTGGACGTGTCCGAACCAGCTTCGATTTCCACTGGCATTGCCGAGCGCTATGCCACAGCGATTTTCGAGATCGCGAAAGAGAATAATGACCTCGCAGGTCTGGAAACCGGAATCAACGATCTGGCAGCAGCATTGGGCGACAGCGCCGAACTGCGCGACCTGATCGCCTCGCCTTTGGTTTCGCGCGCTGAACAAGAAGGCGCAATCACCGCAATCGCTGACAAGATGGGTCTGAACGCCATCCTGCGCAACACGCTGGGCCTGATGGCGCAGAAGCGCCGCCTGTTTGTGGTGCCGCAACTGGTGCAGGTTCTGCGCGACATGCTGGCCGACGAGCGTGGCGAAGTGACCGCCGATGTCGCCTCGGCCAAGGCGCTGACCAAGACACAACTGGACAAACTGTCCAAGACGCTGTCCGAGCGTGTGGGCAAAACCGTGACAATCAATGCGACCGTGGATGAAAGCCTCATCGGCGGTCTTGTCGTTAAAGTGGGCTCGAAGATGATCGATAGCTCGATCCGTTCGAAGCTCAACTCCCTACAGAATGCAATGAAAGAGGTCGGATAAATGGGAATCCAAGCTGCAGAGATTTCTGCAATCCTGAAGGACCAGATCAAGAATTTTGGTCAGGAAGCCGAAGTGGCCGAGATCGGCCGCGTGCTGAGCGTCGGTGACGGGATTGCCCGTGTATACGGTCTGGACAATGTACAAGCCGGTGAGATGGTCGAATTCCCCGGTGGAATCATGGGCATGGCGCTGAACCTGGAAAGTGACAACGTCGGTGTCGTTATCTTCGGTTCTGACCGTGACATCAAAGAAGGTGACACTGTTAAGCGCACCAACTCGATCGTGGACGTTCCGATCGGTGACGAGCTGCTGGGCCGTGTTGTTGACGGTCTGGGCAACCCGCTGGACGGCAAAGGCCCGATCAACGCAACCAAGCGTGGCGTTGCCGACGTCAAAGCCCCGGGTATCATCCCACGTAAATCGGTTCACGAGCCGATGGCGACCGGCCTGAAATCGGTTGACGCGATGATCCCGATTGGCCGTGGTCAGCGGGAACTGATCATTGGCGACCGTCAGACCGGTAAAACTGCTGTTGCTCTGGACGCGATCCTGAACCAGAAAACCTACAACGAGGCAGCCGGCGACGACGAGTCGAAAAAGCTGTACTGCGTTTATGTTGCCATCGGTCAAAAGCGTTCGACCGTTGCGCAGCTGGTGAAGAAACTGGAAGAGTCCGGCGCGATTGACTACTCGATCGTTGTGGCCGCAACCGCGTCCGACCCGGCGCCGATGCAGTTCCTGGCACCCTACGCCGCAACTGCGATGGCCGAATACTTCCGTGACAATGGCCGTCACGCGCTGATCATCTATGATGACCTGTCGAAACAGGCTGTGTCCTATCGTCAGATGTCGCTGCTGCTGCGCCGTCCGCCCGGACGTGAAGCCTATCCTGGTGACGTTTTCTATCTCCACTCGCGCCTGCTGGAGCGTTCGGCGAAGCTGAACGAAGACTTTGGCGCGGGCTCGCTGACGGCTCTGCCGGTTATCGAAACCCAGGGTGGTGACGTTTCGGCGTTTATTCCGACCAACGTGATCTCGATCACCGACGGTCAGATCTTCCTTGAAACCGAACTGTTCTATCAGGGCATCCGTCCTGCTGTGAACACCGGTCTGTCGGTTTCGCGTGTGGGCTCGTCCGCCCAGACCAACTCGATGAAGTCGGTTGCCGGCCCGGTGAAACTGGAACTGGCGCAGTACCGCGAAATGGCGGCCTTTGCGCAGTTCGGCTCTGACCTCGATGCCGCAACTCAGCAGCTGCTGAACCGTGGTGCGCGCCTGACCGAGCTGATGAAACAGCCGCAATACTCGCCGCTGACCAACGCCGAGATCGTTTGCGTCATCTTCGCCGGCACCAACGGTTACCTCGACAAGATCGACGTAGCGGATGTTGGCCGTTACGAGGCTGGCCTGCTGGCGCATCTGCGTGGCAAACACGCGGACCTTCTTCAGTGGATCACCGACGAAGATCCCAAGATCAAGGGCGACGCGTCCGACAAGATCAAGGCTGCGATTGACGAATACGCCGCAACCTTCGCTTAAGGGAGAGGCGGGCATATGCCAAATCTTAAGGACCTTAAAAACAGGATCGAGTCGGTCAAATCGACCCGCAAGATCACCAAGGCCATGCAGATGGTCGCGGCCGCAAAACTGCGCCGCGCCCAGGAATCTGCCGAAGCCTCACGCCCTTACGCCGAACGGTTCAATGCCGTGATGGCGGGGTTGGCGGCATCGGTCGGGGGCAGCGACAGCGCCCCCAAGCTGCTCCGTGGTACGGGCAGTGATGATGTCCATTTGCTGGTTGTGATGACGGCTGAACGCGGCCTGTGCGGCGGCTTCAACTCGAACATCGCCAAGCTGGCCCGCCAAAAGGCGGACGAGCTGCGCGGCAGGGGCAAGACGGTCAAGGTTCTGACCGTCGGCAAGAAAGGCCGCGACGCGCTGAAGCGTGACTTTGGCGATCTGTTCGTTGGGCATGTCGACCTGAGCGAAGTCAAGCGTCTGGGCTATACCAACGCGCAGGACATCGCAAAGGACGTCCTGTCTCGCTTTGACGGGGGTGAGTTCGATGTTGCCACGATCTTCTATTCGAAGTTCGTCAACGTCGTGACCCAGATCCCGACGGCACAACAGGTCATCCCCGCCTCATTCGAAGATGACGCGACGGGTGACGAAAGCGGTGCCATTTTCGACTATGAGCCCAGCGAAGAGGCCATCCTGGCCGACCTGCTGCCCAAGGGGGTTGCGACCGCGATCTTCTCGGCTCTGCTCGAAAACGGAGCGTCCGAACAGGGTGCACGGATGTCTGCAATGGACAACGCGACACGCAACGCGGGTGAAATGATCGACAAGCTGACGATCCAGTTCAACCGCTCGCGTCAGGCCGTGATCACCAACGAGCTGATTGAAATTATTTCCGGCGCCGAAGCGCTGTAGAGACAAACCGGAGACGAAACATGGCGAATGCAAAAGGCAAAGTCACACAGATCATCGGGGCCGTCGTCGACGTGCATTTCGATGACGCACTGCCTGAAATTCTGAACGCGCTGGAAACCGAAAACAACGGCAAGCGCCTGGTACTGGAAGTTGCTCAGCACTTGGGTGAAAACACGGTCCGCACCATCGCGATGGACGCGACCGAAGGTCTGGTCCGCGGTGCGGAAGTCACTGACATGGGCGCACCGATCTCGGTTCCCGTCGGGAACGCCACTCTGGGCCGCATCCTGAATGTTGTGGGTGAGCCCATCGACGAAAAGGGTCCGGTTGAAGCAACCGAATCCCGCGCGATCCACCAGCCCGCACCGACCTTCGCGGAACAGTCGACCGAATCCGAAGTTCTGGTGACCGGCATCAAGGTTGTTGACCTGTTGGCCCCCTACGCCAAAGGCGGTAAAATTGGCCTGTTCGGCGGCGCCGGCGTTGGTAAAACCGTTCTGATCATGGAACTGATCAACAACATCGCAAAAGTGCACTCGGGCTTTTCGGTGTTTGCGGGTGTTGGTGAACGGACCCGTGAAGGGAACGACCTGTACCACGAGATGATCGAATCGAACGTGATCAAGCCCGACAATCTGTCAGAATCGCAGGTTGCTCTGGTTTACGGTCAGATGAACGAACCTCCCGGAGCGCGTGCGCGTGTTGCTCTGACCGGTCTGACCCTGGCCGAGCAGTTCCGTGACCAGTCCGGGACCGACGTTCTGTTCTTCGTCGACAACATCTTCCGCTTTACGCAGGCGGGTTCCGAGGTTTCGGCTCTGCTGGGTCGTATTCCTTCGGCGGTGGGCTACCAGCCAACACTGGCCACCGACATGGGCGCCCTGCAGGAACGCATCACCTCGACCAAGTCGGGCTCGATCACCTCGGTTCAGGCGATCTACGTGCCTGCGGATGACCTTACCGACCCTGCGCCTGCGACCTCGTTTGCGCACCTCGACGCGACCACCGTTCTGAACCGTGCGATCTCGGAAAAGGGTATCTACCCGGCCGTTGACCCGCTCGACTCGACCTCGCGTCTGCTCGATCCGGCCATCGTTGGTGAAGAGCACTATAAGGTTGCGACCGACGTTCAGCAGATCCTTCAGCGTTACAAGTCGCTGCAGGACATCATCGCCATCCTCGGCATGGACGAACTGTCGGAAGAGGACAAGCTGACCGTGGCCCGTGCCCGTAAGATCGAACGCTTCCTGTCGCAGCCGTTCGACGTGGCCGAAGTCTTCACCGGGTCGCCTGGCGTTCAGGTTGCCCTGGATGTTACCATCTCGTCGTTCAAGGCCGTTGTGGCTGGCGAATACGATCACCTGCCCGAAGCGGCCTTCCTGATGGTTGGCGGCATCGACGACGTGATCGCAAAAGCGGAGAAGATGGCCGCAGAAGCCGCCTAAGGAGCACACCTGATGGCAAACACGATGCAATTCGACCTCGTCAGCCCCGAGCGGAGCCTTGCTTCGCTTGAGGCCACCGCGGTCCAGATTCCCGGCGCGGACGGGGATATGACGGCGATGCCCGATCATGCCCCTACCATCACCACGCTGCGCCCCGGTCTGCTGAAGGTTGAGGCACCCCAAGGGTCCAGCGAATACCTGGTCACCGGCGGGTTTGCCCAGATCAACGGCGACAGCCTGTCGGTTCTGGCAGAAAAGGCGATTCCCGTGGCGGAAGTTACCCGCTCGCACCTGGATGAAATGATCTCCGAGGCACGCGCGTCGCATGAGGCCGCAAAGGAAGGCGAGGATCAGTCTATCGTTGACGATGCCGCCAAGCTTTTGGCCGACATGGAAGCGCTTGGGACGCATATGAGCCTGTAACCGGCTCCTCAAACAAAGCCATTGAACGGCCTCGCACCAGCGGGGCCGTTTTTTTGTCGTGCTTTTGCCGAACTGTCGGAATAAGTTGCCGGAATTGAACAACAATGATGACAGAATGAAGAAATTCCTATCCCATCCCATCGGTATCGATCAGGGCGAAGAGGTGCTGTTTTCCGAATTCGCAAATGATGGCGATATGTGGACCGGCGAAGGCCCCCGCGAACGCCGCACCGTGATCCGGTTCAGTGAACCCTTTCGGAGCATTCCCGTGGTTCAGGTCGGAATTTCACTGTGGGACGTGGACACTTCTTCGGCACTTAGGGCTGAGGTGAAGGCACAGGACGTCACGCCCGACGGGTTTACAGCCGTGTTCCGCACGTGGTCTGACACGCGCATTGCCCGTATCCGCGTGGCTTGGACCGCTATTGGCGAAGTTTCGCACGCGGATGACTGGAACATCTCATAGTCGAGTGTGGCGGCGGCACTAGCCGTCCCGGGGCTCAATCATGTCTACACGCGTTGCGTGGCGACCCCCTTCGAACTCCGCCCCCAGAAACGCGTCAACAATGTCCAGCGCCGTGCCTTCGCCGACCACGCGCGCGCCAATAGACAGCATGTTGGCGTCGTTGTGCTGGCGGATCATCCGGGCCGAGAATGTGTCCGAGCAGACGCCACAGCGAATACCCGGAACCTTGTTTGCTGCCATCATGATGCCTTGCCCAGTGCCGCACAGGACAATGCCCAACTGGCACTCGCCCGAGGCCACGGCCTGCGCAGCGGCTTTGCCGTGCACCGGGTAATGCGTGCTCTCCGGGGTGGTTGGGCCCAGATCGACAACCTCCCATCCCTTTTCCGAGATGTGGTTGGCGACGGCCTGTCGCAGATCAATGGCGGCATGGTCGCTGGAAAGCACGATACGCTTGGGTGCGGTCATGACTCGGGTGTCCTGTCAAAGATGCAATAGGGGCGGGGTGAAGTGAGGGTGCACAACCGCGACATCAGTCCATGTGATACATTGACTCGTAGATGGGCGTCAGGGTTTTGTCTTCGAACAACGACGACACGCTGGTGCCGTTCCAGATATTGAGGATCGCCTGCGTGAAGATCGGAGCCGTCGGTACGATGCGAATGTTCTTGGCCTTGGCGATCTCTTTGGTCGGCTGAATTGTATCAGTCAGCACCAGGGATTTCATGACCGAGTTGGTCACACGCTCGACCGCAGGCCCGCTCATGACGCCGTGGGTGATGTAGGAATGAACCTCTTTCGCACCGTTATCCAGCAACACCTGCGCCGCTTTGCAGAGGGTGCCGGCAGTGTCGCACATGTCGTCCACGATCAGGCAGATCTTGTCTTTGACATCGCCGATCACGGTCATCTCGGCGACTTCGCCAGCCTTTTCGCGGCGCTTGTCCACGATCGACAGCGGGGCGTTGATCCGCTTGGCCAACTCGCGCGCACGCGCTACGCCGCCCACGTCGGGTGACACGACCATGATCTCATCGAGGCTGTCCTTGAATTGGTGTTTCACATCCAGCGCAAAGATTGGCGAGGCGTAGAGGTTGTCGACGGGCATGTCGAAGAACCCCTGAATCTGTGCTGCGTGCAGATCCATGGTCAGGATACGCTCGATCCCGGCGCCGGTCAGCATGTTCGCAACCAGTTTGGCACTGATCGGCGTGCGGGCCTTGGTGCGGCGGTCCTGACGGGCATAGCCGAAATAGGGGATCACGGCGGTGATCCGCTGGGCCGAAGACCGGCGCAGCGCATCGGCGATGATCAGCAGCTCCATCAGGTTGTCATTGGCCGGATTCGAAGTCGGCTGGACGATAAACATGTCCTCGCCCCGGACGTTTTCAAACACTTCGACGAAAATCTCGCCGTCATTGAACCGCTCGACCCGCGCATCGACCAGACCCTGATCGACGCCGCGATACAGGCTCATGCGGCGTGCAATGGATTGCGCAAGCGGAAGATTGGCGTTCCCAGCGATAAGCTTGGGTTCGGTGAGTGTCGGCATCGGCTGAGGTCCCCGGGCAGCGTTGGCAGATTGTGACAGATTCGTGATGTTGACACCGCTTAGCATGGCCTTACCGTTCCGCAAAGATAACGCAGCGGAGAAAGTGTAGATGACCCAGATTGACTACTTTTTTGCGACAATTTCGCCCTACAGCTATCTGGCCGGAACCCGGCTGGAAGCGATCGCGGCGAAACATGGCGCAACCATCAACTACAAGCCTCTGGACATCCTGGCCCTGTTTGCGCGTACTGGGGGGACGCCGCCGAAAGATCGACATATTTCCCGCATCGAATACCGCGCGCAAGAGTTGCTCCGCCAGTCCCGCAACCTGGGCATGGAATTCAACCTGCAACCGGCGCATTGGCCGACAAACATGGCACCGTCCTCATACGCGGTGATTGCAGCGATCAAGGACGGCGCGGGGGATGTTGGTCAGCTCTGCCATTCCTTCCTGCGCGCCTGCTGGGCCGAGGAAAAGGATGTGGCGCAGGATGACGTGATCCGCGCGTGCCTGACAGAGGCCGGGTTCGACCCAAATCTGGCTGATAGCGGCCTGCTGGTCGGGGCCGAAACCTATGCTGCCAATCTTGAGGAAGCAGTGGACCGGGGCGTGTTTGGCGCGCCGTTCTACATCACGCCGGATGATCAGCGTTTCTGGGGACAGGACAGGCTGGATGATCTGGATCGGCACCTGTCTGATCTGAAAGGCTAGCAGAGTGCAGTTCGCTTGTGGTTGGTGCGGGTGCTGGCGACCAAACGCCCGCTCCTGCAGCGATCAGAGCAGTGCCAGAAACTGATCGATCTGATCGGCGGAGATCGACCAGTCGCATACCAAACGGCACGCCAGATCTTCGGAGTCATCTGTCCCGTCCAACTCGGCTCCCCACAGGTGATAGACAGCACCAGCCTTTTGCAGTTCGCGATGCCTGGAGCGTGGGAAAGACGCAAAGATCATATTGGCTTGAGGTTCGTGCAGAAAGGATGCGCCCTTGGCACGCAACCCGTCGGCAAGGCGGGCGCAATTGTCGTTGGCCTGTCGCGCCAATTTCAGCCACAGATCATCCTCAAGATACGCGGCCATCTGGGCCGACAAGTATCGGTGTTTGGAAAACAGATGCGCCCCACGCTTGCGGCGCAGTTCGAATTCCCAAGCCTTGCTTTCATCGAAGAAGACGACGGCCTCGACCCCCATCAACCCATTCTTGGTGCCGCCGAAGCTGACGGCATCCACACCTGCTTTCCAGGTCATCTCGGCGGGTGAACAGTTCAGCGCAACCAGGGCGTTGGTGAACCGCGCCCCATCCAGATGCACAGGCAGGTCGTAGGTTTTTGCAACCGAGCAAAGCGCCTGCAGTTCGTCCAGAGAATAGACCGATCCACGTTCCGTCACCTGCGTGATTGAAACCGGACCCCGTTGCGGCCCGTGTACACCGCGCGTTTCCTCGGCCAGAATCGAACCGCGCAGCGCTTCGGGTGTCATCTTGTCACTACCGGGCACAAGCGTCAGTTTGGCGCCGCTGTAAAACTCTGGCGCGTTGCACTCATCCTCATGGATATGCGCGACCGGTGAACAGAACACCGTCTCCCACGGTTGCGACAGCGTCGCCAGGGCCAGAGAGTTTGCTGCCGTGCCCGTTGAAACCAGATAGACCGCCGCCCCAGGTGCCTCGAAGATACTGCGGATGCGATCGCGCACCTCATTCATCAGCGTGTCGGCCCCATAGGCCATCTGATAGCCCTCATTGGCTTGCGCCAGTTTGGCCAGAACCTGCGGATGAACCGGCCCGGAGTTGTCAGAGGCGAAATACATCAGGTTGGTTCCTCAATAACATGGTCTTCCCACTCTTCCATGGGCGTTTCGAACTCGGACACCGTGCGACCCTGAACCGAAACCCCGGCAGCATGCACACTGTCGGGCGTACCAGATATCAAAGGGTGCCAGTCGTAAAGGGGTTTGCCTTCCCACAGCAGACGATAGGCGCAGGTCTGAGGTAACCAATAGGCGTGATCGTCGATATTGCCGGGGGTCATCACGATACATTCTGGTACGAACTGATGCCGAATGTCATATTGGGTGCAGCGGCAGCTTTCATCGTCCAACAGGCGGCAGGCGACACAGGTCAGCGCGACCTCGCCTGTATCCTCATCTTCCAATTTGTTCAGGCAACATTTGCCGCAGCCGTCACACAGGGCTTCCCATTCGCGCTGGTTCATTTTGCGCAAGGGCTTGCGCTCCCAATACCGGGGGGGGAGGGCCGAGCGATCTATGGGGTCTTTGGTCATAGGGCCGCCAGAATGCCGCGCGCCTCGTCGCAATCGGCGTCCATCTGCGTGATCAGGCCGTCCAGCCCGTCGAATTTCATCTCGGGTCGAAGGAATTCAACCAACCCGACCGAAAGGGTCGCACCATATAGATCACCAGAGAAATCGAACAGGAAGGTTTCGATATTGGGGACCTCACCATTAAACATCGGACGCACCCCGATCGACGCTGCGCCGTGGTAGCTGCCTTTATGGGGTCCGTCCAGAACATCGACCAACACAGCATAAACGCCGAATTTCGGGGGATGCAGTCCTTCGATCGACATGTTCGCAGTGGGAAAGCCCATTTCACGCCCGCGCTGCTCGCCGCCGATCACCTCGCCTTCCATCCGATGCCAATGGCCCAGCATCGCCGCCGCATCTCGTGGTCGACCGTCACTGAGCGCGATGCGAATTGCGGTCGAGGACACCACATTTTCGGACCGCTCCGTCAGCGGTGCGATGGTGACACCAAACCCCATCTGTTCGCCAAACCGAACCATATCCTCTGCCGTGCCTACTCGCCCTTTGCCAAAACAGAAATCGGCACCCACAACAACGTGGGACAGGCCCAAGCCGTCGCAAATCACATTGTGGGCAAACTCTTGAGGTGACAGCCCGGCCAACGCGGCATTGAACGGCAGTTCGTACAGTTTTTGCACGCCCAGTTTTTCCAACCTGTGAGCGCGCGCGCCGCCGCGCATCAGCCGAAAGGGTGGCGCATCCGGAGCAAAGTATTCACGGGGGTGGGGTTCGAATGTCAGCACGCCCAAGGGCGCATCTGGGGCCGCGTTGCGGGCCAGTTCGATTACCGACCGATGCCCGACATGAACGCCGTCAAAATTCCCGATCGCGACGCTGGCACCGCGATCTTCTGGCTCGATAAATTGGAAATCCCGGATGATCTGCATAGGGCGTGGGTACTGTTCATTCCCAGTATTTTCAAGCGCATCGTGTGAAGGATGAGGACAAATCCATGCGTCAGAATTGCCTGGGATGGGATCGACCCGCATCTGGGTTGCGTGAACCTGCTACATCGATTTAAGTCGCGCCCTGATGTACTTGCTGGCTGATCTGAAATGGCTCGGACCCGCAGCTTCGGCCCATCGTCCCGGCGTCCAGTTGTTTTTCGCGCCCTTCATCGGAGCCCCGTACAGTTCGACGTCAGAGTGTGCCTGGATAAAGTCGATCAATTTGATGTACCTGCCGTCCAGAAGGTCGACCGCCTCATTCCAGCCAAGTGGCGCTTGTTTTTTCCTGAGATCAGAATTGTACCGGGGCAATTCGTTCCACTTGTATCCTTTGGCTGGAAAATACACCGGCCCCCCGGCTTGTCCGTCAACGTACCATCCCAAAAATAGATCAATCCAATGCGCCCGATGCGCAATCACGTCCTTGATCGATGTGTCTTGCTCGTCTTTTGCCTGGGCCTGCTGTTCAAGAATGGACGCCGCCAGAAACTTCAGTTTTGAATACTCTTTACGGCTTATTGCAAGCAGATCTGATTTGTTGGTTGCAGGCATCACCGATCACCACGCCAGTGAGTTGTCAGTGCGCTATGAACTATAGGAACCGCTGGATCTCGCCAATGACACAGGTCAAACGCCGGTATCCCAGCGCGCGGGCGACCCGGGTGACGAACATTGCTTTGCCGCTAGGATCTATCAGTCGAACTTGCGTGAAGGCGCAAGCACCATCGCCTCACCGATCAGAACTTTCTTGCCATCGACCGCGCAATGGCAGTCCAACTTGACCCGCCGTTTTGCAAAATCAATGTCGGTGACCTTGACTTCGGCATAGACCATATCGCCCGGACGTACAGGGGCCAGGAATTTCAGGGATTGGCCCATGTAGACAGTGCCGTGGCCAGGCAGCTGCTCACCAATCACCGCCGAGATCAACCCTGCCGTCAGCATTCCGTGGGCGATGCGGCCTTCGAAAATCGTGTCGCGGGCGTAGTCGTCGTCCAGATGCACCGGATTGCGGTCGGTCGAAACCTGCGCAAACATCTCGATATCTTCATCCGTCACCACTTTGCGCAGGTGTCGGGTCATGCCCATCTCGATGTCTTCGATGCAGATCGTCCCGCGCGGAAGATTGTCCAACATGTCGCCCTCACTCAGATTTGGAAGGGCAACAAAAGACCATCACAAGTCGCCCTTGAGCAACTTTATTACTTTGCAAGCGCAGAAAATCAAGTCTTTTCTGCTTACCGCAGGCGACCGATTGTATAGGTAGGATTTATTTTTTCCCTTGAAATATAATCGGTTAGGGATTCATGATGTGGATGGTGCTCAGTTTTTGTTTCTGCGGCCGCTAACCCACCTGAGATAAACAGCGTATCGATTCCCTCGCCCATACCGCCCAGAATGTCAGTGTGAGGGCCGTCGCCTATGGCAAGAATGTCATTGTCTGAGACATCTGTCCCTGTCTCTTGAAGGCGACGGCGCGCCAGATCGTAGATCGGCGGGTGGGGTTTGCCAAAGTACAGGCTTTCCCCGCCCATTTCTGTGTAGAGTTTTGCCAGCGCGCCGGCACACCACTCGCGCACTTCACCCCGGTCGACAACAATGTCAGGGTTGGCACACAGCAGCTTCAGACCTTTTTGCTTTGCATACAGAAAGTCGGGCCGGTTCACGTCAGGGTCCGCCATCGTGTCAAACGGGCCGCAGCAGACGATGCCTTCGGCCTCGTCCAGAGGGACACGCTCGATGTGGATCGGATGATCCAATAGTTTCAAGGGTTCAAAGAATCCCGCATCGCGCTCCCATTCCCCCATGAAATATACCTTGTGCCCTACGGTACCGCGGAACATGGCCGAGCGCGCCGAATCTCCGCTTGTTGCGATGGTGTCATAGGCATCTTCGGGAACGTTGAACTGAGACAACTGCACAGCGACGCCAGCGCGTGGTTTGGGTGAGTTCGTAACCAGCACGACAACGCCACCATTTGCGCGGTAGGCTTTCAATGCGGCCACGGCTTCGGGAAAGGCAGTGATGCCGTTGTGAACACAGCCCCAAAGATCAACAAAGAGCGCCTTGTACCGATCTGAAATCTCGGTCAGCGAGGAGATAATCTGGGTCATTTGATCTCTTTCGGCGATGGGTCGGGTGTTGCCTAGGCTATGGCAGAGCGCAACGGGTTTTGCCAGAGGGGGCTCTGCCCCCGTCGCCCTTCGGGCGCTTTCCCCGGGATATTTCCGGCCGGATGAAGCAGGGGATCCATTCTTCATCTGGCTCTAAATATCCCGGAGCGCGAGGCAGAGCCTCGCACAAAAAGACACCCGGTCGGGGGGCCTTTGGGATTTGGGTCTTTCCGGTCAGACCTTCAAATTCGGAATGATCTGCTTTTTGCGGCTCATGATCCCGGGCAGGACCACAGCGTCGCCGTCGACCGACGCGCCAAAGCTTTTCTCGGCGACGGATTTGACCAGATCGTTGGGCACCAGCAGAGTGGCTTCTTCGTTCAGGATGTCTACGACGAACAGCAGGACCTGATCGACGCTGTCCTCGTTGGCCACGGCAGCCATCGATGCGGCCAGGCTGTCTTTACGATCCAGTACGACGCCCGGCGCTGTGGTTTCCAGAACCGAGACGCGAAATTTGGTGCCGTCGACCTCGTATTCCTTGCTGTCCATGCGGATCAGTTCGGCGTCCGAAAAGGACGACACATCCGATTTCGCCGCGAACATCTCTGCGGCATAGGCCGAGACGTCCAGACCCAGTTCGGCGGCCAGTTTTTCAGCCACAGCGCGGTCATGGGCGGTTGTGGTGGGCGAGCGGAACTCCAGCGTGTCCGACAGGATGCAGGTCAGCGCCGCGCCTTTGATGGCGTCGGGCATTTTGGCGGCATCGTCGCCGATCATGTCGACCATGATGGTCGCGGTGCAGGCCAGAGGGCGCACGGTGATGTCGATCGGGCCTTTGGTTTCCAGACCGCCGACCAGCTTGTGGTGGTCGATAATGGTGCGGATATCAGCGCTGTTGATGCTGGCGGGCAGCTCGGCGGGGTTGTTCGTGTCGACGATGACAACCGGAGCGTCGGCCTCAACATCTGCGATGATGCGCGGCTTGGGCAGGTCCCAGCGCTGCAGCATAAAGGCTGCTTCGGTGTTGGGCTCACCCAGCAAAACGGGCTCGGCCTGTTCACCTTTGATTTCGTTCAGGTACCACGACCACAGGATCGGCGAACCGGTGGAGTCGGTGTCGGGGGATTTATGTCCAAATACGAGGGTTGTCATGTCAGCGTCCTGAGGAAGGTAGATTTGGGCGCCTTATAGGGCGGTCGGGCACGGTTGTCACCCGCCAGCGCATAGACTGCGACGATGGGGATGACCCGGCCTAAAACGCGGCGCGTTCCAGAGTGTATCCAGCCTGATCCAGCAAGCTCAGCAGACCATGTTCATCGCCCAGATGACCGGCCCCCACAGCAATCACCGCCGTTTGGTCCTGAATGTCCAGGATGTGCCGCATCCAGTTGTTGTTACGCTCGACCAGAAGTTGCTGTTCGAACCCCTCCCATTCCTCGTCAAAGATCTCTTGCGACAGGCCCGAGGTTTCCAGCCCCTGAAGTCGGGCAAATTGGATGATCTCGCCATGCTTTTCTTCCAGGTAGGCGTTTACCATTGTGGCCAGCTGATCCTCGCCGCTTTCAAAGGCGCCGGCCATGCGGACCAGCGACTGTACCTGCTTTTCGATCGGATGATGATCGAACATGGCCATCAGCTCGTCGATCTGCTCCAGCGAATGTTGGGGGATGCCATGGGCTTCGGCCATATCGGTCAGGCGCGCATCCATCCCATAATCGGCCTCGGGGTCTTGGGTCATGCATGGCGGGATACCCAGCATGATGCTTAGAAACCAGGGGCGCATCTTTGCCGCCATCCAGCCGGGAATGCCGCGCTCGGCCAGGCTATCGGACAGCGCGGCCCAGTCCTCTTCGGACATCATCTCGATCAGGGTGGGCCCCGAGGTGATCAGAACCGGGCTGAGATCTTTGACGAGTTTCTTCTCAAAGGCGGACATCTCGTCCTTGGTGACTTCGAAATAGAACGCGTCCGCCTGACTGAGGGTCGGTTCCAGCCGCTGGGCAACAGCATCCATGCGCGGGTCGTTCGTGTGCAGCGTTCCAATCAGATGCAGGACGGTATCGCCCTTGGTAGCGATCCAGTGATTGCCCTCGGGATATTGGAAGCCCTCCAATGCCAGCGCCAGCTCTGCCTGCGCATCGGGGGTCAGGTCGGTGCGCAGATCACGCCCTTCGCAGGCCGCATGGGCCATGGCGGGCAACAATAAAATTCCCAGAAAGATCAAAAAGCGCATCATACTAACCCGTTAGGTTCAATCCCCATATGCGCGGTGACCTTGCCGGGGCCAAGGCTTGCTTTCAACCGACACTGATCGACGTTGGTCGGATCTGTGTCTGGCATTCCACAGTAATTTGCATAGCATAGAGTCATGAACCGCGAGCAGGATCTCTATCCCCCTATCAAAGCGCTGCTAGAGCGTCAGGGCTATACCGTCAAAGGCGAAGTCGGCGCCGCCGACGTCGTGGCGGTTCGTGAAGGCGAAGAGCCGGTAATCGTCGAGCTGAAGTTGCGGTTTTCATTGGCGCTGTTTCATCAGGCGATCACGCGGCTGAAGGTCACGGATCAGGTCTATATCGGCGTTTCCAAGCCCCGGGGCCGTTCGGCAAGGCGCACACTGAATGACAACAAGGCGATGTGCCGCCGATTGGGCCTTGGGTTGATAACAGTCCGGTCGGATGGGGCGGTCGAGGTGCAGTGCGATCCCGGCCCCTATGCCCCACGCAAGAACAAAGCCAAGGCCGAGCGTCTGCTGCGCGCGTTCGACCGGCTGGAGGGCGACCCGAATGCGGGTGGCGCAACGCGCCATGGGATCGTCACCGCCTATCGGCAGGACGCGCTGAAATGCGCGGCGCATCTGGCCGAAAACGGACCCACCAAAGGGTCGGGGGTGGCAAAGGCAACCGGCGTTGCCAATGCCACCAGTCTGATGCGGGATAATCACTATGGTTGGTTCGACAAGGTGGAAAAGGGGGTCTATGGCCTGGCCGAGGCCGGGAAAGACGGCCTGAAGCACTGGGCCTATAGCTGGGAAGACGCTCAATAAACGGGCCTGCCAAAAAAACCTTCACGGCTTGTTGACTCGGAGTTTCGGACCTCCTAGCTATACGCCGTTATCACTCGGCAAGTATGAGTGCTAACGCCTCGTCAGTCGACGAGGGGAGGATAAACAAACTTTGAGCCCAAGGAGCTGCAAAGATGGCATTGAAACCGCTTCATGACCGCGTGCTGGTTCGCCGTACCGAAAGCGACGAGAAAACCGCTGGTGGTCTGATCATTCCCGATAGCGCAAAAGAAAAGCCCAGCGAAGGCGAGGTTGTTGCAACCGGCGAAGGCGCACGCAAGGACAGCGGCGAACTTATCGCAATGGCTGTTAAAGCTGGCGACAAGATCCTGTTCGGCAAATGGTCGGGCACCGAGGTTCAGGTCAACGGCGAAGAGCTGCTGATGATGAAAGAAAGCGACATCATGGGGATCATCGAGTAAGCGCGCGCTTTCTCTGATCTTCATTTCCAACAAATTTCTCAAGGAGAAACGACATGGCTGCAAAGGACGTCAAGTTCGACACCGATGCCCGTAACCGCATGCTGGCAGGCGTTAATGTTCTGGCTGATGCTGTTAAAGTGACCCTGGGCCCCAAAGGCCGCAACGTGGTTCTGGACAAATCCTTCGGCGCACCGCGCATCACCAAAGACGGTGTTTCGGTTGCCAAGGAAATCGAACTGGAAGACAAGTTCGAGAACATGGGCGCGCAGATGGTGAAAGAAGTCGCCAGCCGCACCAATGACGAAGCCGGTGACGGCACCACCACCGCGACCGTTCTGGCCCAATCCATCGTCAAAGAAGGCCTGAAGCAGGTTGCAGCGGGCTTGAACCCGATGGACCTGAAGCGCGGCATCGACCTGGCGACCGCCAAGGTTGTAGAGGGCATCAAAGCTGCATCGCGCGAAGTCAAGGACTCGGCAGAGGTTGCACAGGTTGGCACCATCTCGGCCAACGGCGAAGTCGAAATCGGCCAGCAGATCGCGGATGCGATGCAGAAAGTTGGCAACGAAGGCGTTATCACCGTCGAAGAAAACAAAGGTCTGGAAACCGAGACCGATGTTGTCGAAGGTATGCAGTTCGACCGTGGCTACCTTTCGCCTTACTTCGTCACCAACGCAGACAAGATGATTGCAGAGCTTGATGACTGCATGATCCTGCTGCACGAAAAGAAACTGTCTTCGCTTCAGCCGATGGTTCCGCTGCTGGAGCAGGTGATCCAGTCGCAGAAGCCGCTGCTGATCATTGCCGAAGACGTTGAAGGCGAAGCGCTGGCGACTCTGGTTGTCAACAAACTGCGCGGCGGCCTGAAAATTGCTGCCGTCAAAGCACCGGGCTTCGGCGATCGCCGCAAAGCCATGCTGCAGGACATCGCAATCCTGACCGGCGGTCAGGTCATCAGCGAAGATCTGGGCATGAAGCTCGAGTCCGTGACCATGGACATGCTGGGTACTGCCAAGAAAATCGAGATCACCAAAGACGAAACCACCATCGTTGACGGTGCAGGCGAGAAAGCCGAGATCGAAGCACGTGTTGCTCAGATCCGCACTCAGATCGAAGAAACCACCAGCGATTACGACCGTGAGAAGCTGCAAGAGCGCGTTGCCAAACTGGCCGGCGGTGTTGCTGTTATCCGCGTCGGCGGCATGACCGAAGTTGAAGTGAAAGAGCGTAAGGACCGTGTCGACGATGCTCTGAACGCGACTCGCGCTGCTGTGCAGGAAGGCGTTGTTGTGGGCGGTGGTGTTGCGCTGGTTCAGGCCGGTAAAGCGCTGGAAACACTGGAAGGTGCAAACCCTGACCAGAACGCCGGCATCAACATCGTTCGCAAAGCCATCGAATCGCCGCTGCGCCAGATCGCCGAGAACGCAGGTGTTGACGGTGCGGTTGTTGCTGGCAAAGTCCGTGAATCCTCTGACGCAGCATTCGGCTTCAATGCGCAGACCGAAGAATATGGCGACATGTTCTCGTTCGGCGTGATTGACCCGGCCAAGGTTGTCCGTACCGCTCTGGAAGATGCGGCATCGGTTGCTGGCCTGTTGGTCACCACCGAAGCGATGGTTGCTGACAAGCCCGCCAAAGAAGGCGCGGCACCTGGCGGTGGCATGCCCGACATGGGCGGCATGGGCGGCATGATGTAAAACGTCGAATTCGCCTTTGCGAATTCTGGCGGCCCCGACAGGCGTTTGGCCATGTGGCCAAGCTGCCGAAAAGGGGCACAGTGTCTGGGAACGGGGTCGCCTTTGGGCGGCCCCGTCTTTGTTTCAGCTCCAGCGCAAGAATGTGAGTGTCCAAGCCGCCGCGAAACAGCTATGCGATTGATATGAGACTGTTCCTTCTCACCTGCCTGACCATGTGCGCTTTTGCGGCAAACTCGATTCTGAACCGGTTGGCGATTGAGAGTGGTGCCAGCGATCCGATCAGTTTTGCTGTCATACGTGTTTTATGTGGCGCTGTGCTTCTGTCAGCTTTGGTCCTGTTTCGCGGCGGGCATTTGCCGCTTTTGAATGGTCGCCGGATCATCGGGGCGGGGTCGCTCTCGATCTACATGATTGGATTTTCACTGGCGTATCTGACACTCGACGCCGGGTTGGGCGCTTTGATTCTTTTCGGTGTGGTCCAGGTTACCATGTTTGCCTATGGCTCGATGACCGGTGCTGCCCCGACGCGTCGCCAGTTGGGTGGCGCCGCTGTGGCGCTGGGCGGATTGACTTTTGTGCTATGGCCCGCAGGGAATGTACAAGTCGACGGGTTGGGCGGCGCATTGATGGTCGCGGCAGGGATCGGTTGGGCGGTCTATTCTTTGGCCGGGCGGTCCGAGCCGGATGCACTAGAAGGAACGGCTGCCAATTTCCTGGTCGCGCTGCCAGTCACCGGGTTCGCCGTGGTGATGGTGGGTGGACCTTGGCATATGACCGGCCTTGGCTATTTCCTGGCGGCTCTCTCAGGTGGCGTGACGTCGGGCCTGGGTTATGCCCTGTGGTACCGCGTGTTGCCGCAGCTTGTGCCTTCTGTTGCGGCCGTCATACAGCTAAGCGTTCCCATCATCGCCATTGTGGCCGGTATCATTCTGTTGAACGAAGTCGCAAGCACGCGTTTGATGATCGGGACAGTGCTGGTTTTGGGCGGCATCGCCTTGGCGGTCCAGCGCCGGGGATAAGGTCGGACCTTTTCACTTTTCACATTAGCCTTTATCTGGCGGGTATGAGATTTCTATGTGCCTTCCTATTGCTTCTTCTGCCCGCAGCGGCCAGCGCAAAATGCGTGATCCTTCTGCATGGTCTGGCACGGACCGAGGCGTCTTTTTCGGTGATGGAGCAACTGTTCTATACCCACGACTATAAGGTCATTCGCCCCGGATATCCCTCGACCGATTTGGGTATTCCGGAACTGGCCGAGCAAACTCTGCCCGACGCCTTCGCGGCTTGTGGCGATGACACCGCAAACGTCGTGGCGCATTCCATGGGCGGCATCCTCCTGCGCTATTGGCTGCAGGACAACCACCCGCAGAACCTGGGTCGCGTTGTGATGCTGGGCCCGCCCAATCAAGGCAGCCAGTTGGTAGATGAAATGAGCGCTTGGGAGGTGTTCGGCTATCTGAACGGCCCGGCTGGCCTGCAGTTGGGTACCGGTCCCGAGGGCATTCCGCGTCAATTGCCTCCGGTGGAATTCGAACTGGGCGTGATCGCGGGTGAGAACTCTTTGAACCCGGTTTTCTCGTCGATGATCGACGGGCCGGATGATGGCAAAGTGTCGATCCGAACAACACGGGTCGAAGGTATGGCGGACCATATCGTTTTACCCGTGACACATACTTTCATGATGAACAACCCGCGTGTGATGGCGCAAGCGCTTCACTTTATCGAATTCGGCCAGTTCGACCCGCAAATCACTTGGCTTGACGGGGTGATGAACGCAATTGACGAGATATGCATCGGGCAGGACTGTTCGGAACCCGACTCGGAGCGCACGGAATGACCGCATTTGAACTGACTTTGGCCGGCGCAGAAGTTCTGCGACCGGAAGCTGGGCTGTCGCGTGCAGACTTGTCCATCGCCGAGGGTCTGGTGCAACAGGACCCGGCTGGACGGCGTGTGGATCTATCGGGGTATCTTGTTTTGCCAGGTATCATCGACCTGCATGGTGACGGTTTTGAACGCCATATTGCTCCGCGCCGGGGGGCCATGAAGCAGATGAACGAAGGTATCCTTTCGGTCGAGGCAGAGCTTGGCGCAAACGGGATCACGACAGGCGTTCTGGCCCAGTTTCATAGTTGGGAGGGCGGGGTGCGAAGCCCGGAGTTTGCAGCCCAGGTCTTTGAGGCGATTTCGGCAGTCAAAGAAAGTACCGTTACGGATTTGATCCCGCAGTTGCGGTTCGAAACCCACATGCTGGACGACTATGAAACTCTGGCCGACAAAATTTCCGAGTGGCAGGTACCTTATGTCGTGTTCAATGACCATCTGCCGCATGATCGCCTGGCCGAAGGCCGCAAACCCCCGCGTTTGACCGGACAGGCCTTGAAAGCGGGACGAAATCCTGACGCACATTTTGATATGCTGTTGTCGATGCACGCGCGCCGGGATGAGGTACCGGCTGCTGTTGAGGCCTTGTGCGCCGAGTTGTCCCAACGCGGCGTCAGGTTGGGCAGCCATGATGATGCGACAGGCGAAACGCGCGCGTGGTGGCGGGATCGCGGCGTATCGATCGCTGAATTCCCTGAAACGCTTGCTGCAGCTGACGCCGCACGGGCGGCCGGGGATCACATAATACTGGGCTCTCCAAACGTTGTGCGAGGGGGGTCGCACAAGGGCAACGCCAGTGCAGTGGACCTGATTGCGATGGGGCTGTGCGATGCGCTGGCCTCGGACTATCACTATCCCAGCCCGCGGCGTGCCGCCTTGATGTTGGCGAAGAGCGGATTGCTGGACCTCGCTGCGGCTTGGGCACTGGTCTCGTCGGGACCCGCGCGGGTGCTGAACCTGACGGATCGTGGGGTGCTGGTACCGGGCCAACGGGCTGACATCGTGATTCTGGAGGCGAAAACGCATCGCGTCGCCGCGACTATGGCTGGCGGTCGCCTCAGCTATATGTCCGGCGATATCGCTGCGCGCTTTGTGAACTGAGCGGGCACAGTCGAAAAACTAACGTGCAATGCGATTGAAGTGGCCCATCTTGCGACCCGGTTTGACCTCGGCTTTGCCATAGAGGTGCAGCGCAACATCCCGCTCCTGTGCCAGTTCCGGCACGCGGTCCATGTCGTCGCCGATCAGGTTCTCCATCACCACATCCGAGTGGCGTTGCCCGTCACCCAGAGGCCAACCGACCACCGCGCGAATATGTTGTTCAAACTGATCCACGGCACAGCCATTCTGTGTCCAGTGACCCGAGTTATGTACGCGTGGCGCGATTTCGTTCACGATCAGACCAGCAGGTGTGACGAACAGCTCGACCCCCATCACACCGACATAGTCCAGTGCATTCAGGATGTTGGCAGCTAGCAAAACGGCATCCGTCCGCTGCGCAGGGCGCAGGCGGGCAGGGACCGTTGTCGTGTGCAGGATACCGTCGCGGTGGACGTTCTCGCCCGGGTCAAAGCAGGCGACCTGACCATCCAGTCCTCGGGCCGCGATGATCGAGACCTCGTGGCTGAAGTCCACAAACCCCTCAAGGATTGCAGGTGCGCCAGCCATATCGGCCAGCGCTGTTGCGGCCTCCTCAGGCGCATGCAGGCGGGCCTGCCCTTTGCCATCATAGCCAAACCGGCGGGTTTTCAGGATCGCGGGTACGCCGATCTGTTCAATCGCCGCGTTCAGGCTGGCCAGATCCGTTACGTCGGCAAAAGGCGCGGTGTTCAGTCCGAGCCCTTGCAGAAAGTTCTTCTCGGTCAGCCGGTCCTGGCTGACCCGCAAAGCTTCGCGCCCCGGACGTATTGGCCGATGAGTTTCCAGAAGGTCCAGCGCCTCGGTCGGGATGTTTTCGAACTCGTAGGTGATGACATCAACGGACTTGGCAAATGCAAGCAACGCCTCGGCATCGTCATAAGACGCAGTTGTTACCCGATCAGCCACTTGGCCCGCGGGCGGATTGGCACCCGGTTCGTAAATATGGGTCACAAACCCCAAGCGGGACGCGGCAACCGACAGCATCCGGCCCAATTGGCCGCCGCCCAAAATTCCGATCTTCGCGCCGGGTTTCAGAGCGTCACTCATCAACAGGCTCCTCAGGGATGGAGGCTGACAGCGCCTCACGCCATGCCTCCAGCCGCGCGGCCAGGGCTTCGTCCTGCAAAGCCAGAATGCCAGCAGCCATCAGACCTGCATTTGCACCGCCAGCCGAGCCGATTGCCATGGTGGCCACGGGGAACCCTTTGGGCATCTGGACGATAGAATACAGCGAGTCGACGCCGGACAAGGCCCGCGTTTGCACCGGAACGCCGATCACTGGCACGCGGGTTTTTGAAGCCATCATACCCGGCAGATGGGCGGCCCCTCCGGCCCCGGCGATGATCACGTTCAACCCGCGTGACGCGGCGGTCTTGCCGTAGTTCCACAATCGATCGGGTGTGCGGTGTGCCGAGACGATGCGCTTTTCATATGCGATGTCCAACTCATCCAAGATAGTCGCGGCTTCTTTCATCGTGGGCCAATCCGATTGGCTGCCCATGATGATCCCCACTTTCACATCGCTCATCCGCTTGCGTCCCTGCCTTCCGAAAGAGCGCGCACTATAGCCAAATCCGCCTGCGTGGCAATGCGTCAGGCGATGATGTCAGGGGTCAGGCGATCCTCGATCAACCGGATGATGTCTTTCAGCCGCAGTTTCTGCTTTTTCAACCGTTTGATGGTCAGCTGATCCGAAGTGCCCGTGGCCTGCAACGCCTCGATCGCCTCATCCAGATCGCGGTGCTGACGGCGAAACACCTCCAATTCAACCCGCAGAACTTCATCTGTTTTCATCGAAAGATCGGTGGGCGCGTTCATTGGCGACTCGGGCTTGTTGTGGTGCGTCTCCAACAAGATAGTGTGCAAGACGTTATCGCGCCAGACCTTGTGGACATCTCGGTTTCTTCCCATATTCTATCTTGTGCGGTTGCCGGAACGGGGCCGCCCAATACGTCGCTTTGACATAAAAGGACGAAACACGTGTCAAAACTTACCTTAGGCTCATACCCGCATCTTTTGGGGTTCGAGCAGTTGGAACGTCTTCTGGAACGGTCTGCAAAGGCCGGCAACGAAGGGTATCCGCCCTACAATATCGAACAGACCTCGGATTTTTCCTATCGCATCACCCTGGCGGTGGCCGGGTTCGCGGAAGAGGATCTGTCTATCACCATTGAGGATCGCCAACTGGTGATCCGGGGCCGTCAACGCGACGAAAGCGATGGGCGTATCTTTCTGCACCGCGGCATCGCGGCGCGTCAATTCCAGCGCATGTTTGTGCTGGCCGACGGCGTCGAGGTGGGCGAGGCGATCATGGAGAACGGTCTGCTGCACGTGGATCTGACCCGTGCAGTGCCGGAAACCGTGGTGCAAACGATCAACATAAGAAAGGGGTAAGAGCAATGAATACACCGATTGAAATCAACACCGAAGGCGACCGTATCGTTTATGTGAAAACGGTCGAGGTCGCCGATTTGCCCAGCGATCTGCGTGATCAGGCGGGGGATTTGGATCAGCTTTACGCTGTGCACGACTCGGATGGGCAGCAACTGGCACTGGTTGCCGACCGCAAGCTGGCCTTTGTTCTGGCCCGCCAGCACGATTTGTCACCGGTGGCCGTTCACTGAACGGCCCCACCTTCGCGCGAATGCGCGTGACATTCCGCCCGACACCGGCGAAACATGCGACGGAACCGGATATGATCCGGAATGACACACGCATGTAAGGAAAACCGTGGATGAGCTGGTTCGATTTTGACTGGGTGGATGCCTTTACTGACACGGCTTTTGGTGGAAATGGCTGTGCCGTTGTCCACGGAGGCGCGCGTCTGTCGGGTCAGGTCTGTATGGACTATGTGCGCGAAACTTCTCTGGTCGAATGCACATTTACCGGACCGTCTGATGTTGCCGATGTCCGCGTCCGGTATTTCTTGGCCAGTCGTGAAATCCCGTTTGCCGGGCATCCAACCATAGCAACGGTCGCGGCCCTGCGGTCACGAGGTCTGGTTCAGGGCGACTCACTGACGTTAGAGACCAAAGCCGGCCTTATCGCCATTCGACTGGATGGCGAAGAGATCGAGATGACCCAGATTGCGCCGGAATTTGGGGCCCATGTTCCGGTTGATCTTGTTTCTGCCGCGATCTCACTGCCTGAGGACGCCATCATCTCACCGCCGCAAGTGGTCTCAACCGGGTTGCCATTCTGTATCACGGTGCTGCGGGATCACGATGCCTTGCGGGCTGCAAAGCTGGTTGAAGGACCGTTGCGCAAGGTTGCCGCAGCGGCTGGCCACTCTGGGTCGGATATGGCAGAGCCGTTCCTGGTCACATTGCAGGGGGCAACGACGCAGGGGGATACGTTTTCGCGCCTGTTGCTGGCCCCGCCCAGCCCGCCCGAGGACCCGTTCACGGGTTCAGCCACCGGGGCCATGGCAGCCTATCTTTGGAAATACGGGTTGATGAAGAAAGAGCGATTCACGGCAGAGCAGGGCCATGGCATGGGGCGCCCGGGGCAGGCGACTGTGACGCGCATAGGTCCTTCGGACGCCATGACCGGCATCAAAGTTGCGGGCCGGGGGCATATCCTGATGCGGGGGCAGGTCAATCTGCCCGAGGCGGAGCAATGACAGACGCCGCGATTGCCGTGTTACCCTATGGTCACCGTCTGGGACCAAAGCTGTCTGATGTCGCATTGTCGGACCTGATCTGGCATGAAGATTGCCCAAAGCGTTTGCTTGGCAAAACAGTGGGCGATCTTGCACCGACAGACCATCTGATCATGTACCCCAATTCGACGGTTCATTGGCGGCTGCGTCGCGGCACCAAGGCCCGGATTTCGCTGATGATGGGCGAGCCTTCGGCCATTCATGGCAAACATGACCAGCAGTTGCGCCTGACCTGGCGGCGGTTCTTCCGTGTCTTCACCTTTCACGGCGTTCTGCTCGAAAACCTGCCCAACGCGGTTTTTCTGCCTTACGGGGTGACAATGGTGCCAAACTGGCGGGAACTGCTGGTGGAAAAGACCAAATCATGTTCGCTGATCGCCTCGGCCAAGCGGGATCTTTTGGGCCATCAGCTCCGCCATGACGTGATCGATTGGGTCCGCGCAAGCGGTGCAGATGTGGACATCATGGGGCGCGGATACACGCCGTTTGAGCAGAAAGAGGACGGTCTGGCCCCTTACCGCTATTCGGTCGTGATCGAGAATGTACGCGAACGGAATTATTTTTCGGAAAAGCTGATCGACTCGATCTTGTGCACAACGGTCCCGATCTACTGGGGCTGTCCGAACATCGGGGATTTCATGGATACCTCGGGCATGATCCTGTGTGAAACCCAAGAGGAGATCCAGCAGGCGATCGAATCCACCTCTGAACGAGATTTTGCCAATCGCTTACCACACCTTAGGGCCATCCAGGACAAGGCGGCTGAATTCGGCCGGTTTGAAGAACGGGCCGTACGGGCTTTGCGGGACGAACTGACCAGCGCGCTAGTAGTCAAAGGCCCATCCACGCCATCTGTTTGATCGGATTGACCTGCGGGTCGATCCCGTGCCGCCGGCAGAGGGTGCACAGGTACGACCCTTGCATGGGCAGGCCGGAGGTTTGCTGCGCCATAAGTTTTTTTTGATGCCCAAAGATGTGAACGGAATGCACCCCGCTGCGTTCGATCTCGACAGGCGGCACATGCGCGTCGTGCAGCTTCCAAAGCTCTTCATTGGCGAGCGGATAGAACGTGTCAGCTGGCAAGGCGTAAGCATCTTCACCCGTTTCGCGCAAGAAATGTCCAAAGGCTTTTGGGCCGGAACATCCCCATGGCAACGCCTCTATGCCCCATCGGTCGCCTTGGGTGATGCGTTGCTGGTTGCGCCTGTGCAGCTTGGGTCCGCGCCAGGGTTGGGTCGGGTTCGGGGATGTGACGAATTTCAGCATTTGCGTCAGCGTGGCTGAGGTCTTTGGCAGGCGCAGCACACCGTTGGGATATGTCCCGGATTGGGACCGCCCGAAGACATAGGGTGATGTGAAATCGAAAGGCTTTAGGCAAAGCGCATCCAGATCGACCCAGATGAAATCGGTCTGCTGCAACAGTGTCAGCCTGAAGATGTCCGAGAATACTGCAACGCCCAACCGATCCTCGGGCCTTAGGTCAAAGGGGGCGGGCCACAGGATTTCACTGGCGTGCCGCAATTCGGCACCGGCAGGCACACCTGCGAGGTCATCGGCGGTGTAGAGCGTGAAGGAGTGACCGTTGTCCAGAAAGGACTGAATGCACAATGTCTCCAGCCAACTCAGATCGGAACCGAACCAGAAACTTGCGATTTGGGGCAGGGTGCGGGTCATGGGCCGTTGTGATGAAACTGATCGGTCAACTGCAGCAAGCCGTCACGGGCTTGTCAATCTCTGCAACGCCGCCGCCCAAGAAAAACGACCTCCGTCGTGGGAGGTCGTCTGCCAATTTCAGAGTGGTCTGCGACCTAGCTCGCTGCGATCAGGCCCATGCTTTCAAGCTTCAGCAGCACTTGATGGGCGCAGTTGTCGACTTCGACATTTTCGGTTTCGACGCTGAGTTCCGGGTTTTTGGGAACATCGTAAGGGTCAGAGATACCAGTGAATTCCTTGATCTTGCCCTCGCGCGCCAACTTATAAAGGCCTTTGCGGTCGCGGCGTTCGCATTCCTCGATGCTTGTCGCAACATGGACCTCGCAGAAGGCACCGAATTGTTCGATCTCTTCGCGCACCGCGCGCCGGGTGGTGGAATAGGGCGCGATGGGCGCGCAGATGGCGATGCCGCCGTTCTTTGTGATCTCTGAGGCGACATAGCCAATGCGGCGGATGTTCAGGTCGCGGTGCTCTTTTGAAAAGCCCAGTTCAGAGGACAGGTTCTTACGAACAATATCCCCATCCAGCAGTGTCACCGGACGGCCGCCCATTTCCATCAGCTTGACCATCAGCGCGTTGGCGATGGTCGATTTGCCCGAACCCGAGAACCCGGTGAAGAAGACGGTAAAGCCCTGCTGGCTGCGCGGCGGTCTTGTCTTGCGCAGCTCGGCCACAACCTCGGGGAAGCTGAACCATTCGGGGATTTCCAGACCTTCGGCCAGACGGCGGCGCAGTTCGGTTCCCGAGATGTTCAGGATCGTGACGTTGTCCTTGTCGAGGATTTCGTCATTCGGTTCGTATTGGGCGCGTTCCTGAACGTAGACCATGTGTTTGAAGTCGACCATCTCAAGGCCGATCTCGTCCTGGAACTGACGGAACAGATCCTGCGCGTCATAGGGGCCGTAGAAATCTTCGCCCTGACTGTTCTTGCCGGGGCCCGCATGATCCCGGCCCACGATGAAGTGGGTGCAACCATGATTGGCGCGGATCAGCCCGTGCCAGACCGCCTCACGCGGGCCGGCCATGCGCATGGCGAGGTTCAGCAGGCTCATCGAAGTGGTCGAGGACGGGTATTTGTCCAGGACAGCCTCATAGCAGCGGACGCGGGTAAAATGATCGACGTCGCCCGGTTTGGTCATGCCCACGACCGGGTGGATCAGCAGGTTGGCCTGCGCTTCCTTGGCGGCGCGGAAGGTCAGTTCCTGATGCGCGCGGTGCAGCGGATTGCGGGTCTGGAAGGCCACGATGCGGCGCCAGCCCAGTTTACGGAAATAGGCGCGCAGCTCGTTCGGGGTGTCACGGCGACCGCGGAAATCATAGTGGACAGGTTGTTGAATGCCGACAACAGGTCCGCCCAGATAGACCTTTCCAGCTACGTTATGCAGGTAATTCACCGCCGGGTGCGCGTCGTCATCGGCCCCAAACACCTTCTCGGCCTCGCGCGCCTTGTCCGGCGTCCAGCGGTCGGTCACGGTCATGGTGGCAAGGATCACGCCTTCCTGATCACGCAGTGCGATATCCTGGCCCAGTTCGATTTTGTCGGCAAACTCTTCGCTGACATCCAGCGTGATCGGCATCGGCCACAGCGTGCCATCGGCCAAGCGCATGTTTTCGACCACGCCGTCATAGTCTGCCTTGCTCAGAAAGCCCTTCAGAGGATTGAAGCCGCCATTCATCAGCAATTCCAGATCACAAATCTGACGCGGGCTCAGATCATGGCTGGTCAAATCCGCAGCCTCAACTTTCAGTTTCTGCGCTGACTCATACGAAACATATAGCTCAGGGATTGGGGTGAGGTTGCTCAACATTGTCATCGAAATACTCTTGTCGCAGTGGTGATGTGCCGGAGTTTTTTTGGCGTCTGAGGGGCATTTGCCCCGGCAAAGAGCCAGAGTCCACAGGTGTCGGTGAAACTAAGGATGAAATGTGCGGTTTTTCTGCGATTTAGAAGGATTTTTCCACAGAAAACGGGGAAAGCGATCAAAGTTCCGCGCATTTGGTGTATTTCAGGTGTCACGAGTATAAGTGTTCTTGTCTTCCGGACTGTGGTCAAGCTCGGATGCCCGGGCCACGGGCAAGGCGGGAACCGGCTGAGCGACCCCGCGCAACTGGAACTGCTGGATACGGTCTTGGGGCACTTGCATACCAGCGGCCTTGAGCAACTCTTTCGACACGACAAGCTCGACGCCCAGGGATTTTGTCTCGGCCTCTAGGCGGCTCGCAACATTGACCGCATCGCCAATGATGGTTTGTGCGGCGTTGCCGGCAGCCCCGATTTCGCCAAGAACAAGGTCGCCCAGATGCAGACCCATGCCGATGCGGATATCCGGACTGTTTTCCGAGGCAAGCTGTCGGTTGAACTGGTTCAATGCGCGACTGATGTCGATCGCGGCTTTCAGGCCAGAGCGGGCTGATTTCTGTGCGTCGGCCCTATCGAAGACCGCGAGTAGACCGTCGCCCATGTATTTGTCCACAACCCCGCCCTGATCGACTATCGCAGGGACGATTGCATCAAAAAACCGGTTCAGAAGAAACACGATGTCATAGGGCAACTGCCCCGTTGTCCGGGCCGTAAAGCCGCGCATGTCCAAAAACAGAACCGCAAGCTTGCGCTCACGCCCCTGACTGGCATGCGCCCGGTCCCGTTTGCCATCTGGCCGGAACACACGGAATACCTTGACGGGTTCTGTGGGGCGCACCTGGCACGCCAGGCGGGTATGGGGCGACGCACGGACAGCAGCGAGGCTGCGGGCTTCGATGTCGCTGGGCGGCGGCAGGTGATCTCCACCGTCTTCGACAATCACGCGGCATGTGGTGCAGCGCCCTTTGCCACCGCACAGCGCGGCATGCGGAATCCCGTTGGTCTGCGACATCTCAAGCAGCGTCATGCCCTTTTCCGCAAATACCTCCGGGCCTCGGGCATATGTGACCCTGACGGAATGCCTGCGACGCCACAGTTTACGACCGATGTAAATCACGGCGGTCGCCCCAAGCGCGGCCCAGAAAGCCAACAGCGCGTTGTCTTTGATGCTGAACATGGTCTGAAACGCTTCGGGCGAAGGCCAGTTGTAGTGCTCGATATACTGTTCGCGCAGAAATTCGTCGGAGAAATCGGACCAGATCCTGCGGCCTTCGGTCAACACTCCGGCCAAAGCGAATGAGGGCACGAACACCGCCAGTCCAATCAGATAGGGCACGGTTCTGGGCCACCAATTCGTCAACCGCAGCCACATATGCAGCCCGATACACCCGTGAATCCAGACTATCAGCAACAGTAGGCTTTGCATCCAAACTGCGGTGCTGGGCCACATCAGCACGATGATATAACCCATTTCATCGTTTACACCGTAGATCTCGTGTGCATAGCGCGTGTGAATGATATGCGAGATCAACTGGATCGGGATCAGCAATCCAAGCACAATCTGCAAGGCGGAACTGAAGGGCATGCGCAGCGTGCGCCTTTGCACGATCGAGGTCAGCGCCAGACCGGCATGCAAAATCAATGCGAGGTACAGAACCACGCTCATGGCGTTGTGGCGCGTTACGGCCTTTCGTCCATCCTGCATGCCATGCAGATAGTCGGTGTGAAACAGACCCAGGCCGATATTGATGAAGTGGAAAAAGGCAAAGACAAAAAGGACCAGCCCGCTGCCGATCCGAAGCCGGGTTGCCCACCCGCCACGCCAAAGAGCGTTGTCCATCGCGACCACGCGCCACCCCTTTGTTTTGCCCGAGTGTGTCGCCGCGACAGGGCCGGGTCAAGCAAGGTTCATCACCGCAGCTTGACCCATGGTCCTGGCTTTAGCCCTGTTCGGCGAGGAAACGCTCGGCATCCAGTGCGGCCATGCATCCCATCCCGGCGCTGGTGACCGCCTGACGGTATATGTGATCCGTCAGATCTCCCGCGGCAAACACACCGGGTACTGAGGTAACGGTCGAACCCGGCTGGGTCACGACATAGCCGCCCATATGGGTTTCGAGCGTGTCCTTGACCAGTTCATTGGCAGGGGCGTGGCCGATGGCGACAAAGACGCCTTTGCACGGAATCTCGGTGATCTCGCCGGTCTTGACGTTCTTGACGCGTACACCTTCGACACCCAGAGGGGCGTCGGTGCCGATCACTTCTTCCAGTTCATGGAACCAGAGCGGTTCGATCTTTTCGTTCTTGAGCAGCCGGTCCTGCAGTATCTTCTCGGCGCGCAATTCATCGCGGCGGTGGATCAGGGTGACCTTGCTTGCAAAGTTGGTCAGGAACAGAGCTTCTTCCACGGCCGTGTTGCCACCACCGATCACGACGATTTCCTGTCCACGATAGAAGAACCCATCGCAGGTTGCGCAGGCCGAGACACCGAAACCCTTGAACTTTTCTTCTGACGGCAGACCGAGCCACTTGGCGCGCGCACCGGTGGCCAGAATGACGGCATCGGCGGTATAGGTGGCGCCGCTGTCGCCTTTGGCCGTGAAGGGGCGTTGGCTGAGGTCCAGATCGCTGATGATGTCGCCGATGACTTCACATCCCATCGCCTTGGTATGGTCTTGCATGCGGATCATCAAGTCCGGCCCTTGCACTTCGGTATCCCCGGGCCAGTTTTCGACCTCAGTTGTTGTGGTCAACTGTCCGCCGGGTTCGATCCCCTGCACCAGAATGGGCTCCAGCATTGCGCGGCTGGCATAGACGCCGGCTGTATACCCTGCGGGTCCCGACCCGATGATCAGAACCTTGGTGTGTCGTGTGTCGGCCATGGTACCCCCGCTCGAACTGCCTGCATCGGGCGTTTGCCCGTCGCAACGATATAGCGATAGGCGCACAAGGCTTAAAGCCCCTTCCTGCGCCGGACCTGCTATGCGCTTCCGGCATGGAGCCAACCGCCTATGCGATTTGAAAACAAAGAATATTGCGCATGCACGAAACAATATTGCGCGCGGCCCGGGTGCTGATATAAGAACCGAAAAATCAGGAGCATTTTATGGTCACGACTCGGCTGGATGAGATTGATCGCAAGATTCTGGCGGAACTGCAGGCAGATGGTCGTATGACCAATGTGGAATTGGCCAAACGGGTCGGAATTTCGGCACCCCCCTGCTTGCGTCGGGTGCGCACCTTGGAAGAGGCCGGTTACATCACGGGCTACCATGCCGAGGTAAACGCGCGAGAACTCGGTTTCGAAGTGCAGGTATTTGCAATGGTCGGGTTGGACAGTCAGGCCGAATCAGAGCTGAGCGCGTTCGAGGAACGATGCCGGGATTGGCCTCTGGTCCGTGAATGCCACATGCTGAATGGTGAGGTCGACTTTATGCTCAAATGTGTCGCGCCGGACCTCAGCAGTTTTCAACAGTTTCTGACGGGTGACCTGCTGACCACGCCAAACGTGGCCAGCGTCAAGACATCGCTTGTTATCCGCGGCGCAAAAGACGAACCAGGCGTGCCATTCGACGTTCTGGAAGACCGAATGAACCGGTCGGCATAAGCCAGATACGCGGTGCGTTTGTTGGGCATGGCGGCAACACGGCCGCCACCGCCAGGGTCAAAACCCATCCAAGTAAAATCTGCATAAAGCCCCCACTTCGCAGTACTGATTAACAACTCAGGCCGTGATCGCGTCGATCTCTCCATCTCCGGCGCGCGGCATGAGCAACGGGCCAAAATCGTTCAGCGACTCAATGTGAGCGAACAGATTAAGATAGATCGACCGAAGAGAATGGCTGATCATTCGAACCGCATTAACACCTGGATGATAGGTTTCAAAAGGTAATCCATCGACACGGATAACCGAATGCTTTCTGAGGCAAATATGAAACAATTCGACCGGCGTCGGCGGCATTGTTTCAATTACACCCATCCCATCCTGAAACTCTGACACAGGTGTCAGAATCGGTGACGCTCCGTGCAGGTGTCGCAGATGCGCGGGGGTGCCTACCAACCGCGCTGCTGGCCCGGCAATGACACCAGACATTGGTTTTTGCATGCCAAACGTATCCGCCATGATCCGGGTCAGTGGACGCGTGCGCCCCCGTGAATCTTCGCGGCCCGGAACCAGAGTGACAGAGCCTTTCCATAAAACCGTTTCCGATGTGCCATCCTGCGTCAGAACAGTGTCGCCGGGCAGCAGATCTTCGATCGCCATCGGCCCCTGTTCCGTTTCCACCAGCGATCCGCGTGAGAAGGCGCAGAAGGCGTCCTCGAACATCGGCAGCGCGGGCGCAATGTGGCGGGTTTGCACAACGTCTCCGTTTTTCAGCAAGGTGCTGACCTCGTAGCGTCGCAGCTGCGCTTTCTTCTTTGTCGTTGGTCGAGGTGCGTCGCGCAGCAAAGCCGACGTCTCGATGGCATTTCTGGCAGCACGTGCCAGTGAATTTGGAATAGTCATTCGTATTCCGTCCCCTTTAAAACCAGAACAGGAGGGGCGTACCCCCATGCAGGCCCGCCTGTTGGTTCGGTTCTTTGTCTTGAAACAAACGGGTAACCCCTGGGCGCTGGTGGTAGCAGCAGCGCGCAGCGAAGAAATATCGCATTCCATTGGTCAACCATTGACCCCCCAAGACAAACTCGTACTACGCGGGCCTGAATTGCCCGCAAACACGCTCTGAAACATAGGCGCGGTAGACCGCACTCCACGCGCAACAGGCCAGAGCAGCACCCGGTGCGCGTTGCCCACTTGGAACCGGCAGCTTGGTTCCGTGGGGTTTCTGTTTTCAGCGCCGCGCCGCCAACCGACGGGCAACCCTGACAGAATGGCTAGAAACTCGCTTCCATGGCATTTCCAGTTTCTGGTCTTGCGCGGCTGCAACGACCGCGCTGAGAAAGCGAGATTTCTGTTTCATTTTTGGTCCTGCTCGATCTTAGGGCTGTGCCCTTTTTCGGTTTGTAACCCTAATGTGACGCTGGTTTGCGGCAGGGATAAGGCTTAACCGGGATCAAATGCGGACTTTAAAATGAAGGTGGCAGACCCTCCTGATTGGGGTGCCAGCATTCACATGTCTGGAAGTCAGATAACCATCTGAGGACTGGCACAAAATTCACAACGATTCTGCTTTCCATAAACACAACAAATGTGGCGGAAAGGTGGCGAATCTGCCTTATTCTGGTCCGGATTTATAATCTGATGGTTGAAATCAGGCGTCCGTAGTCAGCTTCTTTTGCGTGCGTCGCGCGACGGTACGAATAAAAGCGATCCGGGTCCGAATAGGTGCAATGCCGGGTCCATTCGGCCTGCCCGATCTTTGCTTGGCGCAACTTGTGAAGGCCAAAGGCTGGCAGGTCAAACTGCAACCGATCGCCGTGCCCGTTCGCAAAGAACCGGCTGTTTTCTGTTGAATCCGCCATGAATTCGTCCAGAAACTCGGGTCCGACTTCATATGCGGTCTGAGAGATCGAAGGCCCAATCACCGCCCGCGTGTTTTCGCGCTTGGCACCCAGTGCCTCCATCGCGTCCAACGTGGCCTCCAGAACGCCGTCCAGCGCACCGCGCCACCCGGCATGCGCCGCGCCGATCACATGCGCGTCAGGGTCACAAAACAGGACAGGTTGGCAATCTGCGGTCAGAATCGTCAGCGCCAATCCCGGCGTTGCCGTAACCAGCGCGTCTGCCCTTGGTCTGTCGCCTTCGATCGGAGCATCCACTGTCACGACAGTCGGAGAATGGATTTGATGTATACCGACCAATGCCTCGGGCTCGACATCCATCGCGTCGGCCACCCTTTTACGGTTCAGCGCGACGATCTCGGTCTGATCCGAGGAGCCATACCCGCAGTTCAACCCGGCAAAGATGCCCGAGGACGCACCTCCTCGACGGCTGAAAAAGCCGTGGCGAACAGGGGACAGAATATCAGAAGTGAGAATTTCCAATGTCATGGTTCAAGTCCCGGTGGTGGCGCGGCGTGCGAGGGAAAGAGGCCCAGCACTTTGAACAGGTTTCCCATTTCATCAGGATGCGTCAACCGGCGATGTGAGGCGATCAACTGATCAAGCTTGGATTCGCCTGCCGCTTTGGCCAGGGCCTTGGCGCGGGCGGTTATTCCCAACCGCTCAAGAAAAACGCCCTGCGGTGTCAGTTTTGTATGAGCGCAGCCCACGGAACGGGCTTCGGTGGCCAGCGGCTCAAAGTCCACATGCGCTGTCAAATCTGCCTGCCCGGGGGCATCCAGCGGGTCAGATTGTTTGTGTGATTTCAAGGCCTGAAACGTGTCGCCCAGCGAATGCCAGTCGCCATAGTCGATAATCAACGCCATGCCACCACGAGATGCTATCCGCCCGGCAATGAAGGTTGTGACCGGGATTGCGGCTGCGCACAATTCAACCAGATCGCCATCAGTGGTGTCGTTCAACCGATCATCCAGTGCCACCTGCGGGGTGCTCGGCCCAAGGCCGAAAGTCAATTTGTCCTCTGTGACGCCGATCAGACGCTCGCGCCACGCGGCCCCATTGCGGATGAACTGGCGAATGGGCAGAGCGTCAAAGAACTCGTTGGCGACCAAGAACAAAGGCCGATCTGGCAAATCTGAGGCGCTTTTGATCCATCGGAGTGCATACCCGTCCAAAGTTTCTGACTGAACCTGCCGCAGCGCGGGCGAGGCTTCCAACAGGCAGAGGTCCATCGCCTCATGAAATCCCGGAATCTGCCGCGTTGCACGCAGGGCGTCAGACATGAGCGTTCCACGCCCGGGGCCAAACTCGGCCAGCGTAAACGAGGAGGGGCTGCCCTGATCTATCCAACATTGCGCCAGCGCGAGGCCGATCAATTCGCCAAACATCTGACTGACCTCTGGCGCGGTGACAAAATCGCCCTTGATGCCAAGCGGGTCGCGCGTGCTGTAATATCCCAGTGTCGGATGCAGCAGGCATTCTGTCATGTAGTCGGCCACACTCATCGGGCCGTCCTGCCGTATACGTGCAATCAGAAGGTCGGTCAGGCTCATGCCGGTCGCTGCGCGCGCAGCGCAAACCAAAGGCCGAGCGCGATCATGGGCAGACACAACACCTGGCCCATGGTCAACCCGTACCCGCCAATTTGCCAGGCCAGTCCCAACGGATTTCCGGCTGAGATGAACTGCGCATCCGGCTGGCGGAAGAATTCAACAAGGAATCGCGATGCGCCATATCCGGCCAGAAACAGGCCCATGACCAAACCGGGTTTGCGGAATGCGCCGCGGCGATAGACCAACCACAGCAGGATGGCACCCAGCAAAATGCCCTCCAAAGCAGCCTCATAGAGCTGCGACGGATGGCGTGCGCACATGCCGGCCACCACCCCGGGGCAATCCTGCGCAGCGAAGCCGGGGAAGATGACGGCCCACGGCACGTCGCTTGGCCGACCCCAAAGCTCGGCATTGATGAAGTTGGCCAGCCGTCCCAAAAGCAGGCCGGGCGGCACCGTATAGGCCACAAGATCGCCCAGCGACAGAATTCGGATTTTGTGGCGACGACCATAAAGGTAAGAGGCAAGGATAACGCCCAGCAGTCCCCCATGAAAGGCCATGCCACCCTGCCAGACTTTCAGAATGTCCAATGGGTGCGACAGGTAGTAAGCGGGTTGATAGAACAGCACAAACCCAAGCCGTCCACCTAGGATGACGCCGACAATGATCCAGGTCAGCAGGTCGTCCAACTGGTCGGGCTTCATGGGTGGCGTATCGTGGGGCCACAAGACCGGTCGCCGCAAGGCCATCACCGCAAGACGCCAGGCAATCAGGATGCCCGCGATATAAGCCAGTGCGTACCACCGCAAGGCGAACTCCATCCCGAACACAGAGATCGAGAACAGTTCGGGTGACAGATCGGGGAAATTCAGAACAGCCTGCATGTGCGTCTCATTGCCCGGGGATCACAGGACAAGTCAACCTTGAGCCCGGGCCTTTCTTTCCCCATATAAGGCAGAACCGCTTATTCGGAGAAAAACCATGCAAACCCGCAACAAGATCCTCGACGATGTTTCTCAGCTGATGACCAATGCCATGGGCGTTGCACAGGGCGCGCGGGAAGAAGCCGAGAACGCCATGAAATCGATGGTGGACCGCTGGTTGGCCGACCGTGATTTTGTCACGCGCGAAGAATTCGATGCAGTGCGTGCCATGGCTCAGAAAGCCCGCGAAGAAAACGCTGCGCTTGAGGCACGGATCGCCGCGCTTGAGGCGAAACTGGACAAATAAAGTCCGAATCCAGATTTTCCACGCAGGATTAACGCCGCGCAATCCGAGGTTGGATTGTGCGGTGATGTGTATCTTGCCGCCTTGCAGAATTTAATCAAGACAAAGCTGCGTCGAACGCCAATATTTTGACCTCCGTTGCCGACTGTCCTCAACTTATTGCTGTTATCCCCAAGAAATAGGGTTGCCAGAAGGATTCTTGCGGCGCACCATATTTAGTACAGGCCCACGGGGGAAGCCCGGCTTGTAGAGCAGTCAACTAGCGCTGGGGCGCTGCCAGTCCCAAAATGCTAGAGATTAGTGAGGTGGCATTATGGCCCTTTCCGAGCAGTTTCTCGAAGAAGACCTTCATCCGATCGACATAGTTGAACATCTGGCCGAACATCACGACTGGGATTTTGACCGTATCGGCGACGATCAGATTGCCATGGCCGTTGAAGGTCAGTGGCGGACCTATTCGATTACGCTCGCTTGGTCGAACTATGACGAAACGCTGCGTATGGTGTGTTCCTTCGAGATGGAGCCGCCGTCCGAACGCGAAAGTGAGCTGTATGAGCTGCTGAACAAGATGAATGATCAGTGCTGGGCGGGGGCTTTCACTTATTGGGCGAACCAGAAGCTGATGGTCTATCGCTACGGTCTGGTTCTGGCGGGCGGCCAGACAGCCAGCCCGGACCAGATTGACACGATGATCACCGCCGCTGTGATGAGCGCCGAGCGCTACTACCCGGCGATTCAACTGGTCACTTGGGGCAATCGCGACCCGGAAGACGCGATGCAGGTTGCCATTGCAGAGGCCTACGGCCGGGCGTAAAGCTTTGCCCCAAACCGGTGATTGAGGGGAGGGGCACAGATGGACATGTCACGCGTGGCCGAGCAGGGCCTGGTGCTGTTGGGATGCGGAAAGATGGGGTCCGCGATGTTGGCGGGTTGGCTGGATCACGGCCTGCCCGCCGCATCCGTTTGGGTGATTGATCCTTACCCGTCTGACTGGCTGAAAGCGCAGGGCGTCAATATCAACACCCCGTTGCCCGAAGCACCCGCCGTTGTGCTGGTTGCTGTTAAACCGCAGATGATGGGCGCGGCTCTGCCCGCAATTCAGGCGTTGGGCGGCGGCGGTAGCCTGTTTGTATCGGTCGCGGCGGGCACGTCTATTGCCACATTTGAGGATGTCCTGGGCGCGGGTACCCCGATCGTGCGGGCGATGCCGAACACGCCAGCGGCAATTCGTCAGGGCATCACCGCGATGATTGGCAATTCACAGGTGTCCGAAGAAGGCTTGGAGCTTGCCGAAAACCTTCTTTCAGCCATTGGTGAAACCGTGCGTCTGACGGATGAGACGCAGATCGATGCCGTCACCGGCGTAAGTGGTTCCGGTCCGGCTTATGTTTTTCACCTGATAGAAACGCTGGCCGCTGCCGGCGAGGCGCAAGGCCTGCCGCATGACCTGGCGATGAAACTGGCGAAGTCCACGGTCGCCGGGGCAGGCGCTCTGGCCGTTGCTGCGGAGGACGACCCCTCGCAGTTGCGGGTCAATGTAACATCACCCAACGGCACGACCCAGGCCGCACTTGAGGTTCTGATGCATGAGGCCGAAGGTTTTCCTGACCTGTTGCACAGGGCCGTCAAGGCTGCGACAGATCGTTCAAAGGAGCTGTCTCGTGAGTGAGATTTCATTCGATGACTTTCTGAAGGTCGACATCCGCGTTGGCGAGATCGTCCGCGCCGAACCATACCCCGAGGCGCGCAAACCCGCGATCAAGATGTGGATCGATTTCGGGGATGAGATCGGCGAACGTAAAACTTCGGCCCAGATCACGGCGCACTACGAACCGTCCGCGCTGATCGGCAAGCAGGTGTTGGCGGTTGTCAATTTTCCACCACGCCAGATCGGCAAATTCATGTCCGAGGTTTTGGTTCTGGGCCTGCCCGATGAAAACGGCGAGATCGTGCTGATTGGCCCCGACGGTAAAGTTCCGTTGGGCGGGCGGATGCACTGATGAAACTGTGGATCACACGCCCCATGACGCCAGCTGTCGAGGCCCGGGCCGCTGCAGAGTTTGATGTCGACATTCGTCCGTCGACCGAACCGCTATCGCTGGATGAGATGAAACGCGCCCTGACAGAATTCGATGTGGTCGTACCGACTTTGGGCGACCAGTTCTCGGCGGCGGTGTTTGCGGATGTGCCAGCGCCGCGTTGCAAGTTGCTGGCCAATTTTGGTGTCGGCTACAACCATATCGATGTCGACGTCGCGCGGGCTTCGGGTGTCGCTGTCACCAACACGCCGGGCGCGGTCACGGATGCCACCGCCGATATAGCCATGACGCTGCTATTGTCCACGGCACGGCGCGCGGGTGAAGGTGAGCGACTGGTTCGTTCCAACGCATGGCAAGGTTGGCACCCAACGCAAATGCTGGGGCACCATGTCACCGGCAAACGGGTCGGGATCGTTGGAATGGGTCGCATTGGTCAGGCTATTGCCCGACGCTGCCATTTCGGGTTTGGAATGCAGATCGCCTACCAATCCCGCAGCGCCAAACAACTGGATTTCCAAGCGAATTTTACCCCGAATCTGCCTGAGCTTGCGGCGTCTGTGGATTTTCTGATCCTGGCTGTTCCGGGTGGGGCAGAGACGCGTCATCTAATCAATGCGTCAATACTGGAGGCCATGAACCCCAACGCTATTTTGGTGAATATCGCGCGCGGCGAAGTCGTGGACGAAACCGCCCTGATCGGTGCGCTTCAAGCCGGTCAAATTGCTGGTGCCGGACTGGACGTCTACGAGTTCGAACCTGCTGTACCTCAAGCGTTGCTAGAAATGAATACCGTCACCCTGCTACCGCATCTGGGGACAGCAACCGAAGAGGTGCGGACCAGTATGGGGCATATGGCATTGGACAATGTCGCGGCCTTTGTCGCAGGTCGGGATTTGCCCAACCGGGTCTAGTCTCCGACCGCTTCGCGCCAGTGCTTGCGGCAGAGCGATACATAGCTCTCGTTCCCGCCAATCTGGACCTGAGCGCCTTGGGTGATGGCATTGCCAGTCTCATCCTGGCGAATCACCATCGTGGCCTTGCGTCCGCATTTGCAGATGGTGCGTACTTCTCGCATCTCATCCGCCAGCGCCAGCAGGGCCGCTGAACCGGGGAACAGTTTGCCCTGAAAATCTACCCGCAGTCCATATGCCAGAATTGGCAGGTTCAGGTCATCTACGACACGAGCCAACTGCCAGACCTGATCTTCCGAAAGGAACTGTGCCTCATCAACAAAAACACAGGCAACGCGTCCGCGTTCGAGTCGGGTTTCGATCATGGCAAATACGTCATCATCGGGGCGAAACGTATCTGCCTGTTCCGAGATACCGATGCGTGACGCGATGCGACCCGTTCCAGCGCGGCCGTCCACCGCAGCGGTCATCAGATACGTGTCCATGCCACGCTCGCGATAGTTGTGCGAGGCTTGCAACAGTACGGTCGATTTGCCCGCATTCATTGTCGAATAGTTAAAGTACAGCTTTGCCATGCGGCGGGTCTAAAGCGCCCGGCTCAAACGAACAAGGCATTAGTCCTTCAAGGGGAAGCGACGTCGCCGTTGCCGTTGCAGAGGCCGAGCAGATGCTCTTTGGGGATGGAACCCCCGCTTTTGCAACGGCGACGCCGTCGGTCATCATGTGACCAAAACGGAGTGAGGCTTAGCAATACCGCCTCACGATCACTCATTACCGGCATAGAACTGCCGCCACTCACTCACAAAACCCCCGCATATCTGAGGGATAGCCAATATATGACATTTCAATTATGACTCTGTTATGGGAAATTTCCTGACGCTTTCCCCCAAATGGACAATTGGGGCAGCGGGTGCAGGCAACAAAGGTAAAGCAATGGCAGATATCGGGGCCTATCTGAAGAAACACACCGAAGCTTTGGTGAAAGATGTGGGGATAGAGGCCGCTTGTGAGATCACGGGCAAATCCAAGGCGACTCTGGGTCGGTATTATTCAGACAATGCCGAGCATTCGGACCGGTTTATGCCCGTTGACGCGGTCGCGCGACTAGAGAATGCAGCCAACTACCCGCATGTCACGTCTGCGCTTGCCGATCTGAAAAACATCACCTTGTCTTATACCAATCGAAATTCGGACCAACCCAGAACGGGTGGAGTGAATTCGGATGTTATTGCTCTCAGCCAACGGTTCGCGATGTTGATGACAGAGTATCAGGCGGCCATCGAAGACGGCATCATCACCGTGAACGAGGCCAAGCGATTGCTCAAGGAAACAAGCCTTTTGCAACAGGTTCTGATTGAGATGAAATTACATCTGGAAGAAGAAAGCGTAAGCTGACACGCTGTCCGGACAAGCCTGTGACTCAATCGTGCAGGTCTTTCAGGGCGAAACGGCTAAGAGCAGTATTTTATGAAGAATTCCCCAAATGCCTACCGGGTGCAGGCAGACGCTTTTGTGTGTCGCCTTGTTGTCGCTGGTTGTTTGGTGCTGACGATCTTAACAGCCCTGAGCACTTATGAAGGCCGAACGGATGACGTGATGCGCTGGGTGGTGGTCCGTGACCTGCTGAACGGACAGGGCTGGTTTGATCTGTATCAGCATCGTTTGGGTCCCGATGGCGGGACATTGATGCATTGGTCTCGTCTTGTTGATGCGCCGATTGCAGCGCTCTACTGGCTATTCGATCTGGTTTTACCTGCGCAAACCGCACTGCATCTCACAGCGATCATCTGGCCTGCCGGTCTGGCCGCATTGACCCTATGGGCCTTTACTGTCACCGGCGGAGCGTTGGGTGGGCGTCCGGGTGCGGTCTCGGCTTTGATCTTTGGTGCCTATGCCTTGGTGAATTCGAGGAAGTTCAACTATTTTTCCTTTGATCATCATGGCTATCAGATCATGCTATTCGCGGTTGCGCTGATGTTCTTTGTTTTGCGCAAAGACCGGCCGCGCGCGGGCATGTGGTTAGGCATATGCCTTGCGTTGTCGATGTCGATCGGGGCTGAATCCATGGTGCACACCGGATTGATCGGCGCGTTTTTCGCCGCAGATTGGGTGTTGTCCGGGAAGCAGGCCCGCCAGCGGTTGATCGAGTTTGGTTCCGCAATTGCTGCGACACTTCTGTTGGCAAGCCTCGCGACAACGTCAAGAGAGAGCTTTTTCTTCGCCGGATGTGATGCGCTGACCCTTAGTATTGCGCTGCCGGCCGGTTTCGCAGGATTGGGCTTGGTCGCCTTGGCGGCTTTGGCGTCCCATCAGACCCTGTGGGTGCGCGCGCTCTGTTTTCTGGTTTTGGGTGGGCTGGTGTTTGCGGTGGCCCACAGATTTGCCCCACACTGTCTGGAAAATCCCATCGATCAGATGCCATTGGCGATGCGCGAGTTCTGGTTGAGCCAGATTACAGAAGCGCAGAACATTTTGATTTCGCTGCAGCGTCACAAAGGCGAAACGATATCGATGACGGTCATTTCCGGTATTGTGATTTTTGCAGGCTTGTTCTTCGCTCGAAATTCCGAGACCAGAATGGACTATCTTTTGTTGTCATGTCTGGTTTTGGCCAGTTTGGCTTTGTTTTACTATCAAATCCGGATGGTATCCTTCCTGACGATGTCTTTGGTGGCCATCCAGGCGCAGATGCTGCGGGTGATCTACCTGACATACAAATCAGATGGTCGGCATATTTTTGGTCTCTTGATGATCGTATTTCTGATTTTCATGTCACCGAAAACGGGGATCAAGATTGAACAATACTATCTTGCATGGCGGCAGCCCTCCGCCGAAGAGGGTGAGGACACTGAACCGCCAGTGACGATGAAGTACTGTGCGACGCAGTTTGCCTACGAACCGCTAAACGACTTGCCACCTGGGTTTGTCGTTTCCGGTTTGAACTTTGCCGGGAATTTCCTGCGTTTCACCCATCATTCGGTTCTTGGCGGGAACTATCACCGCAACGAAGCGGGCAATCTGGCGCAGATTGAGTTGTTCCGGTCCGACACGGCCGATATGGGCGCACATCTGGCCGCGCTTGGTGTGGACTACGTGATGATTTGTAAAAGGGCGTCGCGCGCAGACTACTGGGATTCTGTATCTGACGGTGAAGGGCTGCCAGCAGCGTTCATTGCGGGCACACTCCCTCACAATGTTGAAGAAATTCCCCGGCCTGAAGAAGAGGCGTTTCGGGTCTTTCGCGTGAACAGATAGTCTGACCCATTGACCGTTAAACGGATCAGGATTTTCGTTTCACGATCACGGATCCGACCGAATACCCGGCCCCGAACGAACAGATCAAACCGATATCGCCATCCTCAAGATCGTCCGAGTATTTCGAAAATGCGATAATGGACCCTGCGGAGGAGGTGTTGGCATAGTCCTGCAGGATGTTGGGTTGTTCACCCGGCTGGGGTACGCGCCCCAGGACTTTTTTTCCGATAAAGTCGTTCATTGTCTTGTTGGCTTGATGCAGCCACAGACGTTTCAGATCGTCACTGATGACACCTTCGGCCTCCATGTGATCTCCGATGTGCTGGCTGACCATGGGCAGCACCTCTTTGAACACTTTGCGTCCGTTTTGCATGAACTGCATGTCACGACGATCCACCATGCCATCAGGGCGCGAGCGACGCAGGAACCCGTTGTTATTGCGGATGTTGTTCGAAAACGCTGTCGCGCATCGGGTCGAGAGGATCTCGAAATGCGGGCCTTTGGCATCCTCGATCCGTTCGATCAGGGTCGCCGTTGCGACGTCTCCGAAAATAAAGTGACAGTCCCTGTCGCGCCACTCCAGATGACCCGAACAGATCTCGGGATTCACCACCAATGCCGCCCTGACCGAGCCGGACCGAACCATATCTGCGGCTGCCTGAATTCCAAACGTGGCCGAGGAACAGGCGACATTCATGTCAAATCCGAACCCGTTGATCCCCAACGCCTGTTGAATTTCGATGGCAATGGCCGGATAGGCGCGTTCGTGGTTCGAAGCCGCGCAGATCACCAGGTCGACATCCGCCGCTGTGCGGCCCGCCTGGGTCAGCGCTTTGGTGCAGGCATCAATGGCCATCTCGGTCATGATGCCGGGCTCGTCATCCGTGCGCTGACGCAGAGCGGGATACATGATGTCAGGATCCAATACGCCAGACTTGTCCATCACGTAACGGTTATTAATCCCCGAGGCTTTGACGATGAATTCTTCCGAAGAATGCTGCATCGGTTCCATCTCGCCGGTCGCGATGGCATCGGCATTTTGGGCGTTCATCTTGTCGGCATATGCATTGAATGCCTGTACCAGTTCGGCATTGGTAATGACATTCTCGGGTGTGAAAACACCGGTACCAGTGATGGCTGGGGTATACATTGTGGGTCCTGACGGGTTTTGGATTCGCCTAAAATGCAGTCACAATGCAGTTTGATCAAGGTATGTTGACCCAAGGGAACCAGCGTCTTTGCGTGAAATACAGCTTCACATCTTGAATAGTTCATAATTTGAAGTATATGGCCCCGGTGCCACATGCGGAGAATCCCAGTGACCGACGACATCACAACCAGACTTGGCCGCCTCAGCCCCGAAATACAGGCGATCATGGGCGTGTATGCGCTTTACTGGAAACTGGAAGAGACCTTTGAGACGATCGAGACAGATCTGAGCCATCCCGAATGCCATATGCTGATCAAACTGGATCAGCCCAAGCGGATGGGCGTTCTGGCGACTGATATGCTGAGCGTGCCGTCCACCATAACGGCGACCGCCGATGCTCTTGAGACGGCTGGCTATTTAAGGCGTGAACGTGACCCCGAAGATCGCCGGGCATGGCTCCTGGTGTTGACCGCACAGGGTGAAGAGGCCCGCAACATGTTGGTGGCCGAGGCCGGAGACCTGTTCCAAAGGGCCTCTGGTCTCAATCAGGAAGAAACCGCCGAATTCGCACGACTGGCGTGCAAAATCCGTAACAACGTTTTGAAAACGGGAATTCCCGAGGGATTGAAGAAATGAAACTCATAGCCTCTCTGGGCCTTGTTTTGGCCGTTCTGGCGACCCCGATCGCCGCTCAGGATACCCCAAAACCGGTAAAGCTGTTGCAAGTGCAGGAAACTTCCCCCGGTTTCACGCGGCAGTTCTTTGGCCGAGTTGCCGCGCGCCAGACTGTTGATCTGGCTTTTCAGGTTGCGGGTCAGATTCTCGAGATGCCCATCACCGAAGGTTTCGTCATCCCCAAGGACGGTCTGATTGCACGTCTGGATCAGGAGCCGTTCGAACTGAGGCTGGATCGCGCGCGGCTACAGAAAGAGCAGGCCGACCGGACCGTCGCACGTCTCTCCCGACTGCGAGGCACAACAGCAAGTCAGGTGGCGGTCGATGACGCGGAAACCGAGGCCCAACTGGCGGCGATTGCCCTGCGCGACGCAGAGTACGAATTGGAACACGCGACCCTGACCGCCCCATTTGACGCCCTGGTGTCCAGCCGCGCAGTCGAAGCCTTCACGACGGTATCGGCTGGCACCCCGATTGTGCGCATTCATGATATGTCGGAACTGCGCATCGAGGTGGATGTCCCCGAGATCCTGTTTCAACGCTCGGGGCAGAACGAAGATATCACAATCACCGCTAAGTTTCCCGCAAGTGACGAGGTTTTTCCTCTGGAGATTCGCGAATTCGACGCCGAAACCTCTAGCGTTGGGCAAACCTTCCGCATTCAGTTCGGCCTGACTCCGCCTGAGGGGCTGCAGATCCTGCCGGGGTCGTCGGTATCGGTCAACGTGCATGTCCGCGATGACAGAACCGGTATTGTTTTGCCTGCGTCGGCCATCGCTGCGGGTGCAGACGGAACATTGGGCGTCATGGTCTTTTCTCCGGCTGGCGCAGACGAAGGCACTGTGCGCCGTTCAACTGTGACCATTGAACCGACCCAGACCGGAGAGGTCCGGGTTCTGACAGGTTTGTCCGATGGCGATGAGATCGTCGTTGCGGGCGGTTCTGCGCTGACCGATGGTCAGACCGTGCGTCGCTTCACCGGCTTTTCGAATTGAGGGGCAGATCGATGAGAATTGCGCGCGCATCTATCGACCGGCCACTCTATACATGGCTGATCATCCTCATAGCGCTGTTCGGTGGCATCTGGGGCTTCCTTTCGCTGGGGCGTTTGGAAGATCCTGCGTTTACAATCAAAAACGCCGTCATTGTCACGCAATACCCCGGCGCAACCGCTGAACAAGTGGCGCTGGAGGTGTCCGAGCCGCTTGAATCCGCGATCCAGCAAATGGGTGAGGTGGACACGATCACCTCGCTGAACCAGCCTGGCCAATCTCTTATCGAGGTCGAGATCAAATCCACCTATGACGGGACCGAATTGCCCGATATCTGGACACGCCTGCGGGCCAAGGTGCGCGATGCCGCGCGGGGCTTGCCGTCAGGTGTAAACCAGCCGTTCGTGAATGACGGGTTTGGTGACGTGTTTGGTCTGTTCTATGCGGTCACCGCCCAAGGGTTCTCGGACGCAGAGAAACATGAACTGGCAACATTCCTGCGGCGCGAGCTGCTGACGGTGGACGGCGTCGCGGATGTCGAGGTTCAGGGCCTGCCGCAAGAGGCAATTTTCATCGAACCCGATCTGGCCATCTCGGTGAACCAGAACGTGCCGTTTCAGGCAATCAACGAAGCCATCGCCAACGCGGATTCGGTCAATTCGTCGGGGTCGGTACGCTCGGAGAACGACCGCACAACCATTCTGACGGCCGAAGGCTCGGACAGTGTGTCCGCGATTGCGGGGCTCTCGGTCGGGTCGCAAGGGCAGGTGATCAACCTGTTCGACATGTCCAATGTCTATCGCGCCCGCCAGACCGACCCCGATATCGTGATCCGGTTCGACGGTGTCGAAGCCTTCACGTTGGGTGTTGCCGGATTGGCAGCCGAGAACATTGTCGAAGTGGGCAAACGCGCCGATGCGAAATTCGTCGAACTGGACGCGCAAATTCCCTTTGGCGTCGAAATTCTGCCCATCTACCAGCAGCATGTGGTGGTCGAGCAAGCGTCGAACGATTTCCTCGTGAACCTCGCCATGTCGGTGACCATCGTGGTTGCGGTTCTGGGCATCTTCATGGGTTGGCGGGCGGCTATCGTGGTCGGATCGACCCTGTTGCTGACCGTTGTCGGCACGCTGCTGTTCATGGCGCTGTTCTCGATCGAGATGGAACGTATCTCACTCGGGGCCCTGATCATCGCGATGGGGATGCTGGTGGACAACGCGATCGTGGTGGCCGAAGGGATGCAGATCGCGATGCTGCGGGGCAAATCCTCGCGTGATGCGGCGGATGAGGTCGCATCGAAAACGCAGATCCCGCTGCTTGGGGCGACGGTTATCGGGATCATGGCCTTTGCTGGTATCGGCCTCAGCCCCGATGCAACCGGAGAATTCCTGTTTTCGCTCTTTGCTGTCATCGGTATCTCATTGCTGTTGAGCTGGGTTCTTGCCATCACGGTGACACCGATGCTGGGGCACTACTTCTTCAAGCAGGGTAAAGAAGGCGAAGTGGACGCGTATGGCGGCATTCTGTTTCGTGTCTACGGCGCGATCCTGCGCTGGGCCTTGCGGTTCCGTTGGCTTGTTGTTGCGATTTTGGTCGGGGTCACTGTGGCTTGCTATGCGGGCTTTGGCCTGATGAAGCAGCAGTTTTTCCCGGACTCGAATACGCCGTTGTTCTTCGTGCACTACAAATTGCCGCAGGGCACGCCCATCGCCCGAACTGCGCAGGATATGGCCGTGTTCGAAGATTGGTTGGCGGCCCGCGAAGACGTGGTCTCGGTCACTACGTTCGTGGGTCAGGGTGCGACCCGGTTCATGCTGACCTACTCGGCTGAGGATCCGAATCCGAGCTATGGTCACATGATCATCCGGACCGAGACTCTGGATGACATCCCAATGCTGCAGGCCGAACTTGAAGCCTTTGGCTCAATGCAGTTCCCCGAAGGTGAATTCCGCACCAAACGGCTGGTCTTTGGCCCGGGCGGCGGCGACCCGATCCAGGCTCGTTTCTCTGGGAGCGATCCGGCAGTCTTGCGGCAGTTGGCGGACGAAGCGGTGCAGCGCATGGCTGCGGCCTCTGCGAATGCGTTGAACATTCATCATGACTGGCGCGAAAAAGAGCTGGCAGTGCAGCCGATCTATGCCACTGAGCGGGCACAGACAGCGGGTGTTGCGCGCGAGGATATTGCGGCGACGCTGCAGTTTTCGACGGACGGCATCACCGGAGGCGTTCTGCGTGAGCGCGACCGCCTGATTCCGATCATCCTGCGCCGCCCGGCGGATGATGATTACTCGATTGTCGATCAGGTTGTGTATTCGGATCAGTCCGAAAGATTCGTGCCCATCGAGCAGATGGTCGACGGGTTCGAATACCAATTGCTCAATACTCAGGTCCATCGTCGCAACCGGGTGCTGACGATCACCGTTGGCGCCGATATCCCGCCGGATCTGACAGCGGCTCAGGTGCATTCCGAGGTGCGCGCGGCCATTGAAGCGATGGAGCTGCCGCCGGGCTACCGGATGGAATGGGGTGGTGAATTCGAGAACTCGCGCGATGCGCAGGAAAGCTTGGGCAAGCAGTTGCCGCTGAGCTTGCTGATCATGGTATTGATCTCGGTCCTGCTGTTCAACGCGATCCGCCAGCCGATCATCATCTGGCTGCTTGTCCCGATGTCGGTCAACGGCGTGGTGATTGGCCTGTTGGGCACGGGTTTGCCCTTTACCTTCACGGCGCTTTTGGGGCTGCTGAGCCTTTCGGGGATGCTGATCAAGAACGGCATTGTTCTGGTCGAAGAGATCGATCTGGTCCGGGCAACAGGCAAACCGTTGCAAGAGGCGATCATCGAAGCTTCGGTTTCGCGCCTGCGCCCAGTAATGCTGGCGGCGATCACGACCATTCTTGGTATGGCTCCGCTGCTGACGGATGCGTTCTTTGTCTCGATGGCCGTGACCATCATGGGGGGACTGGCGTTTGCGACCGTGTTGACGATGGTTGCTGCGCCGGTGTTCTATCTGTTGTTTTTCAAACGAGATGAAAGACGGCAGGCGGTTGCTGCCTAAATGAAAAACCCCCGGTCCGTGACCGGGGGTTTTGCTCTTTTCCCTGGGCTTTGGATCAGCCCTGAAGCGATTTTACGTCGACATCTTCTCCAGCCTGCGCCTTGATCGCAAGCGCTGCGGCGTAGCTGGCGGCCGCCGTGGTGTAGTAGGGGATCTTGTCGTACAGCGCGATTGAGCGGATGGATTTGCTGTCTTCCACCGCCTGCGCCCCTTCGGTCGAGTTCATGACCAACTGAACGCCACCGTCTTTCATCAAGTCGGTTACGTCGGGACGACCCTCATAGACCTTGTTGACCACGCCGCACGGTACTCCGTTGGTGTCCAGCCAGCTTTGGGTGCCTCGTGTCGCCACAAGGGAAAAGCCCTGGCTGACCAGAACGCGCGCGGCGTCCAGCATATCCGACCCTTTGTCGCCGTCCTTGATCGAAAGGAAAGCGCAGCCCGATGACGGCAATACCATACCAGCGCCCATCTGTGCCTTTAGGAAGGCACGGGGAAAGTCGCGGTCCCAGCCCATGACCTCACCGGTCGAGCGCATTTCTGGGCCAAGAATGGTGTCAACGCCGGGGAAGCGGGCAAAGGGTAGAACGGCCTCTTTCACCGAGAACCAGGGCATGTCCGGATCGGCCAGCGTCATCTGGTCCGCGATCTTGGTGTCGTCGACGGTCTTGTAGGGCGGGCGTTTCGGAAAATCGGCCAGTTTTTCACCGGCCATCACACGCGCGGCGATGGATGCAATGGCGCTGTCGGTGGCTTTGGCCACGAAGGGGACGGTCCGCGATGCGCGCGGGTTCACCTCGATCAGGTAAATCTCATCGTCCTTGATCGCGAACTGGACGTTCATCAGGCCGACAACGTTCAGCGCCTTGGCCAGTTTGTAGGCCTGATCCTTGATCTGTTCGAGAATCTCTTTCGACAAAGAATAGGGTGGCAGCGAACAGGCTGAATCGCCGGAATGGACACCTGCTTCTTCGATGTGCTGCATGATACCCGCAACATGAACGTCGGTGCCGTCACACAGCGCGTCGACATCCAGTTCCACCGCACCGGCCAGATAGCTGTCGAGCAGTACGGGACTGTCGCCGGAAACCACCACGGCCTCGTTGATGTAACGCCGCAGCTGATCCATATCTCGTACGATTTCCATCGCGCGACCGCCCAAGACATACGAGGGGCGGATGACCAGCGGAAAGCCGATCTCTTCTGCAATTTCCAACGCCTGTTCATCGGTCGAAGCAATACCGTTCTTGGGCTGTTTCAGACCCAGATCATTGACCAGTGCCTGGAACCGTTCACGGTCTTCGGCGAGGTCGATGGCGTCAGGTGTGGTGCCGAGGATTGGAATGCCTTCTTCTTCCAGCGCGTTGGCCAGTTTCAGCGGGGTCTGGCCGCCGAACTGAACGATCACACCGTGCAGCGTGCCGTTTTCCTGTTCCTTGGTCAGGATTTCCATCACATGTTCGAAAGTCAGCGGCTCGAAATACAGGCGGTCCGAGGTGTCATAGTCGGTGCTAACCGTCTCGGGGTTGCAGTTGACCATGATGGTCTCATAGCCCGCATCTGTCAGTGCGAAACAGGCGTGGCAGCAGCAATAGTCGAACTCGATCCCCTGACCGATCCGGTTGGGGCCTCCGCCCAGGATGACGACTTTCTTGCGGTCGCTTGGGCGGGCTTCGCATTCGACTTCCCCCATCATCGGGGCCTCATAGGTCGAATACATATAGGGCGTCTGCGCCTCAAACTCGGCTGCGCAGGTGTCGATGCGTTTGAACACGGCAGAAACGCCCAGATTGCGGCGGGCGCGGCGGACATTGTCTTCGTCACGACCGGTCAGATTGCCCAGACGCGCATCGGTAAAGCCAAGCATCTTCAGCTTGCGAATGCCGTCCTCGGTCATCGGCAGGCCGTCTCTGCGCACCGTGCGCTCAGCTGCGATGATCTCGCGGATGCGGGCCAGGAACCACGGGTCGAACTTGGTGACGCCGAAGATCTCATCATCGGTCAAGCCATGGCGCATGGCCTGTGCGATGGTGCGCAGGCGATCAGGCGTTTGTTGGCTGATCGCCTTGATCACGGCGGCCTTGTCGTCGGCCTCGTCCCAGACACCCACGTTCAGGCCGGGGATTTCGATCTCGTCAAAGCCGGTCAGACCGGATTCCATCGAGGCAAGCGCCTTTTGCATCGATTCGTGGATGGTGCGGCCGATGGACATTGCCTCACCCACCGATTTCATCGCGGTGGTCAGGTAGGGCTCTGAGCCGGGGAATTTCTCGAACGCGAATTTCGGAATTTTTGTCACGACATAGTCGATGGTCGGCTCGAAGGACGCGGGCGTGACCTTGGTGATGTCGTTGTCCAGCTCGTCCAGCGTGTATCCCACGGCCAGCTTTGCGGCGATCTTGGCAATCGGGAATCCGGTCGCCTTGGAGGCCAGCGCCGAGGATCGCGACACCCGGGGGTTCATCTCGATCACAACCATGCGGCCATCGTCGGGGTTGATCGCCCACTGGACGTTGGACCCGCCGGTCTCGACCCCGATCTCGCGCAGAACGGCGATCGAGCCATTGCGCATGATCTGGTATTCCTTGTCGGTCAGCGTCAGTGCAGGGGCCACGGTGATCGAGTCACCGGTGTGCACGCCCATTGGATCGATGTTTTCAATGGAACAGACGATGATGGCATTGTCGGCAGTGTCGCGGACCACCTCCATCTCGTATTCTTTCCAGCCCAGCAAAGATTCATCGACGAGGATCTGGTTCACAGGCGAGGCATCCATGCCCGAGCGGCAGAAATGGATATAATCCTCACGGTTATACGCCACACCGCCCCCGGTGCCGCCGAGTGTAAAGGCGGGGCGGATAATGGCGGGCAGGCCGATTTCTTCCAACTCGTCCAATGCGAATTGGATACCCGCATCCAGATCGGCGCTGCCGTCTTCCTTGCGCGGCGCGGTCACGATTGTGGCCTTGGGGTTTTCCAGGCCCAGCCGATCCATCGCCTCGCGGAACAGCTTGCGGTCTTCGGCCATTTCGATGGCGTCGCGCTTGGCACCGATCATCTCGACACCAAACTCTTCCAGCACGCCCATTTCTTCCAGCGCCAGCGAAGTGTTCAGGCCGGTTTGCCCGCCCATGGTGGGCAGCAGGGCGTCGGGGCGTTCTTTCTCGATGATCTTTGCGACGACTTCGGGCGTGATCGGCTCAATATAGGTGGCATCGGCCAGTCCGGGGTCAGTCATGATCGTCGCGGGGTTCGAGTTCACCAGAATGACCCGATACCCTTCTTCCCGCAGTGCCTTACAGGCCTGAGCCCCCGAATAGTCGAATTCACAGGCCTGACCGATAACAATGGGACCCGCCCCGATGATCATGATCGACTGGATGTCGGTTCTTCTCGGCATGGCCCTGTTCCTTTGATTGTCCGCGAGTCAGGGCACCGCCCCAGCGCCCAAATTGTCCTGCGTTATAGGGACCGCGCGAAAAGGTGCAAGAGGTATCGGAAACAGGGGCGAAATTGCCGCTTTCCCCCCCTTCCCTTGGCAGCGTATTCTCTATATCGCGCAGCACGGCTTATGAGGATGCACTTGCGAATTCGTTTCGATCAGGGACCTGCCGGTCCGGGGACCCGGTTTGACCGGCCCTCCGACATCATCCGTGCGGATACCGCGGATGAGGTGCCCGCGGCGTTGGCGGCCTTGGATGAGGCGCGCGCAGCGGGGAGGTGGTTGGCAGGGTATGCCAGTTACGAGATGGGGTATACGCTGGAGCCACGCCTGCTGCCGCGCCTGCCAGATGACCGAAAACTGCCGCTGCTATGCTTTGGTGTTTATGACGCGCCCGATCAATTTGAATTGCCCAAGGCGTCGGGCGGTGTGACCGTGTTTCAACCACGTTGGGATGAAGTGCGATACAGTCAGGCGTTCAAGGTCGTGCACGATGCCATCGGGGCCGGGGACATCTATCAGGCCAATCTGACTTTCCCGATTGATCTGGCTGTCGACTGTGACAGCGCATCGCTCTATGCCGCTCTGACTTCGGGCCAGCTCGTGGGGCATGGCTCCTTGGTTCAACAGGACGGGTTGCCGGACCTGCTCAGTCGCTCGCCCGAGCTGTTTTTCCGCACAGATGAGACCGGGCGTATTGAAACCCGTCCCATGAAAGGCACCCAGCCCCGCAGCGAGGATATGGCCGAAGACGCCCGACGGCGCAATTTCCTGTCAGGGGATGACAAAAACCGGGCCGAAAACCTGATGATCGTTGACTTGTTGCGCAACGATATCAGCCGCGTAGCCCTGCCCGGATCGGTCCATGTTCCCGAGCTGTTCAAGGTCGAAACCTATGCCACGGTGCATCAGATGGTCTCGCTTGTGCGGGCGCGGTTGCAGGTTGGTGCCGGTCTGTCGGATATTCTGAACGCACTGTTCCCCTGCGGGTCCATCACCGGCGCGCCCAAAATCCGCGCGATGGAGATTCTGTCCGAGCTGGAACCGTGGGCGCGCGACATCTATTGCGGCACCATTGGATGGGCAGCCCCTGACGGGCGGTCCGAGTTCAACGTGGCCATTCGCACACTGATGGTTGAGGGGCACACGGCCACACTGAATGTGGGCGGCGGCGTCGTCTGGGACAGCACAGCCCCATCGGAATATGAGGAAGCGCTATGGAAAGCCCGCTTTGCCCACCAGCTGAGCCTGACTTCCGCCTGATCGAAACGCTGGGCTACAGGCCGGGGCAGGGGTTTGTTCGGAGGAGCAGGCATTTGAACCGTATGTCGCGCACCGCCAGTGCATTGGCGCTGCGCTTTGATCCGGCTGTGGCAGCAGAGGTTCTGTCTGAGATAACCGGTGACGTCCCGCTGCGCTGCCGCCTGACAATGGATGTCCTTGGCCGGTTCGATCTCTCCACTGCTCCGCTAGTCGACAATCCGCCTTTCTGGCGGTTGGGGATCTCGGAGACCTGTCTGACCTCGGATGATGTTTGGCTGCGCCACAAAACCACCCGACGGCACGTCTATGACACCGCGCGCGCCGCGATGCCCAAGGGGATTGACGAGGTGTTGTTCATGAACGAACGGGGCGAACTGTGCGAGGGGTCAATCACCAATCTGTTTATTGAAACTCAGGACGGACGACGGCTTACGCCTCCTGTGTCATGTGGTCTTCTTCCTGGAATTTTGCGTGAAGTACTGCTGGAGAGGGACGACTATGCCGAGGCGGTTCTGAGTGTGAAAGATATACGAGATGCACAAGCCGTTTACATGGGCAATGCGTTGCGTGGCTTGATCCCGGTGGAGTTGGCATTCCTTTGAGCAGAAAAGGCACGATGACCAGCCCTTTGGTTGCGACGGCGCGATTGCGGTTTGAATTTGGCCTGTTTTTTCTTGCCGTCCCGCTGATGATCGCCGTGTTTTTCCCACCCAATTGGATGTTTCCGGCCCTCTTCGCGTTTACCGGCCTGGGGATTGTTCTGCTGCACGCAACACCCGGCTTCCAGTGGGCGGAACTACGCTACGATTGGGCAAACTGGTCGCTGCGTGAACTCGCCTTGTTTGCGATTGTGACGGTGGTATCTTGCACCACGCTGATCTATCTCACCCGACCAGACGCCGCCTTTTTCCTGCTGCGATACAGACCCGAGATGCTGGCTTTCATTTGGATCGGCTATCCGCTTTTGTCGGCACTACCGCAAGAGCTGCTGTTTCGCCCGCTATTTTATCGCCGATACCACGACATTCTGCCTGACGGGCGCAGGGCTGATCTGTTGAATGCTGCCGTCTTTTCCTTTGCTCACCTGATGTATTGGAGCTGGATCGTCGCCGTTATGACCTTTGTCGGCGGGTTGCTGTTCAGCTGGGCCTATCGCAAACGGGGCTCGTTCTTTTACGCGGTTCTGTTGCACGCGATTGCAGGGAACATCATCTTTGCCGTGGGTCTGGGCGTGTATTTCTATTCCGGCAACGTTCAAAGGCCGTTTTGACGACGCGACCTGCCTTGACTTTCCAAGCCTGACAGGGTGTATCGGCGCGACGAATTCTGCGCCCGAAGGGATATTATCCATGCACGCCTATCGCAGCCACACCTGCGCCGCTCTGACCGCCGCAAATGTCGGTGAAACCGTTCGCCTGTCTGGCTGGGTGCATCGTGTCCGAGATCACGGCGGGGTTCTGTTCATCGACCTGCGCGACCATTTCGGCGTCACGCAGGTTCTGTGCGACGGCGACAGTGCGGCCTTTGCCGAGCTGGAAAAGGTCCGCTCGGAATGGTGTATCCGCATCGACGGTACGGTCAAGGCGCGCGCCGCTGATCTGGTGAACCCGAAATTGCCCACCGGCGAGATCGAGGTTTATGTGCGCGAGTTGGAAGTGCTGGGCGCCGCGGATGAGCTGCCGCTGATGGTGTTCGGTGATCAGGAATACCCCGAGGAAACGCGCCTGCGCTATCGCTATCTGGACCTGCGCCGTGAGGTGATGCAGCAGAACATGGCTCTGCGCTCGGACGTTGTGGCCTCGATGCGCCGCCGGATGTGGGATCAGGGCTTCCGCGAATATCAGACGCCGATCATCACCGCATCGTCGCCCGAAGGCGCCCGCGATTTTCTGGTGCCGTCGCGCCTGCACCCTGGCAAGTTCTATGCGTTGCCGCAGGCCCCTCAGCAGTTCAAACAGCTGATCATGGTGTCGGGCTTTGACAAATATTTCCAGATCGCGCCCTGTTTCCGTGACGAAGACCCGCGCGCCGACCGCTCGCCCACCGATTTCTACCAGCTTGACCTTGAGATGTCCTTTGTCGAGCAGCAGGACGTGTTCGACACGATCCAGCCGGTTCTGACAGGCGTGTTCGAAGAGTTCGGTGGTGGCCGCAAGGTCGATCAGGACTGGCCGCAGATTTCCTATAAGGACGCGGCCCTTTGGTATGGCAGCGACAAGCCCGACCTGCGGAACCCTATTAAAATGCAAGTGGTCTCCGACCACTTCCGCGGGTCTGGCTTTGCGATTTTCGCAAAGCTGTTGGAGCAGGATGGCACCGAAATCCGCGCTATCCCGGCGCCGACAGGTGGCAGCCGCAAGTTCTGCGACCGCATGAACGCCTTTGCCCAGAAAGAGGGATTGCCCGGCATGGGTTATATCTTCTGGCGTGATCAGGGTGAAGGGATGGAGGCCGCAGGCCCGCTGGCCAAGAACATCGGCCCCGAGCGGACCGAGGCGATCCGTCAGCAGTTGGGTCTGGGCGTTGGCGATGCGGCGTTCTTCCTGGGTGGCAAGCCGAAAACCTTTGAAAAGGTTGCCGGTCGGGCACGTGATGTGATCGGTGATGAGCTTGGTCTGACCGAGAAAGACCGCTTTGCTTTTGCCTGGATCGTCGATTTCCCGATCTACGAACAGGACGAAGAGACCGGCGCGATCGACTTTGAGCACAACCCGTTCTCAATGCCGCAAGGCGGGATGGAAGCGCTGCAGGGGAATCCTCTGGATGTGCGCGGCTATCAATACGATCTGGCCTGTAACGGCTATGAGTTGGTGTCAGGCGCGATCCGGAACCACAAGCCCGAGATCATGCTGAAGGCGTTCGAGTTGGCAGGCTATGGCGCGGATGAGGTCAAATCCCGCTTTGGTGCTCTGTTCAACGCGTTTCACTATGGCGCACCGCCGCATGGTGGCTGTGCTGCTGGTATCGACCGCATCGTGATGTTGCTGGCCGATGAGGCCAATATCCGCGAAGTCATGATGTTCCCGATGAACCAGCGCGCCGAAGACCTGATGATGCAGGCACCTTCTGATCCAAGCTCGGACCAGCTGATGGAGCTGGGCTTGCGGATCATCCCTCAGGAGTGAGTGTCAACCGCCCGTCTCAAGCGGGCGGTTTGCATTTCAGGAATAGTACAATCCGGTCTTGCTCCCCCTTCAACGCGATCCCCGGTGCCGCACAGGCAAAGATACCTCGTGGCAGAGCGCTAGTCCAAAGGGTTCCCGATATCTGCCCGGTTCACCCGAATTGTTCGCGCCGAGGCCCGGGTTTGTCGATACAGCCACCAAAACAAAGCTGTGGCGGCAATGAAGTAGGCGGGCAACACCTTAGATCGCCTCTCTTTGATTCAAACGATCTTGCACGATGCCTGCGACCTGTGCGGCGCGGGCGGTGATCGGTGTCCCCTCTGTTCGGGAGGCAGCCAGATCCTGTGCGGCCTTAACAAGAACCAGATCATCGGCCTCGCGCGCGACGCTACGCAGGAATTGCGCGGCATAGTCGAGGGTGCGGTGGTCATTCGGGCTGGCCAGAACATCGGCGATATGGGCCATGTCATCCTGATAGGCCAAAGGATCCGGGTGAATGACCTCATCCCGGACGGCATGCAGGCCACTGGGGCGACGATCCTCGGGCAACAACTCTAAGATGGTTTTCTGAAAATAAGACATGGATTTTATGGGTTTATCCAGAAACCCGTCGGCCCCGGCCCCTATCGCGTCTTCTTTAGTGCAATCATCACCGGACATCCCCAGGATCGCACCTATGCGCGGTGTGGCCTGTGCCAGTTCCGCAATGAGATCGGCCCCGGACCCGTCAGGCAAGCCCATATCCACTACGATGACGGACGGGCGGTAGATTTGCAGGTGACGTCGGGCCGATTTCAGACAATCTGCTCGCCGAATCCGGGCACCGCTGTGCAAACACATCAGGCGTATGACGTCGCAGGAATACCGGCTGTCTTCGACAACCAGAATGGTCTGTCCCAGCAACGGCCGTGTCGCGGTGGGTGTTGCAATGGTGTTGAATGGTCTCGAATCGTCCATGGCAGCTCTCCTATCCAGCAGTTGAGTCACGCTAGGAACTTCTGGCTAACACAGGGTTAACGGGCGATTTGGCGCACTTGTCCTTTGCCCGATCAGCCCTCATAACCCATGCAACGCAGGACAGAGGAGACTACCATGATTGGACGCCTGAACCACGTCGCCATAGCAGTGCCGGATCTTGAGGCCGCATCCGAACAGTATCGCTCCGCGCTGGGAGCCAAGGTCGGTGCACCGCAGGACGAGCCCGATCACGGCGTGACAGTTGTCTTCATCGAATTGCCCAACACCAAGATTGAACTTCTCTACCCGCTGGGTGAGGACAGTCCGATCAACGGCTTTCTGGAAAAGAACCCGGCCGGAGGCATTCACCACGTGTGCTATGAGGTTGACGACATAATCTCCGCGCGCGACCACCTGAAGGAAACCGGCGCACGTGTTCTGGGCTCGGGGGACCCCAAGATCGGTGCACATGGCAAGCCTGTCCTGTTTTTGCACCCCAAGGATTTCAACGGTTGCCTGGTCGAGCTGGAACAGGTGTAACGGCAGCCCGGAGGGCCTGACATGACTATCACTGCCGCATTGGTGTTGTTCGCCGTCATCTGGTTCCTGACGCTGCTGATTGTCCTTCCGATTCGGATCAAGACTCAGGGCGATCTGGGTGAGATTGTTCCCGGCACCCATGCAGGTGCGCCAGAGGTGCATCACATGAAGAAGAAGATGTGGATTACCACCGGGATATCGATTGTTCTTTGGGCGATCATTGCGGGGATTATCCTGTCGGGCGTGATCTCAGTGCGTGACTTCGACTGGCTGAACCAGTTGGAGCCACGCTGAGTGTCAGGCTTGGACGTCTGACAGTTTGTGGTAGATATGAGTGAACGTGGCGGCCCCGATAATCGGGATGACCAGGTTCACCAGTGGCACCGATAGCGGGATCGCCATCAACGTGCCTGCAACCCAGATGGTGGTTGCGTGTTTGGCCCGAAGCTTGCGCGCACCCTCGCGCCCCAGGCGACGCATCGCCGCCAGGGTGAAGTACTCCCGACCCAGTAGAAACCCGTTCATCGCCCAGAAAATGAAGGGCGCGAACGGCGTGAAGATTACATACAGGATCAAGGCCAGCAGGTTCGCCACGATCAGCACACCCAGAAAACCCAGCCCGTCCTTCACGGCTTCGGAAACGGGTATCTTGGGGGCTGCGGGCAGGGTCGGATAGTGTTTTTCCTCGACCGCCTGTGCAACTTCTTCCAGAAAGATCGAGGTAATGGCCGAGGCGACGGGCACCATCAGAAACACGGGCAGCACCAGCACAAGCAGGATGCCCGAGTAGTTCAGAACATCGTTCAGCCACGATACAGTGCCGATGAAGGGAAGGGCGATTTCGTTCCCGGACAGGGAGTTGATGAACCAGATTGCCCCGGCGCAGGTCACGGTCAGCAACAGGATCGTCAGGCCTATGCCCCGGAACAGGACTGCGCGAAATTTGGGGTCGCCGATTTGGCCCAAAGCCGCGAAGAACGCGTTCAGGATGATCATTCCGAAACCCATTCAGTCAGGGCGGTGACATCCGGGCGAGGGCGCTCGGGCGGCGCGCTGCCTTCGGTCGCGATATGGATCAGACCCGCGATCCTTTCGTTTTCAGCCAGACCGAACGCCTTTTGGCAGAACATGCGATCGTGGGTTTGCCAGCCGGACAACCAGTTGGCCCCCCAACCTGACGCCAACGCCGCATTCAACAGCGCCAGACAGACAGCTCCAGTGGAATAGGTTTGTTCTATGGCAGGGATCTTTTCTGATGCTTTCTGAACCTCGACCACGGCGACAGCCAGTTGTCCCAAATCAAACTGGCTGCGCGCTTTGGCAATGTCGTCAGGGCTTTTGCCCAAGGCCGTGCCACACTCCACTGTCAAGGCGGCCAAACGCGGCATGGCGCCTTTCTCCAGAACGATAAACCGCCAGGGTTCCAGCTTGCCGTGATCGGGGCTGCGGGCTGCGGCGGTCAGCAAAGGCAACAGCTCGTCCCGCGTGGGCACCGGTGCTGTCAGTGTTTTGGCAGGGCGAGATCTGCGCACCTGCAGAAACTCGAGCGCGGCAGGGTTTTTTAGGGACATATGTTAACTTTCTTTACATCGGCACTTGGTATCTTGGCTGCCGATGTCACCAATTCAAGAGGCATAGGGCGGCATCTCTGGATCAATTTCATCCTGATTCCCGTCATGCAAGACGATCTTCACAAAGGACTGATGATGCCCGGATGCAAATCGCCCGACGCGCCGTCAAGCGCGTCTTGCAAAGAAGGGGGTTTGTTTTGGGCTACGAGTCCCGATCCTGCGTTTCGTGCACCTGATACACACCTTCCGGCAAGTCCAGCGCCGCGGCCAAATCACGCACCTGCTCGGGTGAAAGCGTTATCTTCTGAACCTCACCTGTGCGTGGATCGAATTGGTCCAGCGTTACGCATTCCGCGAAACTGTTGATGATCACATCTTCCTGCAGAGGCTTGGCGCCTTCATCTACCAGAGTGATGACTGTCGAGTCGAATTCATGCTCAATCGAAAACATGTTTTCAGACTGCGCTTCAAAGGCGCGCAATGCAACCCATTCAGCGTCGATCTGGCTATGGTCGCCGCTTGATGCGCGCGCTATGCTCGACCGAAGGTCTGGCCGTTCAGAGGAACAGTGATGCATCGATCAATCCTTGTGCTGATTGCGCTGTTTCTGACGGCCTGCGGGGCGGATACGCTGCGCGAGCAGTCGCTTGCCGAATGGGAGGCCTCGGACACCCCTGTGACGGTGGAAACCTTCCACGAAATAAGCCGGGCGGTCGGCGACGAGGCCCGCGCGCAATGTCTGCGCAAAACCGACGGGCAAAAGTGTGATTTCAAGATTCTGGTCGATTTGAACCCAAAAGCTCCGGCCAATGCGTTTCAGACCTTGGACGAAAACCAGCAACCGGTGATCATCTTTACCCGATCGATTATCCAATCGGCGCAAAACGCTGATGAATTGGCATTTGTCATGGGGCACGAAGCGGCGCATCACGTGTTGGGGCATATCGCTCGACAAAATGAAAACGCAAGCGCCAGCGCGGCCAAATTCGGTGATCTGGCGCGGTTGCAAGGGGCCAGTGCCGCCGAGATCGAAGAGGCGCAGAAGCTGGGGGCCAAAGTGGGTGTCCAGGCTTACGTTCAATCCTTCGAACTTGAGGCAGATCGCCTGGGCACGATCATAACGTACAACGCAGGCTACAATCCTTTGATCGGGGCCAAGTATTTCGGCCGTATTCCCGACCCCGGCGACAAGTTTCTAAGCACGCATCCACCCAATGCGCAGCGTGTTCAGATTGTGGAACAAACCGCACGGCAACTTGGCCTGACACCATGACGGATGTGGTGCGGTTGGGCGTTGTCCTGACGGACAGGGGATCAAAATATGCGGTGTCAGGGGCCAACGTAAAAAACCGGTCCGAGATTGATGCAGTGCTCGCGTCCCTTCGCACAGACAAAAGTTATGCCAAGGCCACGCACAACACATGGGCAGCTGTTTTATCTACGGGTGCGTTAAAGGCGGATGACGATGAAAGTGGCGCCGGGATGGTGATCTTGCGCATGATGGAGCGTGCCGGGCTGGACAATCACGTGATCATTGTAACCCGTTGGTACGGTGGCAAGAAACTGGGCGGCGACCGATTTCGCCGTGTTCAGGATGCGACTCGCGCCTATCTGGACCAGATCAGTGCCACTCCTTGACCTGTATCAAGGTCTGTCCGGCGGCGGCTAGATACCATTTCCCTTAGCGCGACAGGGAAAGGACGCAACATGCCCAGCCAAAGAGTACTGCGACTGCACGCCGGTTTGATGGACGATATGGCAAACATGCTGGATGTCGATCTGGAAGACGCTGCCATTCAGGGCAAGGTGTCTATTGATGAAATATCCGACGCTGTCCTGCGGTGTACCGGGTGTCCAAACCCTGTTCATTGCGAAGGGCTGTTGTCCGAAACGACAGCGATGCGACGCACGCCGGAATACTGCCGCAATCAGGAATTGCTTCACAAACTCATGCCTTGAAAATGGTGGTAACATGCCGCGTCTGGGAAGCATCATGACCCATTTCCGTCTGGTCCTGCGAATGGGGCAGACAACTGGAACCGACATCATTGGCGCTCATCGTTCGGGTCGTCTAAGTCAGCAAGACTGGGCCGAGATGATCCAGTTCTGCCGAGGGTGTGCCTGGGCGCAGGACTGTCCGGAATGGATGGATCAGCATGAGGGCGGCGCAGAAGCCCCCCATTCCTGCCCGAATCGGTCCCGTTTTGCGGCACTCAAGGCGGTGCAACTGGAGGATGCGTAGTGGCTCAGATTGCGCTTGGGGATATCGAAAAGCACTTTTGGCTCACCCGATCCGTCGCCAGATGCCTGGGCCTCTCTCTAACAGATGCCATGACTGACGGGCGGCTGTCCGCAGAAGGCTATGCAGAAATGGTAACGCGTTGCAGGGCGTCCAACTGCGATGCGCAATGCGCCCTGTGGCTGGCGGATCAGCAATCCATCAAGAACGCCGCACCTGAGTTTTGCGCCAATGCCGACGCCCTGAACGCCCTCTCGCAGAGGTCAAAGCCCAGAGTGTGATCCATCGCACAGGGGTTGCTTGGACGAGTGCTTGCAGCCGCAAAAATACACCTTTTTACTGGCTTCAGCCGTATACTTAATAGGTTCGAACTCGGTGCCCTTATGCGAGCCATCGCAAAATGGCTGTTTGCCCGATTTGCCGCATGAACACCAGAAATAGCTTTTTCCTTCGACAACCTCGACTGGGATGGGTGAGTTTTGGGCGATAACTGGTGTCTTTGACATGTGGCGTCTCCGTACTTTTGGCTGATGTCCCGATCAAGTGTAGGGTGTGGCGCCAAAAAGGGTAGCGGCCAGGCGAATTCATCGGCGAAATATCCCCTCTGCCGGCACGGTTTCGCCTTGGATCACGGGTTTGTGATTGATTCTGTTGCCAGATTGACCTGCACCCCGTATCCTGATGAAGGCCCCGAAAACTGGGCAATATCAGCAAAGTAATAAAGGATTGAAGGACATGAAACTGAAATTCGCCGCCGTTGGTGCATTTGCCCTGATCCTGACTGCATGCGCGCAGCAGGAAGAACCGACCCCCGTGTATGTTCAGCCCAGCTATGACAAAGCGGGTACGCCCAGCTGCCCAGGCGGGTATGAACTGGCAACCACCGAAGCTGGCCAGACTGTCTGCAACCCGGTTGCTCAATAAGCTTTACGCAGGTGGCCTGATTGTGGGCCACCTGCACCCTTGTTGCAAAATTCACCGCCCCTGAGGCGGTTTTTTTTATTGTCTGTGCCGCGTCAGTTCGCAACTGTTCCGACCTGAGCAAATTCGTTGGCCGAGGGATCATGCTGTATTTCTTCACCCGTCTCAAAGACCGCACCCGCTGGAGCTGGCAGGGCTTGGTGGCCACGTGGCGGGATGAGTATTCCTTTCGGGCCTGGGGCTTTGCCAATCTGATCTCGGCGAGTCTTGTGCTTTGGTTGCCTGTCGGCACGGCTGAGCGGGCTCTGATCCTTGTCATGGGTCTTTTGGTGCTGGCTGCAGAACTGATCAACACAGCGATTGAACGGGCGGTGGACTATACCTCGACCGAACGGCACCCTTTGGCCGGGCAGGCCAAGGATGCCGCGAGCGCGGCAGTGGCCGTGACCGCAGTCGCTGCTGGTGTCGCTTGGGTGGTAACCCTGATCGCCCTGATATAGGCTAGCTGGCCCTAGACAAGTCTGCCCCAAAGGTCATATTCGCCAGCCTCATCCACCTGGACCGTCACGATATCCCCCGGATTGAGGGCTGCGAAACCTTCATCAATGAACAGGTTGCCGTCGATTTCGGGCGCGTCGGCTTTGGTGCGGCAGGTTGCGGCCTCATTGTCGACTTCGTCCACGATCACCTCGAGGGTCTGGCCAACTTTGGCGGCCAGTTTGGCCTCGGAAATGGTCTGTGCCTTTTCCATGAATCGTTCCCACCGGTCCTGTTTGATGTCGGGCGCGACGTGGTTTGGTAAGTCATTCGAACGTGCCCCGTCGACGTTTTCATATTGAAAACATCCAACGCGATCCAACTGGGCCTCATCCATCCAATCCAGCAGGGTCTGGAATTCATCCTCGGTCTCTCCGGGATAGCCGACAATGAAGGTCGAGCGTAGCGTGATATCGGGGCAGGTCGCGCGCCACGCGGCGATTTCGTCCAGCGTTCTTGCGCCTGCCGCTGGGCGGGCCATGCGTTTCAGCACATCCGGGTGGGCGTGTTGGAACGGAATGTCGAGATAAGGCAGCACGTTGCAGCCCGCATCCGCCATCAGCGGGATCAAATCGCGCACATGGGGGTAGGGATAGACATAGTGCAGCCGTACCCAGGCATCGAACCGACCCAGCTCGCGCGCCAGATCGGTGATGTGGCTACGCACCTCGCGATCTTTCCACGGGTTCACATCGTATTTGCGATCCAGCCCATAGGCCGAGGTGTCCTGACTGATCACCAGCAATTCGCGCACGCCATTGTCGACCAGCTTTTCAGCCTCGCGCAGCACCGCATGGGCCGGGCGGCTGGCCAGCTTGCCGCGCATGTCGGGGATGATGCAGAAATTGCACTTGTGGTTACAGCCTTCGGAAATCTTCAGATAGCTGTAGTGGCGCGGTGTCAGCTGCACGCTGCTGGCGGGCAGCAGATCGACAAACGGATCAGGGTCCGGCGGCACAGCCTGATGTACCGCGTCCAGAACCTGTTCGTACTGATGCGGTCCGGTCACAGCCATGATGCGCGGATGGTGGGCGCGAATATAGTCAGGTTCGGCCCCCAGACAGCCGGTCACGATGACCTTGCCATTCTCCACCAGTGCCTCGCCGATGGCATCCAAGGATTCGGCCTTGGCGCTGTCCAGAAATCCGCAGGTGTTCACGATCACGGCATCGGCCCCGGCATAGTCGGGCGAAATGCCGTACCCTTCGGCTCGTAGCCGCGTCAGAATACGCTCGCTATCCACCAGCGCCTTGGGGCAGCCCAGCGAGACCATGCCGATGGTCGGCTGCCCGGAACGGGGCGCGTCTGAGATCCGGGCCGCAGGGGCGAGGTCGGGGCGGAGGTTCGGTGGGTTGGTGCTCATGCGGCGGCATATAGTGGGGAACGCTTCCCCTTGCAAATGTGGTGCACGATTTGAATGATGACTGTAACAAAAGCCCAAACCGGCGGAGAGCAGAACAATGAAATGGCTGATGCGTATCCTGTTCATATTGGTGGCAGTTGTCGGGCTGGTCATCGGCGCCCTTTTGTTGATGCCCGGAGACAAGCTGGGCGCCATTCTGGCCGAACAGGTCAAGGCTGAATCCGGTCGGGATCTGACCTTTTCTGGCGATGTCTCCATCTCTTTCTGGCCTGTGCTGGGAATAGAAACCGGACCTGTTACCTTCGGCAACGCGGACTGGGCTGGACCAGAGCCGATGCTGAGCGCACAAAGCCTGTCCTTTGGTGTCGACGCTGTGGCGCTTTGGGCCGGTGACATTCGGATCAAGCGTGTTTTTGCAAACAACCCGGTATTGCGTCTGGAGTACGCAAACGGGCGCGGAAATTGGGAACTTCAGGCCGCTGCACCGTCACCCGGCGGCGGCGGTGCGCCCAGCGCTGCGCCCGTGGACTCCCGTCCGGTGACGCTCGAACGTCTAGAGCTGAGTGATGCACGTCTGATTTTCATCGAAAACGGTGCAACCACGTGGAATTTTGAAAAGGTCAACCTTTCGGCGCAATGGCCGGATGTATCGGCCCCAATGGTGATGGAGGCCAACATGGCCGTACCGGGCGGCACTGTTCAGGTTGATTTGAAACTTCCCGATCTTCCCGCTTTTGCGTCTGGATCCGCGGCCCCACTGCAGCTGACGATGACCGCGCCGGGTGGGCAAATAGGGTTTGACGGGCGTGCCACCATCGCAGGTGAAGTGGATGGCAAGACCGAGGTGAAAACCGGAAATACAGACAAAATGCTCGCCGCCTTCGGGCAGGGAGGTGTCACGGTTCCAAACGGCATGGGGCGCGTTGCGGATGTGTCGGGGCAGATGACTTATACGCGGGATGGGCGCATTTCCCTGCGGGACATGAGCGCGGTTCTGGATCACAATCGATTTGACGGTGAAGTCGATATCGTGATCTCGAACCCGCCGCAGATTACCGCCAGGCTTCAGGCCGGAGAGCTGGATTTTTCAACCTTCTCCGAAACTGCGGCCAGCGAATCAGGGGGCGCAGGTGCGCCGTCGTCAAACAGTGAAGGCTGGTCTACCGCACCGATTGATGCGTCTGCGCTGGCGCTGGCAAACGGGTCGATCCGCCTGACTGCGAAATCGATCACGGTACCAGATGTGACCCTTGGGGCAAGCGACCTGACGCTCAGCCTCGACCGGTCGCGAGCGGTTCTGAAGATGCACCCGGCGACGTTGTTTTCGGGCCAGCTGAACGGGCAAGTGGTCGCCAATAACAGGAATGGTTTGTCCGTCGGCGGGAATTTCAAAGCTGAGGGAATTGATGTTCAACAGGCCTTGTCGACACTGGGTGACATAAAGCGTTTGACTGGAACTGCGTCCGGTTCGCTTGAGTTTCTGGGTGTGGGTCAAACCGAGGATGCGATCATGCGGTCCCTTTCGGGAAAAGGCGACATAGCGGTTGGAAAAGGTGTGATCTCGGGGTTCGATCTGAACCGGTTGATGGGGCGTGGGGAAGGATCTGGCAAGACGACCGTTTTCAACAGTCTGACGGCCAGTTTCACGATGGATGGCGGCAACCTGACCAACAACGACCTGCTGATGTCGCTGGACAATTTCCGGGCGGACGGTAGCGGGCGTGTTGGGCTGGGTGCGCGGGATATCGACTATCTGTTCACGCCTGTCGCGCTGCGCGCCAATGCGGGCCAGGGGATCGCCGTGCCGGTGCGTATTGTCGGCCCATGGAGCGACCCGTCCATACGTCCAGACCTGACTAAAGTCATCGAGGCCGCAGCAGAAGGGCAACTGAAAGACCTGGAAGACGATGCCAAAGGCAAGGTCTTGGAAAAAGTCGGGAGCGAGTTGGACACGACCATCACAGAAAGCGGGCAAATTGAGGACGCCCTGAAAGACAAGCTTGAAGAAGAAGCCAAAAAGGGGCTTCTCAAGCTGTTCGGCGGAGATTGACGCAAACCCTGTGGGGGCCGCCGTCCACTCCGCGCGATTGTGTTTCAGATCGTCTGGTCGTAGTCACCAACGCCTGGTTCGGTGCGTATCACCGCATCGATATCGGCAAAGATAGCGCGCATTTCCGCATCGCTTTCGCTGCTTTCGCAAACAACAACCAGATTGGGGGTGTTCGAAGACGCGCGCACCAACCCCCAACTGCCATTGTCCAGAATAACGCGCGCGCCGTTAACCGTGACGACCTCCTTGATAGCCCGGCCTGCAAAGTTTTCTCCCGCCTCTGCTTTTGCGACCAGCTTATCTACGAGGCGCTGGAGGATATCGTATTTCTCGGTATCGGCGGCGTAGGGCGACATCGTTGGGGTGGACCACGTCTTGGGCAAAGCCTTGCGCAGGTCCGACATGCTTTGGTCCGGATTGCGGTCCATCAGCTTGCAAATCTCGACCGCGACGCGCATGCCGCAGTCGTAACCGCGCCCGACTGGCTCGGCCAAAAAGTAATGCCCGGATTTCTCGAAGCCCGCGAGGGCTCCGATCTCTTTGACCCGCCGCTTCATATGGCTGTGGCCGGTTTTCCAGTAATCTGCTTTCACCCCATGCGCTTTCAATTCCGGATCGCTGGCAAACAGGCCGGTGGATTTCACATCGGCCACGAAGGTCGCGCCGGGATACAGCTTGGCCAGATCGCGTGCCATGATGACACCGACCTTATCGGCAAAAATCTCTTCCCCTTCATCATCCACGACGCCACAGCGGTCCCCGTCGCCGTCAAAACCCAAGGCAAGATCAGCGCCGCTGGATTTCACCGCATCGGCCATGTCATGCAACATCTCCATGGCCTCGGGGTTGGGGTTGTAGTTCGGGAACGTATAGTCGAGCTGGTTGTGGCTGGGTACAACCTCGACGCCGATCCGCTCGAAAATCTCTGGCGCAAAAGCCGAGGCCGTGCCATTTCCGGTGGCGCATACGACCCTAAGCGGACGCGACATTTTGAAATCACCAACAAGATCGTCGATATAGGCCTCTTTGACGCCATCAACAAACTCGTAAGAACCGCCTTCGCGGGTCATTCCTTCACCCTTAAGCACGATGTCGCGCAGCTCGGACATCTCATCCGGACCGTGGGTCAGCGGGCGGTCAAAACCCATTTTGACACCGGTCCAGCCGTTTGGATTGTGGCTGGCGGTCACCATCGCCACCGCGGGCACGTCCAGATGGAACTGGGCGAAATAGGCCATCGGGCTGAGCGCCGGACCGATATCCTTAACCTGAACCCCCGCCCGCATCAGTCCCAGGATCAGCGCATTCTTGATCGACAAGGAATAGTCGCGATAATCGTTGCCCACCGCGATGACCGGTTCAATCCCGCGTTTGTGCATCTGCGTGCCGAGGCCAAGACCCAACGCCGTCATGCCGGGCAGATTGATCTCATCAGGGTATTTCCAGCGCGCGTCATATTCCCGGAACCCTGTGGGTTTGATCATCGGATCACGCAAAAAACTCCAGGTGTTTTGGGTCACCTCGGGCAGGGGCTTGGTCATGGAATTGCTCAATCGTTAAATTTGAATTGGGTTGGCTTTGGCCAGCGCGTCAAAGCGCATCAAAGTGTCAACAAGATGAGGCATCTGGTCCAGGGGGATCATGTTCGGGCCGTCCGAGGGGGCTGTGTCCGGATCCTGATGGGTTTCGATGAACACAGCTCCGATTCCCAGCGAAACGGCGGCGCGCGCCATCACCGGAGCGAACTCCCGCTGGCCACCCGAAGAACCACCTTTGCCGCCGGGTTGCTGCACCGAATGGGTGGCGTCCATCACAACCGGGTAACCCGTCTGCGCCATTTGAGGCAGGCCGCGCATGTCAGCCACCAGCGTGTTGTACCCAAATGAGGTGCCGCGTTCGGTCAGCAGGATGTTCTGGTTCCCTGTGCTTTCGACCTTGTCGACGATGTTCGTCATCTCCCACGGGGCGAGAAACTGTCCTTTTTTGACGTTCACGGCTTGTCCGGTTTCACCCGCCGCCAGCAACATATCGGTCTGGCGGCACAGAAAGGCCGGGATTTGCAGAACATCGACCGCCGCCGCAGCAAGGGCGCATTGGGCTTCGGTATGGACGTCCGTCAAAACAGGGATTCCCATGGTCTTGCGGATATCGTCCAAAACCTTCAGTCCGGCGTCTATCCCCATGCCACGTTTGCCGGACAGCGAGGTCCGGTTGGCCTTGTCATAGGACGCCTTGAACACATACTGCGCGCCAGCTGCGTCGCAGGCTTCTTTCATGGCACCCGCAATCATCTGTGCGTGGTCTGCCGTCTCAAGCTGGCAGGGGCCGGCAATGATGGTCAGCGGAAGGTCGTTGCCGACCGTCAGATCGGAGATTTTTACATGTTTCATGTGTCTTACGAGGATACCTGTTCACGAAGGACCGACGCGGTAAGCGAGATCATCAGGTAGATACCAGCAAACAACAGGAAAGCCAAAATCGTATTTTCGAACTTGCGCGGATAGGTGGGATCCTGGCTTTCAACCGGGTTTACCGAGACTGTAAGATAGCGGACTTTCCGGTTCGCCTCGGACCGTGTGGTTTCCATTTGTTGCAAGGCTGTTTGCATCATCATGTCCCGCGCCACCAGATCGGCCTGGGCCATCTGAATCCGAACACTGAGCCGGGCCAGCGAGTTTTCGCCTGCCGACGCATCCAGCATCTCGGCATTCAGTTCTGACAGCACGGCTTCCAACCGAGCGATATCAGCTTTGACACCGTCCACCTTGGCCTGATTGGGACGCAGGTTGTCCTGCAAGGCCGCCAATTCCAGTTCCTTGTCCTGAATTGAAATCTCGATTTCATTAATGCGTCCGCGAAGACCGGCAATGACATTTTCGGGGTCCAGCAAAGCGCCCTGTAGCTGCAACTCGATCAGAGCTTCTTGTGCATTGCGGCGTTCCTGCTGGGCTGCCTCGAACCCTTCCAATGCGTCGCGCATCTGGTCTTCGCGCTTCAGCTCGGACAAACTGTTAATGCGTTCCTCCGCGTAGGAAATCAGCCGCGCGGACAGGTCAACTGCGATCTCGGGCTCTGGCGCGGCCACTTCCATGCGGACGATCCCGTCGCTGGGGTCGTACCCGATCGTGACCATCCGTTTGTAGAGCTTGTGAGTATCTTCCAGACTGGCGTCCAAAGAAAGCCGCTGAATTGGGTCGATCCATTCCTGTTGAAAGATCGCCGAGAAGTCCATGTCGCGCTCCAACCGCTCCAGCGCATCCTTGGATTCGAGAAACTCCTGGGTCGAGACCGAGTCTTGCGCAGTCGCGTATTGTGTCCCGGTCAAAAGACCGCCAATTGAGCCGCCGCCGCCATCGGCCTGCAGGATCGAAAAGGCCGAGTCGCTTGCATACATCGGTGTTGCAACCCGGTAGAAATAGTACCCGACGACAAAAGTCGGCAGAAACACAAACACAGCCAGCCGGGCGAAGAGGGCGAACAGCTTTTTTTTGCGGCGGCGGGCGATGTCTTTCTGGATCTGGCCTATTTCCAGATCGCGTCGCTCTGCCGGGCTCATCTCTGGTCCGGGCAGATTTTCCGGTGTCTCCCGCACGGTTTGCGGCAGCTGGATTTTCACCTTGTCCTTGGAATCGGTTTTTTTGGACGACTTTGCGGCGGCCAGTTCCAGCAGATTGGTCCGTTGGAACGGGTCGATTCCTTTCTTGCGCAACAGGCGCACTGCATCATAGTCCGACGTTGCCGCCAGCCCATGCTTCTGCGCCAGACGTCGCGCGATCCGCAACTGTCGGCCTGTCAGCCCCTCACGTTTGATTTCGTCAAGCTCAGTACCGGGTTGCGCTTGGTTCGCAGCGCCGGGCGGCTGCGTTGCGTTGCGGATACGAGACACGGCGTCCGAGCGGGCCTCGGGCGAACCGTCAGGCTGCGCCTTGTTTCGCCAATTGTATTTTCTAACCTTGGGTTTCGTAGTCATATAACTGCTTTGCCTCTTCCAAGGTTTCAAACATGTAAAGCTGGCCGTCCATCAGAACAGCCGCCTGCTTTGCAAATTTCTCAAGCGTTGCAGGGCTGTGAGACACGATAATAAGGGTCGTCGTGCGCAGTCTTTCCTGAAGGATCGAGCCGGCTTTCTTGTTGAATTCGACATCGGTTGTTGCGGGCATGCCCTCATCAATCAGATACATATCGAAGTCCAGTGCCAGCATAAGAGCAAATGTGAACCGGGCCTTCATGCCGGATGAATAGGTTGCCAAGGGCTGGTTGAAATACTCCCCCAAACCGCAGAGCCAGCTGCAATAGGCTTCGACATAGTCAGGGTCCATGCCGTAGATCTTGGCGATATAGCGCGCGTTTTCCAGCGCGGACATCTTGGCCGAAACCCCCCCTGTAAACCCCATCGGGAACGAGACCTTGCAGTCGCGGCGGATGACCCCTTCATCCGGTTTTTCAAGACCTGCCATCATGTTGATCAGGGTGGTCTTGCCCGTGCCGTTTGGGGCAAGCACGCCAAGCGACGTGCCAAGCTCGACCCGGAACGAGACCCGGTCAAGGATCACCTTGCGGCGGGTCCCTGTCCAAAAGGACTTGCTGACATTCTCGAACTCAAGCATGCGTGGCCTGCTGCTCAATCCTTGGTGTTTGGTCGCTCTTGTCGGTCGGCGCTTGAACGCTTTGTCTACCGATCCATGTTGGCTACATTATGTCGAATTATGAAACAAATGATCAATGCGTGTTTACGACCGCCCGAAAACATGCAGACTGGCCGTCACACGAAAAGGTGTTTTGGGGTACCATTTGTCGATCCTTATGTGACGTCGGAAGCCGTTTGTTACCCGGAAATCAGTCGTGAATAGCCTTGAACAGGATATTGCCGCGTGTCGGCTGTGCGAAGATGCGTTCGCGCAGACGGCAACAGCTCACGCCCCGCGCCCCGTTGTCTGGTTCCGTTCTGGTGCACCGATTCTTGTCGCCGGTCAGGCACCGGGCGCGCGTGTGCATGCCACAGGCCGTCCTTTCACAGACCCGTCTGGGGACCGTTTGCGCGCTTGGCTGGGGATCGACGAGACAGTGTTTTACGACCGGAACCGTCTGTCCATCGTGCCCATGGCCTTCTGTTTCCCCGGATACGATGCCCGCAATGCGGATTTGCCGCCGCCTGCTGTGTGCCGTGAGACATGGCATGACCGTGTCATGCGGGCTCTGGGGCCGGTTCCGCTAACGGTGCTGGTGGGCGGGCATGCGCACAGGTACCATTTGGGCGCACGCACCTCGGTGACCGAAACCGTTCGCAACTGGCAAGAACACGCGCCGCGCATCTTTGCCTTGCCTCATCCGTCCTGGCGCAATACGGCATGGCTGAAGAAGAACCCATGGTTCGAGGCCGACCTGCTGCCGGTCCTACGCGCCCGGGTGCAAGAGGTGCTACATGACTGAGATGACGGCTCTGGACACGGCCCACACTGCGATGGAGGCATCCCCCGGGGATGATCTCGCAAGGCTCAGGTTTTTCGAACGCCTTGCCGACTGCGAGTTGTTTTTGATGCTAACCGAGGAGGCACAGGGCGAAAACATCTCTCCTGAATTGTTCGATGTGGTCGATGGCCGCTTTGTCTTGGCCTTTGACCGTGAAGACAGGTTGGCCCAATTTGCCGGAAAGCCAGTGCCTTATGTTGCGCTTTCGGGGCGCATACTGTCCTCAATGCTGGCGGGGCAGGGGATAGGGTTGGGTCTGAACCTCGAAGTTGCACCGTCTTCGACCCTGATCCCGGCGGAGGCGCTGGAATGGTTGGCTACCACGCTAGAACACAGCCCGACCGAGGTTGAAGAGAAACTGGCCGAGTTTCTGCCCCCTACAGGTTTACCCGAGACCTTGCTCAGCGCCTTGGACACGAAGTTGTCGACAGCAATGGGGCTGGCACAGGCCGCCTATCTGGTTGGGACCAAATCCGAACTGGGCGCTCAGGGTCATTTGCTCGGGTTTGTGGGGGCTGTCGAAGGCGCGCAATCTGCGTTGGCCAAGGCCGCGTCCGAGGCCCTGACATTTTCGGGGATCGAAGCGGGGGCGATGGATGTTGGTTTCTTTCCACCCGACGCTCCTGCGGCGGCGGTGTTGGCCAAAGTGGGGCTGCGGTTCGATCTTCCCCAACCCCAGTCTCACGCCGTCGAGCGTGCTGCGCCGGGCCGCGACCCGGACAAACCACCGGTTCTGAAATAGCGTCGACCGGGTGCGCGGTGCCGTCGGGCGGACCGCGCAGATCGACTTAGTTTTCCGCCGGTTCCAGTTTGTCCTGCGTCCGGGTTTCGAAGTCGCTTGCCTCGTGGCGCTCATGCAGCTGTGTATGGGGTTCACCAAAGGCGCGGTTGACCATCCGACCCCGTTGCACCGCGGGGCGGGCATCGATTGCCTTGGCCCACCGCATCACGTTTTCATAGGTCCCTACGTCCAGGAACTCGGCCGCGTCATAGAGGCGTCCCAGAACCAGTTGGCCATACCACGGCCAGATCGCCATATCGGCAATCGAGTAGTCCTCGCCTGCGACAAACGTATTCTCGGCCAGTTGACGGTCCAGAACATCGAGTTGCCGCTTGGTTTCCATGGCGAAGCGGTTGATCGGATATTCCCATTTCTCGGGCGCGTAGGCGTAGAAATGGCCAAATCCGCCGCCCAGATAGGGCGCACTGCCCATTTGCCAGAACACCCAGTTCATGACCTCGGTCCGTTCAGGGCCGGATTTCGGCAGGAATGCATCGAACTTTTCGGCCAGATGGAACAGAATCGACGCGCTTTCGAAGACGCGCAACGGCGTCTCGCCTGATCGATCCCACAAGGCGGGGATCTTGGAGTTCGGGTTGGCGTTGACAAAGCCCGAGCCAAATTGATCCCCTTCGCCGATATTGATCAGCCAGGCGTTGTATTCGGCACCCTCATGACCCAGCGCCAGTAGCTCTTCCAGCAGGATGGTGACTTTGACGCCGTTCGGGGTGGCCAGCGAATACAATTGCATCGGGTGGCGGCCAATCGGCAAGTCTTTGTCGTGTGTTGCCCCGGCAATTGGGCGGTTGATGCTGGCGAAACGCCCGCCGCTTTCGCTGTCCCAGGTCCAGACCTTCGGAGGAGTGTAGATGGATTGATCGCTCATCTGATGCCTTTCTTGCCAATCATGCGGCTGTCAAGCCGATGGGCTAACAGCTAATGTTGCATTTTGCCGAGTCCAACCCTGTTTTCCGCAGGAAACTGTAATATTCCTCTCACGATTTCTCATCGACGGTCACAGCGCCGCGAGCGGGTCTACGAAGCGTCCCAGAATCGCTTATTGTCTGAACAGTCAGCCACACGGCGCTCTCCAAACACGTGACACGAAAAAGGAATGACACCATGAAACGTTTTGCCCTGACCCTTGCTGCGGCTTTGGCTCTGGCAGTTCCGGCTTTTGCCGGGCCGCAATATGTCGACGGCACCGGATTTGCCGTTTCCGGCTATGACGTTGTTGCCTATCGCGGACTTGATCAGGCACCTGTTGGAACCGCTCAGCCAGAAGGCGTGCGCGGCAAAGCCGACATCACCGCGGAATACAACGGTGCCACCTGGGCATTCGCATCTGAAGAAAACCGGGACAAATTTATTGAAAACCCGGCCTTCTATGCACCTCAATATGACGGCCACTGCGCCTATGGTGTGTCGAAAGGCGGTAAGGTTCCGGCAAATCCGAACCTGTGGCGTATCGTCGACGACAAGCTGTACCTGAATATCACGGACGTTGTGGTTGGTTTCTTCGAAGAAGACATTCCGGGCAATATCAACCTGGCCGAAGGCAATTGGCCGGGTATCGAAAGTGCCGACGCGTCGAGCAGCGTGATTCCAAAGTTCACTTCGGAAGGTCCTGTCAGCAACTAAGTGCAAAAACGCAAGCCCGGCTCCCCCCACTGAGCCGGGCTTTCCCGGTCGGCTACCCAGCCAACCAGAACTCGTCGATCATGTCCTGATCGGCTTTGAACCTGATCCGGACACTTTTTGCACCGGGGAATTTACGCTCACGAATGGTTTCGGGGATCACCACCTCGCCAGGTCCGGTGTTTTTGGATTGAAAGCTCAGAACCTCGGTCTCGGTATGCCGTCGGCTGGTCAAAACCGAGGTTGGCAGCGCGACGCGATTTGCGCCCTGACTGACCGGCGTTGCCACAAAATAGGTCAGGTGCCGACCATAGCAGCCGACAGCGTCTGGCACATGATCCGAAGCATTCGGTGTTGCGGCCCGAGGCGGCGTGGCGTCCTCATCCGTCATATGCGTCAGCACTTTCGCCGGACCCAGCATCGCCTTGCAGGTGGCGATATCCTCAGGTGGCAGTTCGATGACACGCTTCTTTATCCGAACACGTTTCGGAACCTGTGGGCCGGACCCCGCCGCACCCCGGACGCTGAGCCCTTCTTGACGCAGGTAGTCATAGGCGGCTTTGGCACGCGAGAAATCCCCGCAATCTTCGGGCGTGTGGTCAGGGTGCGCCTCGAACGCGATCCGCCGCCATGCTTCACGAATGTCTTCTGAACCGGCACAGGGGGCCAACCCAAGATCGGCCAGCGCGTCGGCGCGCGCCTTGATTTTATCAACAGGCTCCATACTCAAATCACTCACTAACTTACACAGGGCCAGTTTGAGGAGCGGCAGGTTTTTGTCAAATTTTCCCGGGTATTGAGGCGACAGCAAGGGACAATGATCAGGCAGTCCTGGCATTGTTCGTCAGTCCTTACGAACCTGAACCCCATCACTCAAAAAAGACCCGAGCCTGTTTGGGCTCGGGGAGTACAGGGAATAAAGTAAAGTTCAGGCGACGTTTTGCAGCTCGGCCTTGGGGGTGATGCCAAGGGCAAAACAGACATCCCGGGTTAGCTCGGGCCTGTTCAGAGTGTAGAAATGCAGCTTGTCGACCCCGCCCTCCAAGAGGTCCGAGCAGAGTTCGGTGCACAGCGCCGTCGCCAGCAGGTCCTCGCGATCATCGCGGATTGCCTTTTCAAAAGCCTGATCCACCCAATCCGGAACGCGTGTGCCGCAGCGCTGGGCGAACGCGCGCGCTCCTTTCCAGTTTTCGATGGGCAGGATTCCGGGCACGATGGGCTTGTCGATCCCGGCTTTCTCGCAGGCGTCGCGGAAACGGAAGAACGTCTCGGCCTCGAAAAAAAACTGCGTTAGTGCTTCGTCAGCGCCTGCATCCAGTTTGGCCTTGAGCCAATCCACATCGGCGCGGGTATCCCGGGCCTCGGGGTGAACATCGGGATAAGCGCCGACGCGAATGCTGAACATCTCGGTTTCGGCCAGCGCCTCGATCAATTCGACCGAATGGGCAAAACCTTCGGGGTGGGGAATGAACTTGTCCTGACCTTTTGGCGGATCCCCCCGCAAAGCAACGATGTTCTCGACACCAGCGCGGGCGAACGTGTCCGCGATGTCCAGCGTTTCCTGACGCGAGGCTTCGACACAGGTCAGATGTGCCGCAACGGGCAGGCCCGAAGATTTGTGCAATGTCGCAACGGCATCGCGTGTCAACTCGCGTGTGGTGCCGCCCGCGCCATAGGTAACCGAGACAAACCGGGGCTCCAGTGGGGCCAAGGTCTGTACCGTGTCCCACAGCCGGAATGAGGCCTCCAGCGTCTTGGGCGGAAAGAACTCGAAGGAGATTTCAGGTTTGGTCATCACGGCCTCTCAGGATCAATTGAGCCTCTTGTGCCATGCGAAGCAGTGTGAGACAAACTCATATTCTTCAAGAACAACATGAGTCACGTGACATATGCATATTGAATTCCGGCACCTGCGCACGATCAAGGCCATCCATGATTGCGGTGGGCTGGCGCGCGCGGCCGATCAGTTAAACATCACGCAATCCGCACTAAGCCATCAGATCAAGGGGCTTGAGGATCAGGCCGGGGTTGAACTGTTCCTGCGTCGATCAAAGCCGATGAAGCTGTCGGCTGCCGGACTGCGCCTGTTGCGGCTGGCCGAACAGATCCTGCCGCAAGTCGAGGCGGCCCAGCATGAGTTCTCGTCGCTCCGCGATGGACGCACGGGGCGGATGCATATTGCCATCGAATGTCACGCTTGTTTCGAATGGCTGTTCCCAGTGCTGGAATCCTTCCGGAAATCCTGGGGCGATGTGGATGTCGACATTCGTCCCGGTCTGGCCTTCGACGCCTTGCCCGCCCTGCAAAAGGAAGAGGTCGATCTGGTCGTTTCCTCGGACCCAGAAGACTTGCCGGGTGTCGAGTTTGTTGAACTGTTCGACTACAATGCCGTGTTTGTTGCGGCCTCGTCCCATCCGCTGGCCGAGAAAGAGTTTGTCGAAGCCGAGGATTTCCGGGGTCAGACATTGATCACCTACCCGGTCGAGCGCACGCGTCTGGACGTCTTTAGCCAATTGCTGATCCCGGCGCGTGTTGAGCCGGCCTCTATCCGTCAGGTCGAGCTGACAGCTGTGATCCTGTTGCTGGTTGCGTCCAACCGGGGTATATCCGTCCTGCCCGATTGGGTTGTTCGTGAGGTCAAGTACAACTCGGATTACGTCACACGCCCACTGACGAAAGAGGGGATCACGCGCCGTCTGTATGCTGCTGTTCGCTCGGACGATCTGGAAAAACCCTTTGTGCAGGAACTGGTCAAACTGGCGCGGGATGAGGCGCGTAAGCTGCAGGCCCAGTAGCGGCGTTTTCGGTGGGGCTGCTATGTGCATCATTCCTCTTGGCAAGGGCGCAATGCATCAGTATACGCGCGGTTTGACCGGACAGGAGCCTTTTCACAATGGTTGGCAGTGCAAATCTCAACATCATGATCAAAGCCGCGCGCAAGGCGGGGCGGTCTCTGGTCAAGGATTTTCGTGAAGTTGAAAACCTGCAGGTGTCGATGAAAGGTGCTGGCGACTTTGTATCGAAGGCTGATATCGCCGCCGAAGCCATCCTGAAAGAGGAACTGTTGGGCGCGCGTCCGACCTATGGCTGGCTGGCCGAAGAGGGAGGCGCGATGGACGGTGAGGACCCGACGCGTCGCTGGATCGTTGATCCGCTGGACGGCACCACCAACTTCCTGCACGGACTGCCGCACTGGGCGGTTTCGATTGCCCTTGAACACAAGGGCAAGATCGTTGCCGGTGTCATCTACGATGCCGCCAAGGATGAGATGTTCTTTGCCGAAAAAGGCGAAGGTGCCTGGATGAACGACATGCGCATACGCGTGTCTGGCCGTAACCGCATGATCGAGTCGATCTTTTCGACCGGTCTGCCCTTCGGTGGCCGGTCCGATCTGCCCGCGACCCTGCAAGATCTGGCGCGCTTGATGCCCGCTTGTGCAGGTGTGCGCCGCTGGGGTGCCGCTGCTTTGGACATGGCCTATGTGGCCGCCGGTCGGTACGAAGGGTTCTGGGAACGCCGCCTGAACGCCTGGGACCTGGCCGCAGGTATCATCATCGTCAAAGAGGCAGGCGGCTTTGTGCAACCGTTGAACCCGGACGGCAGCGTTCTTGAGGATGGCGAGGTCATCTGCGCCAACGAGCCGATCTTTGACACCTTTGCAAAAGTGATCCGGGGCTGAGCAGCCGCTACCTGCGCGGCACGCGCGGGATGCGGGATTGCGACAGCTTGTACTTCGTTTCCGGGTGGGGTGGATGGCCGTGCGTGCGGTTCCAGAATCCAGGGCCGCCGCGTTTCAGCCACAGCGGAATACACAGGACCAGCCCGACCGCGAACCCTCCGGTATGGGCCCAATAGGCAACACCGCCCTCATCCGGGTTGCTGTTCAGACTGCCCACAAACTGCATCCCCAGCCATACGCCCAGCATCACAAAGGCGGGGATCGAGAAGACCCGGAAATACACGATCAGGATCAGCAGAATATCGACGCGCGCCTTGGGAAACAGCAACAGATAGCCCCCCATCACACCTGCAATTGCACCTGACGCCCCGATGGTCGGCACTACCGAGCCCGGCGCGGTGATGACGTGGATCAGCCCGGCTCCGACGCCAGCTACGAGATAGAAGAGCAGAAAGGGCAGGTGGCCCATCTCGTCTTCCAGATTGTCTCCGAAAATCCAGAGGAACAGCATGTTTCCTGCCAGATGCATCCAGCCGCCATGCAGGAACATGGATGTTACGAAAGTCTCAAGCGCAAAACCATCCGAAATTCGGGCCGGAATGATGGCGTAGTCGAAATAAAAACGTTGGATCAATTGTGGGTTATCCATGATCCCAACATAGCTGATGAAGATCAGGATATTCGCGGCCATCAGCGCGTAGACGACATAGGGCGTGCGCCCCGAGGGGTTGTGATCTCGGATCGGGAACATGGCGCGACGCTGGGCTTTTCCGCGCCCAGCGTCAAGGTCAGGTTACGCTGCACCACCCAACAAGGCCGCGTTTCCGCCAGCAGCTGTTGTATCGACGCAGACATGGCGTTCGCCCAAAACCCGCGTGCGGTCCGGCAGGCCGGGGATCAGCGGCAGTATTGGGCCGTCACGTTGGGCCAGATGGTGCTCGATCTGACGCGCCGTTTCCTCATCACCCCACCACAGAACGCCCGAAATCCCTGTCAGGGTCTCCAACCGCTGCAGATCGAGCCTTCCGGTCGCCTCAATCACTGTGCCACCCAATGCCAGCACTGCCTCCGTCTGGGCGCGGGTTGCCGTTGGGCCCGGACCGAGACACAGCAAAGGCGCGCGTGCGAATTCGGACAGACGGTTCGACTCCCCCGTCGGTCCGGGCAGGGTTTGCGTTCGCACCGCGGTGGCTTGCCCTTTGGGTGAAGACAATTCTGCTGTTGCCTCCCAGGTCTCGGTTGTCGTCTGACGGTCCGGCGCACAGAACCGGGCCATATAGTTCGGCCCCCCCGCTTTCGGGCCGGTGCCCGACAGCCCCTCGCCACCAAAGGGCTGCGAGCCCACGATCGCGCCGATCTGGTTGCGGTTTACATAGACGTTGCCAGCGTGAATCGCCTCGGTCACATGCTGGACACGGTCGTCGATGCGGGTATGCAGGCCAAAGGTCAGACCGTAGCCCGTTGCGTTGATGTCCGCGATCACCGCGTCGATCTCTTGCGCCTTGAAACGGGCAACATGAAGAACGGGTCCGAAAACCTCGCGTTCCAGATCGGCTATGCCATTGATTTCGATCAGGGTCGGAGGAATGAACGTCCCCTCTGGTGGGGTGCCGAGTTCTTTCAGAACGCGGCCCTCTCTGCGCGCTTTCGCGACATGATCCGCAATGCCGTGACGCGCGGTCTCATCGATGACCGGACCGCAATCGGTCGAGATCAACCAGGGATCACCAACCTGCAACGCATCCATCGCACCTTTCAGCATAGTCAGCACGTCATCAGCGATATCTTCTTGCAGATACAGACACCGCAGGGCGGAACAGCGCTGGCCGGCAGATTGAAACGCGCTTTCAATGATGGATTGTACCGCCTGTTCCGGCAAGGCCGTACTGTCAACGATCATCGCATTCAACCCACCGGTTTCTGCGATCAAGGGCGTACCTGGCCGCATGTTCTGCGCCATGGCCGACCGAATTTTCATCGCTGTCGCGGTCGATCCGGTAAACACCACGCCAGAGACCCGCCCATCCGAAGTGAGCGCCGCGCCCACCTCTGGCCCGCCGGGCAGAAGTTGCAGCGCGTCGCGGGGCACACCGGCCTCGTGCAGCAACTGGATGGCGCGATGTGAGATCAGAGGTGTTTGCGGGGCGGGTTTGGCAAGAACCGCGTTGCCGGTTGCCAGCGCGGCGGCAATCTGCCCGGTGAAAATCGCCAGAGGGAAATTCCAAGGGCTTATACAGGTGAAAGTCCCGGCGGGTCCTGCGTCAGGAATATGCGCTGCATAGTAGCGCAGAAAGTCGACTGCCTCGCGCAATTCGGCGACCGCGTCGGGCAGGGATTTCCCGGCCTCGCGCGCCAAAAGGGCAAATAGTTCGCCAAAATGCGCCTCGTACAAATCGGCCGCTGCATTCAGTGCCTGAGCCCGCCTTTCGGCTGTGTCCTGCCAGGGGCTGGCCGAGGCAAGGGCCAGTTCCACATCTGCGGCGCTGGCGGGTGCAACTGTGCCGGGCCTGTCTTGCGGCCGGGCCGGGTTGATGACGAGTTCTTCTGCTTCCGGTCTGACCTGTTCTGACAGCAAGGGTTCTGCGCGCCAAAGCGCGGCCCTAAAACGATCCCGCGCGGCATCGATCTTGTCGAGTGTCGGGGTATGGTGCAGATCAAAGCCCTTGGAGTTCGGGCGTTCCGGCAGAAACAGTTCTGGCCCGGTCGGCAGCGGGGCGGCGGGGGTCTGAACCGTTGTAAAAGGGTCCGCGGCGACCTCTTCCGGTGGAACCGCCTCATCGACGATCTGGTTGACGAAGGACGAGTTTGCACCGTTTTCCAGAAGGCGGCGCACAAGGTAGGCCAGAAGATCCCGATGCGCCCCGACCGGCGCGTAGATGCGGCAGCGGGTCTTATGGGTGTCCATGACCAACCCATGCAGCGTTTCGCCCATTCCGTGCAGGCGCTGGAATTCAAATGGCTGATCTTCGGCCATATGCAGAATGGCGCTGACCGTATGGGCGTTATGCGTCGCAAATTGCGGATAGATCCGGTCAGTCATGGCCAGCAGCTTTCGCGCGTTAGCAATATACGAAACATCCGTCGCCGCTTTTTGCGTAAAGACAGGAAACCCATCCACCCCTTCAACCTGAGCGCGTTTGATCTCGGTATCCCAATAGGCCCCTTTTACCAGACGAACCATCAGCTTGCGGTCATGGCGCTGGGCCATGTCGTAAAGCGTGTCCAGCACCAGCCCGGCCCGTGGTCCATAGGCCTGAACGACGATGCCAAATCCATCCCATCCGGCCAGGGCAGGCTCGGCCATCACGTCTTCGATCACCTGCAAGGACAAGGACAGACGATCTGCTTCTTCGGCGTCGATGTTCAGACCCATCCCGGCGGCCTTTGCCAATAGCGCAAGCGCGCGCAGGCGTGGAACGAGTTCATCCATGACCCGGTCTACCTGTGCCAGTTCATAGCGTGGATGCAGGGCCGACAGCTTGACCGAAATGCCGGGGTTTTCGCGGATATCGTCATGGGTGCATGCCTCGGCGATGGCAGCGATGGCACGGGAATATGACAGGTGATAGCGGGCGGCGTCAGCCTCGGTCCGGGCAGCTTCGCCCAGCATGTCGTAGGAATAGGTGTAGCCCTTGGCCTCCATCCCGCTGGCGCGATCCATTGCCGCCTGGATGGTCTCACCCAGGACGAACTGGCGCCCCATCTCTTTCATCGCGCGCCCAACGGCGGTGCGGATGACCGGCTCCCCCAATCGTTTGATTGCCCCGCGCAGGGCGCTGACGGGCGAGGTTTTGCCTTCATCCAGCACCTTACCGGTCAGCATCAGCGCCCACGTCGACGCGTTGACCAGCGAAGACGAGGACTGACCCAGATGTTTGCCCCAATCCGATGGCGCAATCTTGTCCTCAATCAGCGCATCAATCGTGTCCGCATCAGGTACACGCAACAGTGCTTCGGCCAGGCACATCAGCGCTACGCCTTCGTCGGTGGACAGGCCATATTCGGCCAGAAACACCTCCATCATACCCGGCGAGGTGCTGGACCGGATGTCACGGACCAACTGTGCCGCTGCTGCGCAGATTGCAGTGCGGTCGGCGTCGCTCAGGGCGGCTTGATCGGTCAACGCCTGCAAAACGGTCGATTGATCGGCATAGGTTTGTGAATCGATGGTTGTACGCAGGCTGTGTGACATTGTTCCTCCGGGCATTTGAATCAATATAGGATTTATTTGACGGGACATTGGACCAATTTTGATGGTACTGAAGGCAGATCGACTAAAAATTGGCAGAATAACGATGCAAAATGACTTTCCGGGTCTCGACCGCTTTGATCGCTCGATTTTACAGGCTCTGGCCGAAGATGGGCGCATCTCGGTCGCGGATCTGGCGCGGCGCATTGGCCTCTCCAAGTCTCCGACACAGGCGCGGTTAAAGCGGCTTGAGGCAGATGGTGTCATCACCGGCTACCGTGCGATGTTGGACCCGATCCGATTGGGTTTGGACCACGTGGCCTTTGTCGAAGTGCGCCTGACCGACACGCGTGAAAAAGCATTGGCCGAATTCAATGTAGCCGTGCGCAAGATCGCCGAGATTGAGCAGGCCCATATGATCGCATCGAATTTCGACTACCTGCTGAAGGTACGTACCGGGTCGATGTCCGAATATCGCGCGGTGCTGGCCGAGAAAATTTCATCTTTGCCGCACGTGGCGAACACCTCAACCTTCGTGGCCATGCAGGCCGTGAAAGAGACCGGGCTGCTGGGCGATTTGGAGCGAAAAGCTTGACCCGCGCGTCAGACGCGTCACACTTCGTTTATGATCCGCAGGGTTTCCATATGTATCACAGTTGCTTTGGCTTGCACTTCAGCGTTTGCACAAGATTGCCCGTCTGCGCCGGACCACTCTGCGGGGTTGGGTGAGCTTATCGGCCAGATACAACGGGCAGAAACACAAGACGAAGCACGCGGTATCTCGGGCCAGATGTGGGAGCTATGGACCGATGCGCCGGATGCGCGATCGCAGACATTATTGGATCGTGGCATGGCCCGGCGCGAGGCCTGGGATCTGTTGGGGGCGTTGGGCGAACTGGATAAATTGGTCGCCTACTGCCCCGACTATGCCGAGGGCTACAACCAACGCGCCTTTGTCAATTTCCTGCGGCAGGACTTTGGCGCGGCTCTGATCGATTTGGACAAAGCGCTGGATTTGTCTCCGAACCATATCGCCGCGATGAGCGGTCGGGCTCTGACGCTTTTGGGCCTCAAACGCCTTGACGAGGCCCGCACAGCTTTGACAGCGGCGCTGCAGCTTAATCCGTGGCTGTCCGAACGGGCCTTGCTGGCACCTGGCGGTGCCCTTGAGCCGCCGGGCGAAGACATCTGATCGGCTGTGCGGCGGCACCTGAAGCTAAACATGCTGCCGGATTTTGGAGCGCGAAAATGCCGTCTACACCTGTTTTGCGATTTAGATCAAGCATCAAGCGTTCAACTCAAGCTTCGCGGATGGAAAGCAACTCAGAATGCTGGCGACCTGCGACGTTGGAGCTGCGCATAGGGCGGTCGACAGACCGTCCGCCAAACCAGCCTGAGGTGCCGAGACAGACACGGTTCTCGGCTTCAATGTCCGATCATTGGGGTTCAGGATATGGCCCTGCCCGTCGGCAAACTGCATTCCATGGGTCGATGATGTCGCCACGGCGCGGTCCCGTAGTGAAATCGATTTCAGGACAACCCCGTCAGGGTCAGAGAGACCCACGCGCCACTTTTGACCGTCTCGATGTTGCCCTAGTGCAGCAATTTCACCCATATTAACCAGCACGTCCCTTAGCCCAGACGTGCGCAGCAAAGCAGCGATATGGTCTGTCACAACGCCTTGCGCGATACCATTTAGCGTAAGGGCCGAGGTACCCGGTATCGCAAGCTGGATTTTATCTGCACCAAAATACACCCTGCGCCAACCGATCGTTTTTTGCGCGGCAGCTACCACCGGCGGATCAGCGCGCCGCGCCAAGGCCTGCCAGACAGGTTGAACTGTTGGATCAAAGGCCCCGTCAGAGGCCGCATGCAAAGACGAACACAGGCTCATAGTCCTGAGCAATTCGGGTGCCGGGGCACGCAAGACCCCGTTTGCGTTTAACCGGCTCAACTGAGACTGGGGTCGGTAGAGGCTGAAGATGTTCTCCAGCCGCTCCAATTCGGCTTCGACGGCCGCAATGATCGGCGCGGCCTGCGCATAGGTCAGCCCTTCAAGTCGCAGGCTGGCGGGCGCTCCCAACGCTACACCATTCCAATGCGCCGAGGGGGCAGCCCCAGCGATTTTTGGCAGGGCGGCACAGGCAGCCGATATGGTCAGGAAACGGCGACGGGACAGAAAGGTCATGCGGGTGTCTCCAGTTTCAGGTCCAGATCGACAGGCCCCAGCACTTCGGAATCCGGGATGTCCGACAAAGGCAGGGGCGTGCCGCCGTAGCTGTCGATGAAACTCTGCGCGGCAGCAGGATCAGCAAAGGGGACCACTTCGCGGGCTCCCATGCCGCCGGCGACATCCGCGCCGACGACAAAGGTCGCGCCGTCGGCGCCGATCCAGTTTGAGATCCCCGGATACTGCCAATTGTCTGCTGCGCCCATGTCACTGACATAGACAGCCGTGATTTCGGCATCCCGCTCGGGGCTTTTGAGATAAGCCACCATGTCGCGCACCTGCGCGAAGAACAAAGGGGCCGGGTAGCCTTTGAGGTGAATCTGACCTTTGGGCCCGCCGTGTTCAGCGATATTCATCTGACAGAAGTAGCTGAGTGCATCAGGGGTCAGATCGACCGGATCAGGGGTCTCGGCCACCTCTTCTTTGCAGGCTGTCAGCGCGACCAGCGCGATCAGGGCAAGGTGTTTCATGGCTCAACCCTCCGAAAGGCCAGCCGTGCAAGCGTAAAACCGATGGATGGCCAGATCAGCAGCGAGGCGGGTGCGGCCCAGACGGGCAGGGCGTGCGCCGCGCCGGTCATGCCGGACGCCATCGCAACGCCTTCGGTCGCAGCGATGTTCCACAGTCGGAATGCATCGGCCGGGTTGGCCACCATCACCCATGGAAAGACGGATTGGGTGAAGGTGCCGCCCTTATCCATGACAACGGCCCCCAACAGGCCCAGATCATAGAGGACGACAAAAACCAGCCAGAGCCCGGCCGACAGACCTGCCGCCGCCGTGGCGCCCTTTGCCAAGGCGGACAACAGGTATCCAAGCGCCAGAAAAACAGCGCCCAGCAGGATCGATGTGAGAATGAGACGGACCAGAGCCATCAGGCTTTCCGGCCCTGCGCCGCCAAAAAACGCGGCCACGGCGCCAGCAGTGCCGAAACCGATGATCATGGCAAAAGCCAATGCCGCAAGATGGGCGGTGAACTTTCCCAGCAAGATTTCTCCGCGTCCCGCCGGGTAGGACAACAGCAACGCAAGGCTGCCCCTGTCGACATCTCCGGCGATTGCATCAAAGGCGATCATCAGCGCCAATAGGGGCGCAAGATAGACCGACAGTGTGGTCATCGAGGCGACAGAGACGGTCAGCATGTCGACCCCCAATGTGCCGGTTGGCGCACTGCCCGCAAAGGTCAGCGCCAGCGCGAACAGTACCATGATCAGCGTCGCGACCAGCAGCCAACGATTGCGTCGTAGGATCAGCATTTCAATGCGGGTGATGGCGAGGAAGCGGGTCATTGCAAGCCCTCCTGTGCGTAATGGCGATAGAGGTCTTCCAGTTTGGGCGGGGTCATTTCCACATCCGTCACTGCATCGCCCAACCCGGCGATGCGGCGCAGAGCCTCCATCTTGTCTTCGGGTGTGCAGAGCAATTCAACGGATGCCCCATTGATCCGGCTGCCGCCCAGTTCAGCGGCCAGCACATCCGGATTGGCGCTGGCGCGTACCTTCAGGCGGATCGGCAGACCGGCCAGAGCCGACAGATTGTTCAGGGTGTCGTCGGCGACCATCCGACCCTTGCGCATGATGGCGATCCGGTCGGTGCGCGCCTCGACCTCGGTCAGCGCGTGTGAGGCAATCAGAACGGCGGTGCCTTGGGCGGCCAGCTCGTCGATGATGGCATAAAGGTCCTGCCGCGAGATCGGGTCCAAGCCTGATGTTGGCTCATCCAACAATGCCACTGTTGGATGACCCAGCAGCACCTGCGCCAGTCCCAGACGTTGTCGCATCCCTTTGGAATAGGTGCCGATCCGGCGGTCCAAAGCGTCGCTCAGGCCGACACGATCCAACAGGGCAGGCACGTCAGACTTGGCACCAGACAGTTTCGCAAACAGGGTCAACTGTTCCCGCCCGGTCAGCGCAGGGTGGAATGAAACCGCCTCGGGCAGATACGCGGTCTCGCGACGCGCCTGCGTGCTGCCGGGGGTGGCGTCCCCGATCCGAATTGCTCCGCCATGGATCGGCGTCAGGCCGAGGATGGATTTGATCAGGGTCGACTTGCCCGCGCCGTTATGGCCCAGCAGCGCAACGCGCTGGCCGGGGGCAAGGGACAGGGTGATATCGTCAAGAACGCGGGTTTTTCCACGGTCCTTGAGAACATGGTCGATTGACAGGGCCTTATCCGTCATGAGGCACCTTTTTCATAGCTGGGGGTTCAGGGGCTTGCATCAACGGGTTGCTGTCCATCACACCCCCCGGCAGAAGCGCCGGGAAGGCCGATTGTGACCAGCGCACCAGTTGCACGGCAGGGGAGCCGAGCAACAATTTGGCTGCGGGTTGGGTCCACAACACATGGTCCATACTGTCATTGGGGCGATAGGGCGCGTCGGCGATGCCGTTGCCATCCACGTCATAGGCGGCGAAATCGGACCAGTAGTTACCACGCCCGTCCTCGGACCACTCGACCCATTTGGTCGAGACGTATTTTACCTGGGTCCGATTGCCGACAAAGGCGTTTCCGACGATCTGGTTGCGTTCGCTGCCAGCGGTAAAGTGGATGCCGATGCCACATCCCTGGAACCAGTTGTCGGTGAATTCATTCTTGTTCGAATTATAGAGGAAGGTGCATTTTTCCTTGGCACCTTTCACCACGTTGCCGGTGATAACGCTCTTGTTGGCGTAGTTCAGCATCACGCCATGTTCGCGGTCGCCGATCGAGACGTTGTTGGCAACTGTCACATTGGTCGTGAACATCACCGCATAGCCCAGATCATTGCCGATCGAGACATTGTCGCTGACGACCGAGTCGTCGGCATACATGTAATGCACGGCAAAGCGCAGATCGCGGAACAGGTTGTTGGTGAAGGTGTTCTTCTTGGACGAGTTCACAAAGATCCCGTCGCGCCCGTACCGGATGTCATTGCCATCAACCACCGCGCCTGGTGCATTCCAGACATAAACGCCGTTGCCGCGGTCATTCATCCGCTGGTCCTGACGACCTTCGATCCGGTTGCCACGCACGATGCTGTCCTTGGCCCCGTGAATGTCGACGCCGTAGAGGTTGCCCAGCAGCACGTTATCCTCGATCACCGGCGCCTTGGCCGTCTTGGTCAATTGGATGCCGCTGTCGATCCCGTCATGGCTTGAGCCTGAGCCGATCACGGTCAGACCGCGCACGGTCACGCCCGGTCCGGTGACCGTGATCACACTGCCTTCGCCTTGCCCGTCTATGGTGGCCTGTTCCAGCCCGTCGAGAGTTACGGGCCGGTCCAGAACCAGTGTTTCGGTGTAGACACCGGGGCTCAGGCGGAGGGTGTCCCCATCCGCCGCCTGCGCCAGTGTTTCATTGATGGCCCCCGCCCGGTTGGGCACATCCCAGTCCGCCGCCCAAAGGGGCGAGCCGAGCAGGAGCGGTATGAGCAGGGACCAACGCATGGGTTATGCTCCTTGCGGCTCGACCAGCATCCGGCCGCGCATTTCCATGTGCAGCGCGTGGCAGAACCACTGGCAATAGAACCAGTGTACGCCCGGACGGTCAGCGGTGAAGGTGACCGAGGCGGTTGCCAGCGGGGCAACTTCCATCGCAACGCCGTAGTTGCCCAGGCAGAAGCCGTGGGTCACGTCATCCACGTCATCCAGGTTGGTTATGTAAACCGTTACCTCGTCACCCTGTTTGACGGTGAACTTCTCAAGGCTGAAGGTCGGCGCCTGCGATGTCATGTAGACCCGCACCTTGTTGCCATCCCGGATCGGCTCTTCGGCGCCCTCTTCCAGATCGATGCCATCGGCTTCGGCCTGTTTGCGGGCATCTTCCCAAGTGACGTCGTTCCGATCCCAAACGTTGACCGGGTTGACGATGTCGCTGCGCACGATGATCGAGTCATGCGGCTCGGCAAAGGTTGGACCGTCGTGGACCACCTTCATCTCATCCGACGAGATATCGATCAGCTGTTCGTTCTCAGGCTTCAGCGGACCCACGTTCAGGAAGCGGTCTTTCGAGAACTTGTTCATCGAAATCAGCCACTTGCCATCGGCATCCTTGGTCTCACCCATCGATGTCGAGTTGTGACCCGGCTGATAATGCACATCGACCTTCGAGATGATCGGATCGACATCCTCACCCGCGTATGCGCGGATCGCCTTGTCCATGTTCCACTTCACGATCTGGCTGTCGAGGAACAGCGTGGTGAACGCATTGCCCTGACCGTCATACGCGGTGTGAAGCGGGCCAAGACCCAGCTGCGGCTCACCCACGATGCAGGACCGTGGATCGGCATCGCTTTCGAACAGGGCGTCCAGCTTGGTGACGTCCATGATCGACACGGTGGGCGACAGTTTACCGTTGATGCAGACGTGCTTGCCGTCGGGCGCGGTGTTGATGCCATGGGGCGAGTTCGGGATCGGGATGTAGCGGGTGTATTTCTTGTTCTGACCCTTACGTCCGTCCAGAACCTTGACGCCTTTCAGCTCCTGATAGTCGCCAGCTTCGATGCCTTTTTCGATTTCCGCGAGGTTGAAAACAACAACGTGGTCCAGCTCGTTCTCGGTCATCTCGGCCAGGTTCATACCCATTTCCGAGTTGTACGAGGTCGAATAGGCGTATTTGCCCTGATAGTCGCAGTCGGTGTTGTCGAGGTTACCCGAAACGATCACCTGCCACGCGACCTCCATGGTGTCGCCGTCAAGCGCGGTGAAGATGTTCACGTATTGCGACGGATCGTCCAGTACCGAGCCATCATTGACCAGCGGCGTTTCATCTTCGCCATTGGCAAAGACATAGCCGGTGCGTGGGAATTTCTGCGGACGCAGACCGTGGATCGCCTTGGCGTTCGGAATCTCGGTGATCTTGTCGCATTTCATCACATCGCAACGCACACGGGCGACACGGGTGTTGGCCTTGTCGTTCATGAACAGATAACGGCCATCATAGGTGCCGTCGGTGAACGACATATGCGGGTGGTGCAGGTCGCCATTGTCATAGGTCTGCAAGCCACGCTTGGCTAGAAACTCTTTGGTTTCCGGCAGCAGGCCATCGGTCATGATCTTCAGCGACTCGTTGGTCTGACCCCAGCCGGTGGCCGAGCAGCGGTTGAACACTGGCACCCGCATCAGTTCGCGCATGGACGGGAAGCCCAGAATGCGCAATTCGCCGGTCTGACCCGAGGACCAGAAGCCGTAATACTCGTCTAGTTCGCCTGGCTCCAGGTTGGCATTGGCCGCAGCGCTGGCCTGTTTTGCGGTCATCAGGGTCGAACCCAGACCGGTCCCGGCCAGCACGGCGCCGGTGGCGGTTGCCCCCAGCATCCCGCGGCGTGTGATGTTCAGTTTATTGTCATGTTCCGACATAATTTGCTCCTCCTTTTAGGAAGCGGTTAACGGTTTGGCGTTCGGATGGTTCGCCGGTGGTTGTCCGAGTGGGGTCTTCATCTGGACCGACCCTGTCTTGGCCCGCCGTTTGAGCTGGCGGATAACGACGGGACATTTGTCCTCGGACTGGTAGAGCACCTGACAATGCAGGCAGGTGACGCACTCGTTCGGATTGATCTCACCGGTGGGGTGGATCGCCTGAACGGGGCATTCGTTGGCGCAGGTCTGACAGGGGGTGCCGCAGTCCTTGTAGCGGCGCAGCCAGTCGAACATGCGGATACGGGCAGGGATCGCCAGCGCGCCGCCCAGCGGGCAGAGATAGCGGCAATAGAACCGCTCAACGAACAGCCCGATCCCCAGCAGGGCCAGCGCAAAGACCACAAACGGCCATTCGCGCATGAATTTCAGGATGATCGCGGTCTTGAACGGCTCGACCTCGGCATACTTCTCGGCCAGCGGGATCGAGACAAAGCTGATGCCAAAGAGCACGAGGAAGATCATGTATTTTACAGGCCAGAGGCGTTCGTTCAGACCCCAGGGCAGTGTCCATTGCGGTACCTTCAGCGCGCGTGCGATCTTGTTTGTCAGTTCCTGCAGCGCGCCAAACGGGCACAGCCAACCGCAATAGGCCCCCCGCCCCCAGAACAGCAGGGCAGCAGCTACGGCAAACCACTGGATAAACACCAGCGGATCCAGCAGGAACGCATCCCACGAGAACCCGGTCCGCAAGCTGCCTGCCAGCGCCATCAGGTTCACCACGCTTAGCTGCGCATTGGCGTACCAGCCGATGAAGAACAGGGTCATGGTCAGAAAACCGATGCGGAACCAATAGAAGGCACGGGCATTCATCGTGGCGTGGAACTGGAAGAAGAAGGTCGCGGTCAGCACCAGCAGCATGACGCACAGAACGGCAATCTCCACAGTGCGGTCCTTCCAGATGCGCTGCCACAGGGCGGCCTTTGCAGCGGCCTCGCTGGTGGCGTCATCGACGATCTTGGGGGCCGCTACGGGCAGCAAGTATTGCTCGGGCAGTATGTAGCCCAGATCGAAGGTCAGGAACGTCTTCTCAACCGCACCCACCGCGCGCTGCACCAGCAGTTGCAGCCGGAATGGTTCGGCCGGATCAAACTCGGCCTCAGCCGGGATTTTGAAGATATCCAGCTCAGTGAAACTGGGCGCGTCGGGGGCGGCAACTCTACCAAGACGCTCTTGCTGCTTGTCAAAAAAGCGCACCGAGTTGTCGCCCTGAATGAGCTGAATGCGGTCAAAAATCCCACCGCGCACATAGCCCGAGCCCTTATAGCTGTATGCTCCGCGCCCCAGCACCAGAATGGCCTGTTCGCCTTCGTCCAGCCATTCGACCAAGTTCTGATATTCGGCTTCGCCCAACAGGGATTTTCCGATGGATGGAACCGAGACCAGCGCCATGTGCATGTCGATGAATGTGTCATCCGGCTCACCCGGTTCGGGGCGTTTGATGGCGCGCTGATCGCCTGTGGCCTCAAAGGCGGCATTGACCTGCCCAACATCCAGCGTCAGCCGCCGGATCGAGCCGTCGCCCGATAGGGTCGACCAGTCATAGATGGCGTTCTTGGTCATGTCGATTTCGCGTCTTGGACCATCGGCCTGCAACGGTGACAGGCCGCCCAGACCCAGTGCCCGCGCTACCTTGATGCCGCCGCGCACGAGGCTGTCATCGATCACCATGATCGTGACGGTTGCGCCGGATATGATGTCGAGATCGTGCCCTTCTCCCCCGGTCTCTGCCTCGCGTTTGAGATCCAAACCGGCGTAGCCTTCGGTCAGTTCGGCCATGCGCGCATTGGGGATGCCGATCAGAACAATGGGTTCCGAGTGTTTGACCAGTTGCACACCGGTCAGAACCGCATCTGAATTGATGGCGGCAACCACGTGGATCGGCTTACCGGAATACCCTGTGGTGCCAACAAAGTCTGAGGTCAGAAAAGCCCAGGCAACCGTCTGGCCACCCTTCAAAACCGGGGCAACGGGCACATCCTCGCGTACCGGACCAAAGGCATCGGCACCGGCGGACAGATCAGCGGGCTCAATCTCGGGCAGGAAGCTGGCGAGGCTGTCGGCCTGTGTGCTCAGCGCCATCAGACAGGACAGGGTAAGGGCCAGCAGAAAGTGGGTTGCGCGACTTACGATCACGGCGCACCTCCGGACAATTGGAATGACGCCATGGACGCGCGCGGAACGCGTTCGACTTTGATTTCAGGCCCGCGCGGAGGGCCGCGGGTTTCGGGCCAGAGCCAGTTAGTGGTGTACAAATTGAACGGGTCCGCGGTGGGGCAGTGAACCAATTGGACAAATTCGATCTGTACGATTTGTGGCAGGTCCGGAATCAGCGCCGCGCCGGACATCGCACATAGTGTGCAGTCAGCGCATTTCGGGCAGGGTGCGGTCGGGTCCTGACTGTCCTCATTAAGGTCAACCTCAACCCAGACCGCACCCTCCTCCGAGCAGATTTCCATCCACATACTTTGCCCGGGACTCGCCAGCGCCGGGCTCAGTACTTGCATCAACAGAAGGAAGACACCCGCCCAACCACATACCGCGCGAAACACGCGCACAGGGAGGATGTGGAACTGAACAGGGGTGGGCATGGAAAATCCAACTCGGAAAACTTTCCTGAGTCGTATGTGAATTGTGCCTCCGGATACTTGACTTAGGTTAGGTGGTCCGGGTTTCTGGCTTTATGTATTGAATTCAGTCTTCTGCCTCATCCATAAGCCCGCGCACCCAGCGCCCCGCCAGCCAGGTTGCAGGCAAACCCAGAGGAACCGACCAGATCAGCGCCGATACCGGTTCGATGACGCCGAAACCCGCGCCATGTGCAATCAATCCGGCCAGAAACAGGTTGATCGCAACCGCAAGCGCCGTTGCCGGATAAAGCAGGATGGCCAGTTTCCAGACCGGCCATTTATCCTCAGTGGCTGGTGCCTTCCGAGAATGTGATCTTGTTCCAGACATTGTATTTTCCTGACGGTTTGCGCATCGGCAAACGGCGGATTTCCTTCAGCGTCTGCGCGTCATAGACGATCACCGCGCCGTCATCTTCCCAGATCGACACCAGTGCGTGGCTGCCATCTTTGGTGAACTCCACATGCGCGACGGTCTTGCCCAGAGCCGGACGCAAAGTCTTCACGATTTCGAGGCTTTGCTTGTCGATCACATGCATGACGTCCTTGTTTGGCCCAAAGAACACGTCGGCCCAGACATACGGCGAATTCTCATGGCTGCGCATGAAAAAGCCGGGGCCTTCGGTCTTGATCCGTTTGACGGTTTTCCAGGTTTCCATGTCGATCACCGACACCATGCCATCGGTCAGATGCGGCGTCGCCATCACGGTGGTATCCCCATGTTTCCATGTAATGCCCGAGCCCAGATGCGGCATGCCCGGTAGGTCGAGATCGGCCACCTTGTGCCCAATCACCAAATCGATCACCTGTCCGCCATTGCCACCCCGCGAGGCTCCCATGACGTATTCATAGCTCTGGTCGAAAAAGAAGTCGTCCAGATAATCGGGCGTGGTGATCTTGCGCACCGGGAACGGATCGGGGTTCTTGAACTGGCCTTCGATGCGAAAATCATGACCCAGCCCGGATTGTGGCGGGTTGGCCCCGTAGAAGACTTCCCAGATTTCCGGCACGTCCTTAAGCGCCAGCACAAAGCTTTCGCGCGGCGGTGCCTGATAGACGGCTGAAACACGGCTGGGAACGCCTTTTTTACTTTTGACTTCAATGACTTTCGCCACCGACAAGTCTTCGGTCGACAGCAGCGTCAGTGAGTTCGGCAAATAGTTTGCTACGGCGACCCATTTTCCGTCACCTGACATGGCGATGTTACGACTGTTCAGGCCCGCACGCACGCGACCCACCTGTTTCAAGGCCCAGATGTCATATTTCTGGACCCAGCCATCGCGGGACATGATGAAGACATACCTCCCGTCCGGGCTGAATTTGGGTCCACCATGCACGGCAAAAGGCGTTTCGAACCGGTCCAGAACCTCGAATGTGTCCCCGTCCAGAACGCTGACATGATGATCGCCGGTCTCAACGGTCAGTGTGATGTTCATCGGATCGCTGTCCCAGACAGGGGCGTCAGTAGGAACGTAGCCCTCATCCAGAACGCGACTGGCCATGATATCGGCCTCGCTCCATTCGGGACTGGTTTCCAGCGGAGATTTCAGCCAACCCGCCAGTTCTTCGATCTGCAGCGCGTCCAGCGCGTCGGAAAAGGCAGGCATTTGTGTTGCAGCTCGACCCTCTGCAATCACGGCAGCCACGCGGGGACCGCGCATCCGTTTCAGCGTTTCGGGGATCAGAGCAGGTCCCACGCCGCCCAGTCGACTTTCACCATGACAAGAGGCGCAGTGTTGGGCGTAATCCGAAGGGGCGTCTGCCCATGTGGCGCTGGCCAGAAGCAAGGAACAAAGTGAGGCGGTTTTCAGGGGTTTAAAAGAACTGGTGTGCCGGATCATGGCGTTTCCCCCGAAATGGCGTGACCAGCAGGCGATTCCCGATGTCCTGAACACCGATTTCATCATTTGACAGGTAGCAGGCCGGGTCTTCGGCCCACGGATCGCCAGTCAATTGCAAGGCGCGGATGCGAGTATTACCGCCGCAGACGTCCTTGAGCTGGCAGGCCCCACAACGCCCTTTCAACGGGCGTGGACGGGTGCGCAACATCGCGAGCATCGGGTCGTCGCTGGTCCAAAGCTCCGAGAACGATTTGGTCTTCACATTGCCGACTGTGTAATCGGACCAATAGGTGTCGGGATGAACCCGCCCCAGATTGTCGATATTCGCCACGCCCAACCCGCTGGAGTTCCCACCCCACGCGGCCAGATGGGCTCGGACATGGGCGGCTTTTGCGTCGTCGAAATGCGTGCGAACCCAGTTCAGGAAATACCCCGCATCGGCGTCGTTGTTCCCGGTGACGACATCCAGCGGGCGTCCGCCCGATGCAGCCTCCCACGCGCGGTCCATAAGCAGGTCCAGACCTGTGCGGGTACGTAGGTGCTCGGCGTCCTCGCCCCGGTTTTTGTCACCGCGCCCGGCATAGACGAGGTGAGACAGGTAGAACTTGTCTACACCCTCATCGTCGCACAGCTTCAGAAGGTCGGGCAGGTGATGTTGCGTGCCCTCGGTCAGGCAGAACCGCAAACCGACCTTGATGCCGCGCGTCTTGCATTCGCGCACACCCCGCAGGGCATCGGCAAAGGCACCGTCAACTCCTCGGAACCAATCATTTGTGGCCCCGATCCCGTCCAGTGAAATACCGACATAGTTGAATCCCACATCAGCGATCATGTCAGCGGTTTCGTCGTAAATCCGCGTCCCGTTGGTGGAAAGCGCCAGCATTGGCACCAGATCGCGGGCGCGTTTGGCGATGTCGAAGAAATCGAACCGGTCCAAAGGTTCCCCACCCGAGAGGATCAAGGCCGGGACGCGAAATTGGCCAAGATCCTCAAGGGTTACCATGGCTTGCTCATGGCTGAGCTCACCCGGGAACGCCACATCCGCCGAGACGGTATAGCAATGGCGGCATTTCAGGTTGCAGCGCCTCGTCAGGTTCCAGATCACCACCGGTTTCACCGGCCCGGGTCGGCGCTTGCGTACCGGGGTCGGGTTGACCAACTGGTGCATGTATTCGGTCAGGCGGAACATATCTCAGCCTTTCTTTTGCAGGCGCAGCCCGGTTTTTTTAAGGATGCGCGTGGAATAGAGGATATCATTCGCCCGGCAGGCTTCGCCCAAGATCGCCGTGATCTGCGCACGCTTTTCTTCGACCTCATCCCGATCCGATCCGTGAACCATAGCAAACAGGTTGTAGGGCCAGTCCGGCAACGCGCGCGGGCGTTCATAACAGTGGGTGACAAAGGGTAGAGCACCAATCTGAGCGCCCAATTCGGCGATGCGGTCATCTTCGACGTCCCAGACAGTCATGCCGTTCGAGGTCATCCCCAGTTTGTAGTGGTTCGGAGCTGCGGCAATGCGGCGGATGATGCCACGCGACTTCAAGTCGGCCAGACGGGATATCAGGGTCGTTTCGTCAAGTCCCAGCCCTTCGGCCACCCGCGCGTAGGGTGCGGGAACAAGCGGCAGGCCGCTTTGCAGTGCCTCGATAATCTCTCTGTCTTTTGCGTCAATCATGCTGCCACCCGGAAGCCGATGAAAAATTCCTGAAGTTTGGGAAATTGCAGGACAGCGATCCCGGTTTCCCCTTCGATTGCTTCGACCGTTGCGGCGATGCCTTCGGGCGTTTCGGTCGCCAGAACGAACCACATATTCAGCCGGTGCGAGCGTTCATAATTGTGCGCGACCTCTGGATGCGCATTGACTTTTGTCAGGACGGTTTCGAAATCCTTGGACGGTACAGCCATGGCGCACAGGCAGAACGCGCCGCCCATGGCCGCTGCGTCAAAGAAAGGACCGAACCGGGTGATCACGCGCGTGTCTTTCATGCGGCTCAGACGGGTCAGCAGATCGGCCTCTGCTACACCAAGTTCTGCAGCAATTATCGCGTAAGGATGCGAATTCAGCGGCAGGTCATCCTGCATCCGGTTCAGGATCGCACGGTCAATGTCATCCAACGTCATGCGGCTGCCTCTTGGGTTTGGATCAGCGCGCCGGTCTGTTTGAAACACCGGGTCGAGAACAGCACTTTGTTTTGCGCACCCGTTAGTTCGGGCAAGGCTTCGGCACCGGCCAGAATCTTCAGCGCCTCGGGTCGCGAGCGGGCGTGGATCATGGAATAGAGGCGATAGGGCCAGACACCTTCGACCGGGTTACGCTCATAGCACAGCGTGACACCGGGATGGGCGGCAAGCGCGGGACCGGCCGCCCCAACTTGTTCTGCGGGCATGTCCCAAACCACCATCGCATTGGCCGACCAGCCCAAAGCGCGGTGGCGCACGATGACACCCAGACGAGAGATGATCCCGGCATGGTGCAGGGCCTCAATGCGCTCCATCACGTCGCCCGTGCGGCGATGTAAGGTCTGGGCCAGTGCAGCGTATGGCGCTGAGACCAGCGACAGACCGGAACTGAGGGCCTGCAACAGGGGGCGGTCGCCATCTCGCATGGCCGAACTGTCTACTTTTCTTGGGCCGGGGACAGTGCGGGTTTCTCCTGACATGGGGAATCCAAGATCGACGTTGAAAGGGCGTACCAGTCGCAGGTCCAAAACCCGCAACCCGGTGCGGTGCGCGATCCGTGCGAGGGTGTCGTCTACATGGTTGCGGTCCGGTCCGGTGGCCACGAACCACAGGTTCCAGTCATCTTCGCGCTGGTAATTGTGGTTCACGCCGGGCTCGGCATCAATCAGGGCCGCGATCTCTTCCAACTGGGCGTCCGGAGCGGCGACTGCGGCCAGAGTGCTGGCGGAAACCGCGCCGGGGGCAATCGTCGCGCCCACCCGCGTGATGCGCCCGGTTTTGCGCATTCGCGTCAGACGATCGAGCACTTCGGTCTCATCCAGCCCAAGCGCGTCGGCAAGGACCTGAAAGGGGCGCTGGGTGATGGGAAAACCACGTTGGAAATCATCCAGCAGACGGCGATCGAGTGGGTCGGTGATATGTTGCATCTCTCAAAGCCCCGTTCTGTGCGCACGGGCGGTGAAGAAGATGCCGGATGGGCTGTCGGCCTCGATCTCGCGCAGCTTCTCGAAGGTTCGCGTGTCGTAGACCATGACCTTGTTGGCGTCGCGGACGCTGATCCAGACCTCATGCCCGCGCGGTGTGAACTCCATATGCAGCACCGCCGGACCGGGTTTGAATTCGTGAATGATCTGCTTGCTGACGCTGTCGATGACCTGAATGGTGTCGTTCAGCGGGTGGGCGAAGTTCACCCACACCTGCCGCCCGTCGGGCCGCGCCATCGCAAAGACCGGCTGGCCATGGGTTTTGGTGCGCCCGGTCTCGGACAATGTGTCTGAGTCGATCCAGAGAACCTCGTGATGGCCGACGGCAGGAAGAACGAATTCCCGGCCCGTCAGTGCCCAGCCTTCAAGGTGGGGCATCTTGTAGACCGGCATTTCCTCTTGCCCGCGACCGTAGTTTGGCAGCACGCGGATAGGCTCTGGCGTTTCGGCCCAAAGATCCAGTGCGGTCAGGCCGTCCTCGCCGAACAGACCGGTGATATAGGTGCGGCCATTTGCGGTGATCAGCGCGTCATAGGGGTTTTTGCCCATGTCGGGGATCCTGGTGATCCTGGGGTCGCCTTTTGCAAAGTCGGCAATCCAGGTCTCGCCGGTATCCCACATGGTAAAGACAAACCGCCGACCGGGCGCGTCGACCAGTCCGATGGTTTTGCTGTCGGTCGGGATATCGGCCACCATCTCCAGCGTGTTCGCATCAAAGACGCGCACACCGCCGGGCTCATAGTTCGACACGGCGACCAATGTGCCGTCATCCGAGATCGCACCACCAATGGCGTTGCCTGCCTGCACAACACGGTTTGCGATCTGACGGGTGACGATATCGACCTTGGTCAGGCCACCGTCACGACCAAAGACATAGGCAAAGCGTTCATCAGGCGAATAGACCAGTGATGCGTGTGAAAGATCGCCCAGCCCTTCGATCCGGGCCAGTGCTGCGCGGTCCGACTGATCCACCAGTAGAACCGAGCCGTTGGCGCGTTCGATCACAAGCCCCAAATCTCCGGTCGCGGTAGGTTCGGCATGGGCCGCAGTCATCATCAAAGAAGCGGCAAAGCCAAGGACGAGATGCTTCATTTTGCGTGTGACTCCAGAAGGTAGCGGGCGATCCATTCGGCCTCTTCTTCGCTGATCAAGGGCCTCCAGGGTGGCATTGCGGTGTCGGGGATGCCGTCGAGGATCACGCTGCTCAGAATTTCGGGATCGTAGTGGTCCAACGTCTCTGACCGCAGATCGGGGCCAAGGCCGCCTTTCAGTGACAAGCCATGGCACGAGCCGCAATCCTGATGGACAAGGCGCTTCAGCGCGTTCGGGTCGAGCGTGTCGGCGGCAAAGGCTGTTGTGGCCACAAGCACGGCAGACGTGAGGACGGCGCGCGCGGGCCATCCCTTGTGCCTTCTGGCAACTGGTCGCGGCCCTGATCTGCGGGAACCAAATTTAGCCATGGGCTTGCTCCAGCAATTCAGTCACAGGCCGTTCCGCGTAAAGCGAGACCACCTTGCCAATTATAAATAGCGTGGGTGCTCTTAACTCCGCCTCGCGCACATCCGCTGCCAGTCGATCGAGCCGCGACACCAGGCGGCACTCCTCTGGGGTTGTCGCATTTCCAACAGCAAGAACCGGGGTAGAACCGGGCAGGTTCTCGGTCATCAGACACATGGCGATCTGGCCGATATTGGCGACGCCCATATAGACGACCAGCGTCGAATCCGGGTCTGCCAACCGCTTCCAGTCAAGATCCAGCACCTTGTCGGCCTGCCGGTGTCCGGTGACATACTGCACCGACGTGGCCAACCCGCGATGGGTCAATGGCACACCGGTGGAACTGGACGCGCCTTGTGCTGCGGTGATACCGGGCGCGTATTCGACAGCCACACCTTGTGCCAGCAGATAGGCGGCTTCTTCCGAGCCGCGGCCAAAGATCATCGGGTCGCCGCCTTTTAAGCGCGCCACAATATGTCCCGCGCGAGCCTCTTCCAGCAGGATCGTATTGATCCGGTCCTGAGATACGGTGTGGCATTTCGGAGCTTTGCCCACGGGGATCAACCGCGCGCCCTCGGCGTGCATCGCCAGAATCTCGGTCGAGACCAGACGGTCGTAGACGACGACATCGGCCTCTTGCAGCATCCGCAGGGCGCGCAGGGTCATCAACTCGGGGTCACCGGGGCCGGCGCCAATCAGAAAAACCTTACCGATCATCTGCAAACTCGCTTGGTCTGAATGTCTTCGGAACCCGGGTTTTCCTGCACGATTGGACGACGGTGCTGGGCAATCCGGGCGTGTCGTGCTGCAAGGGTCGCGCATCCAGTGCGCGGTATCCTTGACTAAAGTTAAGGAGCGCGGGATTTGCGTCCGCGCTCCTTCGGCCTTGCCTGTTGTTCGCCTCGAATCAGGGTTCGACTTTGACCATGCCGAGCATGTTTTGTGTCTCCCAATGCGGGCCGCACAAATATTCCTGCGGACCGGGCGCGAGGAAAGTCAGATCAACGGATTCCTCGGGAAACAACCGGTCGCTTTCGGGTTCGCTGCCATCTTTCAGAAGGACCGAGTGACTGGTGCGTTTGTCCACGTTCACCCAGCGCACGGTCGTACCCGGCTTCACCGTAAGCTCGACCGGGCAGAAGGTGTATTTGTACATCAGAACAACTTCGGCTTCCTCAACGGTGGACGAAGGTTGACCGAAGAGTTCGACATAGCGCTCTTCTGCTTCGACACACAGCTCGGCGGTCTCATCCGCCCAAGCAGGCGCGGCCAGAAGCAGCAGCGCAGGAAGAAGGTGTTGGGGTTTCATGCGTCCAAGTCTCCTCTTCTAAGCGGAAGGGGCCGGATTACCCGGCCCCTTTTTTTCATTGTTTGACCACGTTGATGAAGGCGCTGTCATCGTCCAGCGCCAGGCTGGTATCCAGAGTCACGTGGTGGAACCGTGCGGCGGCAAAGTCATCGTGGATGGCAAAGCCGACGGTATAGGTCTGGCCAGCGGTCAGCGGGACGTCTCCTGGTGCACCCGAATTCAGCGGACGTGTGAAGACCACGGTCCACATACCTCCATCCAGACTGGCCGAAGCGGCGATTTCCCCGTCATTGACGACGCGCTGCTCAAGCAGGTAGCCATTGGTGGCGCTGCCATCGGCATAGACGCGCATCAGGTCCAGATAGGTGCCATCGGCCAGATACTGCTCGATCTGATCGGCGGCCTGTAGCTTGTCCCAGCCACCCAGGGCTTTGCCGCGCCGGCCTTTGATCTCGACCTCGGTCCGGCTTTCGCTGATGTATTTGGTCACGGTGTTCTGTGTGTTCAGGCGGCCCGCAACATCGCCATTTGCGGCAATCGCCTCGGCACCCGGATCAAAGGGCATATAGCTGTTGTCTGAATGGCACGAGGCCCAGCACCCCACCTGATCGCCCAGCTCGATCCCGGTGCCGGTGATCATCATGGCCACCTTGATCTGGTTGTCGGGGTCCATCTTGCCGCCATCCACAAAGGGTGCGGGGTTGTGGCCCGCATCGGGCCATTGCAGGCGGATATAGAGGGTCTCTTCATCATGTGCGGCCTGCACGGTTGCTTCGATCACGCCGCGTTTGCCCGGGATCGGGGTTGGTTCAAGTTCGCCGCCTGCAACGATCTTGGTGCCGATCGCGTCCAGCTCGGCGGCATGGCAGGTGGTGCATTTGTCGCCACCTTTGGTCAGCGGGCGCGCGCCGCCATGAGACCTGCCATTTTGCACCCATTCGAACGAGGCCTGCCCCGGATAGAACAGTTTCATATCCGCGCCGGGGATGGCGGCCCAATCGATATTTGTGCCAACATCGCTGCCACCTCCCGAGGGTGTGGCAGTGGCCTCGCCTGCGGCTTGGGCACGCTCTTCCGCAACAGCCGCATCCACAGCCGCAGCGATTTGGGCCTGAACCGAGTCCAGCTGTGCTTGTTTCGCGACTTTCTCCGCTTCTGCGTCAGCAGCTTCTTTGGATTGTATCCGCTCGAGGCTGGCCAGGTATTCCGGCGGGATCTGGCGAATAAAGGCAGGGTTGGGGGCTTCCAACTTTTCCAGATACTCGTCACCCGCGCGGTCACGCAGGTCAGAGTGGGCGATCCCCTTGTGGCAATCGATACAGGTCTGTCCGACTTCCATCGCGTTCAGATGCTGTTGCCGTGCCCGCGGTTTCTGGAATTCGGGCATCATGGATTCGAAATCGTGGCAGTTGCGACATTCCCGCGAGTCGTTTGACTTCATCCGTTCCCATTCGTTCATGGCCAGATGGACGCGCTTGGCCTCGAATTTCTCGGGCGTGCTGATGGACCCCACGGCTTTGCCATACAGCTCTCGGGTCGCTTTGACCTTGCGGATCATCTTGTGCGTCCAGTCCTTGGGCACGTGACAGTCGGAACAGACTGCACCGACGCCAGACCGGTTCACGTCATGGATGGTCCCTTTGTATTCCTCATAGACGTAATCCCGCATCTCGTGACAGGACAGACAAAAGGGTTCTGTATTGGTGGCTTCGACGACGGTGTTGAACCCGCCCCAGAAGATGATGCCGCCCGCAAAGGCTGCGGCGATACCGGCGACGGGCATTCCCCACAGGAAATACCGGCGCCAGATTGGTTTTTTCTTTTCCGGTTCGGAGGTCATGTCCGGTCTCCGTTTTGGCTTTCGTCTCTGGCCCTGGAAGTCAGGCCTGTGGATTTGGCTGATACGTCAAACAAGGAAAGGGCGGGCGAGGGGCCCGCCCTTTCGAATTTTGTTTACTGACTTCATCAGGTGACGTGGTTCGAACGGTTGTAGACGTTGAACTTGCCGGTGGGCGCAAACAGCCCCTTAACGCGACCGATCTCTTCCAGCGTCTTGGCGTCGTAGATCACGATCTCACCGTTTGGTTCTTTCGAAGTCGAGCGGTTCCATTTGGACACCCAGACCTCGGAACCGTCCTGATTGAACTCGAAGTGGACGGCGACGTTGCCTTCCTCCTCTGTAATCTGGATCGTTTTCACGATCTCACCGGTTGCCTTGTCTATGACCTGCACCGATTGCTGAATTTCAGGCTCGGGGTGCTTGGTCTGGTCGGCCCAGATGTAGTCCGAGGTCGGGTGGGTCCGGATGAACAGACCGGGTCCGTCGGTTTCGACCTCATAGCAGGTCTGCCAGGCCTGATCCGGGTGGCCTTCGGGGTCGTTGCCCCAAACGGTGACCGTGCCTTCACCCAGATGGGTTGTTCCGGCAACAGGACCGCAATTGGGATCTTCCCAGTTGGCGCCCGGGCCGGGGTGCGGCAGCGGAGCGGTGTCGATCATGGCTTCCAGCTTATGCGTCTGGGTGTCTACGACGACCATCTTGTTCGACGCGTTTGCGGCAATCTGGAAGTAGCGCCCTGTTGGATCAAAGAACCCGTCATGCAGGAACTTGGCGCTGTCGATCTTGTCGATCCTCAGGTTGTCCAGATCGGTATAGTCCACCTGCCAAAGCTGGCCGAGTTCCTTGACCGCGACGATCCATGTGGGCTCGTTCGGGGTGGTGTAGATGGCGGCCACGCGGCTTTCTTCCACATAGTCTCCGTCCACATTCACACCACGGGTCGAGACGACCTTTTTGGGCTCCATGGTTTCGGCGTCAACGATGGCGAAATGAGGGGGCCAGTACCCGCCACCGATCACGTATTTACCATCACCCGATACGGCCACGTCGCGGGCGTCATAGGCGATTTTGACCTCGGCAACCAGCATGTTCTCGGGGTTTTGCCACAGGTCGATCTTGGTCATCTTGCCGTCGCGGCCCATCGTGTACCAGAAGCGCCCCGGGTTTTCCGGCTCTTCCAGTTTATGGTGCTCGGACGCTTTCAGAACGTGCACAGCGTAGCCGGTCGGAATATGGGCCAGCACTTCCTTGGTGTCGCCGTCGATCACGGCCACCTTGCCCACGTCACGCTCAATGACCACAAAGAAGTTTTCCCAGTTGCGGCCATGCAGTGGCTCGGTCGGGTAGTCTTCGGGTTCGACGTAAACCTTGCGGGTCGCCATCATCTGCTCAAGCGACATCTCGGGCGGTTTGGGCGGCTCCATCTGGATATAGGTCGCCATGTCGCGGATCTCGTCCTCGTTCATGACGTCCGAGAAATTGTTCATCCCGCCTTCGGTACCCCAGGCGATGATCTTCTCAAGCCGGTCCTGTCCCAGTTTCAGGGTCCCGGACTCGGTTACAGTGCCATCGGCGTTCTTCGTTTCAACCATAGGCTCAAGGCTTTTGCCCGTCGCTCCTTTGCGCAGCACGCCGTGGCACCCGGCGCAGCGTTCAAAATAGAGTTGTTTCGAGGATTCAAAGGCTTCCTTGCTTAGGGTTGGCTCTTCGGCAAAGACCGGTGCAGCGACGCTGCCCAGCAGCATCGCCAAACCGACCCCGAAGGCGCGGCCAGTTTTGTTGTAGCTGATTCCAAGTGACATGATCACTCTCCATTTGCTGGTGAGGCAGCTCAAAGACTGGGGCAACACGCAGGTGTCATCCTTGACGAAAGTCAACGGCAGCCGCGAAACTGTGCGTAGGGACCAGATTTACCCCAACAAAATAAGGGTTTCCGAGGCATGTTTAGGTTGGCTTGATTTCGGTTAAGTGACCCGGCATCGAACCTAATTACGCTCAATAGCGTGGTCACCAAAGCCGAGGAGAGCAGGCATGTCGGCAGTCATCGCGCGGGTTTTCGGCGAGGGGTTCCGGATCTTTTTTCTGTCGGCCGGATTTTACGGTCTGTTCGTTGGTGGTGTCTGGGGGGTTTGGTTGTTGGTCCAGACCGGCGCAGTTTCCTATTCGGACACCAGCTATGCGATGACCGCACCGATGTGGCATGCGCACGAGATGATTTTCGGCTATGCCACTGCTGCGCTGGGCGGTTTCTTTCTGACGGCTGTGCCGAACTGGACCGGAGCACCTGATGCACGCGCGCGCTTCATAACGTTGGCGGCCGGTCTGTGGCTGGCGGGGCGATTGGCAATGTGGTGTTCCGCAGAGCTGCCGCCTGTTCTGGTCGCGGTGCTTGATTTGGCCTTCGTGCCGATTCTGGCCGTGAAGATCGCGACCCAACTGACCCGGCGCCCAAAACCGCAGAACATGGTTTTCCTGTTGCTGCTCAGCTTGCTCTGGGTCGCCAATCTTCTGACGCACCTGGAATGGATTGGGGTCACAAGTGACACGGTCGATCTGGGTCTGCGGGCCGGTTTGTTGACACTGTGTTCCATGATCGCGATTCTGGGCGGTCGGATCACACCCGCCTTTACCCGCAACGCGATGATACGTGACGGCGCACCGGAAGAGGCATGGCCGGTCTCGGTGGCCGTTCTTGACAAGGCCGGACTGGTCATCGCGCTTCTGCTGCCGATTAGCCTATTGGTCTTGGGGGCCAGCGTTGAAACTGGCGTGGTTGCCTTTGTGCTGGGCTTGGTACAGTTTTTGCGTATGAGCCGTTGGCGCTCTGTTTGGGCCCTGAGGCAGCCTATTCTTGTTGCCCTGCACATCGGGCTGGGAATGCTTGCGCTGGGTTTGATCCTCTGGGGTCTGTCGCTGCTGGGCGTCGGCAATGAGATCGCGGCTTTGCATGTGCTGGGCATTGGCTGTCTTGGCGGCATGACGCTGGCCGTCATGAGCCGCGCTGCGTTGGGTCACAGCGGACGCGCGTTGATTGCGCCGACGCCGATGGTGCTGGCCTATGGGCTGATGGCACTGGCTGCGATTCTCAGATGGGTTGGGTCGGATCTGAGCACCGGTTACCTGACCGCGATGTTGATAGTTGATGGGCTTTGGGTTGCAGCCTTTGCACTCTACCTGATCGCCATGTGGTCTGCCCTGACCGGACCGCGCGTTGCCTGAAAAACCAAGCTTTTCAAATACCTTACGCTTTCGGGAAATTGGTCTTGACTTTCGTTAAGGCAGGCGAGGGACCCGGCCGCCATTCTAACGATACAAGCTAATCTGCGCAAAGGAGAGCGCAATGCGAGAAGTCATGACAAAGAGCATGGCTCGCAACATATTTTATGGCGGGTCCCTGTTCTTCATCCTCATCTTTCTGGCCCTGTCGGCCCATTCGCACCTGTACATCGTCAACTCCGAAAACTCGGCAAAACTTGATGAAAGTGTGATCCGCGGCAAGCATGTCTGGGAAAAACACGCCTGCATCAACTGCCACACAATCATGGGCGAAGGCGCTTACTTCGCGCCCGAAGTCGCGAATGTGATGACGCGCTGGGGTGTGCTGGACGACCCGGAATCAGCCTTTGAAGCCCTCAAAGGCTGGATGGAAGCACAGCCGACCGGCATTCCCGGTCGTCGGCAAATGCCCAATTTCAACCTCAGCGACGAAGATATCCGCGATCTGACCAACTTCCTGATCTGGACCGACAATATCGACGCGCAGGGCTGGCCGCCCAATGAGGCAGGCTGAGAAAGGGAACAGAGCAATGAAATACGAAACCCAAAAAATCGCCTACGCCTACTTTGCGGTAGCGATGGCCCTGTTCGCGATACAGGTAATCGGCGGCCTTCTGGCCGGTTTCATCTATGTATTCCCGAACTTCCTGAGTGATCTTCTGCCGTTCAATATCGTGCGGATGCTGCACACCAACTCTTTGATCGTCTGGCTGCTGCTGGGCTTTTTTGGTGCGGCCTATTTCCTGATCCCCGAGGAATCCGAGCGTGATATCCATTCGCCAACGCTGGCCTATCTGCAATTGATCATCCTTGTGGTCGGCACGCTGGGCGTTGTTGTGACCTATGTCTTCAACCTGTTCGAAGGCAACTGGCTGCTGGGCAAAGAGGGGCGCGAGTTCCTTGAGCAGCCCAAATGGGTCAAGGTGGGCATCGTCGTGGCCGCGCTGATGTTCCTTTACAACGTGTCGATGACCGTTCTGAAGGGCAAGAAGACCGCCATTACCAACATCCTGCTGCTGGGCCTGTGGGGTCTGGCGCTGCTGTTCCTGTTTGCCTTTTACAACCCGGGCAACCTGTCTTTGGACAAGCAATACTGGTGGTACGTCGTCCACCTGTGGGTCGAAGGTGTGTGGGAACTGATCATGGCCTCAATCCTGGCCTATCTGATGCTGAAGCTGACGGGTGTCGACCGTGAGGTGGTCGAGAAATGGCTCTATGTCATTGTCGCTGCCGCGCTGTTCTCGGGCATTCTTGGCACGGGTCACCACTACTACTGGATCGGTACCCCGGGCTACTGGCAATGGATCGGGTCGATCTTTTCGAGCCTCGAAGTGATCCCGTTCTTTGCGATGATGGCCTTTGCCTTTGTGATGGTCTGGAAAGGACGTCGTGACCACCCCAACAAGGCCGCATTGCTGTGGTCGCTGGGCTGTGCCACGCTTGCCTTCTTCGGGGCCGGTGTCTGGGGCTTCCTGCACACGCTGCATGGGGTGAACTACTATACCCACGGCACGCAAATCACGGCAGCACACGGTCACCTTGCCTTCTACGGTGCCTATGTTTGCCTCAATCTGGCGATCTTCAGCTATGCGATGCCGATCCTGAAGAACCGTGATCCCTACAATCAGGTGCTGAACATGGGGTCGTTCTGGCTGATGACCAGCGGCATGGTCTTCATGACCTTTGTCCTGACCTTCGGCGGAACCGTGCAGACGCACATGCAGCGTGTGGTCGGAGACTACTTCATGGATGTTCAGGACCAGATCGCGATCTTCTACTGGATGCGTCTCGGCTCTGGTGTGGTTGTGGTCCTTGGTGCGCTGCTGTTCATCTACTCGATCTGGGTTCCCCGGAAAGAGATCATTGAACCCGGCGCCGTCGAAACCCCTGCGGAGTGATGAATATGGACGGCTCCATGCAACTGAAAAAGGGGGCGGCAAATGCCCCCTTCTACCTGGCCCAGGGCGATGAATGCGATGTGTTCGCCGCCGCCTATACCAACAATCTGCCGGTTCTGCTGAAAGGGCCGACAGGTTGCGGCAAGACACGTTTTGTGACCCATATGGCCACCAGCCTTGGCCGTCCGCTTTATACAGTGGCCTGCCACGACGATCTGGCGGCTGCCGATCTGATCGGTCGTTACCTGCTGAAGGGTGGAGAAACCGTCTGGGTCGATGGCCCCCTGACCCGGGCGGTGCGTGAAGGCGCGATCTGCTACCTTGATGAGGTGGTCGAGGCCCGCAAGGACGTCACCGTCGTGCTGCACCCGCTGACCGACGACCGGCGCATCCTGCCGATCGATCGCACCGGCGAAGAGCTTGAGGCTGCCCCCGGCTTCATGCTGGTGGCCTCCTACAACCCCGGCTACCAGAACATCCTGAAAACCCTGAAACCCTCGACCCGACAACGGTTCATCTCGCTGGAGTTCGACTTCCCGTCGCCCGAGATGGAGGCCGAAGTTGTTGCGCAGGAAAGCGGGCTGCCGCTTGACCGCTGCAAACCGCTGATCCGCCTGGCGAACAAGCTGCGCGGGCTTAAGGGTCAGGATCTTGAGGAAGGCGTTTCCACCCGCCTGGTTGTCTATGCCGCGACACTGATTGCACAAGGCATGTCCACCGACCGCGCCATCCTTGCCGCTATGATCGAACCTCTGACCGATGATGAGGATATAAAACGCGGGCTCCTCGATCTTGTCACTGCTGTCTTTGGGTGAGGCCGGCCGATGGTCAGGATCGATTTTGAGCCATGGGAACCCGAAGAAACGATCGGGAAACTGTGGCACACCCTTGCCAGCCGCCTCGACGCACCTCAGGTGCACGATGGAGCCGCGGTCGACCTGACACAGGTCGCGGGGCGGCTGGCCGTTCTCTTTAGGGGTCTGGGGGGTAGCCCGGGCGTTGAATTGCGCCCGGTCTCACCCGAAGTTTCGCGCCACCGTCTAAGCTGGCGTCGCCGCCTGGGCGCTGAGGCCGAGTTGATGCCGCGCGCCTCGTTCGATGGCGAGGTGTTGCGCCTGCCGGACCGGCTGGCCGTTTTCCCCGCGCGCAAAGCCAATGGTGCGCTCTATGTCTGGCTGGCGGCTGCGTCGGCCCATGCCGGACCCCGAATTGACGAAGAAGACCCTCTGCGCGCCGATCTGCGCAGCCTGATCGCGGCGCAGAGCATGGTTGCGGCGACATTGGACGACGCCCCCGGCCTGCGCCCGCTTTATGCAGAGCTTTGCAAGGGCGTGCTGCATCAACGCGACGTCCCCAGCTTGCCGCCTGTTGAGGCAGCAGTCGAAGAACTGATCAGACATAATCTAGACGACCGTCAGCCGCTGTCGGAAAAAGCCAAACAACTTATGGCATTGGACGATGACCTGATCGCCCCGCGCAACTATCAACCGATGCGCCCGGTTCCCCTGTGGCCAGAATTGCGGGCCGTTGGATTCTCGGAACATAGTGAGGTGGAAAACCCTGATACCGAAGGTCCGCCCGATGACTCCGGCGAAAAAACCCACCGTGCCCGCCGCCGTAAATCAGACCAGGCCGAGCGCAGCGACAGTTTCATCCTGCACAAATTCGAAGCCATCCTCAGCTGGGCCGAGTTCCTGAATATCAACCGCCGCATCGACGATGACGATCCCGACAACGCCAAGAAGGCTGCCGACGATCAGGAAGAGATCGGCCTCGGACAGATCTCCAAGGCACCTCCGACCAAGCTGAAACTTCATCTGGACTTGGCGCCGGAGGATGTAAACCGCGAGCGTCTGTCTGGCCGCATCCTCTATCCCGAATGGGACGTGCGCACGGGGCAATACCTGCCCGACCACGTGAACGTTCTGCTCTCGGATGCCGAGATCCGTGACGATGCCGCCACTTTCGGTAAAGACCCTGCAACCGCCCGCCGCATCCGCGCTGTCAAACGCCAGTTCGAAGCGCTGCGTCCGGGCCGTGTCATGACACGTGGCCATCTGGATGGCGATCAGTTGGACGTCGAAGCCGCCGTTCGGGCGCAGGTTGATCGTTGTGCGAATGGTGAAGGGACTGAACGGATATGGATGCAATCTCGCCCCGAGGCGCGCGATCTGGCTGTCTCGATCCTGCTGGATGTCAGTCGTTCGACCGAAAGCGCCGTCACTGGCCGTGCCGTGATCGATATCGAGCGCGAGGCGCTGGCTGCGCTTGCCTGGGGTTTGAACGCCTGCGGTGACGACTTTGCGATCCATGCCTTCAGTTCCTTGAAACGCCAGCGCGTCTATATCCAGCGCTGCAAACGGTTCGATGAGCCGATGGGCGGGGTGGTCGAGCAGCGCATCGCTTCGCTGCGTCCGGGCCACTATACAAGGCTTGGCGCGGCGATCCGTCATTGCTCGGCTGATCTGTCCACTCAATCGCGCAAACGCCGGCTGCTGCTGGTGATCACTGACGGCAAACCCAACGATCTGGACCACTACGAAGGCCGCCACGGCATCGAAGACACGCGACAAGCTGTCCGCGAAGCACGTCGCACCGGACAATCGGTCTTTGGCGTTACCATCGACAAGACCGGCAAAAGCTGGTTCCCCCGGATGTTTGGACAGGGCGGTTTTGCCGTTATTCCGGACCCGCATCGCCTGACCCTGGCATTGCCGCAAATCTACCGCCAACTGGTTGGCGCATGACCGAGTCTTCTCTGATCGACGAGCTTCCGGGCGAGTTGCTGATGTGGGTGCTGATCATCTCGGAACTGCTGGTGTTCGGCGCTGGTCTGATTGCATTCATGGGTGTCCGCCTGACTGATCCTGCTGGATTTGCCGACGCGCAATCGCACCTGTATCGAACTGGGGCGGCGCTCAATACGGCGGTGCTGGTCACCTCTGGCTATCTGGCTGCTCAGGCCTTGCGCTGGCGACAGGCTGCGAGTCGGGGTGCAGCCCGCGTGGCGCTGATCGCAGCCGCCGTATTGGGCCTGGTGTTTCTGATCATCAAGGGCGCGGAATACGCAGGAAAGGCCGCGCAGGGTATCACATTCGAGACCCACCCCTTTTTCCTGTTCTACTACCTGCTCACCGGGTTTCACGCGGCGCATGTGCTGGCGGGCGTCGGCATCCTGCTGCTGGTTGCCTGGCGTGATGACCCCCGCAACATCGAAGCAGGCGCACAGTTCTGGCACATGGTTGATCTGGTTTGGATCATGCTGTTCCCCGTGATCTACCTTCTGGGATGATGTCGATGCCCGCAGCTTCATCTTTGCCAAGCTATTCTCGCAGCCGGGCATCGAACCATCTGGTCCGAGCATGGCTTTTCCTGCTGATACTCAGCGTTGCATCCGCAGCGTTGACCCTGCTGCCGATACCAGCCACGCTTTTGGGTGCCGGAATTCTGACCTTCGCGACGTTGAAATGCCGCGTCATCCTCGCCCGCTATCTGGACCTCTCGACCAGCCCGGCCTGGCTGCGGGGTTTCACCATGGTGTTTGTAGCATTTGCCCTAGTGATTTTCGGCCTGTATCTGGTGTAAAAAAAGCCGCCCACAAAAGGGCGGCAGGTCGCAAAGCAAAGGGAGGCTTTGTTTATTGAGCGGCCATCGGCATCCGCGCGATCTGGCAGCGGTGCCACAAGGTCGACAGGGCACCAACAAGATGGTCGATATCTGCGTTGGTATGGACGGGCGACGGAGTGATCCGCAACCGTTCCGTGCCTTTGGGCACCGTGGGGTAGTTGATGGGCTGAATGTAGATCCCGAATTCTTCCAGCAGCATGTCCGAGATGAATTTGCACTTCACCGGGTCCCCCACCGTCACCGGAATGATGTGACTAGGGTTGGGTAAATGCGGAATACCTTCGGCATCCAATCGGGCCCGAACTTGTGCGACGCGGGTTTTTTGCAGATCACGCTCGGTACTGGAGTGTTTGAGATGCTGGATCGATGCCGCAGCTCCGGCTGCAATCGACGGCGGCAGGGCAGTTGTAAAGATGAACCCGCTGGCAAAGCTGCGTACGAAATCACACAAGGCAGCCGAGGCGGCGATATATCCGCCGACGACACCAAAGGCTTTGCCAAGCGTGCCTTCGATTACGGTTAGGCGGTCCATCAACCCTTCACGCTCGGCAATACCGCCGCCGCGCGGGCCATAGAGGCCAACGGCGTGGACCTCATCAAGGTAGGTCATGGCGCCATACTTGTCTGCCAGATCGCAAATCTCTTTGATCGGAGCGATGTCACCGTCCATCGAGTAGACCGATTCAAAGACAATCATCTTGGGGGCTTCCGGGTCGGCCACGGCCAGTTTCGCCTCAAGATCTGCCAGATCGTTATGTGCCCAGATCACCTTTTGCGCCCGTGAATGGCGAATACCCTCGATCATCGACGCATGGTTCAGCGCATCCGAAAATACGATCAGACCGGGTATTTTAGCGGCCAGAGTTCCCAGCGCCGCCCAGTTCGATACGTACCCGGAGGTGAACAGCAGGGCGGCCTCTTTCCCGTGCAGATCGGCCAGTTCGGATTCCAGCAAAACGTGATCATGTGTGGTGCCCGAGATGTTCCGGGTCCCGCCCGCACCGGCACCGCACCGATCCAGCGTCTCATGCATCGCCGAAATCACGGCCGGGTGCTGCCCCATTCCCAAATAGTCGTTTGAACACCAGATGCGTACGTCACGTGCGATTGATCCATCGGTCTGTCTTGCATTGGGAAACGCGCCGCAGTGGCGTTGCAAGTCAATGAAAACACGATAGTTTCCCTCGTCCCGCAAGGCGTCAAGGCTTTGGCTGAAAAATCGCTCGAAATCCATCTGAGATGCTCCCCGGACAACTGGCTTTGGGCCGACACTATGGCGTGAACGGGGGGCGATACATGACAATAGTCAAGTTCCGGGCTTGGAAAAGACGGGTGCGTCTTACAACCATTTGCCATAGCTGGTATCACAAGAAAGGACCGGTCCGAGAAACCGGCGAAGGAGAGGGGATACCTTCGTGGCACATGAAGTTCAAAAAGCGGTTGCACGGCAATCACTTTTGCTGCGCAGTCTGCCGGAACAGCATGTCGACACTTTGCTGAGCCACGCGATCTGGCGGACTTACGACCGGGGCGAGACGATTTTCCTGCAGGAAGAAGAGGCCAAAGCGGTGCATGTCGTGCTTTCGGGCTGGGTCAAGCTGTTTCGCATGTCACCGACCGGGTCCGAGGCCGTTGTAAGCGTCTTTACCCGAGGTGAAAGCTTTGGCGAGGCCGTGGCGTTGCGAAACGTTCCCTACCCGGTGTCAGCCGAAGCAGTCTCGGCATGTGATGTCATGCACATTCCAAGCCCGGTTCTTGTGTCGCTGATGAAAGAGGATTCCCAGATTGGAATTTCCATTCTCGCTTCGACATTTACGCATTTGCATTCTCTGGTGGCTCAGCTTGAACAGCTCAAGGCGCAAACCGGGGCGCAGCGGGTTGCAGAGTTTCTGCTGTCCTTGTGTGAAGCAGAAGAGGGCGAGTGCGAGGTCGAACTGCCTTACGACAAGATGCTGATTGCCGGGCGTTTGGGAATGAAACCAGAGAGCCTCAGCCGGGCATTCTCGCGATTGAAACCCGTTGGGGTCAAGATTTCCCGAAACCATGCCGAGATATCCGACATCGAAACCTTACGCGGTTACGCGGACAGCGATCCGGCAGAAAAGTGGCACTAGGCTGGGCTAGGTGGAAATCTCGTGCCGTTGCCGCTATCGCAGTTGATCCTGGCGACTTTGGGTGTCCGTCGTCCTTTTCCCATGTTTTTCAATGGCTCTTGGCGGTCTGGGCGCCCAATCCAAGTTTCAAGCATTCGGATTTGTCGCCAAATCTACTTTACGCGCGTAGCGCGCCACGTCTCCTTCAGAAACTCAGCGAGATCGCGCGCCGACACCGATCGTCGGCCAAGAGATCTCGCTCTGGCCGAGAGATTTGCAATCAAGGGTCAGTCAAACGTGCCCTTCAACCAAGCAATTGACAGCAGATAGAATGTTATCTTGTGTTGACGAAGGCCGAGGTTCAAAACGTGTCTCGTCCTCAGGTTGGTATTTTCCGGTCCGAAGAAGAATAGCTGCTTCCAGACCCGCTTTCAAAGCGCCTGCGATGTCATTTTCGGCATCGTCACCGATCATTGTGACGTTGGCGGGCTCTAGTTGCATGCTTTGCGCTGCAGAGTGGAAAAAAGCCGGTGCAGGTTTGCCAAAGAGAAGGGGCTTTGTTCCACTTGAATACTCAAGTGCTCGAACGAAGGCGCCTGCATCCATGCTGAGGTCACCATCCACATCGCGAAAGATCCTGTTGGAAGCCAAGGCGAGAAAGGGGGCGCCACCATTGATCAGGCGAAAGGCCGTATTCAACCTTTCATAGGTGAAGTATTGCCCGGCATCTCCGACGACGACCGCGCAAGGGCCTGACGTCTGACAGGTTGCGAAGTCTTCTTCCAGATCAGGATGAACCAGCAAATGCGGAGCATAGCCATTTTCCTTGAGCCAGGCACACGCCGCGGCTGCAGGGGTGAGGACTTCGTCCGATGACGCGTCAAGTCCGAATCCCCGAAGTTTCTTCAGGATCGAGCGCTTTGGTCGACGTGTGGAGTTTGTCAGAAAGCGGATTGGAAGACCGGCATTCCGGAGGGTCGATATTGCCTCCACAGCGCCAGGCAGCGGTCGGTCGCCCTGATACAGAACTCCTGCAATATCGAGCAGAACACCTTGTGTCATATCAGCCTCGTGCAATCCAAAACAGCCTTTCATGGGGGTCATTTCGACCGGCTGATAGTTCGCTCTTGACGCCTTCTTGGCCATCACATAGGAAGGCGCAACCCTGAGCGGGTATAGCTTAATGGTAAAGCCCCTGCCTTCCAAGCAGGCTATGTCGGTTCGATTCCGTCTACCCGCTCCAAAGACTTCAGCATCGAATGTGATCTGGGAAAGTTGGGCCAAAGAGTTTTGGTCAAGTTGTTGGCATCGTTATCAATGCGCGGCATTGCTGCCCTTGGTATCCCCGCATGCGAAGTTGGTGTGCCTCGACCCGCGCGCTTCACCCTAGCCCAGCAATTCCTGCGTCAAATGGCCCGTTCAAGTCGCCAATTCATGTCCTGCCGCTTGACCCTAGGGGCCACTATCGCCAAGAAACAGTCACTCAAGCACTGTTGACGATGTAAGGGCCCCATATGGCGAGACAGACAGCCAGCTCGACGACCGCACCCGCGCCGGGAGCCAGCGAAGAACGAGCAGGTTCCAAGAAACTGGGTGTTCTGGCCGCGCTTTGGCCCTTTATGAGGCCGTATCGGTTGCTGATGGCCGGCGCGTTCATGGCGCTGGTTGTGACGGCCTGCATGACGCTAAGCTTGCCACTGGCTGTGCGGCGCGTGGTGGACAACTTTCGCATCAAGGATGGAGAGCTGCTGGAGTGGTACTTTCTGGCCGCCTTGGGTATCGCGGGCATTTTGGCCGTTGGGACAGGCGTTCGCTATGCGTTGGTGACGCGTCTGGGTGAACGCGTGGTTGCGGACATTCGCAAAGCTGTCTTCGACCGCGTCATTGGCATGAGCCCTGAATTCTACGAGCGCATCCTGACCGGTGAAGTTCTGAGCCGCATCACCACGGATACAACGCTGATCCAATCGGTCTTGGGATCATCCGTATCGATTGCGCTGCGCAACATATTGCTGTTCTTTGGCGGGCTTGCGCTGATGCTGCTGACCTCGGCAAAGCTGACGGCATTGGTTCTGTTGTTGATCCCGGTTGTCGTCGTGCCGATTCTGGTTCTCGGTCGTCGATTACGGGTGATCAGCCGCGAAAATCAGGATTGGATCGCTGCGTCTTCGGGCAACGCGGGTGAGGCGTTGGGCGCGGTGCAGACCGTGCAGGCCTTTACCCACGAACAGGCCAGCCGCCAGCAGTTTGGCGATATGACCGAAACCTCCTATGTCGTTTCTCTGCGGCGCATTCAGACGCGGGCTGTTCTGACTGTCATCGTGATCTTTCTGGTGTTTTCCGGCATCGTTGGTGTGCTTTGGATGGGGGCCAATGATGTGCGCAACGGGGTCATGACCGAAGGTGTTCTGATCCAGTTCGTGATCTACTCGATCATCATGGCCGGATCGGTTGCCGCCTTGTCCGAGATCTGGAGCGAGCTTCAACGCGCGGCTGGTGCGACTGAGCGGTTGGTTGAACTCCTCAACGCAGAAGACACGGTTGAAGATCCGTCGCAGGCAAAATCGTTGGTGCAGCCTGTACGGGGTGATATCAAGTTTCAGGATGTGACCTTCCGCTATCCAGCGCGGCCCAATGTGGTGGCGCTGGACAAGCTGTCCCTGCATGTCAATCCGGGCGAAACCGTTGCGTTTGTTGGTCCATCGGGCGCAGGCAAGACAACTGTCATTCAGTTGATCCAGCGGTTCTATGACCCGAATTCCGGGTGCGTCCTGTTGGATGGTGCCGATCTTCAGGACCTTGATCGCTCAGACTTTCGCAAGCACATCGCGCTGGTTCCTCAGGATCCGGTTATCTTTGCGGCCTCGGCCCGCGAAAACATCCGGTTCGGTCGGTTGGATGCCTCGGATGCCGAGGTTGAATCTGCGGCGCGTGCTGCAGCAGCCCATGACTTTATCGCTGCGTTGCCGGACGGCTACGACAGCTTTGTCGGCGAGCGCGGTGTGATGTTGTCGGGGGGCCAGAAGCAGCGTATCGCCATAGCGCGCGCGATTTTACGCGATGCGCCGGTATTGCTGCTGGACGAGGCGACCTCGGCCCTGGATGCGGAAAGCGAACGCGCGGTTCAGGGGGCAGTGGACAAAATGCGCGCGGGACGGACGACGCTGATCGTTGCGCACCGTCTGGCCACCGTGAAAAAGGCAGACCGGATCATCGTACTGGATGCCGGCCGGATCGTCGCACAGGGCACCCATGACGATCTGGTGGCTCAGGATGGCCTCTATGCCCGTCTGGCGCGCCTGCAATTCACCGACGGGGTTGCCGCCGAGTAAATGACGTACGGAAATTCGCAGTTGCGTCGTAGCGTCATTCTACATTTTTGGCTTTTCCACGGCTAAGCCCTTGCTTGCGTCGCCAAGGTTGTGATCCCATCTAATCAAGGATCAAAATCGCGCGTGACGCGCGGGAGAAAAAAATACCGGGAGGAACCACATGCCCCTTGTTGGGAAGGAAGACAAAGAGCGGATTGAACAGGAAATGCCGTGGGAGGAGCGTGACCTGCCGGTGACGTTTCACCAGTTGCTGTCGCGTACAGCAAAGAATTTCCCAAATCACAACGCGGTTAGCTTTCAACTTCTGTCAGGCCCCAATGACAAAGCTGAGACACTGACGTGGTCTGACCTGCTGGGACAGGTCAATCAGGCAGCGAACCTGTTTCGTTCGCTGGGGATTGGTGAAAAGGACGTGGTGGCCTATGTGCTGCCCAACTGCAACGAGACGTTGATCACATTGATGGGCGGAGCCGTGGCAGGGATCGTGAACCCGATTAACCCGCTGCTGGAGCCCGAGCAGATTGCGGCAATCTTGCGGGAAACCGAAGCCAAGGTTGTTGTGACGCTGAAGTCTTTCCCGAAAACGGATGTCGCGCAGAAGGTTGAAGAAGCCGTGCGCCATGCGCCAAAGGTCAACACCATTCTCGAAATTGACCTGAACCGATACCTCACACCGCCAAAATCCTGGCTGGTGCCGTTCCTGCGACCAAAGATGGGCGACAAGGAAAAACTGGCCCACGCGGATTACAAAAGTTTTAATCGCGAGCTGGCAAAGCAGCCCAAGACATTGAACTTTGAGGATGGCAAGGAAGATCGGGTCGCCTGTTTTTTCCACACGGGCGGTACGACCGGTATGCCAAAAGTGGCGCAGCACAAGTATTCCGGCCTCGTCTACAATGGCTGGTTGGGTCACACGCTGTTGTTTGACGAAAACGACGTCATCATGTGCCCGCTGCCCATGTTCCACGTCTTTGCCGTTCACGTGATCATGATGGCGGCCGTGTCGTCAGGCGCGCATGTGGTCTTCCCGACACCGGCCGGATATCGCGGCGACGGTGTGTTCGACAATTTCTGGAAACTGATCGAACGCTGGAAAGTGAGTTTTATCATCACCGTTCCCACGGCAATTTCGGCCAAGATGCAACGCCCGGTGGATGCAGATATCTCGACCGTGAAGACCGCCTTCTCGGGTTCGGCCCCTCTGCCGGTGGAACTGTTCCGACGCTTTGAAGAAGCGACCGGCGTGACCATTGTCGAGGGCTATGGCCTGACCGAGGCAACCTGTCTGGTGTCCTGCAACCCGGTGGATGGTGAGAAGAAGATCGGTTCGATCGGTATTCCGTTCCCGTATACGGATGTCAAAATCCTCAAGGACGGTCCGGATGGACCCAATGAATGCGCGGCGGACGAGATCGGTGAGATTTGCGTCTCGAACCCCGGCGTCTTCGCGGGCAACACCTATACCGAGGCCGACAAGAACGAGAATCTTTACCATTTCGACAAGTATTTGCGCACGGGCGATCTGGGGCGGTTTGACGAGGATGGGTACTTGTGGATCACCGGTCGTGCGAAGGATCTGATCATTCGCGGCGGCCACAATATCGACCCGGCCGAGATCGAAGAGGCACTTTTGGGCCACCAGGCCGTCGCCTTTGCCGGTGCCATTGGCCAACCCGACGCCCATTCGGGCGAGGTGCCCTGCGCCTTCGTCGAATTGATCGAAGGGGCCTCGGTCACCGAAGAGGAACTGATGGAGTTCTGCAAAGTGCATGTGCACGAACGTGCTGCACAGCCCAAGCATATGACGATCCTGACTGAACTGCCCAAAACCGCTGTTGGCAAGGTCTTCAAGCCTGACCTGCGCAAGAACGCCATTACGCGGGTGTACAACGGTGCTTTGGAAAGTGCAGGCGTCGATGCGCGTGTTGTCTCGGTAATCGATGACAAGAAACGCGGTCTTGTCGCACAGCTTGACGCGAACGGCGCGTCAGAGGACGATGTCAGCAAAGTGCTGGGATCGTTTACCCGGCCATGGGAGTGGGCTGCCTGACCGGGAGGGAACATGGATTATGAACGTCTGATCGATGAAGAAACTTGGGCGTTCATAAGACGCACGGCGGAAAGCTATCCTGACGACGCAGTGGAACTGTCGATCATGGACCAACGTCGGGTCTATGACGCGATGTGTCGGGATTTTCGCCAGCCCCGCCCGCAAGGCGTAGAAACACAGGACCGGTCCGCCAATGGCGTGCCGGTCCGTCTGTATTGGGCAGGCCAACCCACACGCACCGTCGTCTATTTCCATGGTGGGGGATTTGTCGTTGGAGGATTGGACAGTCATGACGATGTCTGCGCCGAGATTTGCGTCCAGACGGGGTATCGGATCGTTGCTGTCGACTATCGTCTGTGCCCCGAACACATGCATCCGGTTCAGTTTCAGGATAGCTGGACCGCTACGGCATGGGCCGCAGAGGAATTCGGTGACCCCTTGGTGCTGGCAGGCGACAGCGCCGGTGGAACTTTGGCGGCGGCGGTAGCCCATCATGCTCGGGGACGGTTAGAGACCGTGTTGGGGCAAGTTCTGATCTATCCGGCACTTGGGGGCGATACGTCCAAGGGATCGTATTTGGAGCACGCGCAGGCCCCGTTGCTGACTCGTGACGAGGTGCTGTTCTACGAAAAGACCCGGTGCGCAGGGGCGGCCCCTGAAGGCGACCCAACATTCGCACCGTTGCAAGACAGTGATTTTTCAAACCTTCCGCCCACTGTGGTTGTGACAGCCGATTGTGATCCTTTGCGCGATGACGGGTCGGATTACTGTGAGGCCATCAAAACTGCAGGCGGGCAAGCTGAGTGGATAAATGAGACCGGTCTGGTCCACGGCTATTTGCGCGCCCGAAACTCGGTCAAGCGCGCAGCGGACAGCTTTGAACGGATCTCGGTTGCGATCGAGGCTTTGGGTCAGGGGATCTGGTCCTACGATTGATCACGTCAGAAAGGGCTTGGCCTTCATCGTGTCGGCCAGCGGTGCCCCCATACGGTTCAGGATCGTCGGCGCCAGCTGCAGTTGATCGATGACGGCATCAGCTTCGGGGCCTTTGGCGTCTCCGAAGTAGTACAGCGCGGTTTCCTGCTGCAATGGGCTACGCCCGCCGTGATGACCACGCTCATCCTGTCCGTGGTCAGCTGTCACGATGACCTCATACCCCAGTTGGCGCCAGTGTGGGATAAAGGGGGCCAGCATCTCATCGGCGACAAAGCAGGCGTGATCCATTTCCTCGCAATCGTGAAAAAATCGATGACCCATACTGTCCAGCGTGCAAGTGTGCAGGATCCCGTAATCCAGACCGAAGCGCAGGCAGAGATTGGTCAGCGTGGCGAACAGATCCACATCCGAAGGCGTCATCTGATTGGCCTTGCCATAGCCGGTCATGCTGTGGAACCGACCATGGTTGATGGTCTTGCTGTCAGGCTCGTCATATTCAACATCGCGGACGTAGTCGAAAGGATGCCGGTTGAAAAACTGCGACCAGTAGCTGTGAGTGACCGCCCCGGTCACGCCACCGACCTCGCGGACCTGACTGAACACATCCTTGTGGCTCAATCGGAAGACGTTGCCGTTGCCGGTGCAGCCATGCTGCTGTGGTGTGACGCCCGTGTGAATCGAGGCGTAACAACTGGCCGAGGTCGAGGGCAGCACCGCGCGCAGCTTCCAGACCTGCGCCTCGCCACTGTCGACCCAGCCTTCCAGATTGCCAAACAGTCGGCGGAAATTGCGCCACGGAACACCGTCCAGAATAATGAGGAGGAGTTTGCGGTCCATGTCAGGCATCCTTTGCTGTTAGTGATGCCTGTTTGACGGCGCATGCCCCGTTCGGCAACGCAAAAAACGACATCTTGCCTGACGAAGCCGCTGTGATTTGATGCCGGGATTGTGAGTTCGCCAATCTGCTCAAACGACTATGATTCCGATCAAGGATAATCGCGCGGGTCGGGTGATGGCAAAGATTTCAAAACGCAAAAAAGCACAAATGCAAAAGGCAAAGGAAGCTCAAGCAAACGGTACGTCCCGGAGGGAAGTTCTGCGGCTTGCCCGCAACGGTGCGATTGCCGCTGTCGTGGTCGGGAGCGCTGGCTTTTTCATGACGCGCTCGGTCCGTGCCATGCAGGCTGAGCATGATCTGACGCGGATCGGGAGAGGCAAGCCGGTGGTTGTGCAGGTGCATGACCCGCAATGCTCGATCTGTACGGCGTTGCAGCGTGAAACGCGCAAGGCAATGAAACAGTTCGAGGATGATGATTTAATCTATCTCGTTGCCGATATCAGCCAGCAGGACGGGGCCGGGTTCGCCAACCGATATGGCGTGCCCCACGTAACCCTGCTGTTGTTCGACGGTGAAGGAGTGTTGCAGCAAACCCTGCAAGGCATGCGCTATCAGGACGAGCTGAGCGAGGTTTTGGCCCGGCACCATCAGCGCTACGGTCCGCAGGCTTAGATCAAACAAAGACCGGCGGGCCGAGACCCGCCGGATTCCTTTCGTGGCAGCGGATCAGTTTCCGGCGCTTTCCATCTTGCGATGGGCCACAACCTCTTCCAGCCAACCCAACTGCATCTCGGGCACCGAACTCAGAAGCAGGTCGGTATAGTCGTCAAACGGCGGGCTCATGACCTGCGATTTGGGACCGTAGCGCACAACACGCCCCTGATACATCACTGCGATGCTGTCGCTGATTGCACGCACCGTCGCCAGATCGTGAGTGATGAACAGATAGGCCACGTTCTCGATCTTTTGCAGGTCGAGCAGCAGCTTGAGAATGCCATCCGCCACCAGTGGGTCCAGCGCCGAAGTGACCTCATCACAGATGATCATTTTGGGCTTCGCGGCCAGCGATCGTGCGATGCACACACGCTGTTTCTGACCACCGGACAGTTCCGCTGGATAGCGGTCGATGAACTTCTCGCCCAGTTCGATCTCATCCAGCAGTTCGATGATCCGTTTGCGCTTTTCGGCCCCGCGCATGTTGAAGTAGAACTCCAGCGGGCGACCGATGATCGTGCCCACGGTCTGACGCGGGTTCATTGCCACGTCAGCCATCTGGTAGATCATCTGCAACTCGCGCAGGTCTTCGCGGGTCCGCCCCTTGAGATCGGGCGAGAGCTTGCGACCGGCAAAGGTGATTTCGCCGTCGCGTGGTGGCAGCAGGCCGGTGATCACCCGCGCCAGCGTCGACTTGCCCGAACCGGATTCTCCCACGACCGCCAAGGTCTGACCCGGATGAAGTTCGACATTGACGTTGTGCAGCACGTCGAAATTCAGCCCCTTGTAGCGCGCGGTGATACCGTCAACGCTGAGCACCGGTTCCGATGTCGGCTGTTTCTCTTCGTGGTCGATCGAGCGCACAGAGACCAGCGCCTGCGTGTACTCTTCCTGCGGATTGTTGATGATCTGATCGGTGGTGCCGTATTCAACGGTGTCCCCCATTTTCAACACCATGATGTCGTCGCTCACCTGCGCCACGACGGCCAGATCGTGGGTGATGTAAAGCGCGGCAACGCCAGTGTCGGCAATGGCTTCCTTGATCGCCATCAGAACATCGATCTGCGTGGTCACGTCCAGCGCTGTGGTTGGTTCGTCGAACACCACCAGATCAGGCTCGGGGCACAGTGCCAGTGCAGTCATGCAGCGCTGCAACTGACCGCCTGAGACTTGGTGCGGATAGCGTTCGCCGATGTTATCCGGGTCGGGCAGACCCAGTTTGGCGAACAGCTCCCGTGCGCGGGCTTCCGCTTCTTTGCGCGAGAATTTCTTGTGTTCGACAGACGCTTCGATCACCTGATCCATGATCTTTTTGGCAGGGTTGAAGGACGCGGCGGCGGATTGAGACACGTAGGTAACTTCGCCCCCGCGCAGGTTCCGGATATCCCCCAGACTGGCTTTCAGAATGTCTCGTCCGTTGACCCAGACCTCGCCACCGGTGATCTTCACGCCACCCCGGCCATAGGCCATCGACGCAAGACCGATGGTGGATTTCCCGGCCCCGGATTCGCCGATCAGCCCCAGCACCTTGCCGCGTTCGAGGTCAAAGCTGACCCCGTGCACGATTTCGATGTCATGGGGCTTTTCGCCCGGCGGATAGACAGTCGCGCCGATCTTGAGGTCGCGGACCTTGAGAAGGGTATCACTCATCCTCGGCCTCCTTTCAGCGATGTGGTACGGTTCAGAACCCAGTCAGCCACAAGGTTGACCGAAATGGCCAGCGTCGCGATGGCCACGGCGGGCAACAGCGCGGCCGGAATGCCGTAGACGATGCCTTCCTTGTTTTCTTTCACGATACCGCCCCAGTCGGCCTCGGGCGGCTGGACACCCAGCCCCAGGAACGAGAGGGTCGAGACGAAGAGAACGGCAAAGATGAACCGCAGACCCATCTCGGCCACCAGCGGTGACAACGCGTTGGGCAGGATTTCGCGGAAGATGATCCAGGCAATCTTTTCGCCACGCAGACGCGCGGCCTCGACATAGTCCATGACGGTGATATCGACCGCAACGGCACGGGCGAGGCGATAGACGCGGGTCGAATCCAGCAGACCCATGACAACGATCAGGATCGGAACCGTCACCGGCATCACAGACAGGATCACAAGGGCAAAAATCAGCGTCGGGATCGACATCATCAGATCGACAAAGCGCGACAGCACCTGATCGACCCAGCCGCCCATCACCGCCGCAAAGAAGCCCAGAACCGAGCCGGTCACAAAGGACAGAATCGTCGCAGCCGTTGCGATGAAGATCGTCGTGCGCCCACCATAGATCATCCGGCTCAGCAGATCGCGGCCGATGTTGTCGGTGCCCAGCCAAAAATTCGACTCGGTGAAACCTGCGGGTGCGATCCCAAGCATGATCTCGATCTTGGAGGGTTCCCATACATCGCCGACCACTTGGGCCATGCCGTAAGGCGCGATGAGCGGCGCGAACAGCGCCATGAGAAAGTAGAGGGCCGTCAGGAACAGCCCGATCATTGCGGAAATTGGGATGTTCTTCATTTCGGATGCCTCAGACGCGGGTTGGCCAGGATCGAGACAATGTCCGCAACCATATTGAGGCCGATATAAACGGCGGCAAAAATCAGACCACAGGCCTGCACAACGGGAACGTCACGTTTGGCAACGTGATCCACCAGATATTGGCCCATGCCGGGATAGACAAACACCACTTCGACAACCACAACACCCACAACCAGATAGGCGAGGTTCAACATCACAACATTGACGATTGGTGCGATGGCGTTCGGAAAGGCGTGGCGGGCGATGACCTGAAACCCTGACAGGCCCTTGAGTTCAGCCGTTTCAATATAGGCCGACTGCATCACGTTCAGGATGGCCGCGCGTGTCATGCGCATCATATGCGCCAGCACCACAAGCGTCAGAACCATGACGGGCAGGGCGATGGCTTGAAGCTTTTGCAACAGGCTCATGTGATCGCCGATCATTGCGACGGATGGGAACCAGCCCAGTTGCACGGCGATGAAATACATCAACAGATAGCCGATCAGGAATTCCGGGATCGAGATCGAAGCCAGCGTAACAGCCGATATCAGCTTGTCCGGCCAGCGATCGCGGTAGCGCACGGCAATCAGGCCCAGAAGAATGGCCAATGGCACCGAGATGATCGCGGCCCAAAAGGCCAAAAACAGCGTGTTCGACATGCGCTGACCAATACTCTCGGCAATGTCGCGACCATTGGTCAAAGCGGTCCCCAGATCGCCTTGCAACGCGGCAAAAAGCCAGTCGAAATAGCGCGTTATGGCGGGTTCGTTCAGCCCCAGTTCTTCGCGCAGGTTGGCAAGGGCTTCGGGGGTTGCGGACTGGCCGAGAATGGATTGGGCCACGTCGCCGGGCAAAATAAGCGTGCCCACAAAGATCAGTACGGACACGGCCAGTAGCAGCAAAAGGCCCAGCGCAACGCGCTGGACCACAAGTTTCATCGCGATTCCCATATCAGGCAGCAACCCACATGGTCATCGGAGCGTAGAAGTTGTTGAGGTCGAACCCGACACTTGTTTCAACCCAGCCATCAAGCTCGCTCGATGTTGCATCGACGAACTGGTTGAACATCGGACAGATCAGTCCGCCTTCGTCACGCAGGATGGTGGACATGTCCGCATACATCTGCGTGCGCTTGGTGTCATCCAACTCACCACGTGCGGCAATCAGCAACTGGTCGAATTGCTCGTTGTTGAACCGGGTGTCATTCCAGTCCGCAGTGGACAGATACGCGGTCGAGAACATCGCATCCTGCGTCGGACGTCCACCCCAGTAGCTGGTGCAGAAGGGCTGCTTGTTCCAGACCTCGGACCAGTAACCGTCATTCGGTTCACGTTTGATCTCGATATCTATGCCAGCTGCGCCGCAGGATTGCTGGAACAGAGCCGCAGCATCCGGCGCACCCGGGAACGAGTTGTCCGACGTGCGCAACAGGACCGACCCGTCAAAGCCTGACTGATCCATGTGGAACTTTGCCTTGTCCGGATCATAGTCGCGGTGTTCCAGCTCTGTGTATAGCGGGTAGGCGCTGTTGATCGGAGTGTCGTTTCCGACCGAGCCGAAGCCAAACAGAATCTTGTCGACCATTTCCTGACGATTGATGCCGTACTTGAGCGCCAGCCGCAGGTCCTTGTTGTCAAAGGGTGCTGTGTTCGTGTGCATGATGAACACATAGTGTCCTGGACCCGAGGTGGTGCGCAGATTGATATTAGGCGCGCGTCCAACCAGATTGGCTGTGCGGGGCGGGACGCGGTTGATCATGTGAACCTGACCAGACTGCAGCGCCGCCACACGAGCGGTATCGTCATTGATGACAAGCAGTTCGACCGTGTCGGCATGACCAACATTGTCATCCCAATAGTCGGGGTTCTTCTCGCCAACAAACCGTACGCCCGGTTCCACGGAACTCAGCACATAGGGGCCCGTGCCGATGGCAGCAGTCGGGTCGTCCTTGCCGCCATTGGGCTGGATCAGCAGGTGATAGTCGGTCATCAGATAGGGCAGGTCAGCGTTGGGTTTGTCCAGTTCGACTATGAACTTGTCGCCCTCGACGCTCATGGCTTTGATGCCGCGCAATAGGCCAAGTGCCCCGGATTGCGTATCCTCACCGGAATGACGCTCGATGGTGGCCAGAACATCGTCGGCAGTCATGGTCTTGCCGTTCGAGAAATTGACACCCGAGCGGATTTTGAAGGTCCATACCGTTGCATCAGCAGAAGCTTCAAAGCTTTCGGCCAGGCGTGGCCATAGTCCACCATTGGGATCGAGCTCCAGCAGAGGCTCACCCCAAAGGCGCAGCACCTGGGTTGCTGTGGCGTTTGCAGCCAGCGCCGGGTCAAGGCTGTCGGACGAACCACCACCCTGGATGCCGACGCGAATGGTTCCGCCTTTGACCGGGCCAGCGGCGCGCGCTGCCGTCGCGAACATGGTGCTGGCCGCTGCAATGGTGACGCCCATGGCGATCGCCTTGCCCATGAATTCGCGACGGCTGAGTTTGCCTGCCGCGACCTGGCCGGCCAGATAGGTGAGTTTATCTTTCATTTGGGTTCTCCCTGTTTTTCTGAGTTATTGCTCTTTGCGAGCTTTTTATTGACGCATGAGTCAAAGCTGGCGCATTTCAGCTTAGCGGGCAAGAAGATTTCTGCCTCAACGACGCATAGGTCATGACATTGACGTGTCGGGCGGCTGCACTGTCGCGGCCCCCTGTTTGTAAAACCGCCGCATGGTCAGGATGATCAACGTGCTTTCCTGCAAGATATGACACAAACGCGTCAATTCATTGCCGAATTGCGACAATCAGGTCCATCACGTTGGTTCCTGTTGGTCCGGTAACCAGCAAAGCATTGGTATCGTCCAGATACTGTCCGCTGTTTGCGTCCCTCAGCGCCTCTTCGGCCCCTGTACCCCAGGTCGCGCCTGAAACGATTCCGCCCGCTGCGCTGGTTGGGCCGTCTGTCCCATCGGTTCCGCCCACAACGACTGTGATGTCGTCATGACCCGATATCTCTCGGGCCAGCGCCAATGCAAGCGCCTGATTGCGCCCTCCGCGTCCTGGCTGTGGGGGCAGAACAACAGTTGGCTCTCCTCCAAACACCATCACGCCCGGTTCCATGTGACGTATCATTTGACCCAAGGAAGTGGCGACGGCGCGGTAGTCGTCATGCAACGCCTCTTGATTGGCCTGAACCTTCAGTTCGGCCTCTTTGGCGGCTGCCGCCGCAGCGGCACGTGCATGGGCGTTTGAGGCGATGATTTGCGTCGTGGCCTCAAACGAGACGCCTTCGGGCAGGGCTCCGATGCCCGAGCCGACGACGTTCAAGTCATCACCGGGCACGTCCGAGATGGCCAGAACCGTTACCAGCCTGCCTTTGAACCGCGACAATAGCCCGCCTCCCTTGACGCGCGACAGCTTGCGTCGTTCGGCATTCATTGCGCCAATGTCCAGGCCTTCGGACAGCAGCGATTTATTCAGCGTTTCCAGATCATCAAGTGTTTTGCCTTCTATCAGATCCTCGGCCAGCGAGGATGCACCGCCGGACACCAACAAAAGCAGATGCGCGTCTGACGGCATCGCTTCGACCGCAAGGCGCAGGGCCCGCCCACCTGCGAGACTGCGGCTGTCCGGAACAGGGTGCGAGGCTTCAATCACGTCGACACTATCGGGCAAGTCTTTGCCGTGATCGTCTTTGGTGACGACCAGTGCCGGTATGTCGCCAAAATGGTCCAGCGCCGCACGCGTCATCGCGGCGGCTGGTTTGCCAACGGCCAAAATCCGGTCCGGTTTAGCAACACCAGACAACGCGTTCCTAGTTGCCGCATAGCCGTCTACCGCCGCCACTCCGGCCTCCCAGAGTGCGATTGCTTGTTCCGCGCGTGTCATCAGTTTTCCATCCAAATCGTCACCGGCCCATCATTGACCAGTTCCACGGCCATATCGGCCCCGAATTGCCCCTTTTCGACGGCAATACCATATGAGGCCAGGTTCCGAGCAAAGGTTTCGTACAAGTGCTTTCCTAGCTCCGGTGGCGCAGCGTCAGAGAACCCGGGGCGGTTGCCGCTGGCCGTATCGGCTGCCAGGGTGAACTGGCTGATCACCAAGGCTGACCCCTCTACATCCAGAACAGAACGGTTCATTTTGCCCGCGTCATCCTTGAAAATCCGCATCTTGGCGATTTTGCCCGCCAACTTGGCGGCGTTTTCCTCGTTGTCGCCCTGCATCGCGCAAACAAGGATCATGAGGCCCGGTCCAGACTGTCCGACACTTATTCCATCCACTGAAACCGAAGCCCGTGAAATTCGTTGCAAAACCGCGCGCATTGTCCCCCAGCACTGTCGAAGCCGTGTCTCGGACGTTTTAGCTGCCACTGACAGGAATGTCACCCAAAGCCTTGCCAACGTTCGGGAAAACACCCGTTTGTGTCAGTTTGGGCAAGGCTACCCTTGCGTTGTCGCTATTACGTAGCCTAGACCCGCAGCAACCAGCAGGCCCAGAACCACAGCAATGGTGATCTTGATGGCAGACCATGGCCTTTCACCCTGCACCCGTCCGGTGCGTCCGTTGACCACAAAGCGATAGGTCTGGCCGCGATATTTGTAAGCGGCCATCCAGACCGGCAGAAGGACATGCTTGAACGTCACATCGCGCACATCTGTATCCACCGCATGTATGCGCTGACGGTCTCCGCCGATATCGAATCTCACATCCCGCTCGATCACGCGCGCCATATGCGCCCGCGCCTCGGAATACCCCTCGGCCAACTCGACCGAGTAGGCTTCGGCGCGGAACCCTGCCAGATATTGAGGTTGATAGGGTTCCAGAGCCGGCAGGTCCCATGGCTCCAGGGCGTCGGTGTATGTCTTCGGCAGTGAGCGTGAGGCGAGCACCAGAACATCATCAAAAAACCGCGCCACGCGCCCCGACTTTGGTGTCCAGCGGGTTTTGGGCACCTGTTGCTGCACGCGCTTGCCATCGCGCATGACGGTCCGCGTTTCGTAGTACACGACGCCCCGTTCACCCCGGTAGCTGGATTTGGTGTCGGCGTCGAAGGTCCAATAGGGGACATAGATGCCCTGCATCCTGCGACCCTTGCGGGCGTAGTCCTTGAGGCCGTTCGGCGCGAACCATAGGCGCCCCAACCATGTAGCCATCGCTGTATGGGCCGCCCGTTCATCCAGCGCAAAGGGCAACACACCCTTGGGTTTGATATGCCGGTTCACTCCGGTATCCGTCACCACGGGGGTCGCACAGAATGGGCACTCGGCCGCATGGGTGTTCGGATCGAACTCGACCTGTGCAGCACAGTTTGGACAGGATAAAACTCGCGTTTCTTCGATTTCGCTGTCCGGCAGTCGATCAGCGATGGCGGCATCAAAATCGAGCTCTCGCAGGCTTGCACCGCCCCATGGTCCAGCGCCGATGGGTTCCGAGTGCCCGCAATGATCACATGTCAACGTGCCGTCACCGGGGTTGAACCGGTAATCCGCGCCGCATTGCTCACAGGGAAAGCGATGTTCTTCGGTCATGGCTCGACTTTGCTCGGTTTGGATCACGCACCCGGTGGGGGAGGCGGCAATATGGTAAACAGCTGCGCCAACTCCTGCACGTCACCTGCCTTCTTCCAGCCATCCTGACCGGCGGTCCAGACATGGGTTTCGCGGGTCAGTTCCCCGTCGGTGGCCATGCGCCCCATCTTGGCCTTGGAAAACGGCCCACTTGTCTGACCATCCACTGCGATATGCCACACGTGCTCAACCGGCGGAGGCGGTGGCGGGGCAGCCTGCGCTGTCGGTTGCGGCGCAGCGGGGGCGGGCGATCCCCATGGGCCGCCCGGATGACCCGCTGCCATGTTCGACATCTGATGCGCCATGGCCATGCCCATCCCCATGCCAAGTCCAGCGCCCAAACCCCCGCCTTGGCCGGGGTTGTTGGCTGCTGCGGTCATCGCCTCGGCTGCGGAATACTGGGTGAACTTGCCCAGATCGCCTGCCAGCCCCATCGAGGTCCGCTTGTCCAGAGCGGCCTCGACCGCAGGCGGAAGCGAGATGTTCTCGATGTAGAATTCGGGCATCTCCAACCCATAGTTGTCCAGAACGGGTGACACCTCGGCTGCGATCAGTTTACCCAGATCTGCGGTGTTTGCTGCCATATCGAGAACCGGAATGCCCGACCCGGCGATCACGCGGCTGAACTCCTGCACGATGATGTTACGGACCTGAAAGCTGATTTCATCCATGGTGAATTCGCCATCGGTTCCGACGATCTCGACCAGGAACTTTGCCGGGTCCTTCACCCGCACCGTGTAGGTGCCATAGGCCCGGATACGGGTCGGGCCGAATTCGGGGTCTCGCAACATGATCGGGTTTTTCGTGCCCCATTTCAGGTCGTTGAACCGGGTCGTGTTGACGAAGTAGATCTCGGATTTGAACGGAGACTGAAAGCCATGATCCCAATGCTGCAGGGTCGTCATGATCGGCATGTTGTTGGTCTCAAGCATATAGAGGCCCGGCGTGAACACATCCGCCAACTGTCCCTCATGCACGAACACGGCCGCCTGACCTTCGCGGACGGTCAGCTTGGCACCATACTTGATCTCGTGCCCTTCACGTTCGAAGCGCCAGACCATGGTGTCGCGGGAGTCATCGACCCAGTGAATGACGTCGATGAATTCTCCGGTCAGAAAATCGAAAATTCCCATTTGGGTTCTCCTGTCCTTGGGGTCAGAGCGGCTGACCCATCAATTCGCGCGCAATGATCCGCACCACGGGGCGGGCCTGATCGACCGTCACTCCGGGCTCAAGACGCGGATCATAGAGCATTGTCAGCAGTTTCTCATCATGACTTGTCAGCAGGGCAAACTCGTCATCATCGTTAAAGATCGAAGGCCGCGCGGCGGGGCTGTCATTGGACAGGCCAAGCCCTTGTGCGATTTCCTCGTGGATGCAACTGCGCCGGACCAGATCGGGCAGTTCCGAGCGGATCAGCGTCACTGCGCGCACGTATTTGTTCGGGGCGCTGCTTGTGGCTGAGGCAAAGACAAAGCAGTCGAAATTCGCGCGCGGGTTGGCGACCAGATCCAGCGAGGCCTGGCTGATATTCGGAACCAGCTCTTTCAGGCGGGTCACGACATAGGTGCTGTCGTCCTTGCCCGCAAAAAAGACATGGAAATTCGCCTTGCGGCTGACCGTGGATATCGGGTGTCCGGTCAGTTTGGCCAACCGCGCAACATAGGATTGGACCATCTCATCATCTTGTGCCCGCGTGGCGGGCAGGACCGAGGGGCCGAATTCTGTCTGGATGCGCACGGGCCCCGACCAGCGGCTCAATTGCCCGTCTGTTTGCCGCGAACCAAATGAGACGCTGTGATTCGGATATTCGCTGTAAAAGGCTATCGCCTCAAAGTTCCGACCCAGGTCATCAGCGTCATATGGCGTATCCGGCCCACCCCCATCGGTTCGCAAAAGACCGCGCGTTAGCAAATCGCGCTCGACGCGCTGGTAAAAGCGAGCCAGATCCTGGCTTGCGGCAGAGGGTGGAACGTACGCGTTCGCCGCCGGGGGCGGCGGCGCAGGGCTGGGTTGCGGCGCAACAGCAGACGTCAGGGTTTCGTCGCAAGCAACCAATGCCAGCAACATCAAACCCCCAAGGCCCAGTTTGAAAATGTACAAAGGCCGCACGCCCAACCCACCTTAGCCCGGAACAGCGGTGCCGGCATTGTCGCCGGTCCCGTCGCGCCGCGCCTTTGCAGCGGCCAATGTATCGCGCAGCTCGGTCTCCATTTTCTGCAATTCCTGCTCGGCTGCGGCGCGCTTGGCCTTGCCTTCATCTGCGATGGCGAGGCTTTCGTTGATCGTCCCGATCAGATCCGCGTTGGCCTGTTTCACGGCTTCGATGTCAAAGACGCCGCGTTCCATCTCTTCGCGGATCATCTTGTTGCTTTCGCGCAGATTAGCGGCATTCGAGGTCAGCAACTCGTTGGTCAGGTCATTGGCATCCCGCACGGCAGCGGCGGCTTCAGCGCTGCGTTGGATGGTGACCGCTTGCGCCAGTTGGGTTTCCCACAGCGGAACGGTGTTCACCAGGGTCGAGTTGATCTTGGTGACCAGAGACTTGTCGTTTTCCTGAACCAACCGGATCGAGGGCAGCGATTGCATTGTCACCTGACGGGTCAGTTTCAGGTCGTGCACACGGCGTTCCAGATCGTCTCGCGCGGCCCGCATGTCGCGCAGTTCCTGCGCAATCATAACCTGTTGGTCTTCGGGTGCGGCCTGAACTTTGGTTTCCTTTTCGGGGATGTCGTGGCTGTCCAATTCGGTCAGCTTTTCTTCTCCTGCTGCGATGTAAAGCGCCAGCTCGTCGTAGAAACCAAGCGTCTTGTCATAGAGCAGGTCAAGCGATTTGATATCTTTCAACAGCGTATGTTCATGGCTCAGCAGATCATCGGTGATGCGGTCGATCTGTCCCTGAACTTCTTCGTACTGAGCGGTGAACTTGGCAAAAGGCGCGGCCTTGCCCAGCAGCTTTTCCCACCAACTGCGTTCGCGACGCACGTCCAGCTCACTTACCGAAAAGCCGCGGATCGTGGTGACGATATTGCGCAGGCTGTCCCCGGCGGGGCCGACATCCTTGTTGCGCACATCTGCCAGCATAGCCTGGCTGATCTCTTGCAACTCTGCCTGTGCAGAGGACCCGAAAGAAACGATCGAATTGGTGTTGCCCATGTCGATCTCGTTCATGCGCTTGCGAATCTCGGCGCTGACGGGTTCGTCAGCATCTTCAAGCGAGACGATCTCGGCGACCGGCTCGGGCAGGGCCACGGCCGTGACTTCTTGCACCAGGGTTTCGGCCTCGACCGCCTTGTTCTTGATCTCATCTGACATGGGGATGTTCCTCGCTCAAATATAGGGTGTCGGTCAGTCCAACCGGACGCCTTCGCGTTGCAGCCTGTCGCGCAACACGTCGATTTCGACCGTCAGATCACTGCGGTCATCCAATAGCATCTTGCGCGTGCGCGCAGCGAAATTCTGTTCCAGATCGTCCAGCAAGGCCGAGTAATCTGCCAGCGCCTGTGCGTCTCGCGTACGCGCATAAACGTCCGAGAACTTGATCGTGGCATCGCGCGCGCCCTGTAGGTACACGGTCAGGTATTTTCGCGCTCCGGCCAGATCGCGCGGGTCTACTTCGACGGTGCGAAACAAGTCTCGGGCGGTGTCCTGAAACCGTTCGACACGGGCCTCGATGCGGCGATCTCCGGCACGTTTGATCGCATCGGTCATTTCGGACAGGTGATTCTCGGCATCATCGACAACGCGGGCCACACGGTCCTGTTGGAATGTATCAACACCTTCCATGCCCTTGTCTTTCATCGGATCCAGTCCAAACGAGACCGAGTGCAAAACGCTTGCCGCGGCTCCGAACAGAACGGGGGCCAGCAAGCTCACCTGTCCAACGGCTTCAGCGTCCACATATTCGGTCCGGTACGCGGCAAGCGCCGTGCCAAGACCGGTCAGGGCGCTGGCAAAGATCTTGCGTGGAAAGGCTGGGCGACGGGCCGATTTACGCGCGTCATACGCGGCCTCGGCCCTCAACCCTTCGCGCAGCAAAAACGCGGCGGCGGTCAGCAGACCTGCGGCAACCAAGCCGATGGTCATCCCGATGGCGCCGTCATTCAGGGACAAAAAGACCAAAGGGATGGCGGGTATGAACAGGATATTCGCCCGTGCGCCTGCAGGCTCGACCCGGGCACCATCGAACTGGCCCCGCGGCGGTGGCGCGTCGGAAGATGGCTGACCCTGGGGACTGTATTTGCCGCCAAACCGTTTGGACATGCTCACAGCCCCCCTAGCAAACCGGTGCACACGCCGAACAACAGGACCAGCAAGACCGCATAGGCCAGTTTTTGCACTCCGCTCCCGGACATCATGCCCCCCCAAATGCAGCATTCACAGAAAATTTAGGGGATGCGCGGGCTTGGCGCTAGGGGGAAGGTGGCTAAACCCGCATCACTTGCGGGGTTTCTTGCCGATTGGTGGCCGTTTTCTTTGCGGACGTGTGGCGCGTTTGGCCGTGCCCTCGGGTTTGGCGTCGCCATCCAGACCCAGTTGATCCCGCATCACCCTGCGCCGGACCTCTTCGACTTCTCCGGGTTTCAGATCACCCAATTGAAATGGTCCGTAGGAGACGCGCAACAGACGATTCACGGTAAACCCGATATCCTCGATCGCGCGTCGGATTTCGCGGTTCTTGCCTTCGCGCAGCCCAATGGTCAGCCAGGCATTCGCACCCTGCTGACGGTCAAGCGAGACGGTCATGGGCTGGAACCGTTCTCCATCGATCACAAGGCCCTTGCGCAGGGGCGCGAAATCTTCGTCCTTGGGCCTGCCATTCACGCGAACGCGGTACTTTCGCAGCCAACCGGTTGAGGGCAGTTCCAGTTTGCGTTTGATGCCGCCATCATTGGTCAGCAGCAGTAACCCTTCGGAATTCAGGTCCAGCCGCCCTACGGACATCACGCGGGGCATGTCGTCGGGCAAATTGTCAAAGATCGTCGCGCGCCCTTTTTCGTCTTTCGTCGTCGTCACCAGACCGGTTGGCTTGTGGTACAGCCAAAGACGCGAGGGTTCAGGTTCCGAGACAGGTTTTCCGTCGACGGCGATTTTGTCTTTCGCGGTCACGTTCAGGGCCGGGCTGTCGATAACCTTGCCGTTCACCGAAACGCGGCCTGCTTCGATCATGCGTTCAGCCTCGCGCCGCGAGGCGACGCCTGCACGGGCCAGCACTTTGGCGATCCGATCGCCGGGAGGAGGGGTGTTGCTCATGGCGTCGGCCATACCCCATACCGCGCGCTTGCGAAAGGCAGGTTTCTGATGCAGTCAGGGGCATGGTGTTCAAATCGCATATGCACGAGGCGCTGACACAGGCGCGCGCGGCGGCTGAACGCGGCGAGGTGCCTGTTGGGGCTGTCATCGTCGCGCCGGATGGTCGTGTTGTGGCGTCTGCCGGCAATCGAACCCGCGAGTTGAACGACCCCACGGCCCATGCCGAGATACTGGCCTTGCGTGCCGCCTGCGCCGAGGCCGGGTCTGAGCGACTGCCGGATCACGATCTCTATGTGACGTTGGAGCCCTGCGCGATGTGCGCCGCAGCTTTGGCCGCTGCACGGATTCGTCGGGTGTACTATGGGGCTTCTGACCCGAAATCAGGCGGCGTTGCCCACGGTGCGCGGGTGTTCTCGCATCCTCAGGCGCATCATGCGCCCGAGGTCTATGACGGGATTGCAGCCGACGAAGCCACCGCACTCTTGAAAGCGTTCTTCGCGGCACGTCGGACGGACGACTAGTCTACAGGGCAATCGGCTTCATCAGTTCCGGTTCGATCACATCGACCTGGGGTAGCCCGTCGATCAATGTCTGCGCGGATTGTTCGAGGATCGGGAAGGTCTTGTAGTGGCAGGGAATCACCGTTTTGAAGTTGAAATAGCGGCTGGCCGCGTAGGCGGTGGCTTTCATGTCCATGGTAAAGTGCCCGCCTGCCGACAGAATTCCGATGTCGGGTTTGTAGTACTCCCCCATCCAGTCCATGTCCGCCATGATGTCGGTGTCGCCCGAAACATACAGCATTTGCCCTTCGGATGCGATCATGTAGCCGACCTCGCTGCCGCCTGTCCGAAGCCCATCGGGGGTCGAAAAGGTCGAGCTGTGGGATGCAGGCACCATCGTCACCTTGATGCCGTTCAGGTTCACCGTACCGCCTTTGTTGAAGCCGATGGTCTCAATCCCTTCGGCCTCTGACCAGTAGCCCATGAGGTCATATTGACCAACAACAGGTACTTTCAGGTGTTTGGCCAAAGGCAAAACGTCCACAACATGGTCGAAATGGGTGTGGGTGAGCAGGATATGCGTCGCCCCTTCCACAGCAGCGTCATGCTGATCGTCGGGCAGGACTGGGTTGCCCGTCAGCCAAGGGTCGATCAGCAACACCTGGCCTTCGGTCTCAACGCGAAAGCTGCCATGGCCCAACCAAATGATGTTCATGCGAAAATCCTCCTTCGATGCCTATTGGCACCAACTTAGCATCCGCTATGTAAAAGTTCATGGACTGGATGCAGCAAATCGACGGGTATTGTGAGAGGATGTCGGCGGCCTATTGGGCCGAGCCGATCAACGCGGTGACCAATGCGGCCTTCCTGATCGCAGCTTTCATTATGTGGCGCAGGGTGAAGGGGCAGGATATGCCGCTTGCGATGGGGCTGGTTCTGGTTCTGGCCGTGATCGGGCTTGGCAGCTACCTGTTTCACACTCATGCGCAGGTCTGGGCTGCAATTGCGGATGTGATACCCATTCTGCTGTTCATCCTGATTTACATCTTTGCCGTGAACAAGGATGTCTGGCGTATGCCGTCCGGCTATGCTCTGGTCGGGACGCTCCTGTTTGTGCCCTACGCGGCCGCTACGATCCCTCTGTTCCAATTTGTGCCGGGCCTGGGTGGGTCTGCTGCCTATGCGCCGGTACCGCTGCTGATTTTGGTCTACGCTTTTTTGCTGCGGCATCAAGAGCCGCGCTTTGCCGCGAACCTGACCCTTGGTGCATTGATCCTGATCCTTTCAATAACCTTCCGCGCATTGGATGGGCCGATCTGCCAAAGGGTTCCAATTGGCACGCATTTCCTGTGGCATATCCTGAACGCCACCATGTTGGGCTGGATGATTGAAGCCTATCGTCGGGTCCTGATCAGCAGACAGGCGGCTACTTTGCCTGCGTCTTGATCACCTCGGCGACCCTCTCACCGATAATGCGGCTGGATTTGCGTGATGGGTGGATCAGGTCAAAGGAAAAATACGAGGCATCCCCGGGTCGCGCAACATCCTGACTGGACACAAAGATGATACCCTCATCCTGTTGCGCCAGCCTGGCAATGCGTGCCTCAAACTCATCACCTTCGGCCTTGCAGTGTTCGATCGGAGTGAACAGCTGCGGGCTGCGCAGATAGCCCACATAGATGACACGGGTGCCGGTCGTGCGGATCCGACGCAGGAAGTTGGGGATCTGACCGCGGTTTCCATCCTCCGAGATCATTTTGTCCAACACTGCATCGCAGCGCGAACAGCCACATCCCAGCATCAGGTCATTCCCGCCGCCATTCACAATGGCCCAATCCCAGTTGCCTTCGACAAACTGCGCCTGCACGCCGGTTTGCGCGCGCCCCTGGGCATCGTATTGGGTTTGCAGCCACGCGGCTGAGACCGTTCGATCAACAACCGGAGCACCGATGCTGTCTGCGACGATATCCGGGATCGATGACCCCGAAGTCGCATTCCACGCCATGAGAGAATCACCAACGGCGATGATCTTTGCGTCTGGATGACGCGATGGCATGTCCTGACATCCAAACAAAAGGCTGGTCATTGCCGCACAGACAAACAGCTTTCTGAACATGTGTCCTGACCTTTGGCATTTCTGACCGGGTCAGTTGAACCTTTGATGGGTTAACGGACGCTTAACCGAAGTGGGGCTTTGTCCTGTGTGCTCTCAGTCCTGAAAGGCTGTGGCAAGGTGATCGGGCAGATCGAATTCCGCCAAAACACGCGCGCGCCCGTCCGAAGACATCTTGCGCGCGGTTTTCTCCACGATGCTCTGAATCTTTTCGGCCGAATGCTTGCCCGCGAAAGGTTGGAAATACCATTTGAGGAAAACAAAGCAGATCACGTCCTCAAGGGCCTGAACCTCGGCGTCGCGTTTGATACCCTGTTTGCGCAACATGCGACCGGCGCTTTCAGCGTCTTCGGGACCGTACCCACCTTGGGCCATCAAGGCCATCACCCTGTCGGCATGGTGAACGGCCTGCGCCTTGCGCCAGGCCAGATACCCGGCGCGGCCTTCGGGGTATTCCGTGCGCGCAAGTTTCCAACGTTCAATATGTTGCCCACGCGCCGCCAGTTGCAAAGGGTCCGAGGCATCGGGGAACAGCCGGTCCAATTCGGCACTCATGCGCTTGCCATACAGCAAGGCCTCGGGCTGGCCATCTTCGATATTGGGATCTTTAGCATTGGCCGCATCAATTGCGTCCAGAACTGCCTGTTTGCGCGCGCTCATCTTCCACTCCATGGACTGGCCGAAACCGCGTTGGATATGACGCGGGTCGGATGCTTTTGGGGATGGTAGCGGCTGAAGTCAGCGGATGCAGCAGTCAATTGCATTCGTACCGGGCCAACGGGGGGGCTGGCCCGGACGAAGGGGTCATATCACTTGCCCGGTTTGACTTTGTCCTGAGTGATCGGTTCCGACACCGGCTCTGGGAATGTCAGGTTTGGGATAAGGCTTTGAGTGCTGACGCCAAATGCCATTGCGGGCGAGGTCAGAACGGTTGCGGACAAGATTGCGGCGGTGATGAAGGTTTTCACGATCTGTCTCCGGTATGTGTTGCGTTGTGAGATATAAAATGAACAGTTCAGTTCAGTTTTCAAGATCAAAAGTGAACTATTTGGTTTACTTTTTTGCATATCGGGTATTCACCTTTGAATGGCAGGTGAAGTGGGGCCGTTCAAATCTTGTGTCGAACAGGAGGGGCTGTGGTCTTGCGACTGCGGCTGCAGACGGGTAAATGCCCCCTAACGCATATGAGGTTTTCCGATGTCGATTGACCAAAGCACCGCCGCCAAGGTGGCCAAACTGGCCCGGATCAAGGTCGAGGATGACGCGCTGCCGGCGCTGGCGTCCGAGTTCAACACCATCCTCGGGTTCATCGAGCAGCTGAACGAGGTGGATGTGGACGGTGTCGAGCCGATGGTCTCGGTCGAGCCGATGCGCCTGAAGCGCCGCCAGGATGTGGTCACTGACGGCAATCAGCAGGACAAGGTTCTGGCCAATGCCCCGGACGCGCGCGAAGGCTTCTTCGCTGTTCCAAAAGTGGTGGAGTAAGACATGAGCGATCTGAACAAGCTAGGTCTGGCCGAGGCGCGTGATGCGCTGCGAGCAGGTGACGTAACCTCGGCTGAGCTCACGGAATCCTGCTTGGAGGCGATTGAAACTGCCGACGCGCTGAATGCCTTTGTCCACAAGACGCCCGAGCTTGCCCTTGAGCGTGCCAAGGCAGCAGATGAGCGGATCAAAGGTGGCGACGCGCCGTCCATGTGTGGTCTGCCGATTGGCATCAAGGACCTGTTCTGCACCAAGGGCGTGCCGTCGCAGGCGGCGTCGAAGATTCTCGAAGGCTTCAAGCCCGAGTATGAATCCACCGTCTCGCAGCAATTGGCTGACGCGGGCGCAGTGATGCTGGGCAAGCTGAACATGGACGAATTCGCAATGGGTTCGTCCAACGAAACCTCTGTTTATGGCAACGCCGTCAGCCCGTGGCGGCGCGGCAACGACGATGCTCAACTGACACCGGGCGGCTCGTCGGGTGGGTCTGCATCTGCCGTTTCCGCCGATCTGTGTCTGGCGGCGACCGGCACCGATACCGGCGGCTCGATCCGCCAGCCTGCGGCCTTCACCGGAATCACCGGCATCAAGCCGACCTATGGCCGGTGCTCGCGTTGGGGTATCGTGGCTTTTGCCTCCTCGCTGGATCAGGCCGGTCCGATGACAAAGAATGTCCGCGATGCCGCGATCATGCTGGAAACCATGTGCGGCCACGACCCCAAGGATTCCACAAGTGCCGAACTGGCCGTCCCGAACTTCGAAGCGATGCTGACCGGCGACATCAAGGGCAAGAAAATCGGTATCCCCAAGGAATACCGCATGGATGGAATGCCGACCGAGATCGAAAAGCTCTGGTCCGATGGCGCGGCTATGTTGAAGGACGCCGGGGCCGAGATCGTGGATATCTCTCTGCCCCACACGAAGTATGCGCTGCCTGCCTACTACGTGATTGCGCCTGCCGAGGCGTCCTCGAACCTCGCGCGCTATGATGGTGTGCGCTTTGGACGTCGCGCGCAGCTGGCGCAGGGCGACGGCATCACCGAGATGTACGAAAAAACCCGCGCCGAAGGATTCGGCCACGAGGTCCAGCGCCGCGTGATGATCGGAACCTATGTCTTGTCGGCTGGCTTCTACGACGCCTACTACAACCGTGCCCGCAGGGTTCGCACCCTGATCAAGAAAGACTTCGAGGATGTGTTTGCCGCTGGCATCGACGCGATCCTGACCCCGGCAACCCCGTCGGCCTCTTTCGGACTGGGTGAGATGACCGAGGCTGATCCCGTTCAAATGTATTTGAACGACGTTTTCACCGTGACTGTGAACCTTGCTGGTTTGCCGGGCATCTCGGTGCCGGCAGGGCTTGATAAACAAGGGCTTCCGCTGGGGCTGCAGCTGATCGGACGCCCATGGGATGAGGGCGACCTGCTCAACACCGCCTACGCGTTGGAAAACGCAGCCGGATTTGTGGCAAAACCGGCGAAATGGTGGTAGTCGTCAGGCGGAACCTGCATCTAAAACGGGGGCGTTGCATGCGCTTTTTGCCTTTGATTCCAGTCGTTGTCCTGATGGCCGCCTGTGATACCGTCGCGCCCGTTCAGGGCACGGGGTTCAACACGCCCGAATACCAGGCACAACGCGAGGCACAGTTGGCCGGGCAGGGGGCGGTGAACAACCCGTTGCTGGCACCGGTGGACGTGTCCGAGCAGGCATTGGGAAGCACTGGTGCGGTATCAACACTGCCTGTTGCAACCGGTGCGAACGCCGATATCGCCAACCAGACGGCGGCCGCTCTGGCGACGACCTCGACCTCGTCGGCACCCTTGCCCAACACCACGGGTATTTCCGACGAACAGGATTTCGCCGCCGTTTCCGAGCGACGCAGCATCGAATCCGATGCGGCTCGGATCGAACAGAACCGACAAACCTACGAAGTTGTCACCCCGACTGCCGTTCCTGAGCGCGGCTCGGACGGCCAGCCCAACATCGTTCAATACGCGCTTAGTACGTCCAATCCGGTGGGCACTCAGCTCTACAGTCGCGCCGGCTTCAACCTGCAAGCCAAAGCACAGCGCAACTGCGCACGATTCGCATCCGCTGATCAGGCCCAGATCGAGTTCCTGTCAAATGGCGGCCCCCAGCGTGATCGTATGGGCCTTGACCCGGATGGGGATGGGTACGCTTGTGGCTGGGATCCCAGCCGGTTCCGCAGTGCCGTCAACAACTGACCCACTGTTGCCAATCTGGCATCCATCGCCAAATTTCGGTGCGCGCAGGGATGATCTGACGCCGCGTCTCATCGTCCTGCACTACACCGCGATGGATAGCGCAAAGGCCGCGCTGGATCGGCTCTGTGACCCAACGGCCGAGGTTTCCGCGCATTACTTGGTCGGCAATGACGGCACGCTCTGGCAGATGGTTCGCGAAGAAGACCGCGCCTGGCATGCGGGGGCAGGCGAGTGGTGCGGACATAAGGATATCAACTCACGCTCTATCGGGATCGAGTTGGACAATACGGGTGCGCATCCGTTCTCTCAGCCACTGATGACCACGCTTGAGCAGCTGTTGAAGGCCATCAAGACCCGCTGGTCAATCCGCCCTGAGGATGTCATTGGACATTCCGGCATGGCGCTTGGGCGAAAATCCGATCCCGGCCCGCGATTTGACTGGCAGCGACTGGAAAGACAAGGCCTCGCCGGTAGGCGCGGTCAAGATACAGAGGTTGTGGACCCGACCCCCCAAGCATTCCGGGCTCTGGCCCGCAAAGCAGGTTTCACAGCCGACGCCGACGATGACACCCTCCTCACTGCCGTCCGCCTCCGATACCGGCCCTGGGGCAAAGGCCCGCTGGAGCCTGCGGATTTCATCCCACTCTACCCGTGTGGACCACAGAACTGATCCATTCTTCATCTGGCCAGAAATATCCCGGGGATGAATTGGCCGCAGGCCAAGAAGGGGCTGGCCCCTTCTTCTTCCATCCACCCTTGACGCCGCCGGGCCCACAGCCTACCCAGCCCACGCGCGGAGGGCCGGATGGCCGCTGGGGTCGCAAGACCCGAGAGGAAAGTCCGGACTCCACAAGACTACGGTGCCGGGTAACGCCCGGGCGGGGCAACCCGACGGAAAGCGCCACAGAAATCAGACCGCCTGCGGCTTCGGCCAAAGGTAAGGGTGAAACGGTGGGGTAAGAGCCCACCGCGCCCCTGGCAACAGGGGCGGCACGGCAAGCCCCACCGGGAGCAATGCCAAATAGGGTCCCCGCGCGGGCCGGTCGGCGCAAGCCGATACCGCCGCTAAGCGCGTCTTGGCCGAGAGGGACCGGGTTGGCAGCTTGAGCCGCGCAGCAATGCACGGCCTAGAGGAATGGTCATCAAAGGGGGCAACCCCGGAACAAGATCCGGCTTACAGGCCCTCCGCGCATACCTGGCCCTAACCAACTGCCGAGTGGTGATCCGCCCACATGTGCGCGGCCGGTATTCTCAAGCCGGTTCCGCTGCTACCCTGCCAGACAGGGATTTGTGAACCCGGGAGGACCGATATGAGTTTCATGAAGACATTGGCATCCGTCGCAGTTGGTTTCGCGGCGGCAAAGGGATTGGAAAAATACAAGGAAATGGGCAGCATGGCTGGTCTGCAGAACATGATGCAAGGCGCAGGTGGCGGTTTTGGCGTGGACCAGCTTGGCAAGATGGCCGAACAGTTCGGCATGCCGGGCGGTGCATCGGGGTTTCAGGACATGATCGGCAAGATGGGCCTGGGCGGCGGCGCGACCGGTGCCGCGGGGCTGGGCGGGTTGTTGAACGCGATGCAGGGTGCTGCAAAAACCAGCGGTCACCAATCCGCTGACATGTTGCAGACGGTTTTCAGCGGCACACCAGCCGGGGCGGCGATGGAAGAACAAGCCAAACTGATGCTGCGTGCCATGATCCAGGCAGCCAAGGCGGACGGGGAACTGGATGAACAGGAGAAACAGACCATTCTCGGAGAACTGGGCGATGATATCAGCGATGAAGAACGCGCCTTTGTGCTTGAACAGTTGGAAGCGCCGATCGATGTCATGGGGCTGGCGGCAGATGCAGGCGCGCCGCTCAAAACCCAGATCTACGCCACATCTCTGGCCGCGATTCGTCTGGATAACGAGCGCGAGGCGTCTTATCTGCTGCAACTTGCCACGGCGCTGGGTTTATCCGACGCGGAACGAGATCGGATTCACACCTATATGGGCGCTCCGACCTTGCCCTCTTAGGACCGTATCCGAAACCTGAGCCATACTGGTCCGATTGGCCTTGACTCGGGCGTGGCAGCGGGTAAAAGCGCACGCTCATAGGAATTCAACCGAAAGGCCCCTGCCTTTTCGGACGCAGGAGATAACCATGGCGAAGCCGACGACAATCAAGATCCGTCTGAACTCGACCGCGGGCACGGGCCACTTCTACGTGACCAAGAAAAACGCGCGCACCATGACCGAGAAAATGACCGTTCGTAAATACGATCCGGTTGCTCGAAAGCATGTCGAGTACAAGGAAGGCAAGATCAAGTAATCTGCCGTTCCGCTTGAACATTCCCAAAGGGCTCTGCACTGTCAGAGCCCTTTTTCTTTGCGGTACCAGTTGTCCCGCATCCGGCGCGGGTAGCCGGCTCCGTTGCAGAGGCGCATCAGCGTTGCGCCCATTCGCATACCCAGCGGCTTGCTTTTTGCACATCCCTGCCGGTACGCTTCAGCAAAACGCCACAAAATGTTGACCGTCATGAAAAAAATCTTGCTACCCACTATCGCCGTTCTGACCCTCGCGGCTTGTGAGGATCCGTTCAATCGCCAAGGTGTTGGGTTCACCGGAATTGATGGCGAGCCGCGCACAGTCTCTGATGTACCGGGCACCGTTGCCTTTGTGCCGCCCGCAACAAATGTTCCCGCAGAGCTGGCCGAATTGCCGACCGTGTCGGTCCTGTCCGATGAGGTCGATATTTCCAAGATTGCCGGTGTGGCCATCGACAATGGCGGGCAGTCGGACGGCAACGCGGTTCCGTTGTCGGGCAACAGCCAGAACCTGTATCTGAGCACGGTAAACGTGAACGGAACCCTGTTCGGGGTGGTCCGGACGCGCAGCAGCAATGTTCGGGTCGACAATTCGGTTGGGGCTGTCTTTGGCAGTGAAACCGAACGGTTCACCGGATGTCTGGCTGCAGGTGACGTTTATCGCAAGGGATCGTCCGAAAAGAGTTCAGGGTTTGCAGTCCCCTTGAACTGCAGCTGATACAGAAAAGCCTTTATCGCAAAAATGGCCCCACCGTCTGGTTGGGGCCTTTTTTGTGTCTGCCGCCGTGCATGACATCGCAGACATGTTGTATGTACGGAAAGAAAAAGGGCGGGTCATCGCAGACCCGCCCATCGAAACTTCGCCTGAGGCGCGTATCTATTCCTGTTGGCCCATGAACATCAGCAGGAACTGGAACATGTTCAGGAACGAGATGTACAGGCTCAACGCACCATCGAACGCCGCTTTGTCCAGCCATTCCTGATCACCATGTGCAGCATGTGCGACATAGGTGTTCTTGATGTCCTGTGTGTAAAAGGCGGTCAGGCCAGCAAAGATCAGAATACCGATGGCCGAGATGGCCAGCATCATGACGCCCGACTGCAGGAACAGGTTGATGACCATCGCAACCAGCAGGCCGATCACACCCATCATCAGGAAAGTCCCCATTCCGCTGAGGTTCCGTTTGGTGGTGTACCCATACAGGCTGAGGCCAGCAAAGGCGATTGCCGTCACCAGAAAGGTTTGCGCGATCGAATAGGGCGTGAAGACCATGAAGATCGAGCTCATCGACACGCCCATCACGGCGGCGAATACGAAAAAGCCCAATTGTACCGTTGCGGCCGACCCGCGACGCATCAGTGCGCCCCAGCCAAACAGGATAAAGGCCAGCGGTGCGAACATGACCACCCACTTCAACGGCGACATGAACAGAGTTGCGCCCAACCCGGTCAGATAACGATCAGCGCCGATCTGAGCGACTGCGTTCGTCGGATCAGACGTCACCGCCAGACCGGCAATTGCCCAAGCCGCCAGCGCTGTGATCAGCATGCCGACGGACATTGTGCCGTAAACTTTGTTCATATGGGCGCGCAGGCCCTGATCGATCTCGGCGGCGCGCGTACCGGATACCGTCCGGATCGTGTCGAATTGTGCCATCAAAGGGTCTCCCGTTTCATGTCTTTTGTACGCCCCGCGGTCGCGGGACGCTTTCCCTGCAAATATCGGCAACTACAGGCTGTGTTTCAAGACTTTCTCGGGCAAAACCGGCTAAAATACGCAACAAAAACGGCGACCTGCTGCCGCAGGCCGCCCGTTCTTGGCAAAAATCGAGTTTCAAACTCATCTTTTCCAGAATCGAGGGGCGTCCCATACCGGGCGACGAGCCTCGGTTTCTGCTTCAGATCGCGTGACGCCGATATCTTCGAGAGCACGGGAATCCAGTCGCGCCAATTGGTTGCGTTGACGCTGCAAGGATATCGCAGTCCGGATCCAGCCCGTGATCGAGCGCTTTTGCCGGGTGCAAGTACGGTTCAGGGCAACCTGGGTCATGACGTGTCCTTTCTCTGTTTTTGATGATTGGCGTTCATTTCATCAACTTCCTTGATTGATATGGCGGATCATGTCATATTTTCAAAACGAATATTTTTGATCACACCCATAAGGAATCGTGAAGATGCGGAATCTGGACATAACCACCTTGCGGTCTTTTGTGGCTGTCGCGGACCAGGGCGGCGTTACGCGTGCTGCAGGGTTTCTTCATCTGACGCAATCCGCCGTATCCATGCAACTCAAGCGGTTGGAGGAACTATTGGGGCTTGAGTTGCTGGACAGAAGCGGACGGACCATTGCGCTTACAGCCTCGGGCGAGCAGCTTCTGGCCTATGCCCGCCGCATGATCGCTTTGAATGATGAAGTGATTTCGAAACTCACCGATCAGGCCTTTGAAGGTGAAGTGGTCCTGGGCGTGCCCCACGACATCGTCTATCCGGCCATTCCGCGCGTGTTGCAGCGCTTCAACGCCGACTTTCCAAGAGTTCGGGTGCAATTGATCTCATCATATTCCATGCAGCTTAAGGATATGTTCAAGCGGGGAGAATGCGACCTGATCCTGACAACCGAACCGTCGCCGGCGGAAGGGGCGGAAACCATTGCCGAACTGCCATTGCGCTGGATCGGTGCGCCGGGCGGTTCGGCATGGCGCAGGAACCCCTTGCCGATTGCGTTGGGGCGGCGCTGCATGTTCCGTCCCAAGGTGATCGCGGCGTTGGATGCGGCGGGCGTCCCATGGGAGTTGTCGGTCGAGACCGAGAATGACCGCACCATCGAAGCCACGGTCAGCGCAGACCTGGCCGTGCATGCGATGCTGGACGGGACCGAGGCCGCGCATCTTGAGCAGATAGAGTCCGGCGGTGCATTGCCCGAGCTTCCTGCGCATATGATCAACCTATACGGAGGTGACTCGGGGCGGGATGCCGTGATCGAAGCTCTGGCTCAACTCGTGCGCCAGAACTTTCGTATGCTGGGGGGCAGCCAGTTGCGCGCGGTTGCGGGCTAGGGCGCGTCAGGGCGTGATGACGATCTTACCCGTGGATTTCCGCTCTTTCAGCAGGCGCAGGCCGTGTTCGACATCCTGCAATGGCAAGGTGTGGCTGATATGGGGCTTGATCTGCCCGTCTGCGTGCCACTGAAACAGGGTCAGAAAGCTGTCGCGTACAATTTCGGGGCGAAAATTCAGATACCCGCCGATGTAGAAGCCGATCACCGTCAGGTTCTTGACCAACAGGTGATTGGCGGGGATTTGAGGCACGTTACCGCCTGCAAATCCGATAGGCAGCAAGCGACCTTCGGGATTTGTGGCGCGGAATGCGTCTTTGAAAACGTCACCCCCTATGGCGTCGTAAACGACGTCTGCGCCGCCCAAAGCCTTGACACATGCGCGCAAGTCTTCCGAGGCATCGATCAGGTGGTCGGCCCCAGCCGCGCGGGCAACAGCAAGCTTGTCTTCCCCACGTGCCTGAGCGATCACTGTTGCCCCCATCAGTTTGCCGATTTCCACCGCCGTCAATCCGACCCCACCTGCAGCGCCGGTCACCAGCAAGGTTTCGGACGGTTGCAATCGGGCACGATGCCCAAGCGCCAGATGGCTGGTGCCATAGGCAATCTGGATGGCGGCGGCGTCTTCAAAACCGGTTGTCTGCGGCAGAGGCACGGCCCTGTCCGCATCGAACACGCCGAACTCGGCCAACCCACCCTGACCCGAGTAGACGGCGACACGCATTCCGGGTTGCAAGGCGGAAACGCCCGAACCCACCGCATCGACGATCCCGGCGATTTCCATTCCCATGGTAAACGGAGCAGCAGGCGTATCCTGATAGGTACCTTTCTGCATAAGCAGATCCGCAAAATTCAACCCACAGGCCTTTATCGCCACCCTGATTTGCCCCGCATCCGGGGTTGGAACAGGGATGTCTCGCAGCTGCGGCTTTGCTCCTTCAGCTTCGATACGATATGCCCGCATAGTGCCTCATCTCCTTTTTCTGCATAGGTCGTCGCAGTGCTGGGATTGTCAATCCATTTGCTGCGCTATGGGGGCGATCGGTCGCGCAACATGGTCATTTGCAAGGGCAATCTGACGAGGTATCAGGGCGGTACAACCGCAAACCATTGTACCGAGATTCCGATTCAACCAGCTTGAAAAAAAATTCAAATGCGGCAATATAGGCAGTCAGTGCTGTTCTGGGGGATCGTACAAGCCGGGTTAGGGGATAGTTAAGGGGGTCTCTCTAACCTGATGTTTGTGGACTGCGCGAAATCCCAAACAGATGTGTGTGTAGTAGAGGAGAATACCAATGACCCATCACGTCGATGTCCATGTGGGCAAACGCGTCCGGCATCGCCGCTGGCTGATTGGGATGACCCAACAGCAATTGGCGCAGCAAGTTGGTATCAAGTTTCAGCAAATCCAAAAATACGAGACCGGTGCAAACCGAATCAGCGCCTCCCGCCTGTGGGATATTGCCGAGGCTCTGGATGTACCGGTGAGCTTTTTCTTTGAAGGTCTTGAAGAGGGCCAAAAAGAAAAGTCGGAAAAGAAGTCGGTGCCCGCAGACTTGATGGGGGACAAAGAAGCTTTGGATTTGGTGCGTTCCTACTATGCGATCCCCGAAAACCAACGCCGCCGTCTGTTCGAACTGGCACGAGTGCTCAGCGACGTTGCCTGATCGGAACGGCTTGACAGCATCGTGCATTGAAAGCACGTCTGCTGCATGAGCCAGACCGACCTGACAGATCTCGAAGTTGCCGAAGAAATGGCTGACGCCGCGCGCGCAGCCATTCTTCCGTTTTTCAGGCAAGCCGATCTCAAAACATCGAACAAGCTATCAGACGGGTTTGATCCCGTGACCGAGGCCGACCGCGCAGCGGAACGCGCTATGCGGTCTATCCTGGCGCGCCACCGTCCCAAGGATGGTATCCTGGGCGAAGAGTTCGGGCAGGTCGATGGTTCAAGCGGTCGCATGTGGGTGCTCGACCCGATCGACGGCACGCGCGGTTTTGTCAGCGGAACACCGACTTGGGGCGTTCTGATTGCACTCAGTACACCGGATGGACCGATCATGGGGGTGGTAGACCAGCCTTATATCGGCGAGCGGTTCGTTGGCGGATCGGATGTTGCGCGATTGACTGGCCCTCTGGGTACGTCCCCACTGAAAACGCGCGCAACGCAAGCGTTGGAGCAGGCCACCTTGTTCACGACGTTTCCCGAGGTCGGGACGCCCAAGGATCGCGCAGGTTTTGAGGCCGTCTCGGACCGCGTTCAACTGACACGCTATGGCATGGACTGCTATGCCTATGCGCTGCTTGCCGCCGGTCAAGCTGATCTGGTGATTGAGGCCGGGTTGAACGCGTACGATATTCAAGCTCCGATTGCCGTGATCGAGGCTGCCGGCGGTATCGTCACCGATTGGCAGGGCGGACCTGCCCACAACGGAGGCCGCGCCTTGGCGGCCGCCAACGCCGCGCTTCACGCAGCGGCCTTGGAAATTCTGCTTAACTACTGATTTTAATTGCCGCAGATGCGGTCCGTGAATAGACTGGACCCAGCCGGTTCTTGCGCCTGTTTTCCACCGGTTGACGCACTCCTTGCATGAGACAGGCAAATGCAGGAGCGTTGCTATGACTGAATTTCTCATCAAAAATGCCGATACGATCCTGACGATGGATGACGACCGTCGGGAACTAGTCGGAGCGGATATTGTGATCCGCGACGGCCAGATCGCGCAACTGGGCCATGGGCTGACGACACGCGGCGAAGTTCACGATGCCTCGGGCTGCGTGGTCACACCGGGGTTGGTAAACACGCACCATCACCTGTACCAAACTCTGACCCGAGCGGTTCCTGGCGGGCAGGACGCGCTGTTGTTCGGCTGGCTGCAAACGCTCTATCCGACCTGGGCGCGGTTCGGGCCGGACGAGATGTTTGCCTCGGCGCAGATCGGGCTGGCGGAACTGGCCTTGTCGGGCTGTACGCTCAGCTCCGATCATCTGTACCTATACCCCAATGGTGCCCGGTTGGAGGACACGATTGCCGCCGCCTCGGAATTGGGTCTGCGCTTTCACCCCACACGCGGCGCGATGAGCATCGGGCAAAGCGATGGGGGTCTGCCGCCGGACAGTCTGGTCGAGGCTGAAACCGATATCCTGAATGACATGATCCGCGTGGTTGATGCGTTTCACGATCCCAGCGACGGGTCGATGTGCCGCGTTGGCCTTGCCCCTTGTTCGCCGTTTTCGGTCAGTCGAGATCTGATGCGCGATACGGCCCTGTTGGCGCGCGACAAAAGCGTCATGCTGCACACGCATCTGGCCGAGAATGACGAGGATATCGCCTATTCCCAGGCGCAATTCGGCTGCCGCCCCGGGCAATATGCCGAGGATCTGGGCTGGGCGGGGCCAGATGTCTGGCACGCCCATTGTGTCAAGCTGGATGTGGCCGAGATCGAATTGTTCTCAAAAACGGGAACCGGTGTTGCCCATTGCCCCTGCTCGAACTGCCGCCTTGGCTCGGGTATTGCACCGGTTCGCACCATGCGGGATCGGGGTGTGAAGGTGGGCTTAGGCGCGGACGGCTCGGCCAGCAACGACAATGGCAACCTGATGCTAGAGGCGCGGCACGCCATGCTGTTGCAACGTGTCGCAAACGGAGCCGACGCCATGTCTGCCCGCGAGGCGCTGGAGATCGCAACCCGAGGCGGTGCGGATGTTCTGGGGCGGCCCGATTGCGGGCGGCTGATGCCCGGCAAACGCGCCGACATCGCCGTTTGGGATATTGGCTGTATTGAAAGCGCGGGCAGTTGGGACCCGGCGGCTTTGCTGCTGGCGGGGCCGATGCAGGTCAAACACCTGTTTGTCGAGGGCCGTCAAATCGTGCGGGGCGGCCAGATCACAACGATTGATCTGCCTTTGGCAATAGAGCGGCAGAATGCTCTGGCCCGGGCGCTGCGGGGTTAACCTGCGCGCTGCCCGTTGATCCAGACCTCGGCAATGGCGCGGTCGTCGCCCATCATGATGGTCGGGAACACGGCCTCCCACAGGTCATCCGCATGGGCTTCGCGCTGGGCAATGGCCGGGGTCGAGGCGAGGTCGACGACCACAAGGTCTGCCTCCATCCCCGGTGCGATATTGCCGACGCAGCCCGCCATCCGCAGAGTTTGCGCCGAGCCGACGGTGCCCAGCCAAAGCAGTTGCGCGGGATGCAGGGGCCGCCCACGCAATTGGCCGATCTCATAGGCGGCGGCCATGGTACGCAGCATCGAAAAGCTAGACCCGCCACCTGTATCGGTGGCCAGCCCAACGCGGTGGCCGTCATGGATCAGCCCATTCATGTCGAACAGGCCCGAGCCGATGAAAGTGTTCGAGGTCGGGCAATGCACCAGCGCTGCGTCTACCTCGCGCAGCCGGTCGCGCTCACGGTCTTCCAGATGGATAACGTGGCCGTATAGACCATTCCGTCCCAGAAGGCCGAATTTCTCGTAGGTATCAAGGTAGTCCCGGGCCTCGGGAAACAAGGACCGGACCCATTCGATCTCATCGGTCTGTTCGCTCAGATGGGTTTGCATCAGGCAGTGCGGGTGCTCGGACCAGAGCGCACCCAATGCCTCAAGCTGTTCAGGTGTTGACGTGGGCGAGAACCGGGGGGTGATGGCGTAAGACAGGCGATCCACACGGTGCCATTTCTCCAGCAGCGCCTCGGACTGGTCATAGGCCGTCTGTACAGTATCCCGCAGCCCTTCGGGCGCATTGCGGTCCATACATGTCTTGCCTGCGACAACCCTCTGGCCGCGCTGTTGGGCCACCGAGAAGAACGCATCGACGCTTTCAGGATGGATCGTGCCAAAACTACACATGGTTGTGGTGCCGTGCGCGGTAGTCAGATCAAGATACCGGTTGGCAATTTTGGTCGCATAGTCGATATCGCTGAATTTCATTTCCTCGGGGAAGGTGTAAGTGTTCAGCCAGTCGATCAGCCGTTTGCCCCAGCTCGCGATCATGGCGGTCTGCGGGTAGTGGACATGGGGATCGATGAAACCGGCCATGATCAGGTGGTTGCCGTAGTCCCGGATTTTGGCGTCCGGATGTGCGGCGGTCAGGACATCCAATGCGCCGACGCCCTGCACACGCCCGTCTTCGATCAGCACCGCTTCGTCCAGCCGGGTCGCGTCAGTGGGTTCCCCGTCAAACGGTGATCCGTCGAAACTCAGAACGCGCCCTTTCAAAAGCGTCTTTTGCGCCATTCGCCCTGTTCCCTAGCTGTTTGAGACCACCGATCAGCATATGCGGGCGAAAGATGCGGGTAAATCGGCGCATTGTCATTGTTTTCCGGTAGCTGCTTCTTCTAATTAGGGGCCAATGGCATGAAAGAGGCGGGAGCAGCACATGACAACAGGCTTTGATGATCCCGCAGTCGACCCCGCCACCGATGACGACGTCTATGCGCTGGACCGCCGGACCGTGGCGGCGATTCTGTATGCCGTAGACGTGGATGACCGCGCCAAGCTGATCGAACTGATGGAGCCGCTGCACGCGGCGGACATCGCCGACCTTCTGGAACAGATAAACCCCTATGACCGGGCCCGCCTGATCCGTCTTTATGACAAAGAGTTCGACGGGGACATCCTGTCTGAACTTGATGAATCCGTGCGGGAAGAGATCATCAGCGTCCTGAATCCTGATGTTCTGGCCGAAGCCGTACGGGACATGGAAAGCGACGATGTCGTCGACCTTCTTGAAGATCTCGAGGAACCCCAGCAGGAAACTATTCTGGACGCGCTGGAGGATTCCGAGCGGGTTGCGGCGGAACAGGCCCTTTCGTACCCCGAAAATTCGGCCGGGCGCCTTATGCAGCGCGAGGTCGTCATGGCGCCCGAGCATTGGACAGTGGGGCAGACCATCGATTTCATGCGGGCCAATGATGATCTGCCTGAACAATTCTACCACGTCGTTCTGGTTGATCCGCGCCTGAAGCCCGTCGCGCAGGTTACGCTGGGCAAGCTGATGGCGACACGGCGAGACGTGCCGCTGAATGATCTGACCGAAGAGGAATTTCATGTCATCCCTGTCGATCAGGACGAAGAGGATGTGGCCTATGCCTTCAACCAGTATCACCTGATCTCGGCCCCCGTGGTGGATGCAGATGGCCGCCTCGTCGGTGTGATCACCATTGATGACGCCATGGTGGTTCTGGATGAAGAACATGAAGAAGATATCCTGCGTCTTGCAGGCGTCAGTGACGAAAGCTCGCTGTCGGACAGTGTCGCGGCGACCAGCCGTCGGCGCCTGCCGTGGCTGGCGGTGAACCTGTGTACAGCCATTTGCGCCTCGTTGGTGATTTCGCAATTCGAAGCCGCCATCGATCAATTGGTGGCATTGGCCATTCTCATGCCGATCGTTGCGTCGATGGGTGGTAATGCCGGGACGCAATCGCTGACGGTTGCCGTGCGGGCGCTGGCCACGCGCGACTTGACCGCGTCAAACGTCATGCGCGTTATCCGGCGAGAGCTGTTGGTGGGCATGCTGAACGGTCTGTGTTTCGCCATCGTTTTGGGGACGGTCGGTATGCTGTGGTTCGACTCTCCGCTGTTGGGCGTCGTGATTGGATCCGCCTTGGTCGTGAATATGGTCATCGCTGGCTTTGCGGGTACGGTAGTACCGGTCTTGTTGGACCGCATGGGTGTTGACCCGGCTCTGGCGTCGGGGACGTTTGTGACAACCACAACGGATGTCATGGGCTTTTTCATCTTCTTGGGACTTGCAAGCGTGGTGCTTCTTTGACCGATCTGACTGAAATCAAGGCTTTGGCCCGCAAATCGGCCTTTGCCCGTCGTAAAACCGCCTTTGATACACGCGTACCCGGAGCCGCCGGACGGTTGTCGGAGGTTCTGGCCGGCCATCGCGGTGTGCCCTTGTCAGGCTACATGCCGATCCGAACAGAGATCGACCCGCTTCCGGCGATGGCCGAAGCCTCTGCCTATGGCTCAGTCGGAGTTCCGGTGATCCAGGCCGCGGGGCAGCCGCTGAAGTTCTCGCGCTGGACACCCGAAGGCACCCTCAAGGACGGACCGTTTGGCGCGAAAGTGCCCGAGTTGGATGATTATTTCGATCCCGAGATTCTGATCGTCCCACTTGTGGCCTTCGATGCGCAAGGGGGGCGGCTGGGATACGGCGGTGGTTTCTATGACCGCACGCTGGAAGGGCTGCGCGCCAAGCGCCCGACATTTGCCATTGGCTTTGCCTTTGACGCGCAAGAAGCCGAGGACTTGCCGCTGGAGCCGACCGATCAGCCGTTAGACATGGTTGTCACGGAAAGCCGTGTTATCACCTTCGAAGGCTGAGCGCCTCAGATCGAGTGGTTTTCGCGGAAGTATTCCCAGGCGTCCACCTCGCGGCCATCCGGCAAGATACACACACCGGACTGTCCGTTTTCTCCGTCACGAATTTCGTATTGCGCTCCGCTTTCGACACAGTACGTCGCCGCCGGGTTCGCCAGCTGCGCGGTTGACTCGGTGGAGGTGGCTTGATCGCAAGCGATGAGGGCGGTCAGGCCGAGAGTTGGCAAAAGCATGCGTGACATCAGGTTTCTCCGATCCAAAGGGCATTGATTCAGCTTCCTTTATCTTAACTGCTTGTGCTTGCTTGTGACCACACTTAGGACAAATCGGATGAGGATACTTTTTCTGGGTGACGTCATGGGCCGCGCGGGACGCACGGCCGTTCAGCAACACCTGCCACGTCTGCGCGACGATTGGCGGCTGGATTTTGTTGTGGTCAATGGCGAGAACGCCTCGAACGGGATGGGGCTGACAGGCGATCATGCCAAGCTGTTGCTGGATGCGGGCGCGGATTGCGTGACGCTGGGCGATCACGCTTTTGACCAGAAGGATATGCTTCAGGTCATCGAAAAAGAGTCTCGCATCGTGCGCCCGGTGAATTTCGCGAAAGGCGCGCCGGGGCGCGGCCATCGCCTGTTCAATGCGCCCGGTGGCCGCAAGGTGCTGGTGGTTCAGGTACTGGGTCAGGTTTTCATGAAGCGGCCATTTGACGACCCTTTTTCGGCGATTGAACCCATCCTCAAGTCCCACCCGCGTGGTGGTCAGGCAAACGCCATCATCGTTGATATGCATTGCGAGGCCACGTCCGAGAAAATGGCGATGGGTCACTATTGTGACAAGCGCGCAAGCCTTGTGGTGGGGACCCACACCCATGTCCCGACGGCGGATGCGCAGATCTTGCCCGGTGGCACCGCGTATCTGACGGATGCGGGGATGTGCGGCGACTATGACTCGGTGATTGGCATGGACAAGGTCGAGCCGATGCGTCGTTTCATCACCGGAATGCCCAAGGCGCGGTTTACCCCGGCCAATGGCGAGGCAACTCTGAGCGGTGTTTTCGTCGAAACCAACGATCCGGACGGAAGCGCAAAAACCGTGCGCATGGTGCGTGTCGGGGGGCGGTTAGAGCAGGCGGGCCCGTAAAGGCTTGATCTGCCCCGCTCAATGCGGGAAGCTACCTGTCAGGCGCTTGGGCCAGGGTTCGGACAGAATACCACGAATGCAATTCCTTCCACTGACAGACATGGGCAGCGCAGTTCTGGCGCTTTTGATTGTTGCGGGCATGTTCGTCATGTTCCTGCGCGAGGTCTACCCGACCGAGGTTGTGGCCATCGGAGGCGTCGCGCTGATGCTGGTCACAGGCATATTACCCTATCAAAGCGCGCTGGCGGTTCTGTCAAACCCGGCCCCTTGGACCATTGCGGCAATGTTCATCATTATGGGGGCCTTGGTTCGAACAGGGGCGTTAGATGCGTTTACGTCAACCGCGCAAAAACAGGCTCAGGTAAATCCGCGCATCGCAATCGCTCTGTTGATGGCGTTTGTGGTGGTGGCCTCGGCCGTTGTGTCGAACACGCCGGTCGTGGTCGTGATGATCCCGGTTTTTGTCCAGATTGCACGCACACTGAACGTGCCAGCGTCAAAACTGCTGATCCCCCTGAGCTATGCCGCGATACTGGGCGGCACACTGACACTGATCGGAACCTCGACCAACCTGCTGGTGGATGGTGTGGCCCGGTCGCAAGGCATGGCAGCTTTTACGATTTTCGAGGTAACGCCGCTTGGCATCGCACTGGTTATCTACGGCATGTTTTACCTGCGCTTTGTCGCGCCGCGCTTGTTGCCGGATCGAGACAGCATGGCGACACTGCTCAGCGACCGGTCAAAGATGAAGTTCTTTACCGAGGCGGTCATTCCACCCGAAAGCAACCTGATCGGGCGTGAGGTTACGGGAGTTCAGTTGTTCAAACGCCCCGGTGTCCGCCTGATCGACGTGATCCGGGGCGATGACTCACTGCGCCGCAACCTGAAAGGTGTCACCCTGAATGTCGGTGACCGGGTGGTCCTGCGCACTCAGATGACCGAGCTTCTGAGCTTGCAGAGCAACAAAGAGCTGAAACGCGTCGATCAGGTCTCGGCGGTTGAGACCAAGACAGTCGAAGTTCTGATCACCCCTGGGTGCCGTATGGTCAGTCGCACATTGGGCGCGCTGCGTTTGCGCCGCCGTTATGGTGTCTATGTGCTGGCTGTGCATCGGCGAAACCAGAATATCGGGCGCCAATTGGATGATTTGGTGGTACGAGTTGGGGACACTCTGCTTCTGGAAGGGTCTCCGGCGGATATTCAGAAGCTGGCCGCCGATATGGACATGGTGGATGTGACTCAACCGTCGGCTCGGGCTTTCCGTCGCAGTCACGCCCCGATCGCGATCGGGGCACTGATCGGGATTGTCGCGCTTGCCGCGTTGGGCGTGGCGCCGATCCTGCTGTTGTCGATCCTCGCCGTCGCGGTCGTGCTGTTGACCCGGTGCATCGACGCGGATGAGGCGTTTTCCTTCGTCGAGGGGCGTTTGCTGGCCCTGATCTTTGCCATGCTGGCAATCGGGGCGGCGCTGGACGCCTCGGGCGCGGTGTCTTTGATTGTGGAAGCCATTGCGCCTTCGCTGGGTCTGTTGCCTCCTTTCCTGATCATCTGGGCGGTCTATTTGCTGACGTCGGTCCTGACCGAGCTGGTCTCGAACAACGCGGTGGCGGTGGTTGTCACACCCATCGCAATCGGGTTGGCGCAGGCGGTCGGTATCGACCCGCGCCCTTTGGTCGTAGCCGTCATGGTCGCGGCCTCGGCGTCGTTTGCGACCCCCATCGGGTATCAGACCAATATGATGGTCTATGGTCCAGGTGGGTATCGGTTCACGGATTTCATGAAGGTCGGTATCCCGCTGAACCTGACAGTTGGTCTTTTGGCCTCGTTGATGATCCCGCTAATCTGGCCGCTTTGAGATCGGCATGGACCCGCCGTCACTTTGCCGGAACACTTGTAAATCTGCACGAACAGACAAAACTTTGTGAATGAGATTTGCAAAAGGGGATTGATCCATGCTGGGAACCGGACGCGTATTTTTGGCAACAGGGGCATTCTTGGCGTTGCTTGGCAGCTCTGGCTTGGCCGGAACGGTCGAGGGATCGGCCACCTATCGTGAAAGAATCGCCGTGCCACCAGATGCGAGCCTGTTTGTCGAGCTTCAGGACGTCTCGCTTGCCGATGCCCCGGCGGTGACGCTTGCGGCGCAACGCTATGCCCTGAATGCGGTTCCGTCGCGATTTGAACTGACCTATGATGATGCCCTGATAAGGGATGGGCATCGCTATCTCGTCCGGGCGTCCATCGCGCAGGGTCAAAAGCTGCTGTTCACGACGGATTCTGCCTATCCGGTGATCACGGACGGCGCAGGCCATTCAGCCGATCTTTTGCTGGTGCAGGTTCAGGCACAAGGGGCCGCGATGTTGGAGAATACGCAATGGACAGCTGCAACCCTGAACGGCGCGCCGATTGAAACGGACAGACGGCCAGAACTGAACTTTGCGGAAGGTGGCGCGTTCTCTGGCACTGGCGGGTGCAACCGGTTCACCGGTCAGGCCGAGATTGCGGGAAACCAAATCGAGTTTCCCGACAACATGGCCGCGACCCTTATGGCATGCCCGCCGCCCCTGGATGAGGTCGAGCGCGCGTTTTTTCAAGCCATGCAAAGCGTGACCAGTTATGCCAGCCAAGGGGACGCGCTGGCCCTTCTGGACGCCGCCGGTGAACCGGTCATCAAGCTGGTGCGCACTCGATAACCCGGGTCAGGCGACAGCGCGGGATCGTCCTGCATTGCGTCCCGAGAAGATACAGCCGCCCAGGAAGGTTCCTTCCAGGGCGTTGTAGCCGTGATAGCCACCGCCGCCGAAACCTGCGACCTCTCCGGCAGCAAACAAACCCGGGACGACCTGCCCGTCTGCGCCAATCATCTGACTGTCCAAATTAGTCTGAAGCCCGCCCAGTGTCTTGCGGGTCAGAATGTGCAGCTTGACCGCGATAAGCGGGCCGTTGGACGGATCAAGAAACTTGTGCGGCTTGGCGGTGCGGATCAGTTTGTCTCCGCGATAATTGCGCGCTGCCAGAATCGCCATCATTTGCGCGTCCTTCGAGAACGGATTGTCGACCTGTGAGTCTCGCGCCTCGATTTGAGCCCGCAAATGCGCCTCGTCAATCAGGCCGTCACCCAACTGGTTCATCCCGCTGACAAGTTCAGTCAGGGTATTGGCCACCACAAAATCCTCGCCCTTTTCCTTGAAGGCTTCAACAGGCGCGGTCGCTTTGGAGCCGGACAGGACGCGCTGCAGGATGACCTCTTTCCAACTGCCCGAAGTGAAATCAGGGTTTTGCTCTGACCCAGACAGGGCGAACTCTTTCTTGATCACCTTCTGCGTCAGCACAAACCAGCTGTATTCATAGCCGGTTTTCAGAATTTCACGCAGCGTGCCCAAGGTGTCAAACCCCGGCAGGCATGGCGGTTCCATTCGGTTCCCCGTGGCGTCAAACCACATTGAGCTGGGGCCGGGCAAAATGCGAATGCCGTGCGCTGGCCAGATCGGATCCCAGTTTCGAACCCCTTCGGTATAGTGCCACATCCGGTCGCCATTGATCACATGGCCGCCCGCTTTTTCACTGATCGCAATCATGCGACCATCGACGTGGAAGGGAACGCCTGCCACCATCTGCTTTGGTGGCTCGCCCAAGCGGTCGCTGGGCCAGTTCTTGCGGACCATTTCGAAATTGCCGCCAATCCCGCCGGATGTCACGATGACCGATGGGGCATAGAATTCGAACTCGCCAACCTCTTCCCGGTTGGTCTTGCCGCCGCGCTGGGCCGTGTCTTCTGCCAGAGCCTCGCCTGACACACCTTTTGCGCAGCCATTTTGCATGATGATGTGGCTGACCTGATGGCGGAACTTTAGCTGGACCAGCCCGGCGCTGACATGCTCTTGCACACGGCGGATGAAATGCTCCAGCACTCCGGGTCCTGTCCCCCAGGTGATGTGGAAGCGAGGCACCGAGTTGCCGTGCCCGTTGGCAAAGGATCCGCCCCGTTCCGCCCAGCCGACAACCGGGAACCAGCGCAGGCCCATGTCGTGCAGCCAGGGGCGCATTTCACCGGCTGCGAATTCCACATAAGCTTCGGCCCATTTCCGGGGCCAGGTGTCGTCGTCCCGATCAAACTGGGCGCTTCCCATCCAGTCGCGCAGGGCGAGATCGTGACTGTCCCTGATCCCCATGCGCCTCTGTTCCGGGGTGTCGACCATAAACAGACCACCCAGGCTCCAGAACGCTTGACCGCCCAGAAAATGCTCGGGCTCCTGATCGACAATGATCACCTTTTTGCCCCGGTCGCCCAGTTCTGCCGCAGCTGCAAGGCCCGCCAATCCACCTCCGACAACAATCGCATCTGCCGTGTTTTTGGTCATCAAGTGTCCTTTCAGCGTTTGCGAAACCAGACGAGGAACGGCAATACAACGGCGTACATCGTGACCCCGTAGACCGCCGAGGGCAGGGCCAGCGGGCTGAACCCGCTCTGTGTTCCTGTGATCAGGGCGGCTAGCGTGATTCCCAGCGTCGCATTCTGGATGCCTGTGTCAATCGAGATACTCTTACACTCGGGCCATGACAGGTTTGCGGCGCGCGCGATCCCCAGCCCGATCAGCAAAAGCGCAATGTTCAAAAAAATCAAACCTGTGCCCATGATGGCAAAGTTTTCGACCAAAAGTTGCCAGTTTCCGGCGATTGCCGCCAAGACGATCAGAACGAACAACACGGATGCAGCTTTTGTCAGACCATCCTCGATACGGTTTGCAAACCCGGTCGCAAACCTGCGGATGCTAACCCCGATGGCCACGGGAAGGGTTGTGATCAGGAACATGGCAATGGCAAGCCCGCTGATCGACACTTCGGGTGCGTTTTCCCCCATGAAATACGTGATCGACCACGCGGCCAGAATGGGGACGGTCAGGATCGACAGGATGCTGATCACCGCAGTCAAGCTGACGGATAGGGCCACGTCCCCTTTGGCCAGTTTCGTCAGGATGTTGCTTGTGACACCGCCCGGACAAAAGCTGATCAGCATGAAACCCACCGCGATTTCAGGAGGGAGGCCCAGCAGCTTGACGGTGGCGAATGCGGCAATGGGCAGAAGTACCACCTGACATACCGCACCAATTGCAAATGGGTACTTGCGATTCAACACACGCCGAAAATCCGCGATCTCAAGCCCCACACCCAGTGACAGCATGATGATGGCCAGCGAGATCGGCAGGCCGACATTGATTAACAGGTCCAAGAACAACTCCTCCCAAAGTCGTGTTGGATCAGCCTATGCGAGCATCAAACCCGCAAGCAACCGCGCCGTTAGGTCATTTGTAGCGTTCAACGAAGCGACGCAGGATTTCGCCGGGTTGGGTGACATCTGCCGCGTTGCAGATGTCGATCAGCCGCTGGGCATCTTCGGGTGGAAAGTAGCCGTGATGCTTGTAGATGTTGATACGCTGCTCAAAGTCCTTCGCATCCGCTTCGGGATGAAACTGCGTGGCATAGACGTTCTGGCCCCAGCGGATCATCTGAAACGGGCAGGGATCCGAGGCGACAAGATGCACGCAGCCCTCGGGCAGCGCCTGGACGGCCTCTTTATGGCCAACAAAGGCGTCAAACTCCGGGGCCAGCCCTGCGGTTAAGGGATCGTTCGTACCGTCTTTGGTCACGCGGCAGGCTGACGGGCCGACCGGTTCGCCAAAGCGGGCTTTGCTTACGTCCCCACCCAGGTGCGCGGTCAAAACACCCAATCCATAGCAACACCCCATAAACGGATGATCCTGCTTGGTGATCTGTGGCATCAAGCCCATGACTGCGCCTTCAATCTTGGCGTCCAGCGCAGATTTGGTCCCGGGATCGTCGCTGACGCAACCGGGGCCGCCACCGACAATGACACCCGCATAGTCGGTCACGTCCAAGCCACCGGGCAGGTCTTCGCAATCCAGCCGGATGCGGTGGGTCTGCTCGGGTGTCAGGCCCGTCTTGTCCAGGATCGACGCATACTCGGCATCCGAAGCATCGGTCTCGGGGCGCAGTTGAAGGATCAGAAAGCGTTTCATGGGCTGGCTTTACCCGTCAAAGCGGCCAGAAGACAAGGATGGCGGGGACCGACACCGCGATGATCAGGATTTCCAGCGGCAGACCCATACGCCAATAATCCCCGAACCGATAGCCTCCGGGGCCCAGCACAAGCGTGTTGTTCTTGTGTCCGATGGGCGTAAGGAACGCGGCCGAGGCAGCCACGGCGACGGTCATCAGAAACGGGTCCGGTGAAACTTCCAATGTGCGGGCCATCTGGATGCCGACCGGAGCGGCGACAATGGCGGTGGCGGTATTGTTCAGCACGTCCGACAGGGTCATGGTGACGACCATCAGAACGGTCAGAATGGCCCACGCGGGCAGACCATCGGTCAGTTGGATCAGGGCATTTGCGATCAGTTGTGTGCCGCCCGAGGTTTCCAACGCACTACCCAATGGGATCATCGAGCCCAACAGCACGACAACAGGCCATTCGATATGGTTGTAGATGTCACTGATCGGCATGATCTTGGTCAGGACGTAGGAAACCACCACAAACCCCAGGGCGATGGGCAGATAGATCAACCCGATACTCGCGGCCAGAACGGCGGCAGCAAACAGGCCGATAGCCAGCCACGCCTTGTCGTTTGCCGTCACGTTCAGCCCGCGCTGGGCCAGCGGCAGACAGCCCAGCCATTCCGTAACATCCGTGCCCCGGTCGCGGGGGCAGAGCAGAAGCAGGATGTCACCGGCCTCTACCTCGGTCTTGCGGACTTGTTCGGTGATCCGGCGACCCTGGCGCGAGATGCCCATCAAAACGGTGCTTTGCCGCCAGGCAAGGCCCAGCCCTTGCGCGGTGCGGCCCGTGATGCGCGCGTTTTCAGTGGCGACCACTTCGATGACTTCAAGCCCGTCGCCTTCGGCGGTTAAAACCTCTTGCCGACGCGTATCCGAGAAATCCAGCTTGAGCGCGGCGCGGAATTCGTCCAGCGCTTCGGGCCGCGCTTCCAGCACCAGCGCGTCACCTTCTTTCAACGTCGCATGGGCAGACCGACCGTAGCGCCGTTTGCCATCCCGGATCAGACCGATGATGGCCACATCCGATTTCTCTGCAACTTCATAGAGTTCACTGACTCGTTTGCCGATATGAGCGGAATCGGGGGGCAGGGTCAGTTCGGCGATGTATTCCGCCAGCGCTTCGGATGTCTCTTCCTGCGGCCCTCGATTGGGGATCAGCCGCCAACCGACCAGAGACACAAAGGCAAGCCCGGCGATGGCGGCGAGCCCTCCGACCGGGGCAAAGTCGAACATCTTGAACGGCTCACCCAGTGTCTCGGCCCGGATCGAGGCGATGATGATGTTCGGAGGCGTGCCGATCAGGGTCGCCATGCCGCCAAGGATCGTCGCAAAGCTGAGCGGCATGAGGGTCAGCCCCACCGCACGCCCGGCCTTGCGTGCGGTTTGAATATCTACCGGCATCAGCAGGGCGAGAGCGGCCACATTGTTCATGAAGGCCGACAGAACCGCCCCGATCCCGCCCATCAGAGCAATATGAGCGCCCAGCCCGCGCGAGGCATCCACCAAAGTGCGCGTGATCAGGAACACGGCCCCCGACCGCACCAGTCCGGCCGAGACTACCAATACCAGCGCAACGATGATTGTTGCCGGGTGACCGAACCCTGCAAAAGCGTTGTCCACCGGTACGACACCCAGAACAACGCCCACCATCAAGGCAGTGAATGCCACAAGGTCGTATCGAAAACGACCCCACAGAAGCAGCCCGAATACAGTAGTGAAAAGCGTAAAAAGAATGATTTGATCTGTTGTCATGGGGCCACCATACCCGCAAGGGGGCGTCTCGCAAGCCGCTCTCTTGATCCTTGGCGCCGCTAACGTCTATATGAGCGCCGAACATGCAAACATGATGACGAGGACGCACCATGGCAGGCCACTCCAAATGGGCCAATATCCAGCACCGCAAGGGACGTCAGGACGCCGCGCGGTCCAAGCTGTTTTCCAAACTTTCGAAAGAGATCACCGTCGCCGCCAAGATGGGCGACCCTGATCCCGACAAGAACCCGCGCCTGCGTCTGGCGGTGAAAGAGGCCAAGTCGAACTCGGTCCCCAAGGACGTGATCGACCGCGCGATCAAGAAATCGGTTGCAGGCGAAGGCGACGAATACGAAGAAATCCGGTACGAAGGCTACGGCCCAAACGGTGTGGCCGTGATTGTCGAGACGATGACCGACAACCGCAATCGGACCGCCTCGACCGTGCGCTCGACCTTTTCCAAGAACGGTGGAAACCTGGGCGAGACCGGCTCGGTCGGGTTCATGTTCGACCGCAAGGGCGAGGTGGTTTATCCGGCAGAGGCTGGCGATGCGGATACGATTTTCGAAGCCGCGATTGAGGCTGGGGCCGAGGATGTCGAAAGCTCAGAAGATGGTCACATCATCTGGTGCGCAGATACAGACCTGAACGACGTGTCAAATGCTTTGGAAGGGGCGCTGGGCGAATCCGAGTCGACCAAGTTGATCTGGAAGCCGACCACCACGACCGAGCTGGGCCTGGAAGACATGCAAAAGCTGATGAAACTGGTTGATGCGCTGGAAGATGACGATGACGTACAGCGCGTCACCACCAATTTCGAAGCGACCGACGAGGTTATGGCGCAGCTATAAGCGCTCAGAACACTGCAGACACAAAAGCCCGACCACTTGCGGTCGGGCTTTTGTGCTCGGATTTCCGACGCGGTTCTTGGCCGGACCGGTGGAACAGAATAGTCTTCAATCAGAAGGCGATGACTTAAAAAGGCTGGTGCGCGACAAGCTCTTGGCGCCAGACGCATGAATGGCACGTGACGCAACGACCCTGGCAAAGCGCAATGTTCCGGTATTGGCCGGGCAAAGCATTCTGTCACAGGTCGCGTGGACCCTGGGCAGCCCTTCGGTTGTCCTGCCGTTTCTGGCGGTCTCATTTGAATTGCCGATGTTCATAGCCGGGGCGTTGGTTTCGGTTCGTATGGTCGGCAGCATGATCGCTGATTTCTTTCTGGCCCGGACGATCGCCGCCAAGCCCGAGAAAAAGCGCGGTATCGCAATGACCGAAGTCGCTGTTGGTGCCTGCCTGCTGACTGCCATAGCCGTTGCCGCAACGGGGGTAGTGCCCCTGATCGCGGTTGCGTTCATCTCGATTTTCTTCCTGATCGGGTTGTTCGATGAGGTCCAGAACCTGATGTACACGGATCTGATCGGGGACCACGTGCAGTCGAAATCAAGAATGCTGATGCACTATCTGCAACTGGGCGCAGGTGGTCTTGGTGCGATTGGCCTAGCGTTGCTGGTGCACGAAATTACCAAGGACAACCCGCCGTTTTCAAGACATTCAGCCGTCATCGCTGTCTCGGTCACGTTCTTTCTGTTGTCGGCTCTGTCCATTCTCGCCATGGCAGAAATCGGTCAGGCCAGCCGTGGTCAATCCGCCGAAAAAACAGCGCCGAATCTGTCCTTGAAAGCGAGTTATGAATCTGTGGTCGGCATGTTCCAGCACGAGTGGTTCCGCCGTTACATGGTCATGCGCATGCCGCTGGTCGTGGTGTCCTTGTCAGTACCGTTTTTTGCCCTGATCGCGGCCGAGGCCCATCACAGCTCGGCCAAGGGGCTGACGGCGATGATCATCTCTTCCGCGTCGGGCTATCTGGTCTCAGCACCGCTTTGGCAGATTGTGAATATGAAGTCGCACCGCGCCGTCATGGTAACCGGAACGTTGATGGTGGCCGCAACCGGTGTTGTTCTGCTTGCGATTCACTACCTGGGGATTGATCACGAAGTTCACTTACACGCAATCGCCTTGTTCATTATCACGGTCGCGGTGACGGGCATCGGCAGTGCCCGAAAGCTGTACTTTCTGGATGTTGCACCCAAAGAGGACAGAGTACGGGCCTCAGCCGCGATCAAAAGCATTGTGCGCCTGACAGGGGTCGTAGTATCCGCAGCGCTGGCCGGGGTCGCGCATATGCATGAGGTGTCTTTGGCCGTCGCGTGTATTGTGCTGTGCAGTGTGATCGCAGCTGTTGCCTGCTATCGTTTGGTATTGCCCAAAGCAGATACTCCCGCCGTTCAAGGCAGCCCAACGGGCGGCTGAGCCCCTCTCGGTTCCCTCAGAAAAACGAGGAAATCTCGTCCAGTGGTTTTTTTAATTTGGCTACCGCCGGAACGGTTGCATTTTCGGACGGGTGGCCAACAGCGATAATCATTGACGGTTTTTCGGATGCGGGACGATCCAGTGCGCCATTCAAAAACTTCATCGGGTTCGGTGTGTGGGTCAGCATCGAAAGCCCTGCGTGATGCAGCGCGGCCAGCAGAAAGCCGGTGGCAATGTTGACGCTTTCGGGGACATAGTAATTCTTGTACCGCGTTCCGTCCTCGAATGCGCCCCACCGCTGCGCGAAGACCACGATCAGCCAGGGCGCGACCGTCAAGTGCTCTTTGATGGCGTTGGTGCCGATAGGCTCAAGTGCCTTTATCCATTCGTCCCCGGCACCGCCTGCGTAGAACCGGCGTTCTTCTTCTTCGGCCTCGTTGCGGATGCGGCGTTTCAGGCTTTGGTCCGCAATGGCGGCAAAGTGCCAGGGCTGATGGTTGGCGCCCGACGGGGCCGTGCCTGCGGTGCGTATACAGGTTTCGATCACTGCGCGGTCGACGGGGCGGTCGGTAAAATCGCGAACCGTATGTCGCTGGCGCATCTTGTTGAAAAAGAGCAGCACGGCCTCTTGCATCTCGGCATCGCTCATCTCGGATCGGTGGGGCAGAGGGATGGGATCGTAGCTGAGCGCGTCTTGTGAAAACATAGGTCTACTCCGGATTTTGGCCCTTTATCCGGCGGTCGGCATCCGGGATCAAGGCCTGCGCCGCCGCTTGTTTTACGGCTTTGGTCAGCGGTGTCAGGGCAGAGGTCAACACGCGACCGACCTGCCAGCTTAGCGTTACATCCAAGGGCGCCTTGGGCACCGCCTCGCAAAGTCTTCCATCCTGAAGAGCGTCGCGAACCAATGGTTCGGGGTTCATGCCCCATCCCAGCCCCGCCAAGGAAGCGTCAACAAACCCATGGGATGACGGAACGAAATGTGAAGGCGGCGTCAGTCGGCGCCCCGTTTGGGCCGATATCCACGCGCGCTGCAGGCTGTCTTTGCGGTTGAAAACAAGGCACGGCGCTTGAGCCAAAGACATCGCGTTCCAACCATTGCCAAACCAACGCTCGACAAACGCCGGACTGGCTGTCGCGACATATTGCAACGCCCCAAGTGCATGAGTGTCGCACCCCGTGACGGGCTGCCCGCCGACTGTGATTGCGGCGCTGACCTCGCCCCGCCGCAGCCAGTCAGCCGAATGTTCCTGATCGTCGATCACGAGGTCAAACAGCATGTCCGGCACCTGCGCCATCGCGTCAATGAACCATGTCGCCAGAACATCAGCGGGCAGTGCGATTCTTACCCGCGCCGGTCCAGCGCTGCTGTCCAAGGTCATGTCACGCGTCAATTGGGCCTCAAGCAGCCCGATATCCTCGGCATATTTGGCAATGCGCAGACCGGCGGGTGTGGCAGTGCAGGGGGTACTGCGATTGATCAGGCTGGCACCGACGCGATCCTCAAGCGCCTTGATCCGCTGAGAGACAGCAGAAGGTGTGACACCCAGTTCGGACGCCGCAGCCTCGAAACTACCATGCCGCAGGATCGCCGCCAAAGCGTTCAGGTGGTTGGGGTCCAGTAACATTAGCCAAACTTAATCCAGATTACCTTCTTTAATTTGATAGATGAAGCCAAGCCGTTTAGTCAAACCTTCCGACACCAGGAGGTTCCATGTCCGTATCGCTCATCGCCGGTTTCGTGCTCGGCTTCAGCCTGATCCTCGCGATTGGGGCGCAAAATGCCTTCATCCTAAGACAAGGCCTGCGCCGCGAGCATGTGTTTATCTTGTGTCTGACCTGTGCAGCCTCGGATGCCATCCTGATCGCGGCCGGGGTTGCCGGGTTCGGGACATTGGCGCAGGCTGCCCCATGGTTCGAGACGGTGATGCGCTATGGCGGGGCAGCGTTTCTGACGTGGTATGGCCTCCGCAGTCTGTGGTCTGCCTGGCAAGGCGGTGCCGTGATGGAGATCGGCAACACTCAGCGCACCAGTTTGCGCACGGCCGTGTTGACGGTGCTGGCCTTCACCTGGCTGAATCCGCATGTCTATCTGGATACGGTTGTGCTGATCGGATCGATCTCGGCGCAGTATGAAGACCAGCTGGGTTTTGCGATCGGGGCCATGACCTCCAGCTTTGTATTCTTTTTCTCGTTGGGCTACGGGGCCGGTGTTTTGTCGCCTGTCTTTGCCCGACCACGAGCTTGGCAGATTCTGGATGTAGTGATTGGAGTGGTGATGCTGGGAATTGCATGGAAGCTACTTGTCATGTGAAGGGTTGTTCCACGCGCAAATTCGGTGTTCAACCGTCGACATGACACCAGTCGCCGCTTCTTCGCGCCCGGTTGTGGGCATGTTCTGGATGTTCTCAGCAGGCTTGTCCTTTGTTGTCATGACAGCATTGGTCAAATCCCTTGGGTCGACGATGGACCCGATCCAGGCCGCCTTTATTCGCTATGTTCTGGGGCTGGTGTTCCTCTTGCCCGCATTGCGGGTGATTCTGGCGACACGTTTGACGAAACGCGATCTCACCCTGTTCGGATTGCGCGGCATCATCCACGGAGTGGCAGTCATGTTGTGGTTCTTCTCCATGACCCGCATTCCCTTGGCCGAGGTGACGGCCATGAACTACATGACCCCGATCTATGTCACCCTCGGCGCATCCCTGTTCTTGGGCGAAAAACTCGCTTTCCGACGCCTTGCGGCGATTCTCGTCGCGTTGATCGGCGTCCTGATCATCCTGCGGCCAGGAATTCGCGAGGTTTCGAGCGGGCATCTGGCCATGTTGGGCGCTGCGCTGACCCTGGGGGCATCATACCTGTTGGCCAAGATGCTGGTCCGCAATATCCCCCCTGCGGTTGTTGTCGCGCATCTATCGATCTGGGTAACGCTGGCCCTGATCCCGTTTGCAATCGCGGTCTGGTCACCGCCGACCTTGAGGGATATCGGCGTGTTGTTCCTGGTGGCGTGTTTCGCAACTGCGGGCCATTATTTCATGACATTGGCGCTGCAGGCGGCACCGGTCGCCGCAACCCAGCCGGTCACCTTCTTGCAATTGATCTGGGCCACGATGCTGGGCGCGGTTGTGTTCCATGAAAGCGTTGACATCTGGGTTGTGGCCGGTGGAACATTGATCCTGACCGCAGTCAGTTTCATTTCCTGGCGCGAAGCTGTCCTGAATCGACGGGACGTGACCCCTCCGACAATTGGACCCAAACTGTGAAGCCGATGGCCGGCAGCGGAGATTGATTGACGAGTCAATAAAAACCGCCTAGCGTTCTCTCCGGATCCTGCGATCAGGGGGAAGCGATGCCAAAAGTCGGAATGGAACCTATCCGTCGTGATGCGATCGTGCGGGCGACGATTGCAGAATTGGGCGTTCAGAAGTCACTGGACGTCACGGTCAGCCAGATTGCCAAACGGGCCGGCATGTCCAGCGCGTTGGCGCATCACTACTTCGGTGGCAAGGATCAGATCTTTCTGGCCGCCATGCGGCATATCCTGTCAGATTTCGGCAAAGAGGCACGTACCGAGCTCAAAAACGCGACACCAGATCAAAGGGCGCAGGCCATTATCCGTGCCTGCTTTGCACCATCGTGCTTTACGCCGGATGTGATCGCCGCTTGGATGACCTTTTACGTTCTGGCGCAAACCAATGATCAGGCGCTAAGGCTCTGGAAGCTTTATCAGGCGCGCATTCGGTCAAATCTGGTTCATGCATTGCGACCCAAGCTGAACGATCCCACCCCTGCGGCTGAGACCATGATTGCCCTGATCGATGGTCTTTACATCCATTCGGCCCTTGGCGCACCGGAAGAGCCGCAACGGGCCGTCAATCACGCCATGCGCGTCCTGAACACTCTGCTCGAGGCCGAAAAATGACAAAGCCGAACATTCTGATCCTGATGGTGGATCAGTTGAACGGGACCCTTTTCCCCGATGGTCCCGCAGACTGGCTCCATGCGCCCAACCTGAAGAAACTGGCCGAACGGTCTACCCGGTTTGCGAACGCCTACACCGCCTCGCCACTGTGCGCGCCGGGGCGGGCAAGTTTCATGTCGGGCCAGCTGCCGTCACGCACCGGAGTCTATGACAACGCTGCAGAGTTCCGCAGCGATATTCCGACATACGCTCACCACCTGCGCAGAGCGGGCTACTACACCTGCTTGTCGGGCAAAATGCACTTTGTTGGCCCCGATCAGCTACACGGGTTCGAGGACCGTTTGACCACCGACATCTACCCTGCCGACTTTGGTTGGACGCCGGACTATCGCAAGCCGGGTGAACGGATCGACTGGTGGTATCACAACATGGGCTCGGTCACGGGCGCGGGTGTCGCTGAAATCTCGAACCAGATGGAATATGATGACGAGGTTGCCCACAACGCCAAGGCCAAGCTTTATGACCTGGCCCGCGGCAATGACGAACGCCCGTGGTGTGTGACCGTCAGCTTCACCCACCCGCATGATCCATATGTCGCGCGTCGGAAATACTGGGACCTCTACGAAGACTGCGAACATCTGCTACCCGAGATCGCCAATCTTGGATATGACAATCAAGACCCGCATTCCCAACGCATTTTCGATGCGAATGACTGGCGTAGCTTCGACATCACCGAAGAAGACATCCGCAAGTCCCGACGCGCCTATTTTGCCAATATCTCGTATCTGGATGACAAGATCGGTGAAATCCTCGACGTGCTGGAAAGCACGCGGCAAGAGGCGATCATCCTCTTCGTTTCAGACCATGGCGACATGCTGGGTGAACGCGGGCTATGGTTCAAGATGACCTTTTACGAAGGCTCTTCGAGGGTGCCTTTGATGATTTCATCCCCGGACTTACCCGAAGGTCGGATTGACACACCGGTATCGACCATTGACGTGACGCCCACACTGGGCGCGCTGGCTGGTGTGGATATGGCCGAAATCGCGCCCTGGACGGATGGTGAAGACCTCGTGCCCCTGGCAAAAGGTAAGGAACGCACAGCACCCGTCGCAATGGAATACGCCGCCGAAGCGTCTTATGCCCCGCTGGTTTCGCTGCGCTACGACAAGTGGAAATACAACCGTTGCGCGCTGGATCCCGATCAGCTGTTCGACCTCGAGGCCGACCCTCATGAACAGGTTAATCTCGCGGACGACCCTGCGCATGCCGGAACCTTGCAGACCTTGCGTGCGAAATCCGAGGCCCGCTGGGATCTGGATCAGTTCGATGCCGATGTTCGGGCCAGCCAGGCCAGACGCTGGGTGGTGTACGAGGCGCTGCGGCAAGGCGGCTATTACCCGTGGGACTATCAGCCTCTGCAGAAAGCCTCGGAGCGCTATATGCGCAATCACATGGATCTGAACATCGTAGAAGAAAGCCAACGTTTCCCGCGCGGCGAATAACCTACTCATCTTATTAAGAATACGCGCGCCCGAGGCACCAGAATTGTTCGACGGATAGTCTGGCCCGCGCGCGAAGGAGACCTGAATATGGAAGCCGATTTTGTCATTGTGGGTGCCGGATCCGCCGGTTGCGCGATGGCCTACCGCCTGAGCGAGGCCGGGGCCTCGGTTCTGGTGATCGAACATGGGGGTACGGATGTCGGGCCATTTATTCAGATGCCCGCAGCCCTGAGTTATCCGATGAACATGTCGCGCTATGATTGGGGATACCAGTCCGAGCCCGAGCCGCATTTGAACAACCGCCGTCTGGCCTGCCCACGCGGCAAGGTGATCGGCGGGTCGTCATCGATCAACGGCATGGTCTACGTGCGTGGCCATGCGCGCGATTTTGACACCTGGGCCGACATGGGGGCTGACAACTGGTCTTATGCGGATGTGTTGCCCTATTTCAAACGCATGGAAACGTGGCATGACGGCGGCCACGGGGGTGATCCCGAATGGCGGGGCAAGGACGGACCTCTGCATGTGTCTCGTGGTCCGCGCAAGAACCCTTTGTTTCAGGCCTTTGTCGATGCGGGACAACAAGCCGGATATCAGGTGACCGGCGACTATAACGGGGAGAAACAGGAAGGTTTTGGCCCGATGGAGCAGACCGTCTGGAAGGGACGGCGCTGGTCGGCAGCCAATGCATATCTGAAACCGGCACTCAAACGCGACAATTGTGACATTGTGCGAGGTTTGGCGTCTCGGGTGGTGATGGAGAACGGTCGCGCCACGGGTGTCGAATTGATCCGCAGCGGACAAAAGGAAATCATCCGCGCCCGACGCGAAGTTGTCCTGGCGGCGTCTTCGATCAACTCGCCCAAGTTGCTGATGTTATCAGGGATCGGCCCAGCGGCCCATCTGGCCGCGCATGGGATCGAGGTGGTTGCAGATCGTCCGGGCGTGGGTGCAAACTTGCAAGACCATCTGGAACTGTACATCCAGCAGGCCTCGCTGCAGCCCATCACGCTGTACAAACACTGGAACCTGTTCAGCAAAGGCCTGATCGGGGCGCAGTGGTTGTTCACAAAAACCGGGCTTGGCGCTTCGAACCAGTTTGAGAGCGCTGCGTTCATTCGGTCTGCGCCGGGTGTCGAGTATCCTGATATTCAGTATCATTTCCTGCCCATTGCGGTGCGCTACGATGGCCAGGTTGCGGCAGAAGGACATGGGTTTCAGGCGCATGTCGGTCCGATGCGATCTCCGTCTCGCGGTGCGGTCACACTGCGCTCGGACAAGCCCGAGGACGCACCCGTGATAAAGTTCAACTATATGAGTCACGAGCAGGATTGGGAGGATTTCCGCAAATGCATCCGCCTGACCCGGGAGATATTTGGCCAAAAGGCCTTCAAGCCCTACGCAGGCAAGGAAATTCAGCCGGGTGCCGACGTGCAAAGTGATGAAGACCTCAACAGCTTCATTGCGGAACATGCTGAAAGTGCGTACCACCCCTGCGGCACCTGCCGGATGGGGCGCGCAGATGACAAAATGGCGGTGGTCGACCCCGAGGGGCGTGTGATCGGCGTTGATGGTTTGCGGGTCGCCGACAGCTCGATTTTTCCGCAGATCACCAATGGCAACCTGAACGCGCCGTCAATCATGGTGGGTGAGAAGATGTCGGATCACCTGCTGGGCAAAGTCGCTCTGTCAAAGGCCAATGACCGGCCCTGGATTCACCCGCAATGGGCCACGGCGCAGCGGTGATTTGATCCGCGTCAAAGTGGGGTGCATGGACTTACAGTAAACCTGAATCGCAATGACATTAATTCAGGAGCGAACAGGAATGTCCCACACACCGCATGAACTGGCCGAAGAGTTTCCCGACAAGGTCGACCTGATGAGCCAGCTCAAGCAATCGGATGCCCATTTTGCCCGTCTGGCCGATGAGTATCACGAGATCAATCGGCGCGTGCATCGGGCCGAGACCAATGTCGAGCCGGTGGAAGATTTGGTTGAAGGCGAGATGCGCAAGAAACGCGCGGCGCTCAAGGATGAGATTTGGGCGATGTTGTCCAAAGCCTGAGGTTGAGACGGGGGCTCTGCCCCCGTCGCGGCAGGCCGCGACTCCCCCGGGATATTTTGAGCCAGGTGAAGTTCAGGTGACCTCGTAGGGCAGGGTGCCGCGGGTATGAGTGTCGATGGTCAGGCGGCGCTCCAGCGGAGGGACCGACCGTTGGTGACAGTTGGGTCGTTCGCAGATGCGACAGGAAATGCCGATGGGCTCGTAGGCGCTGGCATTATTGATGTCGAGATTGTCCGCATAAACCAGCGCCTCGGCGTGGCGGATTTCACATCCCAGCGCGATGGCATATCGGCGGACGGGTGCGCCGAAAGACCCACCTGATTTTGAAACATCCCGTGCCAATGAGATATAGCGGACGCCGTCCGGGGTTTCGGCCAGCTGGCGCAGAAAATGGCCCGGTGTTTCAAAAGCACGGTGGACGTTCCATAACGGGCAGGCCCCGCCAAAACGCGCAAATTGCAGCCGTGTGGCCGAGTGGCGTTTGGTGATCGTCCCGGCCTGATCGACCCGTACAAAGAAAAACGGGATGCCTTTTGCGCCGGGGCGTTGCAGGGTCGAAAGGCGATGGGCCACTTGTTCGATCGACGCGCCGAACCGGTTGCTGAGCAGTTCCAGATCGTGGCGGTCTTCCTGTGCGGCAGCCAAAAATGTGCCATACGGCATGAGCGATGCTCCGGCGAAATAGTTCGCAAGGCCGATCTTGGCGATTGCGCGCGCCTCGTCGCTTTGGAATTTCGCAAAGTCCAGGGTGGCTTCCAGCAGCTTGTCCTGACTGATCAGCGCCACTTGCAGGAGCAACTGAAAAACCTGTGTTTGAGGGGCCGCACGCGACGATAAGCGCAGCGTTCGGCTTTCGCTGTCGTAGCTGCGCAGTGAGTTGATTTCGGAGAATATCACCTGAATGCCGCGCTCTTGCAGGCTTTGCAGAGCGGCCTGGCGAATGCCTCCGGGGCCGTCAGCGCGCTTTGCAAACAGTTCAGCTGCGCGGTCGACGGCGTCAATGTAGTTGTCGCAATAGTGGAAGAAATCGCGAACCTCTTCCCACGGGCTGGCCTGCGTGCGGGCATCTTCGCGTCCCAGTGCCTCGTCCAATGAAGCGAGGCGTTCGTGGGTCTGGCGGTAGCTTCTGTGTAGTTCAAGAAAGGCGCGGGCCAGCGCCGGGGCATTTGATGCGGTCAGCCGCAAATCAGCCAGTGGCGGTGTGTCGTCAGCAAAGACCGGATCGGCCAACGCTTCACGCATATCCGATACCAGACGCTCGCTGTCACCGGTGCTGAGCTCGGTGACATCCATTCCGAATTCCTGAGCCAGAGCCAGAACAACGGTGGTGGAAATCGGGCGGTTGTTGTTCTCCATCTGGTTCAGATAGGGGAGTGAAACGCCCAGTTTCGTTGCGAATTCCTTCTGGGTCAGAGTCAGGCGCGTGCGCATCTCGCGCAGCTTCGCACCAGCATAGAGCTTCTGGGTCGCCATGGCGTGCCTTTGCAGATTTACTTTAGCTGCAGGCTAACTTTGCAAACCGCTCCCGGCAAGCTGTGTTATAGGCCTAGTTGCCGTTCCCGCCAGATAACCATACCGATGGCCGCAATCGCCAGAATTGCGGTTGTCAGCATCAGCCACAACAATGGCATCGCCCCGGTTTCAACGGTCAGCAAGGCCCCGGCCAATGCACTGAGGCCCGCGCCGCCACCCAGCATGATCGCACCGCTCAGGCCGGATGCAGTGGCGGCCAGATGCGGGCGCACGGACAACGCCCCCGAGGTTGCGTTGGGTATGGTCATGCCATTGCCGATGCCCACGAAGGTCATGAGGCCAAAAAAGCTAAACACTGTGCCCATGCCTGCCAGAAACAGCGCGGCGGACAGAGCGACGCCGGCGGCGTTCAGCCAGCTTCCCCACAATACCATGCGGTTGACACCGAACCGTACCGAGTATCGCCCGCTGAAGAAGTTCCCCAGAAAATACCCAACAGCGGGCGCGCCGAAATACACCCCGACTTCGGCTGCGCTGAGGCCGAAGACTTCGGTTCCGACGAAGGGCGCTCCGCCGAGATAGGCAAAAAACGCGCCGGAAGAAAAAGCGGACGACAAGGAGTAGCCCCAGAACCGTGGTGATGTCAGCAACTCGGGGTACTCCCGAAACTGTTGCAGAAGGGTTTTGCCGCTTTTGGTCGCGGTTTCCCCAAAGTCTGCAAAGGTCAGGGCAAGGGTCAATGCGCCCAATACGAAGGGCAGCCAGAAATTGGCTTTCCAGCCAAAGCTCTCTTCCAGCAGGCCTCCGATCGCGGGGCCGATCATCGGAACGACGGCCATGCCCATGGTGACATAGCCGATCATGGATGCGGCCTGGTCCTGATCATAGAGGTCGCGGACTGCCGCCCGGCTGAGGACGAGGCCGACCACAACCACGGCCTGACACATCCGGAAGGCAAGGAATACTTCGGCCGTTGGGGAGTAGATGCACCCAAGGGTCGCCAGCAGAAACAGGGTCAGGCCCCACAGCAGAACAGGTCTGCGGCCCGCCTTGTCGGCGATTGGTCCGATAAGGATTTGCAGTACCGCATTGATCAGCAGGTACAGTGCAATAGACAGCTGCATGACCTTGTAATCCGTGTCGAAATACAGGGCCATATTCGGCAGGCTGGGCAAGAACAGATTCATGCTCAGCGCGGATAGCCCCGAGAGTAGAACAAGTGTGCCGATTGTGGGTGGTGTACGGCCGGTCGCCGAAGAACTGAACTGCATGGTTCACAGGTATAGACTCTGGCAATGGGATTGCCAGATGCTTGATCGTCTCATGGTGATAGTTAGCAAATTTACAATTTTTAACCCACTGGTTTCCAAAGATTTGCAAATTTGCCGAAAAGAACTTTGGCTACAGGGTCACACAGGGTAGGGTCCGCTCAGATTTCACAGGGGACTATCGCGATGAAAGACATCCTTTCCGAGCTTGAGGAACGCCGCGACGCGGCCCGGTTGGGTGGTGGGCAAAAGCGCATCGATGCACAGCACGGGCGGGGCAAGCTGACCGCGCGCGAACGGATCGAGCTGTTGCTGGACGAGGGCAGCTTTGAAGAGTTCGACATGTTTGTCAGTCATCGCTGCACCGATTTCGGAATGGAAAACCAAAAGCCTGCCGGCGATGGGGTTGTGACCGGATGGGGCACGATCAATGGCCGCATGGTCTATGTGTTCAGCCAGGATTTCACCGTCTTCGGGGGCTCTCTGTCTGAGACGCACGCGCAGAAAATATGCAAGATCATGGATATGGCCGTGCAGAATGGTGCGCCGATCATCGGGATCAACGACTCAGGCGGCGCGCGTATTCAGGAAGGTGTGGCGTCGCTGGCTGGGTATGCCGAGGTTTTCCAGCGCAATATCACTGCCTCGGGTGTGGTGCCTCAGATCAGCGTGATCATGGGCCCCTGTGCCGGTGGCGCGGTCTATAGCCCGGCCATGACCGACTTTATATTCATGGTGAAGGATTCGTCTTACATGTTCGTGACGGGCCCGGATGTGGTCAAGACTGTGACCAACGAGGTCGTGACCGCAGAAGAACTAGGTGGGGCGTCGACCCATACCAGGAAATCCTCGGTCGCTGACGGCGCGTTTGAAAACGATGTCGAAGCCCTTGCCGAGGTGCGGCGTCTGGTCGATTTCCTGCCGCTCAACAACCGCGAAAAACCTCCGGTGCGTCCGTTCTTTGACGAGCCGGATCGGGTCGAGAAATCATTGGACACGTTGGTGCCGGATAACCCGAATACGCCCTACGACATGAAGGAACTGATCACCAAAATCGCGGATGAAGGTGACTTTTACGACATTCAGGAAGACTTCGCCAAAAACATCATCACAGGGTTCATTCGTCTCGAAGGGCAGACTGTAGGAGTCGTGGCGAACCAGCCGATGGTTCTGGCCGGATGTCTGGACATCGACAGTTCTCGTAAAGCGGCGCGTTTTGTGCGGTTTTGCGATTGTTTCGAAATCCCGATCCTGACGCTTGTGGACGTGCCGGGCTTCCTGCCGGGGACACAGCAGGAATACAGCGGTGTGATCAAGCATGGGGCCAAGCTGCTGTATGCCTATGGCGAGGCGACGGTTCCAAAGGTCACCGTGATCACCCGCAAGGCCTATGGCGGTGCCTATGTGGTTATGGCGTCAAAACACCTGCGTGGTGATTTCAACTATGCGTGGCCCACCGCCGAGATCGCAGTTATGGGCGCAAAAGGCGCAACCGAGATCATTCATCGCGCGGATCTGAGTGATGCCGAGAAAACGGCGCAGCACGTGGCGGACTACGAAGACCGGTTCGCCAATCCCTTTGTCGCAGCAGAACGCGGCTTTGTGGATGAGGTGATCATGCCGCATTCCACCCGTCGTCGCGTGTCAAAAGCCTTTGCCAGCCTGCGCGGGAAACAGTTGAAGAACCCGTGGAAAAAACACGACAATATTCCGCTGTAGAGCCGTCGTGTGGGTTTCCCCACTCGAACCACGTCAAAGCAAACGAGCTGAAATTGTTCTCAATCCGCCAAAAAACAAGGCAGAATTGACAATATTCGCAAAATGGTTAAATGATCCGACCCATCAGATATAGAACCGCGCAGGCCAACAGCACTGCGCGCGCGATCCCGGAAGGAGGAGCCTGCCTCTGGCGGGTCTGGGGTCGCGCCATATGTCTGGGTGTTTCCATTTTAGCGCTGCCCGTCGTTGCTAAAGCCGAAGCGCTGCTGCCTGTGCCCTCGGGCCAGCCGGTGCATTTGAGCGATGTACTTCTGGACAACAACCCCGGCGAGCTTTGGCTGCGGTTTCGGTTTATCGCCCCTCGGATCGGCGCGACAATCGGACGGATCGGATATGACGTGGCCTCAAACGACATGGAGCATCTGTGCCAGACACTGGCCGTAGCCTATGTCGACCGACACGAGTTGAACCCGGCGATTGTGGTGATTTCCCTGTCGGATCGACCAGTCGAATTTGGTGATGCCGCCCCGGATGCAACACAGTTTTTCGAAGCCTACCGGCTGGAGCAGTCCCGGTGTATCTGGGAGGGGCTTTGATCATGATCCGTCTTTATGACTTCAAAGCGTCTCAGATCACGGATGCGGCTTTGGAGGTGCGCAAAATGAACTCATCCCTGCACGGGTGCGATTTCTCAATTCATGTGATATCGGCTGACGAGGCGTCATCATGTTGAAACATCGCGGATTTCCGGGGCGCTTGCCAGGTACCGACTTTCAATTCACCATCCGTCGGGCCAACCCCAAGGGTGTGACACCCCTGACCCGGCGCGAAAGGTTCCAGGACCGTAAACCGGCGGACCGCCGTGCGGATGCAGCTTTCCTGCGCGCGCTTTGGGAGAACTTCGGTGATCAGCCGTTTGAGCGGGGCAATCTGGACGCAGGGCGGCTAAGCTGGTTGTTCGAGCGAGAGGTCATAGCGGCCGAAGACCCCTTTGACCCGGCCAGCTACGACGCACTGCTGATACTCGATCTGGATGCCGCGCGTGCGTCCTTTCCCGATGTGTTCGGAGCGGACTAGACGTGCAGCGGATCACACCTCATATCCAGACCTGTTTGGTCATGACTACACCCAATGCGGGGCAGAGCAACACCGCGTCGGAAGTTCGCGTGAGCCGCGCCTTGAACGCGACATCCGTCGAAGGTTCGGCCCAACGGGGACTGCCCCGTGTCGGCGCATTGTTGCGCGGGTTTTCGCAGGATGGGCAGATTCTGGCCGGAATCCAAGTTGGAAACAATACTGTGTTTGCGACAAAGACTGTGCCGTGCATTCTGTCTCAGCCGTGCGGCTCTACTTTGCCTGCGTCGCACATGCACCTACTATTCCGTACCCCTTCCTTCCGCGGGCAGGCTTGTGTTCCCCACAATGTCCTGCCCGCGTTTTTCTTTGTTTTAACCCAAAGCACCAAGCGGCAAAAACCTGCGCAAAACGTGGGTTTTAAGGGCTTGATATTGAATAACAGTGGTCAATTGCGGCAACTGCCCTCAAATATAACAACACAACAAAAAGGGCAGACATCATGCGAATTTCACGTTTCCTCCTTGTTGCGGCGACCTGCGCGGGTCTTGCCGCCTGCGGCGACACAACGGGCGAACAAGCTATCCTGGGCGGCGGCGCCGGTGCGGTTGGGGCCGCAGTGCTCAGTGCCGATCCGCTCTTCGGTGCTGCAGTTGGGGCTGCGGGCAACGTGCTTTACTGCAAAACGCAGAACACCTGTAGCTAACACCAGATCTTCGGGGCGCGCGCCGTCCCGTCCGTCATCACGCATCAGGCCGACGTGGGGATGTTTCCCTGCGGCGGCATTTTGCGTTTCCAGAACACCAAGCCAAAGGACGTTCCATGTTCAATAAGATCCTGATCGCCAACCGGGGCGAGATCGCGTGCCGGGTCATCAAGACTGCCCGCAAGATGGGTATCGGCACCGTTGCCATTTTTTCGGACGCGGACAAGAACGCTCTGCATGTGTCGATGGCGGATGAATCGGTGCATATCGGCCCACCGCCTGCGAACCAATCCTATATCGTGATCGACAAGGTGATGGACGCCATCCGACAAAGCGGTGCCCAGGCGGTTCACCCGGGCTATGGTTTCCTATCTGAAAACGCCAAATTCGCCGAAGCGCTAGAAGCCGAGGGCGTCGCCTTTGTCGGGCCGCCCAAAGGCGCGATCGAGGCGATGGGGGACAAGATCACCTCGAAAAAGATCGCTCAGGAGGCAGGTGTTTCGACCGTTCCCGGCTATATGGGCCTGATCGAAGACGCCGAAGAGGCGGTAAAGATTTCGAATGAGATCGGGTATCCGGTCATGATCAAGGCCAGCGCCGGGGGCGGCGGCAAGGGCATGCGGATCGCATGGAATGACGAAGAGGCGCGCGAGGGCTTCCAGTCGTCCAAGAACGAGGCTGCGAATTCCTTTGGCGACGACCGGATTTTCATCGAGAAATTCGTGACCCAGCCGCGCCACATCGAAATTCAGGTTCTGTGCGACAGCCACGGAAACGGCATCTATCTGGGTGAGCGCGAATGTTCGATTCAGCGCCGAAACCAGAAGGTGGTGGAAGAGGCGCCGTCGCCTTTCCTCGACCCTGAAACACGCAAGGCAATGGGTGAACAGGCTGTGGCACTGGCCAAGGCCGTGGGCTATGCCAGCGCGGGTACTGTTGAGTTCATCGTTGACGGCCAGAAAAACTTCTACTTCCTGGAAATGAACACCCGTCTGCAGGTTGAACATCCGGTGACCGAGCTGATCACGGGCGTTGATCTGGTGGAACAAATGATCCGCGTGGCCGCAGGTGAGCCTCTTTCGATCACGCAGGACGAAGTAACCCTGACCGGCTGGGCCATTGAAAACCGTTTGTATGCGGAAGATCCGTATCGCAACTTCCTGCCCTCGATTGGCCGCCTGACCCGCTATCGGCCGCCTCAGGAAACAGCGTCTGGCCCGATGCTGGTGAATGGTAAGTGGCAAGGTGAAGCGCCCGAGGGTGACGCCGCTGTGCGCAATGATACCGGTGTCTATGAAGGCGGCGAAATCAGCATGTACTATGACCCGATGATCGCCAAACTATGCACTTGGGCGCCGACCCGAGAGGCCGCAATCGAAGCGATGCGCGTGGCATTGGACAGTTTCGAGGTCGAAGGCATCGGGCACAACCTGCCGTTCCTGTCTGCCGTGATGGATCATCCGAAATTCATAAGCGGCGACATGACGACGGCTTTCATTGCCGAGGAATACCCGGATGGTTTCGACGGGGTTGCCCTGCCTGAACCTGACCTGCGCCGGATTGCCGCCTCGTGCGCGGCGATGCACCGTGTTGCCGAAATTCGCCGTACCCGCGTGTCAGGTCGGATGGACAACCACGAACGCAAAGTTGGCAAGCGCTGGGTCGTCGCGCTGGAGGGCCACGAGTTTGCGGTCCAGGTCAACGCCGACAAAGAAGGGGCCACGGTCAAATTCGAAGATGGCTCGACCCTTCGTGTCGCCTCTGACTGGACACCGGGTGATCAACTGGCCGTACTGGATGTCGATGGCAGTCCTTTGGTTTTGAAGGTGGGCAAGGTTTCGGGCGGATTCCGCATCCGCAACCGGGGGGCCGACCTGAAAGTGCATGTGCGTCGCCCGCGTCAGGCCGAACTGGCCAAGCTGATGCCCGAGAAACTGCCGCCGGATACCTCGAAAATGCTGCTCTGCCCGATGCCGGGTCTGATCGTGAAGATCGATGTCGAAGTGGGGCAGGAGGTTCAGGAGGGTCAGGCCCTTTGCACCGTCGAGGCCATGAAGATGGAGAACATCCTGCGTGCCGAGAAGAAAGGCACCGTTGCCAAGATCAACGCAGGCCCCGGCGACAGTCTTGCCGTGGACGATGTGATCATCGAGTTCGAGTGATCATGACCACGCTGCCGTCATATCTCCAGATGCCTCCGGCGTATGACGCCGGGGGTTTTGGGTGTGACAAAAGCGTTCAGCCACCCTCGCGCCGGTCACGGATTTCGCGTTCACGCAAAGGGGTTTTGTCGATGGAACGACCGATTTCGCGCACGCTCCACGGGGCGGGTTTGCGCAGCTTGACCACGCCATCCTTGTCGACAAAGACCATCTGGAACCCGCGCGGCCGCAGTTTTGACCGGATTGCGGATCGCGCCTCCGGATCGGTATCGGTCAAGACCACCACATCCCGGTCTCGCATGGCGTCTTCTCCGTCCAGCAGCATGTCGATCTGCTGCTGGAACCGCGGATCAGCGGGCGTGTCGGCAAAGACAATGATGGGCCGGTGGGTCCACAGGAAATCGCTTAACTCACTGTCGCCCACGGGGCGCACAAATTCATCATCAGCAGGTGCGGACCCGTCGGCAGCCATGGCGGCCAGCGGGATTAGTGCCGAAAAAACAAGGGCAAGCGTTTTGTTCATGGGGCCTCCTGTTCCGTTGAATATAGCCTCTGTGCGCGCGAATGCGACTGGCGATTTGCACAAGATGCTCATTTTGTCGCGTGCTGTCCTTGCTGATCACATGTTGAACCATGACACGAACGGATGGCGGCGCGCCGCGACCCGAAATGACAAGAGGACCCCTCAATGACCGACACAAAGGACTGGCGCGCGCTGGCCGAAAAAGAGCTGCGCGGACGGCCATTGGACGATCTGACCAAGGAAACGCTGGAAGGCATCGATGTCAAACCCTTGTATACACAGGAAGATACATCAGATCTTCCGCATATGGGGTCATTGCCTGGCTTTGGTCCGTTTACACGGGGTGTAAAGGCCACGATGTATGCCGGGCGCCCATGGACGATCCGGCAATATGCGGGTTTCTCGACGGCTGAGGAATCGAACGCCTTCTACCGCCGCAACCTCGCGGCCGGACAGCAAGGTGTTTCGGTCGCGTTCGATCTGGCCACACACCGGGGCTATGACAGTGATCACCCGCGCGTCGTTGGCGACGTCGGCAAGGCAGGTGTGGCCATCGACAGTGTTGAGGACATGAAAATCCTGTTCGACGGCATCCCGCTGGACAAGGTCTCGGTCTCGATGACGATGAACGGCGCGGTGATCCCAATTCTGGCCAGTTTTATCGTGGCGGGCGAAGAGCAGGGGCATGACAAATCCGTCCTGTCCGGGACCATTCAGAATGACATTCTGAAAGAATTCATGGTGCGGAACACCTACATCTACCCGCCTGAGCCGTCGATGAAGATCATCTCGGACATCATCGAGTTCACCTCGAACGAGATGCCCAAATTCAACTCGATTTCGATCTCGGGCTATCACATGCAGGAGGCCGGGGCGAACCTGGTGCAGGAACTGGCCTATACGCTGGCCGACGGTCGCGAATATGTCCGCGCCGCTACGCAGTCGGGCATGGATGTCGACAAGTTCGCAGGCCGTTTGTCGTTCTTTTTTGCCATTGGCATGAACTTCTTCATGGAGATTGCCAAACTGCGTGCCGCCCGTACCCTTTGGCACCGGGTGATGACCGACTTTGGTGCGAAATCCGAACGCTCCAAGATGTTGCGGACCCATTGCCAGACTTCGGGCGTATCGCTGCAGGAACAGGACCCCTATAACAACGTGATCCGCACCGCCTATGAAGCGATGAGCGCCGTATTGGGCGGCACGCAGTCGCTGCACACCAATGCTCTGGACGAGGCGATTGCCCTGCCGACCGATTTCTCGGCCCGCATCGCGCGGAATACTCAGTTAGTTTTGCAAGAAGAAACCGGCGTGACCGATGTGGTCGATCCGCTGGCCGGGTCTTACTATATCGAAAGCCTGACCAATGAGCTGGTCGAAAAGGCCTGGGCCCTGATGGAAGAGGTCGAAGAGATGGGCGGCATGACGAAAGCCGTCGCATCCGGTATGCCCAAGCTGCGGATCGAAGAAAGCGCTGCCCGTCGTCAGGCGATGATCGACCGGGGTGACGAGGTGATCGTCGGCGTCAACAAGTACCGCAAGGAACAAGAGGACCCGATCGACATTCTGGATGTCGACAACGTGGCAGTGCGCGAGGCGCAGGTCGCTCGGCTGGAACGCATCCGTGCCACGCGGGACGAGGCCGCCTGTCAACAGGCGTTGGACACCCTGACCACCACCGCCCGCGACGGCGGCAACCTGCTGGCCGCTGCTGTCGAAGCCGCCCGTGCCCGCGCATCCGTAGGAGAGATCAGCATGGCAATGGAAAAGGAATTCGGCCGCCATCGCGCCGAAGTAAAAACCCTGGCCGGTGTCTATGGCGCGGCCTATGAAGGCGACGAAGGCTTTGCCGCGATCCAGAAATCCATCGAGGATTTCGCCGAAGCCGAGGGCCGCCGCCCGCGTCTGCTGGTCGTCAAGATGGGGCAGGACGGACATGACCGGGGCGCCAAGGTGATCGCCACGGCCTTTGCCGATATCGGATTTGATGTCGACGTTGGCCCGCTGTTCCAGACACCTGCCGAGGCGGCGCAGGATGCGGTGGACAACGATGTCCATGTCGTGGGCATTTCGTCTCAGGCGGCAGGTCACAAGACGCTGGCACCGCAACTTGTTGAGGAACTTAAGAAAGCCGGGGCTGGGGATATTATCGTGATCTGCGGTGGCGTGATCCCCCAGCAGGATTACCAGTTCCTCTACGATCACGGCGTGAAGGCGATCTTTGGTCCGGGCACCAATATCCCCGAGGCTGCTCAGGATATTTTGCGCCTGATCCGTGACGCGCGCGATTGATATCCCCAAGATTGTTTGACGATCATCTTGTTATATCGCGCGATTGGCGAAATCATGCGACCAGACCCGCTGCGGTCTGGTCGTTTTAGTTTGGAGGGCGCGCATGCTACTGGATCATCTTGCCGTTGCGGGTGAAACGCTTGAGGATGCATCAGCCCATATCGAACAGGCGTTGGGCGTTTCGCTGCAGGCTGGCGGAAAGCACGAGAAATTTGGCACTTATAACCGACTGCTGGGCCTCAGGGATGGTCTGTATCTGGAAGCGATTGCCATCGACCCCAATGCCCCGACGCCCGGTCGCACCCGCTGGTTCGATCTGGATCGGTTCAAAGGCGTCCCGCGCCTGACCAACTGGATTTGCCGTGTCCCCGACATCGAAGCGTCTTTGGCCGTGTTTCCCGACGGGGTTGGCACGCCGATTGATCTGACCCGAGGCGCGTTGAGTTGGCGCATGGCGGTGCCGCCCAATGGCCGCTTGCCCTTCGACAATCTGTTTCCCGCTCTTATTCAGTGGCAGGGGGATTTGCATCCGGCAAAGATGCTTCAGGACAGTGGCTGTCGTCTCAAGCGGCTGGTCGTATACCACCCGGATGCGCTGAGCCTGGCCGAACATTTGGGGGCGCTCGATCTGGTGGCTTTTGATACAGGCCCAGCTGCGATGCGCGCCGAGTTTGAGACGCCACACGGGCCTCGCACTCTCGAATGAGGATTCGCCAGGCCCAGGCCTCGGACGCGGCCGACATCGCTGTGATCGCCAATGGGATCATCCGCGACACACTGATAACTTTCACCACAGACGAACGTCGCCCATCGGAAGTTGCAGACGATATCCGTGCAAAAGGCCCCTCATTTCTTGTTGCCGAAGATGACGGCCGCGTCGTTGGATTTGCGACGTACAATCTGTTCCGATCCGGACCGGGTTACGCGCAGTGCCGCGAAATCACGATTCAATTGTCCGGAAGGGCCCGAGGCCAAGGCCTGGGCCGCGCCCTGATGCATCAGTTGCAGGAGGTGGCCCGCAGTGAAGGGGTTCATGTCCTTGTCTCCGGTATCTCTTCTGCGAACCCCGCAGCCATTGCGTTTCATGCAGCACTTGGATTTGACGAAGTCGGGCGCATGCCCGAGGTCGGGTGCAAATGGGGGCAGAGGCTGGACCTTGTGCTGATGCAGAAAATTCTTTCTTCCGAGTGATCTGTTGCACCTGACAGTCCCGCAACGGGACGCTAGGGTACGCCCATGTCGATCTGGACCCGTATATCCGACGCGCTGAGTGCCCTGTCCCAAGGCGAAAGCCTGACGGCCGTCTTCGAAAAACTGCGCTCGCCGCCCGAACGTTCGGTGGCGTTCACCATTGCGGTGATCGCGCTTGGCGCGAAGATGGCCAAGGCGGATGGTCAGGTTACCCGAGATGAGGTGACCGCGTTTCGCGACGTGTTCCAGATCGCGCGGCAGGATGAAGAGGGCGCAGCGCGGGTCTTCAACATGGCCCGCACGGATGTGGCCGGATATCAGGACTATGCGCGCAAGATCGCCCGGATGTTCTCGGAAGACAGCACCACATTGTGCGACCTGATGGAGGGGTTGTTCCATATCGCGATGGCTGATGGGTTCTATCATCCCAATGAGAACGAGTTTCTGGAAGAGGTCAGCCGTATATTCGGGCAGACAGATGCGCAGTTTCTGGCCCTGCGCGCCCGGTTCGTCCCGGACGCGCCAAACGACCCTTACGTTGTTCTGGGGGTCTCGCCGGATATGCCGATCTCTGAAATCAGGAAGGTATGGCGCAAATTGGTGCGCGAGACCCACCCAGATGCAATGATGTCGCGTGGCGTTCCGGAAGAGGCAATTCGCCTGGCCGAGAAAAAGATGATCGACATCAACCGCGCGTGGGATGAGATCAACGGTGCGACGGTCTGAACGATGCGTCTGGCAACCTACAACATCGAGTGGTTTGCCAACCTGTTTGATCGCAATGACAGGCTGATTGTGGATGACAGTTGGTCTGGTCGGCACAACGTGACCAAAGCGCAGCAGGTTGAAGCCATAGCCAAGGTTCTCACCGCGATAGACGCTGATGGGATTCTGATTGTTGAAGCTCCGAACACGGGCAAGCGGCAGAATACCGTACGGGCGTTGCAGGCATTTGCCGAGGTGTTCGATTTGCGCACCTCACATGCGATCATGGGATTTCCCAATGACACACATCAGGAACTTGCGTTTCTGTACGACCCTGAGGTGCTGTCCGTGCGTCACGATCCGCAAGACGGCGAGGACGCGCCGCGTTTTGACCGCGAATTCCGCATCGATCTGGATGTGGACGCGACGCAGGACGTGGTGCAGTTTTCCAAACCGCCGATGGAGTTGGCCGTGCAAACGCGGGATGGGTTCGGTTTCCGTCTGATCGGCGCGCATCTGAAGTCCAAGGCCCCGCATGGGGCTGGGTCGCGGGATGAGGCGATCCGAATCTCGATCGCAAACCGCCGCAAACAGCTGGCTCAGGCGATCTGGCTATCCCGACGGGTCGCGCATCATGTGGATGTGGGTGATCCGATGATCCTGCTGGGGGATCTGAATGACGGGCCGGGTCTGGATGAATTTGAACATCTGTTCGGGCGATCCTCGGTCGAAATCTTGCTTCAGGCGGGTCTGTTCGATCCTCATGCGGCGACGGCGTATGGGCCGCGCCCGGGGTCAGTGCCTTCGACGGCGCGATTTGCGCGTCCAAACGAAGGCAAGTTCCTCGAAGCTCTGCTGGACTACATCATGATCAGCGCGGACTTGCAGGTCAGACGCCCGGCCTGGCGCATCTGGCACCCGTTTCGCGATGCCGCCTGCTGGTCTGCGCCAGACCTGCGTGAAGCCTTGCTGGCGGCTTCGGATCATTTCCCCGTCACGCTGGATATCGAGCTGTGACCTTTCAACCTCGATCAAGGCGGTTTATGTTTTGGTCATGAAACATGCTCTTTTGATCAGTGCGATGTTGGCCGCTGTGGCTGTGCCGTCAGCGGCAGAGGAAGATGACGCTCCAAGCCTGATGGAACAAGGGGCCGAGTTGTTCTTTGAGGGTCTGCGTCGAGAGATGGAACCGGCTCTGGATGAGATGTTGGGAATGGTAGATCAACTTGGTCCAGCGATGCAGTCTTTCCTAAAGGAAATGGGGCCTGCGCTGGCAGAACTGGCCGCCGAAGTGAAGGATTGGAGTGCTTATCAGGCGCCAGAGATCCTGCCGAATGGCGACATCATCATTCGCAAGAAACCGACCGATGACAGCCTGGAAGACCCCGACACGGTGCCGAACAAACCTGACGGCGGCACCGATATCTGACGGCAGGCCAGTTCAGGTCTTGATGATGACCCGAACCTCGGATTTCAGCGCATTTGCCAGCGAACTCAACCGTGATTCGGCGACTTCGTTGAACAGGGGCTGAACCGTTTTGGGCAGCAACAGATCAAGCTCGCGCTTTTGGGGATAGAAACGCAGCTTGCCGATATGCGCATCTGTATCCATGCACAGCATAGCGCCAAAGCGCATGGCCTTGCCCAGAATCTCGGCCTGTTTCTGATCCTTTTCGCTCAGCAGATCATAAAGCGGGGCAAAGCGGTTCCCCTCGCGCTTGTTGCGGTAACGATGTTGCAGGGCGAGGCCGATGAACACACGTTCCGCGTGTTTGAGGCCGCCCAGGTTGGCACGGGTGACATTGTCGAAACAGACCTCGGCGCGGTAGTCGGGATGCGCCCGCCAGCTGACATCGTGCAACAGGCAGGCCGCCTTGATCAGCCGGACCCGCGTTTCCGGGGCGGATTTGAACAGCGGCATCACGAATTCGAACAGGTGTCGACCCATGCCGGGCAGCCGGGCGTCTTTCGCTTCCGAGAAACGGCAGGCCTCAATCAGCGGGTCCCGGTCGCGCAGCTCCTGTGACATCTGTTCATACAGCAAACCTTCGCGGATACCGTAGCTTGAGATCGCAATATCCTTTGGCTTGAACGCGCGAATCAACCGGGCCAGCACATCCATGGCGTAAGGGATCAGCGCCATACGCGAACTCGACACGCCGGCCTGACTGCGCAGTTTGTCATGATCGTGTGCTTCGATGAATTTGATCGTTTCCCGCACCTGCTGGTTGGTCATGCGGTATTCGTGCAGCACGTTCAGCGGATAACCGCGCCGCAACATGTCCAGTCGCGCAAAGGCACGCCAGCTGCCGCCGACCAGAAACAGGCGATCACGCTGCTGACCCAACTGGCCGCGCAACTCTTCCATCGTTGTTTTGATAAGGGCCTTGCGCGCCCGGCGTCCGCCTTTGATATCGCGCATTTTCAGTGGCCCAAGCGCCGAGGTCAAACGTCGACCGACCTCACCTCCGCCGATCTCGGCCAACTCCATGGATGACCCGCCAATGTCGCAAATCAGCCCATAAGCTCCGGGCCAGCCCAGCAGAACGCCCTGAGCGGACAGACGGGCTTCTTCCTGACCGTCAATAACTGAGACATGCAGGCCGGTTTCAGCCATAACTTCTTTGCAGAAGGCAGGGCCATCCTCGGCCTCACGCACCGCTGCGGTGGCTACCACGTGCAGCCCCGGCAGACCAAGATCCTGAGCGATGCGTCGAAACCGTCGCAAGGCCGCCATCGCCCTGTTGCGCCCACGCGGATTAAGGCGACCGGTTTCCGATAGGCCCGCGCCCAATTCGCACATCACTTTTTCATTGTAAAAGTAGGCCGGCGACCGGGCAGCGCCGTCAAAAATCACCATCCGGACCGAGTTCGACCCAACATCCACGACGCCCACGCGCGACAAAGCCCGCGCACCGGGGTCATCGAACAAAGGTTTTCCGAAAGGCCCCCAATCAGGAATGTCGGTTTCGACGGTCTGATCCATGTCTTTCCCTGAATGTCCGGTGTCAGGATGCGCAATCGACGGGCGCGGGTCAATTGTCCGTATCGCCTTGATCCGGGTTCATGTTCAAGACCCGAATGGCCAATCTGCGCGTGATGTCGCGTTTTTCCGACAGGGCGAGGCGGTCGAGCTGCGCGACCACGTCGGCAGCGGTCTCGAATCTACGGTCCATATGTTTGACCAGATAGGCGATTACATCGGGCCCCGGGTTGAGTTGCCTGTCCACAAACAATTTCGCAAGAACGGCACCCAGCAACGCATCATCCGGCGGGTCGAGCGTCACGTGGTGCGCACCTTCGACGCGGCTTTGCAAATCGGGAAGCGGCAGTTGCCAGAATTTCGGTGCCAGACGACCGGTCATCAACAAGGCGTGGCCCTCGGCCAGAACAAGATTGTGCAGGTGGAACAGGGTTTTCTGTTGCTCAATATCGTCCGCGATCATCGGAACATCTTCGACAGCAATCGGTCCGCGTGCCAGTTCGGGGACGTCGTCATCGAGCAGCGTGCGCGCCTGCACGATACGCCCGCCCGTCTCAGCAGCCCAGACATGGGCCAGATGGGTCTTGCCCGCGCCGGCAGGGCCGCTCAGCACCAGTTTGTTGCCGGGCCAGGACGTGGCCGAGATCATGGCGACGGCCAGCGCATTGGCCGGTGAGACAAAGAAATCCTCTCGCCCCAGCGCCGTCTTGGCGGGCAGGTCGAAACTCAGCTGTCGCGCCATTTATTCGCTGTCCTGTTCCTGACCTTCGAGCCCGGTATAGAGGCGGCTGTCCAGATAGACCGAGGTCCCGAACCGCGCCAACACACCCAAAGCAGCCGCGACCGGCACTGCCACGAGCATGCCGACAAAGCCGAACAATGCACCAAACACGGACAGGGCGAGCAACAGCCAGACAGGGTGCAGCCCAACCGAATGCCCGACCAATTTCGGTGTCAGGAAGTTGCCCTCGGTGACCTGACCAAGGGCAAAGACACCGGCAACCAGCCCGATATGCGCCCAGTCACCCCAGAACTGGAACAGCGCCAGTCCGATCGCCAGAGATCCGCCGATCAGCGCGCCGAGATAGGGAATGAACGTCACCAGACCAGCGATGAACCCAACAATAAGGCCGAATTGCAGGCCGACCAGCATCAGGGCAACGGCGTAGTATGTGCCCAGGATCAGACAGACGGTCCCCATACCCCGAACGAACGAGGCCAGGACGTCGTCGATCTCACCCGCCAGCCGTTTGATGGTCGGGGCATGGTCCCGGGGCAGCAACTCTCCGATCCGGGCAATCATGCGGTCCCAGTCCAGCAGCAGGTAGACCGCGACAACCGGGACGATGACCAGAAGCACGACGATGTTTATGACCGAGCCCAGCGAGGTCAGAACGGTTTCTAGCACTTCCCCGGTCTTGGATTTCAGCGTTTCGCCAAAAGACACCAGCATCTGATGGGTGCTGGATTCCCGATCCAGCAGCGACGGGAATTGTTGTTCGATGAAGCCGCGCAGCTGTTTGAAAAGGCTGGGCAGGACTTCGACCAACTCAAGCAACTGGGTGATCAGGGCCGGGACAACCATCAGAATGGCCAGCACAAATGTCAGCATGCCCACAACGGTGATGACCCCTGTGGCTGCCATGCGGGACAGGCCCAGCTTTTCCAGACGGTCTGCCACGGGGTCCAGGAAATAGGCAATGGCCCCGCCGATCACGAACGGCAGCAGCACATCCCCCAAGGCCCACAGGATCAGAACGAAGACAACAGTGGCTACGCCCCAGTATCTCAGCTGATCCCTTACCGGCAAAGCCATGGCGCTCCCCTTGTTGCGACCGTCCAGAGTGTTCTTGGCTTATGCAGACCTGTGATGCAAGCGGTTCATGGCCCGAAGATTTTGCCCATCAGCCCTCAAGCGTTCCCAATTCGGGCGTGTCACCCGTGGCGTCTTCATCAGGCCAGTTGGTGCGCCAGATTTCAGCCGACCAATGACCGCAATGCACAGAAGGGCGGTCAAAACCGGGCAGGGGCGGCAGAAGCGGTTCGACAACCACATCGTGTCGCGGCACCGCGAAATAGGGAAAGGAATACCGTTCCTTGCCGGATCGGTTGACCACCCGGTGCGGCGTGGATTTCAATCGGCCACCCGACCACAGCTCAAGCATGTCGCCGATGTTGACGATGAACCCGCCCGGGGGGCATTTCGGTGAGACCCAGTGGCCGTCACGGGTTTGCACCTCCAACCCGCCAACAGGGTCGGGCGAGATGATCGTCAGCGCATCCGTATCCTTGTGCGGATGAATGCCGTATCCTACGTCATCCGGGGTTTGTGGAGGATAGTGCAGCAGGGTCATGTTGGTCATCGGGTCGCGAAAGGCGTCCCGCAAGGCGCCGGGGTTCAGATGCAGCCCGGCTTCAAGCGCGCCCAGAAGTAGATCAGTCAGGTCGTCCAGTTGGGTCCAGTAGTCCAGAATGACTTGCCGGGCCTGCGGGACGTCCTTTGGCCAGATGTTCGGACCATAAAGCGCGCAGGCCTGCCGGATGTCGGCGGCTTCCGGGACCTCGTGATGCAGTTTGTATCCTTCGTATTTGTCGGCCTGTCCCGACCCGTCATTCGGAGTGAAAAACCCCATCGGAATGAACCCACGGTAGTTGTCGCGGGTGATGGCCTGTTCCCACTTTCTGGTGGTTTCAATGTTGAAGATTTCCCGCACCGTCTGCCGGACCCGATCCACCGTGTCCTGAGACACACGGGTTCCGGTGATCGACAAAAATCCGATCCCCGTACAGGCGTCGAGAATCTGCTGTACTGTCACGTCATAAGCGGGCCCTTCCGGATGAGCCAATGCCGAAACATCTATGGTGGGGATCGCCTCCATCAATTGATCCTCACGCCCTGACGGTTCAGTTCCTTGTGAATGGGGGATAAATCAAGAGTGTCCAGCTCTCGGTTGCTTTTTAGCGCCTGTACCGCCGCAATCCCTGCGCCCTGACCCATGACCGCACAGCAAGCCATGTTACGCGTGGCCGCGTGGGCCACCTTGTCAGAGCCGTGCGACCGGCCCGCGACCAGCAGGCCCTTGACGCCTTTGGGCAGCATCGACCGATATGGGATCTGCATGTATCGCCCAGTGGTCGGCAGGATCAGAATACCGTAGCCGTCGATGAATTCGGGATAGATGCCGATTGTATCCTCGAACCGGCCCTGATGGCGGGCATCGTCTTCGGTCATGTTATAGATCGCGTCGATCTTGCGGGTGTCGCGGATGCCGATTGTCATTCCGAAATTGCGCAGCCGTGCGTTTTCGCAACCGGGCATGAACCGGCGCAGCGCCTCGATGGCCAGCATCGACTGCCGCCGTCCCTCGATCTCGCCCTTTGTCAGGCTGTCAGGGTCAGTACCGTCGATCTCAGCCAGATGGATGAGGTTCATATAGGTCAGCTCACCCGTGTCATGCATCGCGCCCCAGGTGCCTGCGATGGTGTTCAGATGTGCCGGGATCAGGCCCTGATCAATCGCCTGCTGGAACGGCTTGTGCACAAAGGGCGAGAACATGTCGTCTTCTTTGCCCGAGGTCTCGATATTCCACTCACCGCCGCCGCCCCAATCCTTATAGGTCTGCGGGTCGGCCTTGACGCCCTCCATAAAGGCGCGCTTGTCGACGCCCGCCAGATGGAACATGACCGAGGCCGCCATCATATCCTCGCGTGCGGTTTTATGCGTGGGCGCCCCGGCGCGGTGGGCGACATCTGCGTCCCCGGTGGCGTCGATCACCACCTTTGCCAGGATCGCCTCGCGCCCGGCTTTGGATTCGGTGATGATGCCGGTAATCCGGTCGCCGTCCATGATCGGGGCGACGAATTGCCGGTGCAGCATGGGGTTAACGCCGGCCTCTTCGACCAGCTTGTCGGCGACCAGCTTGAACCCTTCGCTGTCCAGCTCATAACTCAGTGACTGACTTTCGGGCACCGCCGCACCCATCTCTTTGGCGCGGGTTTCGAATTCCATACCGATGCCGCCTGCCTCGACCGTTTGCTCGTGGCGGTACCAGGCGAAACCTTCGACGCCCACAGCGGTGATATTGCCGCCCATGCAGCCGAACCTGTCGACCAGCGACACCTCGGCCCCGGCCCGCGCGGCTGCCAATGCGGCGGCCAGCCCGGCGGGGCCCGAGCCCACGACCAGAATTTCCGTTTTGTGGACGACCGGGATGTCGCGCGCAGGTTCCTTGATTGTCAGCATCGACGCCTCGTGATTTTACAATTCTGTCACAATTGGAGGTCCTGATCGACGGGTCAATCAAAAAACCGACGGGCCTGACGTCGCAATTTCGCCAATGTATGATTGCCCCCGGCGGGGCTTTGGCATAATCACCGTCGCAGTCGATTTTCACCTTTAAAGGTCACGCAATGCGCCTCAGCCGTTACTTTCTGCCCGTTCTCAAGGAAAACCCGTCAGAGGCTCAGATCGTCAGCCACCGGCTGATGTTGCGCGCGGGCATGATCAAACAGGCCTCGGCCGGGATATATTCCTGGCTGCCGATGGGCTTCAAAGTGCTGCGCAAGCTGGAAAACATTGTACACGAAGAACAGGCGCGCGCGGGTCATATCGCGATCCAGATGCCGATCATCCAATCGGCCGATCTGTGGCGCGAAAGCGGACGGTATGACGATTACGGCCAGGAAATGTTGCGGATGAAAGACCGGCATGACCGCGATATGCTGTTCACGCCGACCGCCGAGGAACTGGTGACCGATATCTTTCGCGGCCACGTCAACAGCTACAAGGATCTGCCGCTGACGCTCTATCAAATCCAGTGGAAATTTCGCGATGAAATCCGTCCGCGCTTTGGCGTGATGCGGGGGCGCGAGTTCTATATGAAGGACGGTTATAATTTCGACCTGACCAAGGAAGACGCGCTGCACGCCTATAACCGCCATCTGGTCAGCTACCTGCGTACCTATGAGCGCATGGGCCTGCAGGCGATTCCGATGCGCGCCGATAGCGGTCCGATTGGTGGCGATGACACGCATGAATTCCTGGTGTTGGCGGACACCGGTGAATCCGAGGTCTTCTATGACAGCGCGGTGACCGACCTGACCTTTGGTGATCGTGACATCAATTATGACGACCGCGATCAGTGCCAGGCTATTCTGGAAGAATTCACCTCAAAATACGCCCGCACGGACGAAACCCATGACGAGGCGCTGTTCAATCAGGTGCCCGAAGAGCGACGCCGTGTGGCGCGGGGGATCGAAGTGGGGCAGATTTTCTATTTCGGGACCAAGTACTCCGAACCTCTGGGCGCAACCGTTCAAGGCCCCGATGGCAAGCCGGTTCCGGTGCATATGGGCAGCCACGGTATCGGTGTCAGCCGCCTGATCGGCGCGATCATCGAGGCCAGCCATGACGACAAGGGCATCATCTGGCCCGAGGGCGTGACGCCATTCCATTGCGGTATCGTCAATCTGAAGCAAGGCGATGACGAAGCCGATGCGGCCTGTGAAAAGCTCTATGCCGCGCTGACCGCGCTGGGGCTTGAGCCGCTTTATGACGACCGTAACGAACGGGCCGGGGGCAAGTTCGCCACAATGGACCTGATCGGTCTGCCATGGCGCATCACTGTTGGCCCGCGCGGCCTGAAGAACGGCGTGGTCGAGCTGACCTGCCGCCGCACCGGCGAAAGCGAGGAACTGAGCCCCGAGGCCGCCGTCACCAAGATCGCCGGGATTTATGAACACATCGCCTGAGCCTTTGATCTCGGTCATCACAGCGACCTACAACCTGTTGTCGCAAGGCCGACAGGACAGTTTCAAAGGCGTTGTCGAGTGTATGCAGCGCCAGAACTGCGGGCGGGCCGAGCATATCATTCAGGATGGTGCCTCAACCGATGGCACGGTCGCGCTTTTGGGAACCCTGACCGATGGCGTGCCGCGTACCGTCGTGGTCAGCGAACCAGATGGTGGTTTGTATGATGCGATGAACAAGGGCGCGCAGGCGGCGACAGGTGAATACCTTCTGTTCCTGAATTCGGACGATTCTCTGGCCTCGGACAATATCCTGAATCAGGCTGCGGACCGGTTGCAGGCGACGAAGCCGGATTTCCTTTATGGATCAACGCTGCGGCATTATGAGGACGGCAGTGAGACGATGGAAAAGCGCATGTCGCTGAAAGCCATCTTGCAGCGCATGCCGTTCTGCCACAACTCGGTCTTCATCCGGCGGGATGTGTTTCAGGCGCTGGGCGGGCACGACACACAGTTCCGGATCGCGGCAGACTACGACCTGATGCTGCGTTTGATCGGTGGCGGCTATCAGGGCGAGCGTATGGACGACCCGATATCATTGTTCTGGGATCGAGGCGCGACCAGCGATCAGAACGCAACCGGTCAAGACTATGCGCGCGTGTGGATGAACTATTACGCAGGTTTCAAATCAGCAAAGGGCCTGACCCTGGACGACTTCGCCGGATTCTATCGGCGGGGCCACATGCCCGCAGGTTTGATCTGGGACGTGTTGCGTCGGCCCGGAACGCCCGAGCCAATCAAAACCGCAGCACGTCATAGCCTGGCAAAAACCATACGCCGGTCTGTCCAGTTTTGGCGGAGCTTCTAGGACCGGGTGACCGGACGCGTTGTCAGGAAATCTCCGTCTGCGCTGTTGCCGCGTGCGACAACGATTGGACGCCCCATGCGGCGCACCAGCTCCCGAAACTCCAATCCTAGAAAGCGCAGCCCGCAGATGCGTTGACCCGTCTCTTGGTCGGTGATGCACAGACGCCCTTGGCGAAAAGCCAATAGATAACCCTTGTCCTTCAGAATGTCTGACAGAGTGCTCCAGCTTGCAGCGCTGGCAAATATCGGACGGATCGCTGCCCGCAGCAGCGCTGCGGTCTCACAATCCAGGTCTGATGAAGCTTTGTGGGTCAAAATCGGACCCAATCCGTGTGTCGTATTTTGAATATTCATGAGCGACCCCCGCTCTTTCAAATGTGTTCCCCCACAATCAGGGTGACAAAGTTTCGTGGATTAAGCAAAAAGCGAAATAATATTGCTTAATAATTGTGGCATTTCGAGTTCAGTCCCTCACGCAATGCCGACATTGACTTCATAGCTGAAACAATAGCGATCAGTCTGTGAAGAGCGTCACAACCTCAGGTGTAACTGGTTGGTGCAAAAGACTACTTTTATTCGAAAAGGGGGGCGGAAACGCGGCGAGTGATTCGCGTTCCCTGTTTTCTGGCGCAAATTTGACCTCGTGCAATTTGCTGGTAGACGGGTCACGTTACAGAGAGAGGCCACCTGGTTTGCTGAGTTTCGCCACCATCGTCTATTCCAAGGACTACCCTTTGCTGACGCTTCAGGCGATGTCCATTGCCCGGTTTGTTGCGCCAGAGCAGGTCGCCTCGATTCATGTCATTCTTAACGATGTTGATGAGGCCGGGCTGACCGCGAAGGTCGAGCCAATCCTACAGGCCTATGGCCCGTTGCGCCCCAAAGTGCGGGTGTTGGCGGGCGAAGAGGTTTTGTTGGGTGAGGGCCATTGCGCGCGCAGACCGTTGCAGGACCGGGTGCTAATTGAAAACCGGTATCGCATTCCGATGATCCGTAAGGGTGGATGGCGCGGCAATAACGGCTACCGCATGCAGCAGGTTCTGAAACTGGGCGCCGCGCGTGTCGCAGAAGCCGAGAATCTGATCATACTGGATACCAAGAACCTTTTCCTGCGCCCGTTCGATGAGGATGAATTCTTTTCGCCCAAAGGCCCGGCGCGCATTCAGTTCATGCCGGTAAAAAGTGACTACCATCGAAACTGGCTGAACCAGAGCCTCGAGGCGCTGGACGTCACGTTTGCGCAGCCCAACGACATGCGCACCACAACATTTTCGACGCCGTTTCCAGTGCGTCGGGCATTGGTACTTGCCCTTCTGGATGAGATCAACGCGCGCTACGGCTCGGTTCAGGCGCTTTTTGCGTCCCGCAAGCGACCGTCTGAATTCATGTTGTTGAACGCGTTCTGCCTGAAATCTTCCGAGGGTCATGCGCCATGGTTTGAACCAGCTGATCCTGCGCATATTGGATTGTGGCCCACATATTCTCAGGATCAATTGGCCAGGCTGGTCGCACGGTTGCAAGATGATGCATCGCTGAGCCTTGGGTTGCACAATCGCGCGGTTGCCAATCTGCCCGAGAACCTGCGGTATCAGGTCTACGCGACCCTTGAAGCGCGCGGTATCTGCAAGCAGCAGGTGGCGGATGATATTCTTGCGCAAACTTCGGCGCTTTCGGCCTGATCCAACCGGATAACCCGCTTGACCATTCCGCGAAATGCCGAAAGGGTCGCGGCAACCCAGAAAAACCCGGAGCAGGCATGGCCAAAACACCCCCGCCTTTCGCCCCTTTTGAATGGAAGATCGCCTGGCGCTACCTGCGTGCCCGCCGCGCCGAAGGTGGCGTCAGTGTTATGACCTGGATTTCGCTGATCGGGATCACGCTGGCCGTTTTTGCACTGATTGCGACACTGGCTGTCCGTTCGGGATTCCGGGCTGAATTCGTTGGCACCATTCTGGGCGCGAATGCGCATGTGACGGTCTATTCTTCAGGCGATATTGATGCGCAAGGCCGGGTGGACCGGACAATCGTGGATTTTGAAGACAGAACTTCCCGCATCGCTCAGGTGCCCGGGGTCGAACGGGTGGCGCCTTTGGTCAAAGGGCAGGTGCTGATCACCAATCGCGACCGCAGCAGCGGGGTTCAGGTGTTCGGGATGCGGCCAGATGATCTGCGCGACTTGCCGGGGATTGCCGAAAGTGAAGAGGCAGTAGGCGATCTGTCCCAGTTCCAAACGGGTGAAGACGTGATTGCCATCGGTTCGGGCGTGGCCCGCAGTATCGGTGCGACGGTTGGAGACACGGTCAAGCTGACCTCGCCCAACGGGGTCAAGACCGCCTTTGGTACCTCACCTCGCGTCAATGCCTACCGCGTGGTCTATGTATTCTCGGCCGGGCGGTATGACATCGACCGCACGCGGGTTTACATGCCGTTTTCGCAAGCGCAGGGCTTTTTCAACCGCGAGGGCGTTGCGGATGAGATCGAAGTCATGGTCGAACACCCGGAAGACCTCAACCCGATCCTGATTCCGATCCTTGAGGCAGCAGGCGAGCGAAGCCAGATCTGGACATGGCAGGATGCCTCGGGCGGTTTTCTGCGCGCGCTTGAGGTCGAAGACAACGTGATGTTCATCATCCTGTCGATCCTTGTCCTGATCGCGGCGATGAACATCGTTTCGGGCCTGATCATGCTGGTCAAGAACAAGGGTCGCGACATCGGTATTCTCCGAACCATCGGGTTGAGCGAAGGCTCGGTCCTGCGGGTGTTTTTCATTTGTGGGGCTTTTACCGGGCTCATCGGCACCGCGCTGGGTGTGATTCTCGGCAGCCTGTTTGCGCTCTACATCGATCCGATTTTTTCGTTCGTCAACTTCGCCATGGGCGGCGGGGTCTGGGACCCGTCGATCCGAGGCATCTATGCCTTGCCCGCCGAGTTGCATCTGAGCGATGTGATGAAGGCAGTCGGCCTGTCTTTGGGCCTGTCCTTTCTTGTCACCTACTTCCCCGCCCGCCGCGCGGCGCGGCTGAACCCGGTTGAGGCGCTGCGCTATGAATGATGTGACCTTGCGGTTGACCGGCCTTAGCAAAACCTACCTGAAAGGCACGCCGGGCGAAGTGCAGGTGCTGCGTGGCATCGATCTGGAGTTGCAGGCGGGCGAGGCGGTCGCGCTTGTAGCACCGTCCGGTGCGGGCAAATCGACCCTGCTGCATATCGCAGGATTGCTGGATGCACCCGACACAGGGAGTGTCGAGATTGCCGGGCAGGACCTCTCGGGCAGAGGGGACCGCACACGCACGGCCGTTCGGCGCAAGGACGTGGGTTTCGTCTATCAGTTTCATCACCTGCTGCCTGAATTCACCGCACTTGAGAACATTACTCTGCCTCAACTGGCCAATGGTGTGTCAGAGCGGGACGCGCAGTCCAGGGCGATGTCTCTGTTGGACCGGGTCGGTGTCGCCCCGCGCGCGGGTCACCGCCCGGCGGCGCTGTCCGGAGGGGAACAGCAACGGGTTGCCTTTTGTCGCGCGCTGGCCAATGCCCCACGTGTATTGCTGGCAGATGAACCGACCGGCAATCTCGACCCGGATACGTCGGATCAGGTTTTTGATGCCCTGATGACCCTGGTGCGGGATCAGGGCCTGTCCGCGCTGATCGCGACACATAACCTTGATCTGGCCGCGCGGATGGATCGGACTGTGCGGTTAGAGAGTGGGGTGCTCAGGCCAGTTGAGTGATCGCCACTCCAACTGCCATGACCGCAATGCCGCCCGCGCGCATCAAGGTAAGCGGCGTGACCTGCGCGCCAAACAGACCAAAATGGTCAATCGCTGCCGTGCTGATCAATTGCCCCAGAAGTACAAAGAATACTGCATTGCCAACGCCGAAATGCGGTGCGACATGGGTGATCGACAAAACGTAAAAGGCGATCAGTACGCCCGCTAGAAGCAGATGTTTTGGGGCTTGAGCCACTTTTGACAGCGCCTCGAAGCCGGGGAACACAACCATCACCAATGCCGATGACCCAAAGGCAATTGCAAAGAGAACCACGGCCGCCGTTGTGGGTGATCCGATCAGCTTGCCAAGGGCCGCATTCAGCGCCGCAAGAATTGGGACACCAATTCCGGCGGCCAGCATAATGGCGGCGTATTGTGTCATGGCTTGTCCTCTCTCGAAACGGCTGGCGTTGATCTGGATCATTGCGCCCAGACGCACGACGGGCAAGCCTGTATTTGTCAATTGGAATAGGAGGATGCGATGATCAGACACATTTGCGCCTCAGCGTCTTTGGCGCTGGTCGTTAACACGTCAACCGTTTGGGCGCAGGATGTCGAAACCGGTTCTGAGCTTTACCGGCACTACTGTGCCACATGCCACGGAATCGATGCCAAAGGTCAGGGACCTATGGCGGGTGTTTTGATTATTCAGCCCACTGATCTGACGACCTTGAACGATGCGGATGGCGTGTTCCCCCTGATGCGGGTCATTGCAAGGATTGATGGCCGTGATCCCCTGGTCAGCCATGGCAGCCCGATGCCTGTTTATGGGCCGTATTTCGATGGGCAGGATACAGCGATCAAAACACCCGAGGGTCAGCCGATCCTGACCAGCCAGCCTATTGTGGATCTGGTCGAATATCTCAAGACCTTGCAGGAGAACTAGAGGCTCAACTGCAGATCCCCTCGATCTTTGCGTCGTCCCAGGGGATCGCAACATCTCGCTCGCGACCTTTCAGGGGCAGCGGAGACAGGTCGAAATGCGCGCCCAACATGTCGTGTAGCCGCCGGGTGCGCTGTGCCTGCGGGTCCAGCGCGCGGCAGCACACATATTCCTCGACGATGGCGCCCTGTTGTTCAAAGCCGTATGACAGGAAATCGGGTGATGTATCCAAATCGAACAGATACGGGTCCTTGCGGCCCCCATGTTCGGCCGCAGCGCGCAAGGGATGATAACCGGTGGTCTCGCGGTTTTGCCACTGCCAGACATGAGTCAGCTCATGCGCCAGCAGCATGGCAGAGATCAGATTCATCTCATCGGGATAGTCAGACATGTAGTCCTCTACATACCAGTCCCGCGCGAAATAAACCTTGTTGAACAGGGCGACAGCGGCAGGCTTTCCGGTCACCAAACCCGCCTCGACAGGTGGTAGAATACGTTCGCGGCAGGCCTTGCGAGGCCGGGCCTCGCGGAAATAGGTGACTGGCAGCACAGGAGCACCGTCGACCAGCCGGACCCGATCCAGATCCAATGTGGTGCCCTGCATGGTGTCTGCGAATGCACGTTCCGGTTCTGTCAGCGGTCGCCCGCAGGACGCCAGAAGCAGTATAAGCATGAAGCAAACGCGCATAGCCATGGGTTCAACCCTAGTGCGTTGCACCCGTTCCGCAAGACGGATTTATACGCTCATGGCGAGAACTCGGCTGATTTCCGTCAACGACCGTCCCGACTGCTCCATCCAGGTGTTGAACGCCTGCTGCACTGCGCTCAACGCCCGTTTTGAAGTGGCGGGTTTGTCAATGACTCCTTCTGCAATCAACCGGGCAGTGACGTCCTGTGACAGGATGAAACTGTCGCGCCCGGCAAAACGCATCGCGTATTGAGCTGACGCCCCGCCAAGGCGCGACCCCCGCTTGCCCAGCATGGCAAGCAGGCCGATATAGTCTGAGGACGGCCATGCGCCCAGAATTTTGCCGACGCCGCCCTCTTGCCGCAGTTCCAGCAAAAAGGCTGCATTATCGCGAACGGTGGCAATCTTGGTCCCGTTTCGCACGATGCGCTTGTCCTGCAAGAGTGCGTCGAATTTTTCATCATCCATGAACGCGCATCGGCCTATGTCGAACCCGTCAAAGGCGTCTTCGAAGCCGTCCCATTTGTTCTCGATGACCTTCCAGTTAAAGCCCGCCTGAAACACAGATTTGGTGATGATCGACAACCACCGGTCCTCGGGCATCATTTCCAGTTCTTCCGGTGTCTTCGGTTTGCTGAGTTTGCTTTCCATCGCATCAGGTCCGCCGTGGCGTGCTGCTGCGATCTCATATATCTCTTCGAATGACCGCATAGGCTGTCTCCTTTGAGATCAATGTTTCTGTTGCGACTTTGTGCTGCAAGGCGTCTTTTGTCTGAAGCTTTACAAGTGCGCTTGATTTTGAACAAGGATCACGCTGAACAGAACTCTTACACCGGCAGAAAACAGTGCGGAGGCTTCTATGGCCAGTTGGGTCCCATTCTCAGCGGCGTTGGTGGTTTTCTTCCTCAGCCATGCCATTCCGGCGCGGGCACCGGTCCGTGCCCGGTTGATCGCCATCCTTGGGCAAACGGGGTACCTGTTCGCCTATTCGGTTCTATCGATTGGGGTGCTGGCTTGGTTGATCATGGCTGCCGCTACCGCCCCATATGTCGAGGTCATTCCCCCGCTTCCGCCGCTGCGGTGGGTGCCTCTTCTGGTTATGCCGCTGGTGTGTTGGCTGGCGATGACAGGCCTGTCCATCGACAATCCCTTTTCCTTTGGAGGGTTGGGCCGTCGCAGCTTTGATCCGGACAAGCCGGGAATTCTGCGGACGACGCGTCATCCGATCCTTGTCGCGCTGTTGCTGTGGGCCGCAGCGCATTTGCTGGCCAATGGGAGCTTGTCCCATGTGATTCTGTTTGGTCTGTTCGCAGGGTTTGCCGCAATGGGTATGGTTCTGATTGACCGTCGAAATGCACGGGTTCTGGGTGACGACTGGGCGCGACTTTCCCGCAATACCGCGCGGCTTTTGTTGCGCGCCCCGTCTCCTTGGCCGCCTTTGCGGGTCTGGCTTGTCTCGCTCGTCGCGTTTGCTGCTTTGCTTTCCCTGCACGCACCTGTGATTGGCCTTTCCCCGCTCCCCTGAGGCAAAGAGTGGTCGAGCCGGGTTTGTCGTGCTATCTGCTAGGTCAACACAAGTCCTACGAGGTCCCAAATGCACCTTGCCTATGTCACGACCACGGATCGCGGCGCAACCGACCGGTTGCTGAGCGCTGTCGCCGAGCATCTTCTAAGCCTCGGGGCACCGCTGGCGGGTGTGGTGCAGACCAACACGGAATGCGCAGACAGCAACAAATGCGACATGGATGTGCGCGTCTTGCCCGAAGGTGAGACCATCCGCATCTCGCAATCGCTGGGATCGGCGTCGCGCGGCTGCCGTCTGGACCCGGCAGCCTTGGAACAGGCGGTCGGTTATGTGACGGCTTCGCTGGCCGATGCGCCGCACCTGTTGATCATCAACAAGTTTGGCAAGCACGAGGCGGACGGACGCGGATTCCGCCCCGTGATCGCCGAAGCGCTGGCTCAGGATATTCCTGTGCTGGTGGGTGTGAATGGTCTGAACAGTGAGAAGTTTCACGAGTTCACCGGCGGCGGGGCCGAGCAATTGCCCGCAGATCTGGCGGCTATTGCCAGGTGGTTCGAAAGGGTATCGGCCCAACGCGCGACGGCCGCTTGACGTGAAAGTCACCTCGTGCAACGCGATGACAGCCTAGCTTGTTCTGTATTCCCCCGGCTGCAATCCTTGGGCGGGGAGGCGGATACCTATGTGGACAAACTGGGCTGGCAACGAAAGCACCAGCGCTGATCTGGTGCGAGCTGCAATGCTGGACCAGCTACGATCCTTGGCAGGTCAACGCAAAGGTTTGCGGCTGGTGGCGCAGGCCATTCCTTTGCGTCAATTGTTGCAGGGGCTGACCGGACTCTGGATTTGTCCCAACTGAATGGTCCCGCTAGCGGCCCTGTCGAAGACGGGCAGGTCTGGGTCAACACCAACGCGCGCCTGCGCGACCTGCCGGTTTGGTAGCGGTACAGTGGGTGTCGTCAGCCTTGCACTGCCCGCGTTGCGAAAGGGCGCGATTGAGCCGCAGATAGGCATGCCAAAATCCCGACCGTGAAGCCGCAAAGCACATTGTATTCATGTCGTTATCGGCTTACTGCTGTCTCAAGCTCAAAATGGCTTGCCCGCGTGGTGGAATGGTAGACACAGGAGACTTAAAATCACATTAGGTCTGATGTGGTTACCGGAGATACTATTTTACTTTCGGTTCGACCAGAGTAGCTTACCATTTCAATTTTATCTTCACTAACAAAGAGACACCGATCATTGAGGTGACACTACTACCGAAGAGTTTTCATCCGATTTGCTCTATTTAACGAGCCAATATTGTCGAGGACATTTTGAAAGTAAGCTTGGATTGGAATTGCGTGATTGAAGTGGAGGAGGAGCGGGAACAACGCTCATCCGTTTGTGCATTGATTGAAGCACATCGTGCCAACAAGCTAGATGTTGCTTTGCTTGCCGCATCTGCTTCGGAAAACACTAGAGAAAAGCGTTTCCCAGAAAGTGCTAAACATTTTAAAGAAAAGATTGCACGGCTCGGGTGGCAGGATCTTCCATTGGTTTCAATGCCGGCCCTTGTGGATCTGACATACATTGGAAACTCGCACATCGTTGGTGACGCGGATGCATTCAGTTCTCTTGTAGATGCACTTTGGAGCGTAATCGCACCCAAGACTCCGCGAAAATTTCAAGATGCGATCCGAAATGAAGCTGAGTTGAACGACAACGCTATCCACTCTCCGGCACTTTATAAGTGGCGGAATGCTTGGTGTGATGTGATGTCAGCATATTGTCATATATACGCGGAAAGAGACGTCTTCGTGACAAACAATACAAAAGACTTTCAACGCAATGCTATGCCATTGGGTGCGTTGGGAATGACAAAGATTTTGACACCGGCAGAAACGCTGCAACTGGTTGACTGAGGAAACGTAACTTGCTTCCTTGTCGGTGTTTGGGAGTAGTTAGCGAATAGTGCGAGTATTGTGCGCGTTCCACGTTGACTTTGGAGACCAAACAAGCCACTTGAATGCCAGTGACAAAGCTGGTGACATTGGTGACACAGTGACATGCGGATGTGGTGGAATTGGTATACACAAGGGACTTAAAATCCCTCGCCGTCAATGGCTTACGGGTTCGAGTCCCGTCATCCGTACCACACTGAATTGGACTTAAAATCTCTGGGCCGGAAGGCCGTGCCGGTTCGAGTCCGGCCGCGGGTACCAGAAGCTGTTTTGGCTGCATCTCTTTGAAACAGTGTTCCAACAGTCCAAGATGAAAACCGCTCAGCCCTGCTACACCGACAGGTCTCGGCATGTTAGCTGTGCCGTATGGCGGCAAAGGGAAGATTGCAAATGGCAGTGACAGTCAAAGATATGATGGAAGAGGCCAATGCGGTGGTCGAGCGTATCGACACGAACGGCGCCAGAACTCTGCTTGAGCAGGGTGCCTTGTTGTTGGATGTTCGCGATACCGTTGAACTGCAACAATCAGGTCTTGCGTCGGGGGCGCATCACATCCCTCGATCAATGTTGGAATTTCGTGCGGATAGCGCGTTGAAATCGCACGACCCCGAGCTGCGCAAAGAACGGCCCGTCATCCTGTATTGCGCCAGCGGTGGGCGTTCGGCGCTGGCTGGCAAATTGCTCAGGGACATGGGCTACCAAGAGGTCTACAATTTGGGCGGCCTCTCGGATTGGGTAAACGGCGGCGGCGAAACCGAGCCGCTTTAAGCGCACGAGGGGCAAGCGGCAGATCACGCGTTCAGGAATGTTCTGACAGCCGCTTCGAACGCACGCGGCTTTTCGGCGTGCAACCAATGCCCGGCGCCCGGGATTTTGGCGAACCGGGCGCCGGGAAACAGCGTACGGATCTTGCTGCGATGCTCAGGTAAAACATAGCCCGACGCGGCCCCGGACAGAAACAGTGCGGGACCGTCCCAATGCGTGTCAAACTCAGGAAAGCCCATGATTTTGGGCATCTCGGCTGCCAACACGTCAAGGTTCAATAGCCAGCGTTTTCCTGCAACGTCCAGGGATTGCGTGAAAAAGCTCTGCAAAGCCTGCTCGACGCCCTGATCTGCCAATTGCTCAACTGCATCCGATCTACGCGCAACGCGCGAGAAATCGACTGCGCGCATCGCCTCGATAAACTGAATCTGGCTGTGGCTGTAGGCAACGGGTGCGATATCGGCCACCACGAGTTTACGGATCAGATCACCATGCTGCAGCGCCAGTGTCATGGCGGCTTTGCCGCCCATGGAATGCCCCAGAACATCGGCCGATCCACCAAGGCTTTCGATAACCTCTGCCAGGTCACCGGCCAGGTCCGGATAGGCATGCCGGTCCGTCCACATGCTGTGCGCATGGTTGCGCATATCCACTGCGATGACCTGCCGCTCATCTGATAGTCTGCGGGCGATGACCCCCCAATTCCGGGCCGAGCCATAGAGCCCATGCGCGATCATCAGTGGCGGGTTTAAGCTGGGTTCGCCGTGGACAATTGTGTTAAGCATGATCCGGTGATACCGGTCCCCTGCAGAAACGGCCAGCCCCATTGTGGAGCCCGCCCCGCAAGTCTAGGCTGGTCGCTCAGGAGGGGGCAGATGTTGCAAGATGCAGAGATTCAGAACCGTATTGCCGAGACAGTTGCCTTGTTGCGGGTAAAGCTTGGGGTGCGGGACAAAACTCTTGAAGCGTCAATTCACCGGGCCAAACGCCGTTTGCCGCGCAGAGTTTTCAGACAGGCGATGGTGTTGGCACGGGCTGAGAAGATGGCTGCGCATCCGCGTCTGCGGCAGGTTCTGGATACGCCGAAACTGTTGAAGGCCTCGGACGATGTTCAGTTACATCTGACCGCCATCAATCTTGCCGACCGACGGTGGGGTTGGTTTCTGGGCATGCTGGGCGGGCTGGCGTTCAATTTGTTGGCACTTGCTGTGCTGGTCTTGGTGTTTTTGGGCTGGCGCGGCTTGATCTAGGTGCCCGTTCTGACCAGTGCGCTTTGACCTGGGTTCAAGGTGCACATGCGCCAGCGTGACGAACCCCAGATCCGTCGAGAACACCTGTAGCACGGCCGGGTTGGCGCGACCGAGGGTCGTATCGCCCACGCCGCGCCCGAAGGGTGCGGCGCCCGGCCCAACGCTTTCAACGCATCTTTGATGCGGGCAAAAGGGGCGGGAGCCTTTGGCAACAGGAACGGCGCTTGATGTAAGCGCCGTTCTTCTTTGCGTTTCCGCCCGATTACAGGTTCGGATAGATGGGGAATTTTGCGCAGAGGTCTGCGACCTCTGCCTTGACCTTGGCTTCGACGGCGCTGTTGCCGTCCTCGCCATTGGCGGCCAGACCGTCAACCACCTCGATGATCCAGTCGGCGATCTGGCGGAATTCGACCTCGCCAAAGCCGCGGGTGGTGCCGGCAGGAGATCCCAGACGGATACCGCTGGTGATCGTGGGCTTTTCCGGATCAAACGGCACGCCGTTCTTGTTGCAGGTGATATGCGCCCGGCCCAGGGCCTTTTCGGTCGCGT
>NZ_JBQGAE010000005.1:0-283842 GCF_056542645.1 Ruegeria sp. AB5
GCTCGATCTCATCGCGCTGACGGCCCAGTTCGGACGTGATCGAGCCGAACAACTCAGCGTCGCGGTCAGATAGGGACTGGGTGAAAAAACCGGTGTCACGGAGATTGGCGTTCATGAGTGCTCCACATGTCTGGGGTATTTCTTGCGGATTTCCTATCGGAAACTTGAGGGGGGCAACAGCGTTAAAGCGACGAATTGCACCGCTGCGGCGTCAAGTCTGGCCTATTGGGGAAAGGTATGTTTGTTTCGGAACCAAATGTGCAGCACCGGAAACCGCGAAACATGAAAAAGAGAATCGCCTTTCTCGCCAGTGAAGTCGACGTGGCGCAATCGGCTCGGGACATGTTGGTGGCGAAGCATGGCAACGCCGCGCCGCGCGATGCGGATGTGGTTGTGGCGCTGGGCGGGGACGGGTTCATGCTGCGCACGCTGAAGAACATGCAGCATCTTGATGCCCCGGTTTATGGCATGAACCGGGGCACGATCGGCTTTCTGATGAACAAATACAGCGAATCCGATTTGTTGACACGTCTGGCTGAGGCGGAAGAAGAGGTCATCAACCCGCTGGCGATGCGGGCAATGGACCAGTCGGGCAAGTTACACGAGGCTTTGGCGATCAATGAGGTCTCGCTGCTACGTGCTGGTCCGCAAGCCGCGCGTCTGAAAATCAGCGTCGATGGGCGCGAGCGGATGGGGGAGCTGGTTTGTGACGGCGCACTTCTGTCCACCCCGGCCGGATCGACGGCCTACAACTATTCGGCCCATGGTCCAATTTTGCCAATCGGGTCGGATGTGCTGGCCCTGACGGCCATTGCAGCTTTTCGCCCGCGCAGATGGCGCGGCGCCTTGTTGCCCAAAGTCGCAAAAGTGCGATTCGATGTTCTGGATGCCGACAAGCGTCCTGTCATGGCCGATGCTGATTCGATTTCCTTTCTTGACATCGATTGGGTCGAGATTCGATCAGAGCCTGCGATTAGGCACCGAATCCTCTTTGACCCGGGTCACGGCCTTGAAGAGAGGCTAATTTCCGAGCAATTCACATAAATCTCCCCATTTAGATGCAAATAGACGTCGCTTGTGTGAAGAACTTCACACGAAGGTGATCTTTCCTCGGGTAGTCTCTATCTGCCCGGAGAACACGCGTTGGTGGGAGTGAGTGGCCACCAAGTCCGCGTTTTCGAAACAATTGCGCAGATTCCGCGCTGGCGAGGGTGGGTGGTGCCGCGCTCGTCATTAGAAATTCGGGCATATTTCAGCAAGGAAACCCCGGGTGTAACAGCCCGGGGTTTATTTTTGCGTGCTCAATTGGATTGGTCCATGTGATCCCACAATTGTTGGCACATTTGTCCAACGCGCGTTTCGATTGCCGCGGCGGCACCAACCGCCAGATCCTCGCGCCAGCGTCGCGCTGCGATTTGCACGTTGATGGGTTGCGGACCGTTCGGCAGGTCGGCCAACAGCGACGGAACGCAAGCGGCGGGCAGGCCCAGAAAGTTCATCGCGTAGGAATACACGGCGCAGCCCAGAACTTCGTGTACACCTTCGGCCCCTTCGGTATCGCGGTCAGGCTTGAAAAAGGGCTGGGGTAGGAACGGGGACAGGACCAAGGGGTAGTCTTGCATGAACAAAGACCACTCGCGCGCGTAATGCGTGCGTTTGGCCAGCATCCGCAGCAGATCGGTTTCGACAATAGGTGGGAATTCCTGGAAATAGACCTCGAATATGTCCCGGATGGTGTCGGAACCGGCAGCTTCGATATCGGACTGCAACAACGTCAGGACCTCCCCCATCAACGAGCGATACCCGATGCGCCCGCATTCGAACACATCCGGAGGATCGACCTCTTCCACAAGGTACCCAGCGTCGATCAAGGCGTCACGGGCGATGTCCAGCGCCTTTTCGACTTGCGGGTGCAAGGCATATCCGAAGGTGTTTTTGGTGAAGGCCACTTTGATCGGGGCCTCCAGCGGCTCGCCGTGCCACGGCAGGGGCACGTGGAAAGGGTCATGCGGATCTGCTGCGATCAGGCTTGGCATGGACAGCTGCAAATCTGTCGCCGACCGAGTGATCAGGCCTTGAACCGACATGGATTGGGCCAGCAGTCCACGCTCGGCCTGTTGGCTGGGGTTCCAGGCGGGGACTCGACCGAGCCCGGGTTTGATAGTCACCGCGCCATTGGCTGCCGCCGGAAACCGCAGGCTGCCACCAATATCATTCCCATGACCCAAGGCGCCGATCCCGGCCATCACCGCCGCTCCGGCTCCGCCCGAAGACCCACCGGGTGAGATATGCCGCCCCCACGGGTTGTGCGTTCGGCCATAAAGCGGATTATCCGTGTCGGCGCGAAACGAGAATTCGGGCGTGTTGGTGCGTCCGATCACGATTGCACCTGCCTTCTGCAGGTTTGAAACAACCGGTGCGTCGTCGGGTGCAATGACGTCTTTCAGGGCAACCACCCCATTTGTGGTGGCATGACCTTTCTGGTCAACGTTGACCTTGATCGTCACTGGCACCCCATGCAGCGGACCGGTCGGGGCCCCCGCAACGCGCGCCCGATCCAGATCGCGCGCACGCTCTTTGGCAAGATCGCCCAGGTCCTCGACCACGGCATTGAGGTCGGGATTGACGGCGTGCATGCGCTCAATCGCGCTGGAAACCGCGTCCTCGGCGCTCAGATCGCCCGCACGGGTCAGAGCGGTCAACTCGGTGGCGCTGAGCCGCCAGATTTCGGTATGTGTCATGGGCCCTCACTGTCTTGTGGCGACAGTAAGGGGCCTGTTTCAGGTTGCAAGAGGGGGCTGGGTTTACTGTGCGTAGCCGATGGTTTGCAGCGCTGTCTTGATCTCATCCAGAATGACCGGATCGTCGATGGTTGCAGGCATCTTGTATTCTTTGCCATCCGCGATCGACACCATGGTTCCCCGCAGGATTTTACCCGATCGGGTCTTGGGCAGCCGATCCACCACTACGGCAAGTTTGAATGCCGCCACGGGGCCGATCTTTTCGCGTACCATCTTGACGACTTCCTGCACGACCTCATTGTAATCGCGCGCGGCACCCGCGTTCAGGCACAGGAACCCGACCGGCATCTGACCTTTGAGCTGATCCGATACGCCTATTACGGCGCATTCAGCAACATCCGGGTGCGCGGCCAGAACCTCTTCCATCCCTCCAGTGGACAGACGGTGGCCTGCGACGTTGATCACGTCATCGGTGCGCGCCATGATGTAGAGGTAGCCGTCCTCGTCAATCATGCCCGCATCACCGGTCTCATAATAGCCTGGGAAGTGCTGCAAGTATGACTTCCGAAAGCGATCTTCGGCATTCCAGAGCGTCGGCAAAGTGCCCGGTGGTAGTGGCAGTTTGACCGCGATTGCGCCCAATTCTCCTGCTTTGACCGGATGGCCACCTTCGTCGAGAATCTGCACGTCGTAACCTGGCATCGGTTTGGCGGGCGAGCCCAGCTTGACCGGAAGTGCCTCGATCCCCAGCGGGTTTCCGGCAATGGTCCAGCCGGTTTCGGTTTGCCACCAATGATCGATCACCGGCACGTTCAGCGCGTCTTGCGCCCATGTGATCGTATCTGGATCGGCGCGCTCGCCGGCCAGATACAGGGCGCGCAGACCGGATAGGTCGTATTTTGCCAGCATCTCGCCCTTGGGGTCCTCGCGTTTGACGGCACGGATGGCTGTCGGGGCGGTAAAGAAGCTGCGGACGTTGTGTTCCGAGATCACGCGCCAGAAGGTGCCCGCATCCGGGGTGCCGACGGGTTTGCCTTCGAACACAATGGTGGTGTTTCCGTGGATCAGCGGGGCGTAGCAGATATAGGAATGGCCCACGACCCAGCCCACGTCCGAGGCCGCCCAGAACACATCTCCCGGATCGACATTGTAGATGTTCTTCATCGACCAGTTCAAAGCGACCAGATGGCCGGCGGTCGGACGCACAACGCCCTTCGGTGCGCCTGTGGTGCCCGAGGTGTAAAGAATATAGGCCGGATCATTGCCTGCCACCGGCACACATTCGGCTGGTTCGATCCCGTATTGGAAGCCGTGCCAGTTGTAATCGCGCCCTTCAATCAATTGCGCCACTTCCTGTTCGCGTTGGAAGATGACGCAAAAATCGGGTTTGTGCGTGGCCATATCGATAGCCCCGTCCAGCAGCGGTTTGTAATGCACCACCCGGCCCGGCTCCATCCCGCATGACGCGGCGATGATGGCCTTGGGTTTTGCATCGTCGATGCGCACGGCCAACTCGTTGCTGGCAAAGCCGCCGAACACGACCGAATGCACGGCACCCAGGCGGGCGCAGGCCAGCATGGCTTCAAGCGCTTCGGGGATCATGGGCATATAGATGATGACGCGGTCGCCTTTTTCTACGCCTTTAGCGCGCAACGCTCCGGCCAATGTGGCGACCCGATTGCGCAGCTCGACGTAAGAGATCTCGCGCTTGGTATGGGTGATTGGACTGTCATAGATAATGGCGGTCTGCTCTCCGCGCCCGTTTTCCACATGGCGGTCGACCGCGTTCCAGCAGGTGTTGACCTGCGCGTCGCTGAACCATTCGTATAAGGGAGCGTTTTCGGCAAACAGAGCCTTGCTGGGCGGTGCTACCCAATCGATGCCCTTTGCGGCCTGCATCCAGAACGCCTCGGGGTCGTTTTTCCAGCTGTCATACACGTCCTGATAGGCCATATCGTCCTCCTCCCAATCTCCTGCGCATGTTGTTATGCATCCCCGTGGCACGGAACAAGCGGTGCAAATGACGGCGCGTCAGTTTATCGCAAAATATTTGCAGTATGCCCAAAATTCATCTGCAAATTTTTGCAAACTCATTGCTCAGAGGGATTTTAGGGCGGTAGACTACGGATTTTGCAAAATTGCAAATTCCATCGTGCAAAGAGCGGTAAGTGAGTCGCGCAGCCAGGCACCGCCGAGGGGTGCCTGACCGAGGTAGGTTTCCGTCAACCGTAATGTGCCACAGGTGTGCCTGCGATGGCCGCCATGTTGAGCAAACCACGTGAGGTTATCGAAGGAGTGACGATATGCGCCTTGTTGCCCATCCCCATCAGGATCGGGCCCACCTCGATTCCGTCGGCTTTCATCTTCAGCACGTTGCGCACGCCGCTGGCGGCATCCGCATGGGCGAAGATCAACACATTTGCAGCGCCTTGCAGGCGTGAATTGGGGAAAATACGCTCTCGCAACTCCGGGCTCAGCGCCGTGTCGAGGTTCATTTCCCCTTCATAGGTGAAATCCCGCGGTTCGCTGTCCAGAATGGCGATCGCCTCGCGCAGGCGCTTGCCTGACCCCTCGGCCTGATTGCCGAATTGCGATTGTGAGCAAAAGGCAATCTTTGGATCAAGGCCGAAGCGGCGCACATGGCGCGCAGCACCTATGGTGATCTCGGCCAGCTCGGCCGGGTTGGGCAATTGCCGCACGTGGGTATCGGCAATAAAGAGCGGCCCGTCTTCTAGGATCATAAGGGACAATGCCCCATGCGGTCGCAGGTCCCCGGTACCCAGAACCTGTTCGACATAGTTCAGATGCCAGCGGTATTCGCCGAATGTGCCACAGATCATGCTGTCAGCTTCGCCGCGCTGTACCATGATCGCACCGATAGCTGTGGTGTTCGTGCGTAAGATCGCCTTGGCCAGATCGGGCGTGACGCCCCGACGCTGCATGACCTGATGATACGAACTCCAATAGTCATAATAGCGAGGATCGTTTTCCGGGTTTACGATCTGTAGGTCTTTGCCGGGGCGCACCATCAGGCCGAGGCGTTCGCACCGAGCCTCGATCACGTCGGGACGACCGATCAGAATCGGGGTTTCTGTGGTTTCTTCCAGAATGGCCTGCGCGGCACGCAAAACGCGCTCATCCTCGCCTTCAGCAAACACGATCCGGCGGCTTGCGGCGGCAGCGGCTTCGAAAACCGGGCGCATCAGCAGGGCGGACTTGAAGACGTTCTGGTTCAGCTTTTCCTTATACGCTTCCAGATCGTGGATCGGACGCTTGGCGACACCGCTTTCCATCGCGGCTTTGGCCACGGCCGAAGACACGATCCCCACAAGGCGAGGATCGAACGGTTTAGGGATCAGGTAGTCCGGTCCAAAGGTCAGTTGCTCACCCTTGTAGGCTGCGGCCGCTTCGGCGCTGGTGGTGGTGCGGGCCAGTTCGGCAATGCCCTCTACACAGGCAATCTGCATTTCGTCATTGATCTCGGTCGCGCCCACGTCCAGCGCGCCACGAAATATGAAGGGGAAACACAAAACGTTGTTGACCTGATTTGGAAAATCGCTGCGTCCGGTGGCGATAATCGCGTTGGGCGCCACTTCGCGCGCCGCTTGGGGCAGAATTTCCGGCGTGGGATTTGCCAGGGCAAAGATGATCGGGCGGTCGGCCATTTTTGCAACCATCTCGGGTGTCAGAACGTTGGGGCCGCTGAGGCCCAGGAACAGGTCCGCCCCACCGACCACATCGTCCAGCGTGCGCAGGTCGGATTTCTGCGCGAACTGGTCTTTGTGCGGGTTCATGTCTTCTGCACGGCCCTCATACACGAGCCCGTGGATATCACACAGCCAGATGTTTTCGCGTTTGACGCCCAACTTGACAAGCATGTTCAGGCAAGCAATCCCGGCGGCACCGCCGCCGGTGGAAACGATCTTGATATCCTCGAACTTCTTTCCAGCGACGTGCAGCGCATTCCTTGCCGCGGCGCCCACAACGATGGCCGTGCCGTGCTGGTCATCATGGAACACCGGGATGTTCATCCGTTCACGGCAGAGCTTTTCGACGACAAAGCAGTCGGGGGCCTTGATGTCTTCGAGGTTGATTGCGCCGAAGGTGGGTTCCAATGCACACACGATATCGGCCAGCTTTTCAGGGTCGGGTTGGTCGACCTCGATGTCAAAGCAATCGATCCCCGCAAACTTTTTGAACAGAACGGCCTTGCCCTCCATCACCGGTTTTGAGGCAAGTGCGCCGATGTTGCCAAGCCCCAGAACCGCCGTGCCGTTCGAGACGACCGCCACCAGGTTGCCGCGCGCCGTATACTGTTCCGCATTGGCGGGATCGGCCTTGATCTCCAGACTGGCCTCGGCCACACCGGGCGAATACGCGCGGGCCAGATCCCGACCGTTGGCCATGGGTTTGGTCGCCTTGATTTCAAGCTTTCCGGGCTTGGGGTGGGCGTGATAGTCAAGCGCGGCCTGCCGCAGGCTGGGTGTGTCTGACATCGGCTTTTCAACTCCCTAAAAAATTTGATTTAGCCTTAAACTATTTTTTTCAGCTTGGCTACGCTACGTCACTTTTTCAGCGGGATTTGGCGCCAGTTGCTCAGTTGGTTGCTTTTTGAACCCAAAAAAAATACACACCGCGAATTCAGTATCCACGCGCTGCACGAGCCTTGCCATGACCCGAAACCTGAAACTTTCGACCGCAGAGGTCTTGCCTGCCACACGGTTCCGGTTTGGAATTGACCGGTTCTGGTTCTGGGTCTCTCTGGCTGTAGCCACACTATTGCTGTCTGTCATTGCACTTTGGCCGGTGCAGGCAGCAGCGTTCAATCAGGAAGGTGGATTGATAGAGACGATTTCGGCAGCCTGCCTGTTTGCAGCTGGGCTGGCGGCTTTGGTGCGGTTCCGGGGCCTAAAGCGGTTGTACATTGGTTTGGTATGTCTGCTTTTGGCGGAACGCGAGTTGGAGGCCGAAATTTATGCCGAAGGCACCACGCCGTTTATGGTGCTGAACGGGCTGGATGTGCTGCTGGACATGACGTTGGTGCGTGTGGTTCTGGCCGTCCTTGTGCTGGGTGGCCTTGTCTGGCATGGCATTCCGGCGGCGTGGCGTGCCGTCAAACTTCAGGCTCCCTTTCTGTCCGTTTTTGTGCTGGCTGGTTTGGCTGCTGTGGTTGCACAGGGTCTGGAAGAGATATCGAGTCTCTACCAAGCCAGTCTGTCGACAAAGATGATGACGCGGCTGTTCGTGCTGGAGGAAACGCTCGAGATGTATTTTTCGATTGGCATTCTGGCCTCGGTTCTGATCGGATGGCCAAAAGAACCGACCGAAGAGACCCCGCATGACCCAGACGCCGCGCGTCCTTCAGATCCGCGCTGAAATCCGCCTGCCCACGCAGGAACTGCGCGACGACATCCCGTTTTACACCAGGGTGTTGGGGATGAAGATGGATATGATCTATCCTGCCGACGACCCCCGGATTGCTGTGTTTTCCGGCCATGGTTTGCGGCTGCGGGTGGAAAAGGATGCCCCTGAACCTCCCGGAACCCTGCGCATTCTTACGGATGACCCCGATGGGTTCGCCGAGGGGCAGCGGGTACTTGTGGCCCCAAACGGAACCCGGATCGAGATTGAGGATCGCGACCCGCCACTGGTCATGCCCGAGACGGTGCATTCTTTTGTGGTGCGCAGGCTCAAGGATCAGGCTCCGTGGATCATCGGACGGGCAGGTATGCACTATCGTGATCTGGTGCCGGATCGGCTTGGCGGGTCGATCATTGCCAGTCATATCCGTATTCCCGACGGCGGCCCGGTTCCGGACATGGTGCACTTCCACAAGGTCGGCTTTCAGTTGATCTTTTGCATCCACGGTTGGGTCGATGTTGTCTATGAAGATCAGGGCGACAAGATGCGCCTGACAGCCGGGGATTGCTTCATTCAGCCGCCGGAAATCCGTCACCGCGTGCTCGAGGCGTCGGACAATGTACAGGTGATCGAGATCGGGGTTCCTGCCGAACATGTCACCGAGATCGATCATGACATGGAGTTGCCCACGCCCTACCTGCGCCCCGAGCGGGAATGGCAGGGGCAGCGGTTTGTCTACAATCGGGCGCAAGATGCAGAATGGGGGCCGTTCCGACTGCCGGGATTTATCTGCCGCGACACGACAATTGCCAAAAACACCAAGGGCGTCGCCGGAGTGCAAGTCGTGCGCCGTGGGCAGGGGGATCCGGTCTGGGCGCGTCACGATACCGACATTCATTTTACTTTTGTCATGAAGGGAGAGGTGACGCTGGAAGGCGAAGATCGCGATCCCTATCGGTTGGAGCAGGGCGATGCCTTCGTGATCCCGCCCGGTATGCGCACGCGGCTGTCCGACCCGACTGATGATATCGAGCTGCTTGAAGTCACTTTGCCCGGAACCTTCCAGACGACCCTTGGATAAATCTGCGGTTGGGGCTTCTACTCGGGATCTGTTTTCCAGTAAGGTATCAACTTCTGACCAACTGATCAAAAAATTGGGGAATCGCCATGTCGCTGAAAGATGCCGCCCTGAAGGTCCGCGAAAACGCCCATGCGCCTTATTCGAACTTCAAGGTGGGCGCGGCGATCCTGTCGGGGTCGGGTGCGCAGTATGTCGGATGTAACGTCGAGAATGTGGCCTACCCAGAAGGCACCTGCGCCGAGGCCGGGGCGATTGCGGCCATGGTAGCAGCCGGTGAGACCGAATTGGCCGAGGTCTACGTCGTGGCCCAGAGCCCGCAACCTGTGCCGCCCTGTGGCGGCTGCCGTCAGAAACTGGCAGAGTTCGGGGCACGAGGCGTCAAGGTAACCTTGGCGACCACTGACGGAACCGAATTGGAAACGACCATCGGACAACTTCTGCCGGGCGCGTTCGACGCCTCGCATATGCAAGACGTTTAGACAGATGGACGCTCGCTCGATCATCGCGAAACTGCGTCGCCATGAGGTGCCGACCAGCGAAGAACTGTCGTGGTTCGCGCAAGGTCTGGCCGATGGCGGTGTCAGTGACGCGCAGGCCGGGGCATTTGCGATGGCCGTGTGCATGGGAGGGCTGGGCGCACAGGGCCGGGCCGATCTGACTGTGGCAATGCGCGACAGTGGCGATGTCCTCAGCTGGGATGTCGATGGCCCTGTGATCGACAAGCATTCGACAGGCGGCGTTGGGGATTGCGTCAGCCTGATACTGGCCCCAGCCTTGGCTGAATGCGGGGCCTATGTGCCCATGATCTCGGGACGCGGGCTGGGTCATACAGGCGGGACGTTGGACAAGCTCGAGGCTATTCCTGGTGTCAGTACGCAGATCGGAGAGGTCCGTCTGGCCCAGATTCTGCACGAGACAGGGGCGGCAATCGTGGGTGCGACGGGACAGATTGCCCCAGCGGACAAGCGGCTTTATGCGGTGCGTGATGTGACCGCGACGGTAGAAAGCCTTGATCTGATCACGGCGTCCATTCTGTCCAAGAAACTCGCAGCCAGCCCGGATGCGCTTGTGCTGGACGTCAAGGTGGGCAGCGGTGCGTTTATGAAGACCATGGATGCAGCCAGGAAACTGGCGCAGGCTCTGACCGATACTGCAAATGCGGCGGGGTGCCGGACCTCGGCGGTAATCACGGATATGAACCAACCCTTGGCCCCGGCACTGGGCAATGCGTTGGAAGTGGCCGAGGTGATGAAAGCTCTGACCAGCAGTGTTTCATCGTCACTGGCCGAGATTTCGGCCGAGCTGGGGGGGGTGCTGTTGGCTGATGCCGGGATTTGCCCGACAGTGGATGAAGGCCGCGCGAAACTTGCCCGGATCATCCGTGATGGACGTGCTGCCGAGCGGTTTGGTCGCATGATCGCGGCCGTGGGCGGTCCGGTGAAATTCGTCGATACCTGGCAACGTTTCCTGCCGGAGGCCAGTGTGATTCAGGAAGTGCCTGCACCAAAAGACGGTTACATCACATCCATCGACGGCGAAGCGCTGGGCCTGTCTGTTGTGGCATTGGGCGGCGGGCGTCAGGTGGAAAGCGATCTGATCGACCCGGCGGTCGGCCTATCGAACATGGTACGGCTGGGCGACCAGGTGTCCAAGGGGGCTCCGCTGGCCGTTGTTCATGCCGCCCGCGAAGACGCGGCGCGTCAGGCCGCAGACAGCGTTTTGGCCGCGATCACCATCGCAGATACCCCAACCGCCGCGCCGGATTTGGTACGTGAAAGGATCACCACATGAGCCGCGCGTTTCTGGTTGTCATGGATTCGGTCGGTATTGGTGGTGCATCTGATGCCGGGCAGTATTTCAACGGTACCGTGCCCGATTCGGGTGCCAACACGGTCGCCCATATCGCGCAGGCCTGCGCTGAAGGCCGCGCCGAACAAGGTCGCTCTGGTCCGCTGCGCCTGCCTCATCTGGATGCGCTGGGCCTGGGCGCTGCGGTGCGTCTGGCATCAAGAGAGGTCACACCCGGGCTGGATGCACAGCCCACGGGGTTGTGGGGCTGCGCGCGCGAGGTTTCGCCGGGCAAGGATACGCCTTCGGGCCATTGGGAACTGGCCGGGCTGCCGGTGCCATGGGATTGGCACTACTTTCCAGACACCCAGCCCGCCTTTCCACTGGAGTTGAGCCGGGCCGCAGCCCAGGCCGCTGGAACCGACGGCATCTTGGGTAACTGCCATGCTTCGGGGACAACCATCATCGCCGAACTCGGGGCCGAGCATATGCGAACCGGTTGGCCGATCTGCTATACTTCAGCCGACAGTGTGTTCCAGATCGCGGCCCACGAGGATAGTTTTGGCCTCGACCGTCTGTTGGAGCTGTGCAAAACCCTTGCGCCGCGTCTGCATGAGATGAAAGTTGGGCGGGTTATTGCGCGCCCGTTTGTCGGTTCACCCTCGGAAGGGTTCAGCCGTACCACCAATCGCAAGGATTTCGCGATCCTGCCGCCCGCGCCGGTTCTGACCAACTGGGTTCAGGACGCGGGTCGACATGTGCATGCGGTGGGCAAGATCGGAGATATCTTCTCGATGCAGGGGATCGATACACTGCACAAAGGGTCCGACGCTGACCTGATGGGGCACCTGTCCGATCTGATCGATGAGGCCGAAGAGGGCAGCCTGACTTTCGCCAACTTTGTCGAGTTCGACAGTCTTTATGGTCACCGCCGAGATATCAGCGGCTATGCCAGGGCACTGGAATGGTTTGACCAGGAAATCGGCGCCCTGCTGAAAAAGCTGCGGCCCGGTGATCTGATGTTGCTGACCGCCGATCACGGCAATGATCCCAGTTGGACCGGAACGGATCACACCCGCGAACAAGTTCCTGTACTGGTCGCAGGCAAAGGCAGAGGCCAAATCGGTCAAATCAATTTTGCCGACGTCGCAGCCAGCATCGCCCACCACCTGAACGTTCCGGCACAAGGGCCGGGAAAGAGCTTTATATGACCGTCGCAGACCTGCCGAAGATCGAATTGCACCTGCACCACGAAGGTGCGGCCCCCCCTGCTTTTATTCGCCAGCTGGCCCACGAAAAACGCGTCGACCTGAGCGGGATATTCAAGGCAGATGGCAGTTACGACTTTCGCGACTTTGCCCATTTCCTCAGCGTGTACGAGACCGCCTGCGAGGTTCTGAAAACACCGGAAGATTTCCGCCGGCTCACATTGGCGATTCTCGAAGAAAGTGCTGCAAACGGTGTCGTCTACTCCGAGACCTTCCTCAGCCCCGATTTCTGCGGTGGCGGAGACCTGCATGCCTGGCGCGACTATCTCAACGCTATCCAAGACGCTGCCGACGAGGCAGAGCGCAGGTTTGACATAACCTTGCGCGGTGTCGTCACCTGCGTGCGCCATTTCGGTCCCGATAAGGCCAAGCGCAGCGCATTGTGCGCGGCGGATACCGCCGGCGAATGGATCACCGGGTTTGGCATGGGCGGCAACGAAGCCGTGGGCGCGCAGGGCGATTTCAAATGGTCCTTTGACTGCGCACGCGAAGCGGGGCTGCGCTTGACCACGCATGCCGGAGAATTCGGCGGCCCCGCAAGCGTCCGCGACGCGGTGCGCGATCTTGGCGTCGAACGTATAGGTCACGGCGTTCGTGCGATCGAAGATGCGGACCTTGTCCATGAACTTGTCGATCGTGATGTCACGCTCGAAGTTTGCCCGGGATCAAATGTCGTGCTGGGCCTCTTCCCCGATTTTGCGTCCCACCCTATTGCGCGGCTACGCGATGCGGGTGTGAAAGTCACGGTTTCAACTGATGACCCGCCGTTTTTCCACACGACCATGCGACGCGAATATGAGATGCTGAGCGAAGCTTTCGGCTGGGAGGCCGAGGATTTTGCCGCTTTGAATGACATGGCCCTGAACGCGGCCTTTTGCGATGAAGATACCCGTGCGCGGGTCAAAAAAAGACTGGAGACCACATGAGCGAACACCTGACCGTCGTCGACCATCCGCTGGTGCAACACAAACTGACGCTCATGCGGGACAAGGGCACGTCGACTGCTGTTTTCCGGCAGTTGCTGCGTGAGATCACGTTGCTTCTGGCTTATGAAATTACCCGTGAAATGCCCCTGACCACGCGCCATATCGAAACCCCGATGGAAGAGATGGACGCGCCAATTCTGGCGGGCAAGAAACTGGCGCTGGTATCGATTCTGCGCGCCGGAAACGGCATGTTGGACGGTGTGTTGGAACTGATCCCTTCAGCGCGTGTGGGGTTTGTGGGGCTTTACCGGGATGAACAGACGCTGAAACCTGTCCAGTACTATTTCAAAGCGCCTGAGGGGTTGAAAGATCGTCTGGTCATCGCGGTGGACCCGATGCTGGCAACGGGCAACAGCTCAGCTGCTGCGATTGACCTGCTGAAAGAGGCGGGCGCGACGGACATCCGCTTTCTCTGCCTGCTGGCTGCCCCCGAAGGCGTTGAGCGCATGAAAGAGGCGCACCCGGACGTCCACATTGTCACCGCTTCGCTTGACCGCGAACTGAACTCCAAGGGGTACATCATGCCCGGTCTCGGCGATGCCGGGGACCGCATGTTCGGTACCAAGTAGGTTGGGTCATTCGCTGCAGATGTTTTGTAGCTGGACCCAATCGCGGTCCGGCAATACCTGCTCAAGCGTGCGCCCGGCCATTGGGTCGGCCTCGATCAGGCCCAGCACGGTTTCACCGGTGATGTCCCGGGCATAGGCGTAGGGGGTCGAGGGGAGGGCGGATTGCGAAAACACCGCCAGCAGCTTTTCATCGGCGACAGAGGGACGGGGTTCCGACAGAACCTGTTCTGTGTAGGTATCCACGATCTCGGGTGTGAGACCTCCGGTCGTCAAAAGGCGAAACGCCGAGGATGCCCCGGTTCTGTCCAGCAAATCATCCAGCGGGTCTTGCTGCAAGGACCGCGCGCGTTCTGCTATGACGAACCCTGCGGCCACGACGGGGTCTTCATGATCCTCGACCAGTGAGCGGTTCAACAACACGGTTCCACCCGGCAGGCTGAGGCTGCTTTGTACTCCGGCCGGCAGAATGATGATCTTTCTGACACCTGTGCGTTTGGCCAGACGATCCAGCGAAGCTTGTGCGTCGCGCGACGTGCAGGCCCGCCCCGAGACCCGTTCGATCCGTTTCAGAATGGTGTCGCCGATCTCCTGCCGCTTCACCTCGGGCACGACCGAAACCACATGGCTTTGCAACGCCCCGGGCAACCACAGCAGCATCACGGCCAGTACGGCGGCCACAACGCCGCCGACGCTGAGCCACCGCAACCGTCCGGGATGGGGGCGGGCCCGGTCAATCGCGCGTTGCAGCCGGTCGATGGCTTCCAGCATCGTCTTTTCGCTTTCAGCCAGTTCCAGCGTCTCGTCTGGGTCGCCGTCAGGATTGAAAATCGCGGGATAGAGGCCCGGGTTTTGGCGCTCAAGTGCCGCCAGCGACCAATGAGTCAACGCGCGGTCGTTGAAATCCGAGATTGTCAGCGTCGCCTCACCAATCGAGATCACAACCTCGCGCCGCTGCGCATCGGGCGAGGGGCGCCACAGACCCGTGGCTTCGATCCGCTGATACTGTTTCAGGGCCGTCATCTGGATTGAGCTGCTCATTTTTTCTTTTGCCACAGCTTAGCACGCTGAAATCCCGACGCGCAAACCTGTTGCGCCCGGTTTCCGAAATATGCTGGATGGCGGGGCGCGTCGGTGCGCGAAACGAATTCGGGATAAAACATGCAGGCGGAAAAGACGACTTTGCCAATACTGGCGTCAGTACTGATGGTGGCGGCGATGGCAATCCTTGGCGTGATTGACAATGTGGTGATCCTGCTAGCCGAAACGATCGGCCTGTGGCAGTTCCATTTCAGCCGTGCCGTGTTGATGTTGCCCTTGATCGTCGGACTGTCGCTGTTGGGCTTTGGAACGTTGCGCGCCAAACGTCTGGGTGCGGTGTTGTTGCGGAGCATGTTGATTGCAACCGCCATGCTTTTCTATTTCGCCTCGCTGGCGATGATGCCAATCGCGCAGGCGCTGGCCGGGTTGTTCACCTCGCCCATGTTTGTCCTTTTGATTTCGGCCATAGGTCTGAAACAAACAATCGGTCCCTGGCGTATCGGTGCGGTTCTGATCGGGTTCGCGGGGATTCTGTGCGTTCTGCAACCGAGCCCAACCGATTTCGACACCCGAACGCTTTTGCCGGTGGCAGGTGGGTTCTTTTACGCACTCAGCGCGATTGTCACGCGCACCTATTGTTCCGACGAAAGTACCGTGGCGCTTTTGGCCAATAACATTGCTGTATTGGGGCTGGCCGGCGCAATCGGGCTGGCCGTATTTACGGCTTTTCCCGTCACGACGCCCGACGGGCCCGAAGGGTTTGTCACCCGCGGTGTGGTGTGGGACATGCGCGCCGCATTGCCGTGGGTTGTGGTGCAGGCCGTGGGTTCGACCATCGCGGTATTCATGCTGATCAAGGCTTATCAGGTTGGTGAGCCATCTTTCGTGGCGGTGTTCGAATACTCGGTGATGATCTTTGGCCCGGTGTTTGCTTGGGTCGCCTTGGGGCAGACCATCGGCCCGACGCAGATCGTTGGCATCGGCTTGATTGCAACTGCCGGGGCTGTGCTGGGGTGGCGGGCAGGGCGCGCGCGCGACGAACAGGAGGCCGCATGATCATATCCCCTGGCCGACGCTATGTGTTTGTGCATATGCCCAAGACGGGCGGCACCTCGCTGGCGTTGGCGCTTGAGCAGCGTGCCATGAAGGATGACATCCTGCTTGGGGATACCCCAAAAGCCCTGAGGCGTCGACACCGCGCCAAGGCGCTGACCGCACGGGGGCGGCTACGAAAACATGCGACACTTGCCGATATCGACGGGGTGTTGCCGGATGGTGTGTTGCAGTCGATGTTCACCTTTACGATGGTGCGAAATCCGTGGGACCGTTTTGTCAGCTACTACCACTGGCTGAGGCAACAAAGCTTTGATCATGAGGCCGTGACCCTGTCGCAGCAACTGGAGTTCGCGTCGTTTGCGGCGCATCCCACGATCCTGCAGTCTTTTCGCGACCACCCGGCCCGGCGCTACATGACCCGGTCCGACGGGATCGAGCAATGCCGTCTTTTCATACGACTGGAGTGTTTTGGGCAGGATGCCGAACCTTTGTTCCGTCATCTGGGTTTTGACCTCTCGCTGCCACATCTCAATACTTCGGACCGGCATCAGGATTATCGCCACTACTACTCCGAACAGTCGGCACATGCGGTGGCCGAAGCCTGCGCAGAAGACATTCAGAGATTCGGGTATCGGTTCGACCCACCGCACCCAGATCGTTTCCAATCCGCCACTAAAGCATAGTGCAGCGGGTTGTCTGTTGCGTGAATTGCGTTGATTTGCCTCAAATCGGGCGCAAATATGACCAAAATAAGACGGCTCACTGCTTCTGCTGCTAGCAATTAAGACATGAATGAAAGTGCCAAAAGGGGGCTAGGCACGTGTTGGAAGTAGTGAGTATTTCGGATGTTTCCGAGTTTTATGATGAAGTGGATCTGCCGGTCGACCCGGATGCTGTGTCGGCGCGCAGAGGTGGGTTTTTGCATGGGACCAAGATTGCGACCACCAGTGGTTGGAAGCTGATCGAACGTCTTGTCGTCGGCGATCTGGTGCGAACGCTGGACCATGGGTTCAAAGAAGTGCGCCGGGTGTCGACCAACCGGGTCAATATCCCGGCGGGCGAAAGCCGGGCCGCGTATCTGCCTGTCTTTGTTCCGGCCCGTGCGGCCTATAACGGGCGGCCTGTGTGGCTGATGCCGGAACAAGGGATGGCGCTGGACCTTGGTAAACTTGATCTGACTGCAGATGGGTTTTCGGTTTTACCTGCGCGGATTCTGAACGGGTCGTGCCGCTTTTCATCGCAATCGCCAGGGGCCTCTTTCGATGTGGTGTCCCTTTTCTTTGATCAGGACGAGGTGATCTTTATCGAAGGCGGGCTGCAAGCCTATTGCCCGTCGGGACGGTTCAGATTGGCGCGGTCCGAGGGGCAAGAACGCTATGCGGTTTTGGAGGAGGATGAGGCGGTTGCACTGGCTGAAGAGGTTGCAAAGTGCGGCGATGTCTCTGCCCTTGCAAATCCGCTGGGTGCCCTGCCTGCCCCGATCCCTCAGGACCCGATCTTTCCGATCCGCCCGGCCGTAGGTATTCGCAGGCCGGGACGGCCCGGGCGACCAAACACGCCGGTTCTGTTTCTTCGGCCGGAATGGCAGACAAACCCTGCGCTTCGCTAAGGAAAATGCAGGCGCATGTATCAATGCGCCTGCGTTCGATGTTCAAGCCGCTTTGGCTTCGGGGTTGAAGCGGCCATAAAAGCTCTGACCTTTTTCGGCCATGTCGCGCAGCAGCGGCGGACAGCTGAAGCGCGCACCATAGGCCTGGGCCAGTTGATCGCAGCGTTCAGCCGCATAGGGCGTGCCGATGATGTCCAGCCAGCTCAGCGGACCGCCAGACCAAGGTGCAAATCCCCAGCCCAGAATGGCGCCCACGTCGCCTTCGCGGATGTCTTCCAGAACGCCTTCTTCCAGCGCACGGACGGCTTCCAGAACCTGAGCAAACATCAAACGTTCCTGCACTTCGATCAGTTCAGGCTGGGTTTCGGCCAGAGGGTACTTGTCCTGCAGGCCCTTCCAGTATTCAACGCGCTTGCCCTTCTCATCATAGTCGAAGAACCCTGCGTTTGATTTGCGACCCAGACGGCCCTGTTCTTCCATCCAGAAGATCAGATCGTCCGAGGGGCTTTCGGGATAAGCGTCGCCCATTGCGGCCTTGGTCGCGCGCGCAATCTTGGCACCCAGATCAATCGAAGTCTCATCAGTCAACTGGATCGGCCCGACAGGGAAGCCCAACTGACGTGCCGCGTTGTCGATCAGGATGGGGCTGACGCCCTCGGTGACCATTCGCGCGCCTTCGTTGATGTAAGGAATGATGCAGCGGTTGGCGTAGAAGAAGCGCGCATCGTTGACCACGATCGGCGTCTTCTTGATCTGGCGCACATAGTCCAGCGCCTTGGCGACAGCGCGATCCCCGGTTTCCTTGCCCTTGATAATCTCGACCAGGAACATCTTCTCAACCGGCGAGAAGAAGTGGATGCCGATGAACTGTTCAGGCCGCACCGAGGCTTTCGCCAGATCGGTGATCGGCAGGGTCGAGGTGTTTGAGGCAAAGATGCAATCCTCGGGGATGATCGCCTCGACCTTTTTGGTCATATCGGCCTTGACGCCCATGTCTTCGAACACGGCCTCGATGATCAGATCGCAGCCTTTCAGATGCTCCAGATCAGGGGTGGCTGTGATGCGGGCCAGCACGGCCTCTTTCTTCTCAGCAGTGGCTTTGCCGCGCTTGATGCCCTTGTCCATATAGCTTTCGGAATAGGCTTTGCCCTTGTCGGCGGCAGCCTGATCACGGTCGACCAGAACAACCTCCATCCCGGCCTGCGCCGAGACCAGAGCGATACCGGCACCCATCATGCCAGCGCCCAGAACGCCGACCTTTTTCACGCGCTGATCAGCTACATCTTTGGGGCGGACCGCACCTTTCTCCAAGGCTTCCTTGTTCAGGAACAGCGACCGGATCATGGCCGACGAGGAGGGGTTCATCAGAACGTTGGTGAACCAACGGGCCTCGATCTTCAGGGCGGTGTCGAAATCTACCAGCGCCCCTTCATAGATCGAACTCAGCAGAGCCTTTGCCGCCGGGAAGGCGCCTTGGGTCTTGCCATGAACCATCGCGTTGGCGCCGACGAAAGTCATGAAGCCAGCAGGGTGGTAGGGCGCGCCGCCGGGCATTTTGTAACCCTTCGCGTCCCACGGCTTGATCAGATCGGCGTCCTTGGCGTTCAGAACCCATTCCTTGGCTGCTGCGACGGGATCGTCCGAAACACCGTCGATCAGCTGAGCGCCCTTGGCTTTCTTCGGGTCCATCATCTTGCCTTCAAGCAGGACCGGAGCGGCCGCCATCGCACCAACCATACGGCTATAGCGCATGGTACCGCCGCCGCCGGGGAAGATGCCCAGCAGAATCTCGGGCAGGCCGATCTTGGCTTTGGCGTTCGAGGTCATGACACGGTGATGACAGGCCAGTGCGATCTCGGTCCCGATACCAGCGCAGGTGCCGTTGATGGCACAGGCGATCGGCTTGCCGCCCTTCTTGGTCTTGGGGTCCATGCCCGCCAGTTCCAACTTGCGCAGGATGTGGTGGCCGCCCATGACGAAGTCGAACAGCGCCTGCGCCGGTTCATCACCGGCCTCCTGACGGATGGTGGCGAGGGTATTCAGGTCCATGCCACCCGCGAATGAGCCTTCTTTGCCCGAGGTAATAACGATCCCCTTGATCTCATCATCATTCAGGGCCTGATCAATCAGTTGGCTGACCTCCTGAAAGGCCTCGCGGGTCAGAACGTTCATGGATTTGCCCTGGGCATCCCAGGTCACAAAAGCGACGCCGTCTGCGTCTTTGCTCAGAGTGAAATCAGTCATTGTCATCTCCAATCTGGTCAGCCGTCAGTGGGCTGCCATCCTTGCAGGTGAAGGTGTTCCCGTTATCCTTCACCATCATGTCTAAGTCGCTGTAGATACAGGTCTCGGTCGGGGTCCGTGTGCCCACCACCAGAAAGGTCGCGGGCACATCGGTCTTGTTCACAAGGTGATGGCCGTTTGCCTCACCGGCTGGCCAAGCGGCGCAGTCACCGGGCAGCATCTCATGCTCACCATCGTCATCGATCAGCACGCATTTACCGCTGAGCATGATGGCAAACTCGTCCTGCTCCATGTGGTAATGGCGCAGCGAGGACAAAGCCTGCGGTTCAAGCCGTACGATGTTGACCCCGAACTGCGTTAGCCCGCCCGCATCTCCGACGCCTTGGTTGAAACGGCCACCGACCGCCTCGGCCAGTTTGCCGGGATAGGATGAGCCACCCTTGAATGGGATCTGAGAGAGATCCAGCTTGGGCATCAGACCCGCTCAATAATGGTTGCCGCACCCATGCCGGATGCGATGCAGAGCGTGGCGAGACCTGTTTCTTTGTCCTGACGCTCAAGCTCATCCAGCAGCGTGCCGATGATCATGGCACCGGTTGCACCCAGCGGGTGACCCATCGCGATCGAGCCGCCGTTGACGTTTACAAGCGCCGGATCGACGTCGAACGCCTGCTGGAAGCGCAGCACGACTGAGGCGAAGGCTTCGTTCACTTCGAACAGGTCCAGATCGCCGATCTTCATGCCGTTGTCGGCAAGGATCTTCTCGGTCACTGGAACCGGGCCGGTCAGCATGATGGTCGGGTCGGTGCCGATCTTCGCAGTTGCTTTGATGCGGGCGCGGGGTTTCAGGCCGTATTTCTCACCAAATTCCTTGTTACCGATCAGAACCGCGGCCGAGCCGTCCACGATGCCCGAGCTATTGCCCGCGTGGTGGATGTGGTTGATCCGCTCCAGATGCGGGTATTTCAGCATCGCGACTTTGTCGAAGCCGGGCATTTGCTCACCCATCATCTGGAAGGACGGGTTCAACGCGCCAAGGCTCTGCATGTCGGTGCCGGGGCGCATGTATTCGTCGCGGTCCAGAATGGTTAGGCCGTTCTGGTCTTTGATGGTGATGACCGACTTCTCAAATCGGTTGTCTTCCCAAGCCGCAGCCGCGCGTTTCTGAGACTCAACGGCCAGCGCATCGGCATCGTCGCGGGTGAACCCAAACTCGGTCGCGATGATGTCGGCCGAGATGCCCTGCGGTACGAAATAGGTGTCCATTGCCAGCGTCGGGTCTACGGCAATCGCGGCACCGTCGCTGCCCATGGCCACGCGACCCATCATCTCGACACCGCCCGCGATATAAGCCTCACCCGCGCCGCCTTTGACCTGGTTTGCGGCCAGGTTCACGGCTTCCATGCCCGAGGCACAGAAGCGGTTGATCGCCAGACCAGGGATCGACTGGTCGAGGTCCGAGGCCAGAACCGCCGAGCGCGCCAGACAGCCGCCTTGCTCCATGACTTGGGTGACGTTGCCCCAGATCACATCCTCAACGGCGTGGCCTTCGAGGTTGTTGCGTTCCTTGATCGCGTTCAGGGTCAAGGCGGACAGGCGCACCGAGGTTACCTCGTGCAGGCTGCCATCCTTACGGCCCTTGCCGCGCGGGGTGCGCAGGGCGTCATAAATGTAAGCTTCGGTCATGGGTCTTCTCCTTAAGCTCGATCCGACGGGTTGCCGGGCATCAGGTCATAGGGGGGTTTCCAGCCGGGCTGCTCGGACAGGCGAGTCAGCCAGGCGTCGATGTTGGGCCAGTCGGCACGGTCAAAGCCGAATGGTTCGGGATAGTAGAGGTAACCGCAGCAGCTGAGATCGGCGTTGGTCACGCCGTCCCCAACAATCCAGTCGCGGCCCTCAAGGTGGGTGTTCAGAACATCATAGGCCGCTTTCAGACGGCCTTGGTTGAAGGCAATCACATCGGCATTGCGGTGTTCTTCGGGCAGGAAATTCATCAGGAAGCGGGTCATGCCCGCCATCGAGCTGAGCTTGTGGTTGTCCCACAGCACCCAACGCAGAATGTCGTAGTTCTCTTCCCGTGTCTTGCCGCCGAATTTACCTGATTTCTCAGTGATATAAGCCTGAATCGCGCCAGACTGGGAGGTCTTGAAATCACCGTCGATCAGGAAGGGCGCTTCGCCCATTACGTTGACATCAGAGCGGAACTCTGGGCTGCGGGTGACGCCTTTGAAGAAATCGACAAAGACCGGTTCCCAGTCAAGACCGGACATTTCCAGTGCCAGAGCAGCTTTGTAACTGTTCCCGCTTTCTCCGAAGCAATGCAGTTTTATGGTCATGCGCTCGCCCCTCCCGTGGCGTTTTGTGCATCTGCTGCCCAAGCTTTTCGGCCTTGGTGCCTAGCGCTTGCGCGCCTCCAACTCGGAATTGAAGAGACGCAATCGATGGGTCAGGTTGTCTTCGTCAATGACGCTGTTGAAATTCTCGAACAGAAAAGACAGCGCCTCGCCTTCATCCAACCCGGCCTCGCGGGCAAAAGCCCTGAGTTTGCGATAGCCGTCCTCGGTCATGGCAACCGGGAAGCGGCGGGTCAGGCGAAAGCGTTTGGGCATTCTGTCTCCTCCGAATACAAGGACCCGGGCGGTGTCGCCCGAGCCCAGACTGTGATCAGAAGTTCGCCGCGTCCAGAGCCATCACCGTATCTGCACCGGTCTGAATGCGCGACAGGTGCATTGCAGTCGCGGGCAGGCGGCGCGCCATGTAGTACCGGCCGGTGTTGATCTTGGTCTCGTAGAACTCTTTGTCCGAGGCGCCACCGTCCAGCGCGTCTTGTGCGGCCTTGGCCATCTGCGCCCACATCAGGCCCAGGCAGACATGACCGAACATGTGCATGAAGTCATAAGAACCGGACAGAGCGTTGTTCGGGTTCTTCATGCCTTCCTGCATGAAGTACATGCCAGCGGCCTGCAGATCCTTGGATGCGGCCTTCAGCGGTTCGATGAAGGCTTTGTCATAGGCTTCGTTCTGGCCGGCGTTTTCCTTGCAGAAGGTTTTGACCATATCGAAGAACGCCATGACGTGCTTGCCGCCATCCTGCGCCAGCTTGCGCCCCACAAGGTCAAGCGCCTGAACGCCGTTTGCACCTTCGTAGATCATCGCGATACGGGCATCGCGGGTGTATTGCGACATGCCCCATTCTTCGATGTAGCCGTGGCCGCCATAGACCTGTTGGGCCTGAACGGTCATGTCGTAGCCTTCGTCCGTCAGGAAGCCCTTGATGACCGGCGTCAGCAGCGAGATCAGCCCGTCCGCATCCTTGTCGCCCGAGCGGTGCGCCTTGTCGATCATGGTCGCGCCCCACAGGATGAACGCGCGCGCGCCCTCGGTGAAGCTTTTTTGATCCATCAAGCTGCGGCGAATGTCGGGGTGAACGATCAGCGGGTCTGCGGGGCCATCAGGGTTTTTCGCCCCGGTCACGTCGCGGCCCTGCAGGCGGTCCTTGGCGTATTCCACAGCGTTCTGATACGCCGCGTCGGCCTGGGACAGACCCTGCATGCCAACACCCAGACGGGCCTCGTTCATCATTGTGAACATGGCGCGCATACCTTTGTGCTCTTCACCCAGAAGGTATCCGGTTGCCTCGTCGTAGTTCATCACACAGGTCGAGTTGCCGTGGATGCCCATTTTCTCTTCGATGTTGCCAACGGCGACGCCGTTGCGCTCACCCAGGCTGCCGTCTTCGTTGACCAGGAATTTGGGAACGATGAACAGGGACACGCCCTTGATGCCTTCGGGGCCGCCCACGATCTTGGCCAGCACCAGATGGATGATGTTGTCGGCCATGTCGTGTTCACCAGCCGAGATAAAGATTTTCTGGCCGGAAATCTTGTAGCTTCCATCCGCCTGCGGTTCGGCTTTGGTGCGCATCAGGCCCAGATCGGTGCCGCAATGCGGTTCGGTCAGGTTCATGGTGCCGGTCCATTCACAGCTGACCATGTTGGGCAGATAAGTGTTCTTCTGCTCGTCGGTTCCGTGCGCCAGAATGGCCGAAGCGGCACCATGGGTCAGACCCTGATACATCGTGAACGCCTGGTTTGAACCCGAGAACATCTCGCCGACGGCTGTGCCCATGACATAGGGCATGTTCTGGCCGCCATACTCTTCCGGCATGTCGAGGCCAGTCCAACCACCTTCCTTCATCTGCTCGAAGGCTTCTTTAAACCCGGTTGGGGTGTACACGATACCGTTTTCCAGCCGGCACCCTTCGGTGTCTCCAACCACGTTCAGCGGGTGCAGAACGTTGGTGGCAACCTTGCCGGCTTCTTCCAGAACGGCACCGGTAAACTCGGCCTCCAGTTCGTCATAGCCGGGAATATCCGATTGCGAGACATTCAGGACGTTGTGCAGGATGAACTGCATATCTTTGGTTGGCGCGTTGTAAACGGGCATGTGAAGCTCCCTTAATTCATATGTCCGGGTGGGCGGGCTTATTCAGCCGCCTTTTTTTCGTGTTTCATCGAGGCGATGACCTTCTCGCCCCAGCGCAACTGCTCTTTCAGATCGTCGATGGCTTGCGTCAACTCTTCGCGGCGCGATTCCATATCGGCCAGACGCTCGCACGCAATCTCAAAGGTCCGGGTCATCTGGGTCAGCTGTTGGTCGCCGACGTGGTACAAATCCAGAAGCTGGCGGATTTCTTCAAGGCTGAACCCGAACCGCTTGCCGCGCAGGATCAGCTTGAGACGTGCACGATCCCGTTTGGTGAACAGTCGTTTCTGACCCTCGCGGATCGGAAACAGCAATTCCTTTGCCTCATAGAATCGCAAGGTACGAGGCGTGACATCATAGGTCTCGCACATATCGCGGATGGTCATAAGGTCTTCGGTCATTGTTCATACCCTCGTCACTGGCGTCATCTGACAGGACTTGCGCAGTTGCTGTTCGCTTTACAACACGAGAGTGACGTTTGCGTAATCCAGACGCTGCGTCACTTCAAAGTTGACGTAACATCAGAACACGTAAGGGCGAAGGGCCGCAATTTTATTTCCCCAACGTCACGATGTTTTCGGGCCAGGATCGCAATCGGAATCATCAAGCCCGTGACGCGCTTTGATGCGTAGCTACAATCCGACAGTTCAGTTCAGGGAGTTCGCAGTGTGATTTCGCAGGCGCCTGAGTTCGTCCATTGCCTCGTCAAGCTGAGCGCGCTGTTGGCGCAGCTCTTCCATCTGCCGGTCGGCCATTTCGACAAAGGTTGCCATCTGGGCCTGGTTGCCCTGATCTTCGTAAATCAGAAGCCATTGCCGAATCTCTTCCAGAGGGAAACCGAATTTCCGCCCTCGCATGATCAGCTTCATCCGCGCGCATTCCCGCGCCCCATAAAATCGGGACCGGCCTTCGCGGTCTGGCTGCAACAGCTCAATATACTCGTAGTAGCGCAGAGTGCGCGGCGTCACATCGAACTCGGCGCACATGTCTTTGAATGACAAACGGTTGTCGGACATTCGGGGTCTCCTCGTTCGCAACCTAGGGCGTCGCGACGGCAAGCGCAACAGGTGGGCTTGCCCTTTGCTTTTTCTGCGGCTCATAAAGGGGGCGCCAACACAGGATGTAACTCAATGGTCGACAAGACAGCTCTAGCCCGCCAGTTCATCGAGGCCATTCCTCATGCGCGGGCCATCGGTCTGCGGCTGACGCAGATCGGTGAAGGTGAGGCCGAGATCACGATGCCGTACAATCAGGACCTGATCGGCGATCCGCGCACCGGTGTGATTCATGGTGGGGCGATCTCGACCATTCTGGATACCTGCTGCGGTGCCGCGGTGATGAGCCATCCGTCGGCCCCAGGGGGAACCGCGACGATCGATCTGCGCATTGACTATATGCGGGCTGCAAAGCCAGGGCAGAGCATAACGGCGCGGGCCAGTTGCTACCATATCACCCGCAACGTCGCCTTTGTGCGGGCAACGGCTATGGATGATGATCACGAACGACCCGTGGCGACCGCGTCTGGCGCGTTTACTGTAGAGGGGTAGCAACATGGCCCGATCCCGTCCCGAACCGGTGCAGGTGGTCAAGCAACGGCGCGATGCGGCGCTGCGCGCGCTGGTCGATGGCGTGCCCTATATCCGGTTTCTGAACATCAGTTTCGACCGCCGCGGCGATGAACTGACCGGCGTTCTGAACTTTGATGAAAAGCTGATCGGCAACCCTCTGCTGCCCGCCATCCACGGTGGTGTGACGGCGGCGTTTCTTGAAGTGACAGCGGTGATCACGCTGAGCTGGGAGCATCTGTATCCCGGCATTGAAAGTGGTGAGATCGATGCAGCGGCTATCGTAGCTGACGAATCCATCCGCTTTCCCAAGACCATCGATTTCACGGTCGATTACTTGCGGTCTGGCCTGCCACGCGACGCTTATGCGCGCGCGTTTATCAATCGGGCAGGGCGGCGCTATGCCTCGGTCCGGGTTGAGGCCTGGCAGGACAATCACGCCAAGCTGTTTGCTCAGGCAACGGGGCATTTCCTGATGCCGCAGCCGTCTCGGGACAAGGGCTGACCATGCGGGACGCCTCGGCACCCATAACTCACAGGCGGGTGCTGAAGATCGCGGTGCCGATTGTGTTGTCTAACGCGACAGTGCCGATACTGGGCGCGGTGGATACGGGCGTTGTCGGCCAGATGGGCGAAGCAGCCCCCATTGGCGCGGTGGGGATCGGTGCGGTGATCCTGTCGGCGATCTACTGGATCTTCGGATTTCTGCGGATGGGGACAACAGGCCTTGCCGCACAGGCGCGCGGGGCAGGGGACATAGCCGAGATGCGCGCCCTGCTGATCCGGGGGCTGATGCTGGGCGGGGCGGCGGGATTGCTGTTCATCCTTGCGCAGGTGGCGATTTTTAGTGGGGCATTTTGGTTGTCCCCCGCCAGCCCCGAAGTCGAGTCGCTTTCGCGCGCGTATCTTGAGATACGTATCTGGGGGGCGCCTGCGACGATTGCGCTTTATGCGGTGACCGGCTGGCTGATCGCGGTTGAGCGCACGCGCGGAGTGTTTCTGTTGCAGGTCTGGATGAACGGCCTGAACATCGCACTGGACCTGTGGTTCGTTCTGGGTCTTGGCTGGGGTGTGGAAGGTGTGGCGATTGCCACGCTGATCGCAGAATGGACCGGGCTTGCGCTGGGCCTGTGGTTGTGCCGCACTGGGTTTCAAAATCAAATCTGGCGTGATTGGCCCCGCATCTTTGATGCGGCCCGCCTGCGGCGCATGCTGCAAGTAAACAGCGACATCATGATCCGCTCTGTCCTTCTGACCGGATCGTTCACAACATTCCTGTTCGTGGGTTCCGATCTGGGCGACATCAACCTTGCGGCCAATCAGGTGCTTTTGCAGTTTCTTGAGATCACAGCCTTTGCGTTGGATGGGTTCGCTTTTTCCGCCGAGGCCCTCGTGGGTGGGGCCGTCGGTGCGCGCGACAGGTATCAGGTGCGACGCGCCTCGATCATGGCATCGCAATGGGGTGTCGGTGGGGCGGTCCTGCTGGGGGCCACGTTCTACTTTGCCGGACCGGCGTTGATCGATCTGATGTCCACATCGCCCGAGGTGCGGGATGCCGGGCGTGAGTTCCTGTTCTGGGCTGCAATCGCCCCGATCGTCGGCGTGGCCAGCTGGATGTTTGACGGTATCTATATTGGGGCGACATGGACGCGCGAGATGCGCAATGCCATGTTGCAATCGGTGGCGATCTACGTTGTCGCCCTGTTCTTGCTGGTGCCCGCCTTCGGCAATCATGGACTTTGGGCGGCGCTGATGGTGCTCAATACCGCGCGCGGCGTGACCATGGGCTGGCGGTATCGCGGACTTGAGGCTCGCGTGGCCTAAAGCAGGCCCAACAGGTTTTCCGGCGGGCGTCCAATGGCGGCCTTGTCATTCAGGATCGCCAGAGGCCGTTCGATCAGGATCGGGTTTTCGGCCATGGCTTGGATCAGGTCCGCATCAGGGGTGTTCTTGGACAGCCCCAGTTCTTTGAACCGCGTCTCGCCCGTGCGCATCATCTGAATAGCGGAAACACCCAGTAGGGCTTGTGCCGCCCGCAGTTCGGTGACCGACGGTGCGTCTTCAAGGTACTTTCGGACGTGAATCTCGGCTCCACGTTCTTCCAGCAAAACCAATCCCATCTGGGACTTCGAACAGCGCGGGTTGTGCCAGTATTCAATCACAGCCAGTCCTTTCGTTTGCTGCCGACCGCCTGCGCAACAGTATCAAACCCGTCGCGGGCCAGCAGGGCGTCCAGACCCTGCGCGATATCGGTCGCCAGAGAAATACCGCCATATACCATCGCCGTATAAAATTGCACCGCCGAGGCACCTGCGCAGATCTTGGCATAGGCTTGTTCGGCCGTGCCGATGCCGCCCACACCGATCAACGGGATCTTGTTTTCGGTCAACGCGCTCAGACGGGCCAACACGCGGGTCGATTTTTCGAAAAGCGGTGCCCCGGATAGACCGCCTTTTTCCGTCTTGTGTGCACTGCGTAAACCATCCCGGGACAGAGTGGTGTTGGTGGCAATCACGGCATCCACACCCGTTTCGGCGGCCACTTCCGCGATGTCCTGCAACTCGGTCTCGGTCAGGTCCGGTGAAATTTTCAGGAAGATGGGCAAGGGACAGGGCAGCGCATCGCGCGTTTCGATGACGCCGCTTAACAAGGCACCAAGTGCGGCCTTGCCCTGAAGATCCCTCAGCTTTTCGGTGTTCGGGGACGAGACATTGACGGTCGCAAAATCCAGATGCGTGGCGCAATGGGCCAGTACTTTGGCGAAATCTCCGGGCCGGTCGTCACTGTCTTTGTTCGCGCCAAGATTCAAGCCGATCACCGCGTCTTTCGGACGATGGGCCAGACGCTGTGCCATGACTTCCATACCGTCGTTGTTAAAGCCAAAACGGTTGATGGCGGCCTTGTCCTCGGTCAGTCGGAACAGGCGTGGTTTTGGATTTCCCGGTTGCGGGCGCGGGGTCACGGCGCCGACTTCAATAAACCCAAAACCCGCTTTTGACAGCGGGGTAAGCACCTCGCCGTTCTTGTCGAAACCTGCCGCCAGTCCCACTGGATTGGGCAGGTGCAGTCCAGCGACTTTGGTGGCCAGCCGCGTCGATGTCACCGGGCCGGGCGTCGGGGCCAGACCGGCCTTCAGCGCCTTGATCGACATCCCATGGGCGGTTTCCGGATCCATTCGGTGCAGGGCCGCCAGCCCCAGTTTTTCAGTCAGCTTCATCCGAAGGATGCTCCTGTTTGCATCTCGCCACAACGGATCAGGCGCGACGTTGCGACCGCCGCCTGACGATGCACGACGGCGGCCCGGTAGATAGGGTCGGTTATCATTTCAAGAAAGGCATGGGCGGTGGGGTAGCGGGCGATGAACACCTCGTCCCATGTTTCATCCAGCGGCCCGATCAGCGTCGCCTGGTACGCGCCCCTCCACAAGATTGATGCCCCGATTCGGGTCAGGATCGGGGCGGTTTCCGTACCGTAGTTCCGGTAGGCCTCGGGCCCCGTCAGACCAGAATTCGCCAGAGCGTGACCCGATGGATAAACCGCTGCCGTGCGAAACCGGACGAGGTTCAGCATTTCGATGGGATGATTCCGATCCAGCACCTTGAAGGCGTCGAACTGTTCGCGTTCGGGATCGACATAGGCGCTCATACCATCTCTCGCGGGAATTGATGCGTTTGGCCGTCAAAAGGCAGGGCGCGCGCCCAAACAACATCGCTTGTGCGAATCTGACGGTAAAGATGCGGAAACAGGTCCCCGCCGCGCGACACCTCCCATCGCAGGTCGCCGCCCATTGCGGTGGCATCGCAGGCCAGCAGGGTCAGGCCCTCGACCCCGGCGAAATGTTTGGCAGCGGTTTCTGCGGCTTGCTGAGCGGTCGAAAAGTGGACAAACCCGTCTGACACGTCGATCGGTGCGCCATCCGTTGCCCCGTGAGCTTGCAATTCTGCCCATTCGTGGGCCCGAAATATCTTGTAGATCAGCATGGCGTCGTGATGCCCCGCCTGCCAAGTGGAATCAAGTTGCATTTCCACCTTTGACTCTTCCGCGTCATCAGAGCACGATCCAAGCAAACAACGACAGGGAGTTTCAATATGTTAACCCGTCTTCTTGCGTCCGCCGCTCTGCTCAGCCTGACTGCGGGAGCGGCTGCCGCCGAATACAAGCTGACCATTCTGCACACCAACGACATTCACAGTCGTATCGAGTCGATCAACAAATACGATTCAACCTGCGATGCCGAGGACGAGGCAGAGGGCAAGTGTTTTGGGGGAATGGCCCGTCTGAAAACGGCCGTCGACGCCAAGCGTGGCGAACTCGCGGATGAAAATGTTCTGCTGCTTGACGCGGGCGATCCGTTTCAGGGGTCGCTTTTTTACACGACCTACAAGGGCGCAGCCGAAGCCGAGTTCATGGAGGACATCGGCTATGACGTCATGGCAGTCGGCAACCACGAATTCGATGACGGTCCCGAAGGTCTGGCGGCGTTCATCGACGCTGTAAGTTTCCCGGTCATATCGGGAAATCTGGACCTGTCCTCCTCGGCTGAACTGAAAGACAAGGTCCAAAACCATGTGGTTCTTGAGGTTGGTGGCCAGAAGATCGGCATTATCTCCGCCCTGGCTACCGACACGGTGGACACGTCGAGCCCCGGCAAGGATGTCATTTTCCAGGATGAGATCGAAAGCCTGAAGGCTGATGTGGCCGCGTTGGAAGAAGAGGGCGTGGATATCATCATCGCCTTGAATCACGTGGGACTGGCAAAGGACCTTCAGATTGCCGAACAAGTTCCGGGTCTTGACTTGGTGGTCGGAGGCCATTCGCACACATTGCTGTCCAACACCGATGAGGATGCGGCAGGCCCTTACCCGGTGATGGTCGGCGATGTGCCGGTGGTTCAGGCCTATGCGTATTCAAAATATCTGGGCGAGGTCACTTTGACCTTTGATGACGACGGCAATCTGATTTCGGCAGAAGGTGAACCAATCCTTCTGGATGCCTCTGTTACACCGGATGCAGCGATCGCGGCACGTGTCGCAGAAATGGGCGCGCCGATTGAAGAGATGAAACAGCGAGTCGTTGCCAGCTCGGCCGCTGCCATTGAGGGGTCGCGCGATGTTTGCCGCGTTCAGGAATGCGAGATGGGCAATCTTGTTGCGGATGCCATGCTCGCGCGTGTTGCGGATCAGGGGGCTCGAATCGCGATAGCGAATGCGGGCGGTCTGCGCGCCTCGATCGACGAAGGTGAGGTTACAATGGGCGAAGTGCTGACTGTGCTGCCGTTCCAGAACACCCTTTCGACCTTTGAGATCAGCGGTCAGGGCGTGATCGATGCATTGGAAAACGGCGTCAGCCAAGTCGAAGAGGTGAAAGGTCGCTTCCCGCAGGTTGCTGGCTTGACTTTTACTTGGGACCCGTCCGTGGCTCCAACGGAAGGACGTATCAGCGATGTGATGGTGGCTGAAGGCGACGGTTTTGTGCCAATTGATCCATCTGCAACATATCTTGTCGTCACGAACAACTACGTGCGCAATGGTGGAGACGGGTACCGTATGTTTGAAGGCGACGACAAGAACGCCTATGACTACGGTCCGGATTTGGCGGACGTCACGGCCGAGTATCTTGCGGAAAACGCACCCTACCAACCCTACCTGGATGGGCGTATCCAACGGAAATAGCGATAGAAAACACCGCGCCCTTGGGGCGCGGTGTTTTTTCCTATCAGCTGAAATCGTATTCCGGCCAGAGCGCGGGATCGAACCCGTCCAGCATCGGCTGGATGTGATCGGCAACGTCGCGCCAACCGCCAATTGATTTGGTCGAAATTTTCTTTCTAACCTGGTCGATACTGGCCGTGCGCACCTGCTTTTTGTTGTCTTCCGGATGCATCATGACTTCGGTCCATTCGATCCCGCAGAACTGGGCCACTTGCTGGCTGTAGGTCTTCGGGTCAGCTACTAGATCCTCGTATTGAACAGTCAAAATCTGATCTCCGAACACGGCATCCCAATGCGCCATGTAGCGCCGGTACATGTTTGCGGAATGGGCGATGGTCTCCAGTTTTGACGAGTAGTTCATGCCACCAGCAGGGAATCGCCTGATCCATTTCGACAGTCCGACATCACGCGGGTCGCGCAACATGTTGATGATTTTGGCATTTGGGAAGGCGGACAAAAGGAAACCGACCCGTTGGTAGTTGTGGGGCATCTTGTCGACGAATGCGGTCGAGTCTGCAGGAATGGGCGGCATGAGTTCGCGAAAATCTTCTGCAAAATCGCGGGCGGCTTCGTCATCATATTCCTTTTCGCCTTTTCGGTAGTCGCTAGACAAATCCGCGGCCAGAATGAGCTCCCCGCACCCGGAAATTTGTGGGTCCGAACTCAACATCATCTCCATCAACGTGGTACCCGAACGCGGTTGTCCGATCACGAAAATAGGGACTGGTTTTTTGATTACCCCGGAACTTGGCTGAGTGGCTGTGACCGGAAAGAGAGAGGTAATCTGTTGGAATTTCTGCTCCTCGCGGTCCACATTATAGGGATTTGTTTCGTGCTGCATTGCATTGGCAACCGCAAACTGGGGAAGCGCTGCGTTCAACCCATTTGCCTTGGAAATCACCTGCGCTTTGGCAAACTCCAGATCCGGGGCCGCCGCTTCGTTCTCCTTGATTGCAGCGTCCAGCGTTTCAAGGAACTCAGCTGCTTTTTCCGTTTCCACCATGGTAGACAGTTGGAACAAGGCAGAGGGATGTGTTGGGTTGGCGTCCAGGATGTCGTTCAAAATGCTAAGCATGCCTTCTTTGTCACCACTTTGGTGGAGGTTGATTGCTTTTTGGAAGGCGATGCCAAGATTGTTTGGGGCCAATTCGTAGGCGCGCGACACATCGCGTGTGTTGTCGTCGACGAAGCCTATACGCCCGTAGGCGTTCGCCCGTTTAGACAGAAACTTGGGATTATCGGGGTCAGTTTCCAACTTGTGGGTCGTATACTGTATGATCGAACGCCAGTTCTTACCCTGGCGTTGGATTTCCTCGATAACCCGGGCGAGTTCTTTGTTGCGCGGAAACTTTTCCGCCATTTGTTCCGCATAGGACAGAGCTTTGGACACCTGACCAGTCTGCATCAGCGCATTTGCAAGGTTCTCGGCAAACTGCGGATCATCGGGCTTCATCCGTGAGGCTTCCACAAAATGTGGGATTGATCGCTTGTATTGTTTCATTTCCGTCAGAACAAAACCTGCGATCGCCTGATAGTCGGAATCTTTCGGGAACTTTTTGATACCCAACTGGGCTTTCTTTAGCGCCTGCGGCAGCTTTCCTGCGTCCAGCAAAGCCATAGCCTTGCCCTTCAAGGAATTCGCTGTTTGATTTTCCATGTGACCCCGTGAGACCCTGTGCCTGTATGAAACGGTTATCGATGGTTCATTACCCATGTGCGGACGGTTTGCAATAACTCTTCCCAATGACGCAATGGCGCAGCTATTTTCTGCGCGGCCCGCGAATGCTTTACCTGCGGTGCCCAACTTCAATGTATGTCCTACAAATCAGGTTCACGTTGTGCGTTCCGGGGACGCCGGACGTCAGTTGGATGCATTGCGATGGGGGTTTCTGCCGCACTGGTACAAAACTCAAACAGCTGGGCCTTTGTTAATAAATGCGCGGGCCGAAACAATTGCGGAAAAACCTGCATTTCGCGAGGCGAGCCGCACGCGGCGCTGCCTGATCGTGGCGAGTGGATTTTATGAATGGACCAAGACGGAACAAGGGACAAGGCTGCCCTGGTATATCAGCCGCAAAAACGGCGGCACCATCGCATTTGCGGGCGTCTGGCAGGATTGGGGTTCTGAGGAGGCGCGGCAATCCACGTGTGCCATCGTCACCACGCAGGCGAACCAAACCCTGTCAGCCATCCACCATAGGATGCCCCTGATCATCGAGTCGGACGATTGGCCGCTCTGGTTGGGAGAAGCGGGCAAGGGGGCGGCACGGCTGATGCGTCCGGGGGCCGAGGATGTGTTGAAGTTTCATCGTGTCGACACGGCCGTGAATTCCAACCGTGCCTCAGGACCTGAATTGCCCGAGGCAATCTGACAATGATCGCTGGCGGGCTTTTCTTGTCAGGCTCTGGCGGTTAGATCATTGGCATGGCTATAAAATTCTCTGATTTACCGCAGCTCTATGCGCATGGGTTTGATGCTGTGATCGACGTCCGCAGCCCAGCCGAGTTTACCCAAGACCACCTGCCGGGTGCGATCAATCTGCCTGTGCTGGACGATGAAGAACGCGCGCGGGTGGGTACGATCTACAAGCAACAAAGCCCGTTTTTGGCCCGGAAAATCGGAGCGGCTTTGGTGTTTCGAAACACGGCCCGGCACGTTGAACACAGCCTCAGCCATCATCAGGGAAGCTGGCGACCGCTGGTCTATTGCTGGCGGGGCGGTCAGCGCTCGGGCTCGTTCACATGGGCATTGCAACAGATCGGCTGGCGGGCCGAGGTGGTCGATGGCGGGTACCGCACCTATCGCCGCCTTGTGAACGCGTATCTGTATGATCGGCCGCTGCCGTTTCGGTTAGTGGCCTTGGATGGCTATACCGGAACCGCAAAGACCGAATTGCTTCAGCACCTTGCCCAACGTGAAATTCAGATCGTTGATCTGGAAGGGTTGGCCAACCATCGTGGGTCTCTGCTGGGCGAAATGCCGGGTGGGCAGCCCAGCCAGAAATCCTTTGAGTCCGCTCTTTCTGCCGCTTTCTGTGCGCTGGACCCCGCGCGCCCCGTCGTGGTCGAAGCAGAATCGTCGAAGATCGGCGATCGTATTCTGCCACCCAGCCTCTGGACCGCAATATGCAATGCACCGCGTATTCAGGTTGCCGCGCCGCTTGCGGAGCGTGCCGCGTATCTGACCCGCGCCTACGACGACATTCTGTCGGATGGTGATCGGTTGCGTGACCGGCTGTCTCCGCTTCGCTCACATCGCGGGCACGAAGTTGTTGATACATGGCTGGACCTGATCGATGCCGGGGACAAACACCTCTTGACCTGCGCGCTGATGGAACAGCACTACGATCCTGCTTATGCCAAGTCCCAACGGTTGCATCCTGTCAAAATTCTGGCTCGGATTGATGTTTTGCAGTTGGACAAAGCTGGGTTGCACAATGCCGCTGTCCAGATCGAACATGCATTGGATCAGCTTTGAAGCGTTAACCCCGCAGCGTCGGTCAGGCGTCCTATCTTTTGTGCCGGGTATCCGGCTTCACGCAGGCGTTTCAATACGTTATCTGCGTCACTTTGGTCGATTGCCGCCAGCAAACCACCTGCGGTCTGAGGGTCAAACAACAGCGCGGCCTTCCCGTCCGAGGGGAGCTCGGGCGCAATGGATCGATTCTCGTCAAACAGGGTCGAGCGGATGCCGTTTTCGCTCAGCTCGAGTGCTCCGAGCATCACCGGAAGTGCAGCAATATCCAGCACCGCGCCGCAGCCGGAGGCGTTGCATATCCCTTGTAAATGCCCGGCCAGTCCAAATCCCGTGACATCCGTCATAGCATGCGCGCCCGACAGAATGCACGCTGCCGCCGCCTGCGAATGGGTCATGAGATCATATGCCGTGGCGACTGTATCACCGTCAGCACGTCCGGCCATTTCCGCCGCCATCACAATGCCGCTGCCAATCGGTTTGGTCAGAATCAGCACGTCCCCGGGTTTTCCACTCGCCAGCGTGATCGGCGCGTTGGGGCACAGACCTGTAACCGTGAAGCCGATCGTCATCTCGTCCCCTATCGAGCTATGACCACCGACGATTTCGGCCCCGGCTTCTTGCATCGCCTCATTCGCGCTGTGCATGATTTCGGCCAAGGTCCGTTCCTGCAACTCGGAGGACATGCGGGGCAGGATAATCGTCGCGGTCGCAGCCTGAGGGTCCGCGCCCATGGCCCAGATATCCCCCAGGGCGTGGACCACCGCGATACGCGTCATCAGCACCGGGTCGTTGGTCGCACTGCGCAGATGGTCCGTGGTCATGACCTGCCTTGCAGTGCCGGTTGTCAGCAATGCCGCGTCGTCTCCGGGCAATGGTGTTACATCTGACCGAACAGTAGCGGGCAGAGCTTTGATCACGCGTTGCAAAGCGTCCCGTCCGACCTTTGCGCCGCAGCCACCACACATCGGTTTGTCGCCCAGTGCCTCGGGTACACCGGCGGCATACGCGTGGGGCAATGCTGTGGCTTTCATGGCTGGCAAGTCTCGAAATCTGTTCATGAAGGTCTGGTCGATGTGGTTTTTCCACTTCCACATCAATGCGCCACTGAAAGAGGTGCCCAGGCGTTCCCCCAACGCAGATTTGCCGCCAAGAGAAATCAGTTTCAGATAGTCCTTTTGGGGCACATACCGGCGCATTTTCCCGGCTCCCAGCGCGGCCCGCAGGTTGTTGAACAGAACCGGCGCCTCGCGTACTGCGTAAACCCCCGCCTTGGGTCGCGGATTCTCGGTCAGGTGGGCGCAGTCTCCGGCGGCGAAAACTGCGGGATCGCTGGACTGAAGGTGACCGTTCACGCGGATAAAACCGTCACTCAGGTCCAGCCCGGTGCGGCTGATCCAGTCATAGGCACGGGCACCGGCGGCGCCAGTTACAAAATCTGCCGGAATCTGTCGGCCATCCTCAAGCGCGACATGGTTTGAAGTGATGCTTTTGATCGACACCCCTTCCAGCACGTCCACCCCGAGGTTGGTCATTGCTTGACGGATGGTTGCGGCGGCTTTGGGGACCGTCGCTGTCAGGGCCGAGGCATTGTCGATCAGCGTCACCTGCGTCGGGCGTTGCCTGACTTTCAGCGCATGGGCCATAGCCATGGCCAGTTCAACGCCAGCAACGCCACCCCCGATCACGACAACCGATGCGGGGCCGTCACTGTCCAGATATGTGGCCCAACGGGCGGCGAACGGGCCAAGAGGCTTGGCAGGCACGGCGTGTTCGCCAAAACCGGGCAGGGCGGGCATTTCCGACGTGATCCCGACATTGACCGAGGCCACATCGAAAGCGACCGGAGGTCGCCCGGGTACATGGATACAGCGCTGCGTGGTATCGATGCCGTCGACCGCCCCCAAGATCACCCGCGCCCCCGCAAACCGGGCGAGCTTTACCAGATCGATGTCCAGCTCCCATCGGGCGTAGTGACCGGCAACATAGCCGGGCAACATCCCCGAATAAGGAGCGGTTGGTCCCGGGTTGATCACTGTCACCCGCGCGCCGGGCAAGGCGTTCATCCCCCATTTGCGCAGCAGCAGGGCGTGGGTATGTCCTCCACCAATCAGAACCAGATCACGGGTCAGGGGCAGCGGAGGTTTGTGCATCAGAGTCAGTTCGTACTGTGGTCAGGGACGTCTTCAACCTGTTCGACCGCGTGGGTGGCCCAAAGCTCATCCTCGCCCGCACTCGGCAGATCTTGTGCTTTTTCATGGCGATGAATGTGCCACTTGGCAATAAACAGGGCCGTGATCGGAGCTGTCAGGAACAAGAACAGCGTAATCAGCAGCTCGTGCATGGACAGTTTGCCTTCCAGCAGAACCGAATGCGCGATCGAGGCCAGCAATACGCCGCCCACGCCCAGTGTTGTCGCCTTGGTCGGAGCGTGCAGACGCGACATCGGATCTTTCAGTTTGATCATCCCAAACGAGCCCACGAACCCAAAGATACCCGAAACGATCAGGAACACGGCGATCAGTATCTCGACTAAAAATGTCATATCGCCCTCATTCGATGATGTTGCCGCGCAGCATGAAGCGCGCATAGGCCACGGTTGAAACGAAGCCCAGCATGGCGATGATCATGGCGGCCTCGAAAAAGATCTCGCTGCCTTGCGACAGACCATACAGAATCATAAGGGCGATGGTGTTGATCACCATCGTGTCCAGAGCCAACACGCGGGTGCCGACGCCATCTGCGGTGATGATCCGCCAAAGGCACATCATGATCGCTGCTCCGAAACAGGCAAAAGCAAACCAGATCGCATAGATCATCATTCGAAAATCTCCTTCAGGCGGCGTTCGTAGCGTTGTTTGATCTGGTCGCGAACCGCATCGGGGTCCGGTGCGTCAAGGCAATGAACCAACAGGTTGTGACCTTGCGCTGACAGATCACAGCTTACTGTGCCGGGCGTCATTGTTATCGTGCCCGCCAGAACGGTGATGGCTTCGGGGGTGCGCAACTCGAGCGGGATGCAGATCCAGCCCGGCTTGCGGTCACCATCGCGTTTGAACAGGATGATCCGGGCAACGGTGATGTTGGCCATAACGATATCCCACAGGACCACCAGCATGTATTCCGCCACCATCGGCCAGTTCCGCAGCTTTGGACGGTCCGGCCAGTAAGGTTGTGTGATGAACGGGATGATGATGCCCAGGATCAGGCCGAATACGAGCGAGTTCAAGGACCCGTTATTGGCCAACAGAACCCACACCAGCGTCAGCAGAAAGGTCAGGTGCGGGTGCGGAAAGACGCGGTGTAACAGCTTGATCATTCTTCCACTCCCAATACAGCCGAGATGTATTGCTCGGGTGTGAACAATTGTTCAGCGGTTTTGCTGGTGTATTCCAAGGCTGGACCGGCAAAAACGGTCAGCAGAATCAATCCTGCGACCAGACCAAAGACCGCGGTGAAGGCCAGTCCGGGATTGGGCTCGGGCGCGGCTATGGGCGGGTTTTCGTCCGGTTCCGTCTCTGGCGGTATGTGCTGCGCGTCGTGGCATTTCCAGAAGATCAGCGATCCGGCCCGCGCCAATCCGACGATGGTGACAAAAGACCCGATCAGAACCACGGCCCACACCCATGTCGAGTCCGGCGCATCGCGTGCAGCGTCCAGCACCAGAAGCTTGCCGATGAAACCCGACAGCGGCGGCATTCCCGCCATGGCAATGGCGCCAACAAAGAAAAGAGCCGAGATCAAGCCGGTCTGTGCCATGGGTGCCTTGGGCACGATGGCACCGCCGCGCCGCTCCATCACCAAATCCGCAATGAGGAACAGCAGCGCCGTGGCCAGCGTTGAATGGAAAACATAGTAGAGCGCCGCAGCACTGGCGTCCGGCGTGAAAAGCGATATGGCGATCAGCAGCGTACCCATTGACGCAATGGCGCAAAAGGCCACCATCCGCGCGATATGCTGCGCGCCGAGAATGCCGATGGCCCCAACGGCCAGCGTCAACAATGCGGCAGGTTGCAACCATTCGCCAACCAACCCTTGGGTTGCTTCCACCTCTGGTCCAAATGCCAGCGTATACATCCGGATGATTGAATAGGCCCCAACCTTTGTCATGATCGCAAATAATGCGGCAACAGGCAGTGGCGCATTGGCATAGCTGGCCGGAAGCCAGAAATGCAGCGGCAGCACGGCGGCCTTGATACAGAAGACCAGCAACAGCAGCACGGCACCGACACGCAGCAAGGCGGTGTCTTCGGCTGGCAGTTCCGCTACACGTAGCGCGATGTCGGCCATGTTCAGCGTGCCGGTCACGCCATAGAGAGTGCCCAAAGCGAACAGAAACAGGGTCGAGCCCAGCAGGTTATAAGCCACGTACTGCACGCCCGATTTCAGACGCACCGAGCCACCCCCGTGAGTCATCAACCCGTAGGATGCGATCAGAAGAACTTCGAAAAAGACAAACAGGTTGAACGCGTCACCGGTCAGGAACGCGCCGCAAACGCCCATAAGCTGGAAATGAAACAGCGCGTGGAAATGCTTCCCCCGCTCATCCCAACCCGAGGCAATCGCGTAAAGGACAATGGGCAAGGCAAGCAGAGCGGTCAGCAGAACCATCATGGCCGAAAGCCGGTCAAGGACCATGACAATGCCAAATGGCGCAGGCCAGTTGCCAAGCTCGTAGACCTGGATCTCACCTCCCGACGCTTGCGCGGTGATGGTCAGGGCAATGCCAAGCAGGGCAATGACGCCCGAGACCGAGAAGATGCGCTGCAGGTCCAGATGATAACGCAGGACCATGATGATGAACGGGGCCAGGATCGCAGGAAGGACGATCGGCGCGACGATCCAGTGGTTCATGCGTCTTCTCCCGGCGCGTCCACGCTGTCCTGCGGGCTCATGTCGATATGGTCATCCTTCGAGGACAGGTAGGCGGACAGGGCAATCATCACGATCACGGCTGTCATGCCGAACGAGATCACGATGGCGGTCAGAACCAATGCCTGCGGCAGCGGATCCGTGTAGGGGACGTCTTCGTATTTGTTCAGAACGGCAGGCGCGTTCAGCGCCAACCGCCCGGTGGCAAACAGGAACACGTTCACCGCATAGGTGATCAATGACAGGCCAAGAATGACCGGAAATGTCCGGCGACGCAGGATCAGGAAAATCCCGGCGGCGGTCATAATGCCTACGGCAGAGGCAACGAGCGCTTCCATCAGGCCTGCTCCTTCTCTTTGTCTTCGTCTTGGGCAGCATCCCTAAGCGGGTTGATATCCATCGGGAATTCCTGTGCCATGCCCGGTCGCCACGCAAAGCGCGACAGGCTGTCCAATGCCAGCATCACAGCGCCAAGAACAGCCAGGAATACGCCCACATCGAACAACATGGCTGTTGCCCATTCGAACTCTTCCAGCGGCGGCCAGTTGATATAGCCGAAGTCGCTGGTCAGGAAGGGACGCTCGTTGAACCAGGCCCCCAGACCGGTGGCAGCGGCGATTAATACGCCCCAGCCGATAGTGCCGTGATAGTAGAACCTTTGCCGCTCGATGGCCCAGGTGTAGCCGCTGGCCATGTATTGCATCAGGAAGGCAATCGCCACGACCAGACCGGCGATGAAGCCACCCCCGGGCTGGTTATGGCCGCGGAAGAAGATGTAGGCGCCGACCATCAGGGCAATCGGCATCATCACCCGGGTCACAACGACCATCATGAGCGGGTGCGAATCCCCCGATTGCGGCCAATGGGGTTTGCGATTCAGCAGGTAGCCACGCACATTGGTGCCCAAGACCGCTTCGGTCAGGGCAAAGATGATCAGTGCCGCAATGCCCAGAACGATAATCTCACCAAAGGTATCGAAGCCCCTGAAATCCACTAGGATGACATTCACCACGTTGGTGCCGCCACCGCCCTTGTACGAGTTTGCAAGGTGGAACTCGGAGATCGTCGGAAAGGCAAAGTCGCGCAGCATGATCGCATAGATCAACGCTCCACTCCCGATCCCGGCGACAACGGAAATCGCGGCGTCCCGCCAGCGCCGTGCGGCTGAACTGTCCCAAGGTGTTTCGGTTGGCAGGAAGTTCAGTGACAACAGCAGCAGGATCATTGTCACAACTTCGACCGAGATTTGCGTCAAAGCCAGGTCCGGTGCGGATAGATAGTTGAAGGCGATCGACACGATCAGGCCAACAACACCGATCAGAACCAGCGACAACAGGCGATTGCGGTGGAACCACATGATGCCCAAGGTTGCACCCACCAGACAGATCCAGCCGATGATGGGGATGATCTGCGCGGGCAACGGAACGCGGGTTTCAACGCTTATCGTTCCGGTTGCATAGGCGTAGTAGCCCAGCCCGACGGTGAAGGCGACGAAGACGATCGCGTAACGGCTGAGGACGCCGTTATGCAGCTCGTCCGTGATCCACTGGCTAAGCCGCGTAAACGCGTTGATGATCGCCTCGAAAATCACCTTGGCCTCGGGGCGGGGCAGGGCGTTCCAAATCTGTTCACCGCGTTTGTGCTGTGACAGAAGAAACAGACCGCCCAGCGTGGCCACGACGGACATGTACAGGGCAGGCGTAAAACCGTGCCACAGTTTCAGCGAGTAGTAGGGCAGCTTTTCGCCCCCGATGACGGCGCTGGAAACAACGGCGACCAACGGACCGACGATGGCGGCTGAATAAAGACCAATCAATATGACCAGAACAACAAGGAAGGCAGGTGCAATCCACAGACCAACGGGTGGGTCATGTGGCTTTGCCGGATAGTCGTCACGCTTCGGGCCAAGGAACACATGGCTTACGAACCGGAACGAGTAGGCCGCCGAGAACAGCGCCGCCACCAAGGCCAGAGCGGGCACTAGATAGTGCGTGTTCAGCCACGTGGTATGCACCGTTTCTTCCAGCATCATTTCTTTCGACAGGAACCCATTCAGAGGGGGCAGCCCGGCCATCGACAGGGCTGCAATGGTTCCGATGGTGAATGTGACAGGCATCAGATGGCGCAAGCCGCCCAGTCGTTTGACGTCTCGTGTTCCGGTCTCGTGATCGACGATCCCGGCGGTCATGAACAGTGCTGCTTTGAACGTCGCATGGTTGATGATGTGGAACACGGCGGCAACGGCTGCGAATTTGGTGCCAAAGCCCAGCAGCATGGTGATCAGGCCCAGATGCGACACGGTCGAAAACGCCAACAGCGCCTTCAGGTCATCCTTGAACAGCGCGATCACAGCCCCAAGCAACATTGTCACCAGACCGGTCGTCGCCACGATGTAGAACCAGGCCTCGGTGCCGGACAGCACCGGCCACATGCGCGCCATCAGGAACAGACCGGCTTTCACCATGGTGGCCGAGTGCAGATAGGCCGAAACCGGCGTCGGTGCGGCCATCGCGTGTGGCAGCCAGAAATGAAACGGGAACTGCGCCGATTTGGTGAAACACCCAAGCAGGATCAGGATCAATGCAGGCAGGTAGTACGGCGAGGCCTGGATCAACTCTTTGTTCTGCAGAATGACGCTCAAGTCATAGGACCCCACGATGTTGCCTAGGATCAGCATGCCCGCGATCATCGCGAGCCCGCCTCCACCTGTGACCGCCAGTGCCATTCGCGCGCCTTGGCGGCCTTCGGGAAGATGTTTCCAATAGCCGATCAACAGGAAGGAGCTGAGGGAAGTCAATTCCCAGAAAATCAACAAAAGCAGGATATTGTCGGACAGAACGATACCGACCATCGCGCCTTGAAACAGCAAAAGGTAAGTATAGAACTGCCCCATCGGATCCTCACGCGACAGGTAGAACCGCGCGTACAGGATGATCAGCAGGCCGATGCCCAAAATCAGCAGGGCAAACAGAAATCCCAGACCGTCCAGCATGAAATTTGCATTCAGTCCCAAACCCGGAATCCAATCGAACCGGGCGGTCACGACGTCTCCGCGCATTATCGAGGGGATGTGAAGCAGAAGACCCATCAGGGCGAGAAAAGTGGTAAGCCCTGCGGCCGAAGCGGCTGCATTTCGTCCCGCCCGGATCAGGAGGGCTGGAAAAACAGCTCCGATAAAGGGAAGGGCCGCGATGAGGAATAGGGACAAGTACGGTACTCCGGTCTTTGCGGTCAATATGACTGAATTGGTAAGGATAATTTAATGACTGTTCAAAAATTGCAAGGTTTTGAACGGTTCTAAAAGATACATATTAGATGCCTTTTACCTGCGTGATAATGACGCGAACTTGATCCAGGGGCCTGAATTCGCCAAAGCGTGACAGTTTCCGCTATGATAAAACCAACCTGTCAGTGCAGGAGGGCGCCGCGTGACGGACAGGAAAAACCGATCCCGAAGATGGGTTTTGCTGGGTGGAGCAGGGGCCATCGCAGCAGGATTTGCCATTCGCCAGTATCGCTTGATTCCCCCGGACTACGCAGGAGGTCACCTGCCGGTTGCTCAGGCCCATAAGCAGGCCGTGTCCGGCGACATTCTACTGGTTGATATCCGGACCCCGCGTGAGTGGCGGGCAACCGGCATTGGCCACGGGGCGCACCCTCTGGATATGCGACGCGAGGATTTCAATGAAGCCTTGATGCAAATGACCGACGGAGATCCATCAAGGCCCGTGGCCTTGATCTGCGCGCGTGGCGTTCGATCCGCGCGGCTCAGCAATCAACTGACCGAGGCTGGATTTACGAACATCATCGACGTGCCCGAAGGGATGCTTGGTTCTGCTGCCGGGCCGGGGTGGGTACGCGCCGGGTTGCCGGTCAAGGCTTTCTCTGAGGGGACGTGATGAAAACGAATTACTGGTTGTCTTTCTGTTTGGCAGTTACAGGGCAAACGGCCTTTGCGGCCTGCGGGATTGTCGAGGGAACATGCGAAACCTTTTCCGGCGAATACCACATTGAATTGCCTGACGCCGAAAATCCGCCATTGGTGGTGTTTCTGCATGGATATGGCGGCAGTGGTGCGGGAACACTGAAAAATCGCAGCATGGTCGAGCCGTTGCTGGCCCGTGGCTACGCGGTCATGGCGCCGGAAGCTTTGGAACGGGTTGATCGGGGCGGCACGAAAAGCTGGAATTTCTATCCAGGGTTCGGAGACCGTGACGAAACCGACTTTCTGGGCGAAGTCGTGGACGACGCAGCAGCCCGGTTCGGTATCGACAGCGAGCGTGTGGTCCTGGGTGGGTTTTCCGCCGGTGGGTTCATGGTGAACTATCTCGCCTGCGACGCGCCCGAGACATTTTCGGCTTATGCACCCGTTTCAGGTGGGTTCTGGCGCCCGCATCCGGAAGACTGCGCAGGGCCGGTGCGCATGTTTCATACACATGGCTGGACCGACAATGTGGTTCCGTTGGAGGGGCGGTTACTTGGTGGCGGGCGCTATCACCAAGGCGACATCTTTGCGGGTTTGGAAATCTGGCGTGTTGCCAATGAATGTGAGGATACCAAGCCCAGCGGATTTTCCACCACCGGGCAATTTATGCGACGCAACTGGATGGGGTGCGCCGAGGGCAGCGCGTTGGAATTTGCGCTGTTCCCCGGCGGTCATACCGTGCCAGTCGGCTGGGCGGATATGATGTTGGACTGGTACGAAGGCCTGCCCGGCGGCTGACTTATTCCGCCGGTGTCATGCGGCCTTTGCCTTCGATCAGCCGTTTCAACTCGTCCCGATGACGACGGGCAGACCGGGTGATGGCCGGTTCGGAAAAGTCTTCGCGCATTCCGACCATTCGGCGGGCAGCCCCGGCAGACACACCGCTGAGCGCCGAAAGCGGGATCGCCAGTGCAAGGCTGATCGCGATCGGTGCCAGCCAGACCGAAACCAATCCGGCCAGAATACCAACGCTCAGGGCGAAACCGCTGACCGTTTCCAGAGCGTGGCACAGGATCAGCGTGCGCAGACTATAACGGCCTCCGTCACGCGCCTGCGGAGACCACCCCTTTTGGACGCCCAAAGCGGTCCGGAATACGGCGATCATCTGTTGCACCATCAGAATCGGGGCATAGAGGATCGACAGTAGGACCTCGAAGAGGAACGAGGTGAAGAACCGGCGCCAGCCGCCGAAATCCGAATAGCGCACACCGCTCAGCGGCAGTGCGGCCGCGCCCAGAACCTTGGGGGCCAGCAACATGGCGTACATGACCAGTATGATCAGCACGTGGCGTGTCTCGGTCATTTCGGGCCATTGCGGGAACAGCGGATTGTCAGGGCTGAAATAATGCAGCACCGAGGCTTCTTCACCTTGTCCGATGAGCGCCCACATTAACAGCAGCGCAAACCACAGCGGCGACATCAGATAACCGACCGCGCCGTGGAACATGTGAAACCGCGAGACCGAACGGAACCCGCGCGAACCCAGCAGCTTTAGATGTTGCAGGTTCCCCTGACACCAACGGCGATCCCGCATGGCATGGTCGATTAGAGTGGGGGGCGTCTCTTCGTAAGAGCCCCGGATACGCGGCAGAAACCGCACACCCCATCCAGCGCGGCGCAACAATCCGGCCTCGACGAAATCGTGGCTCATGATCAGCTTTTCCTGTCCGGTCATCGAGCGCAGTTTGGGCAGGCCAGCACAGGTGGCAAAAGCCTTGGTGCGGATGATGGCATTGTGGCCCCAATAGTTACCCTCTTGCCCGCACCACCGGGCCAGACCTTCGGCAAAGGCGATACCGTAGACGCCGTTGGCGAACTGCTGCATCCGGGCAAAGACCGACTGCGCGCCAATCAGTTGCGGGTAGCTCTGGATCAGACCCGCGCCGGGGTCACGGGCCAGCGAGTCCGTCAGGCGGGCAATCGCGCGACCTGTCATCAGGCTGTCCGCGTCCAGAACCAGCATCGCGTCCCAATCCGCGCCCCAGCGGCTGACCCAATCGGCGATATTGCCCACTTTGCGGTCCGTATTCTGTTCGCGTCGGCGATAGTAGAGTTTCAGGTCTGGCGCCAGCGTGGTGCGCAGTGCCTCGATGCTGGCTTGCTCTTGCGCAGCGATATCCGGATCACGGGTGTCGGACAGGATGAACATGGCATATTCATGCTGACCGCCACGCGCGCGCAGCTCTTCCAGCATGGTACGCGCATTGCCCAGCACGAACCACGGCACTTCATTGTAGGTTGGCATCAAAAGGGCGACGCGCAGCGATTGCGCGCGTTTTTGTCTAACTGGACGTTCCTGACGGGACAGGGATGCCATACCCAAAAGTACAGTGCAGACGGTAAATGAAATCCAGAAAAAATTGAAAGAAATCAGGACCAGAAGGATAGCTTCGGCAAGATTGATACCCTCGGCCCCGAACCAGTCACTCATGACCCACAGCAGGCCCAGTGTCGCCGCCATTGCCGGAGAGAATACAAGTGCGCGCCAGAACCCGGCAGACCGCCTTTGACCTTCAGGCACTTCGGCGTCCCGGAACCCGGCGCTGAAGTCCTGTGCGGGCATGGCCAGCGGACTCTCAGGCGGCATGATATGCAGATCGCGGTTCATGTCGTCCAGCGGTACAGCCACACTTCGGAGGCTGGTTGTTTGTCGACCAGAAGCTGCGCGCGCAATTCGACATAGTCCCGATCACCGGGCTGGAACGAAAACGCCAAACGCACGCCTCCGGTATCCGGGTTGCGCTGCAAGACGCCGTCCGATGTTTCGGCATGGGGGGAATTGGCGAAGATGGTGACGGCGTCCAGGTCGTCGAACAACTCGCTGGGTTCGAAATCGATCACGGCCAGACGGCCTTCGCCAAACGTGTTTTCCCCCATGGCGGTGTTGATGACGCGCGGCATTGGCGTGCGCTGGGGGTCCTCGCCCCAGATCAGGCGATAGCTGAGATCAACCTGGCTGCCCGCGGAATAGGGTGCAGCGGGCCGCCAATAGGCGACGATATTGTCATAGATTTCCTGATCGGCGGGAATTTCGACCAGCGTTACCGTGCCTTTGCCCCAATCTGCGCCGGGTTCGACCCATAGGCTGGGACGCTTGTGGTAATTCGCCTCGAGATCCGCGTAGTCCGAGAACGCGCGCTTGCGTTGCATCAGGCCGAAACCCTTGGGATTGGTGTCCACAAACGACGAGATTTGCAGGCGGGTCGGGTTGGCCAGTGGCCGCCAGATCACTTCACCCGCACCGTTGCGGATCAAAAGCCCGTCGCTGTCATGAACAGCAGGACGGAAATCGTCGAACCGGCTATGGTTGGTCTGGTCGAACAGGAACATCGAGGTGCCGGGCGCGATGCCGACATGATCCAGCTCGGTGCGTGGAAACAGGGTGGCTTCGACATCCATGATGCAATCAGCGCCTGCGGTGACATTGAACCGATAAGCCCCGGTCACGCTGGGACTGTCCATCAGCGCGTGCACCACCATGTTGCGCTGACCCGGTTCCGGGCGTTCCAGCCAGAAGCGAATGAATTCGGGGAATTCCTCACCATCAGGATCGCCGGTCTTCAGCGCCAGTCCACGCGCGGACAGGCCGTAGACCTCGTGCAGGCCAATGGCACGGAAATAGCTGGCCCCCTGCCAGACGCAGAATTCATCGGTTTTGCCCGGGCGGTGCATCTCGGTGCGCAGGCGCAGGCCTGAGAAGCCTAGGGTTTCGTCGATGGGCAGCGTCGGGACTTCGTCTGACTTGTCGAACATGTCCAGATCGAACGGCACCGGTTTTGTCATGCCGTTTTCAATTGTCGACACTTTCACCGTGCGCGGGAAATACAGGCCGGGGGTAAAGAAATCGACGTTGAAGGGCGTCTCGGTCTCGTACCACAAGGCCCGATCCAGCCGAAACCGGATGGACCGATACTGCGTATACGTCAGGTCCTGCCATTCCTTCGGAACCATTTCGCGCTCGGCATAAGGGCGGCTGGCCAGGTCGCGCGCGAGGTCGATGACGTGAGAGCGATCAAACGGCACGTCTCCGCCCGAGGCAAAAGTGGCGGGCGCCAGAAACAGGGCGGACGTTGAGGCCAGAAATGCGCGTCGCGTCAGAATCATTTCTTTATTTTCCAAGGCTGTGACTTGAACCAGGCGGCTAGATAGGCCACTGCGATGATCATGGCAAAGCCAGTTGTGTTGGCGACAAGCACGGTGGCAAAATCCCGCCCAGCGTGATCCAGGGCGACGCCGATCAACCGCGCAGCTGCCATTGAGAAGACGAATACGGCAAGCGATTGCTGACCCACTTTGGTGATCAATTTTAAAACCACCTGCCAGATCCGCGCGCCAAGGCTGTGACCCGTCGCAATCAGCCTGTGACCATGCTCACCGGCGGCGACCCAACCCAGATAGGCCAGCGACAGGAAATGGATGTAGCGGAACAGACCAAACTCGGTCTTGCCGCGTAGTTCCTTGGTCAGGGGCCAAAGTTCTCGGATGTTTTCGCCCAGCCCCGGGGCTGCGGCCTCGACCCAAAGGAAGACCTTCCAAGACCCGATGGGCGCGGACAGGACCAGAAATGCAATTGCCGCCCAGATCAGGGTCTTTGAGACGGGTGGGGCAGGAATCCAGCCGCGCATGAAGGCAAAGCCGGTGAAGAACAACAACTGCCATCCGAATGGGTTGAAGAACCATTGCCGGTCAGACCAGGGCTCGGCCGGTAGCGCCAGCGCGCCGGTTTGCGCAACAAGCCAAATGCCAACACACACTGCAGCCATCAGCCAGAAGTTGACGCGATAAAGCGCCATGTAGAGCGGCATCATGGCCAGAACCACCAGATACATTGGCAGAATGTCAAAGTAGTTTGGGACATAGGTCAGGGTGAAAAGCCCGACGATCTGCGGCGCAGGGTCGTTGAAAAAATGCTGCAGATTCAGGGAAGAGATGTAAGTTTTCTCAAACGCTCCGGTTTGGTCCAGTGCGGCCATGCTCATGGCGACAAAGAAGAACAGGCAGATATGTGCCCAGTAGACCTGCCAGATGCGGAATGCCACCCGGGCGGTACCCATCCACCAGCCCGTGCGCAAAAATGCGCCGCCAAAGGCGATGGCCGAGGCCATGCCCGAGCAGAAAACGAAGATTTCGGTGGCGTCGGAAAAGCCAAATCGCGCTGGTATCCAGCTTGTCCAGGGGTTGCCGGGAACATGTGCAATCAGGATGATGAACATCGCGATGCCGCGATAGAAATCGAGGCGCGGGTCACGCACGGTGGCAGGGGCTGCCGCAGGGGCAGCCACTGGCGCAAAATCAGAAGCGGGCGATACAGTCGCCATACGGTTTCTGTCCTTCTTGGTCTTTTTTGTTATTCAGCCGGGACGCTTTGTGCGTCGCCGTTGTCGCGGGCCGAGTCGATCAAGGCCCGGCGCGCCAGTGCATAATTGTCCTCACCCCCGGCGCGTTTGGCGCGGCGGTCATCCAGTATACGCTCGACGGCATCCAGACGGCCCGCCCGCAGGCCGGAATCAATCGTGATGCGCTCGAATACATCACGTTGCGCGTGGCTGCCACCGGCCAGTTGCATACCGGCACGCGCGGTCGACAGGAAATCGAAAGCCGCGCCGTAGAGCCCGTCGCCAAACGCCTCAAGCCCCTTGGCGGCTGCAATGCCCGGATCGGACATACGGATCGGCGTGTCACCCTGATTGCGCTGCGCATCTTTCTGGATGCGCTGCAACATCTTTGCGGTTGCATCCGAACGATTGTCACCCGTCAGTGCCAGTAGATAGTGCAGGTCAGCGAAGATCAGGCAGCCATCTTCGGTGCGGGCCGCGCTGAGGTCGGCCAGTTCTTCCCAGCGGTTGCCGACATTGATGCCCTCTAGCTCCATCCGCGACAGCAGCGAAGTCGCGTTGGAGATGTCGCGGTAGTCATCGGTCTTGTCCTTGCGGATGTGCCGATCATACAGATCGATCACCTGATCGACCTGACCCAGATCCAGATGCATCAGCGCTTTGTGCCACCAGACGTGATAGCGGAAATTGTTGCAATGGGCCCAGGCATCCTCGCGCCCGGCCAACCAGTCCAGACCGGTTTGCGCGTTGCCTGTCATTTCGTGGACATGCGCAACGGCGTGCAGCCCCCAGGCATCGTCCGACACCATCCATAGCGCCTGACGCCCGGCGATCTCGGCTTTCTCATAGGCGCCGGTTTCTTCGAGCGCGAAGGAATGGCATCCCAGCAGATAGCCACGGCCTGCATGGTCGGGTTCATAGGCGGGCATGACGCGTTCAATCGAGCGGCGCATGCCTTTGGCATCGCCCAGCACGAACCGGGTGGCATGGCTGAGCTTCATCGCCAAAGTGTCCGTGGGGTGAGAGCGCAGGACCTCTTCAAACTTCTGGATCGCTTGCGACGGCAAATCTGCCAGATAGAGCGACAACGCATCCACAAAGAGTTGCTCGCGGGGCGAGACGGGCTGGCGTTTCGTCGCCTCTTGGGCAGCCGTCAGTGCGTCAGTTGCAACCGGCAGCATCTCGCGTCGGCCCAGCAGAACCATGAAAAGCCCCTTGACCGCATGACCCAGTGCGAAGTCCGGCTCAAGCTCGAGCACCTTCCCCAGGTGCTGAGGGGTGATTGCCGCGTGCGCCATGAACCCAAGCAGAACACCATCCCACGCGTCGACAGCTGCCGGGTGGCTGAGGGTGTTCATTTGTCCAAAAACGTCTTGCTTCATGCCTGGGTCCAATCTGATTGCGATATCTGACACTTTTCGATCTATCAGAGTGTGCGGGCGGGTCGTAACAGTATCGACCCTGCTCTCGAATTGGTGAAAACGCGTGTGTGCAAAAAACGAAAAAAACCGCCGATTCAAGGGCATGTTTCAGCAACTTGCCGCCGAAATAGGCAAGTGTTTCAGTCTTCAAAAGGGTTTTCAGCGCCCAGAACGGCCTCTGTGTCCGCCCCAAATGTCGGTGGTGCGTGTCGATAGGCAACAGGCGTACGCGACAGATTGAGAGGATTCCCGATCAGATTTACCTCACCCGGTTGAGCCTGCATGGCGATTTTCATATGCCGCGCGGCGACCTGATCGGTGTCGAAGACCTGATCCAGCGTTTGCACGGGACCGACCGGAACCTTCCGGGTTTCAAGTTCGGAAATGACGGTCGCCGTCGGGTACGCTCGCAACGCCGGGCGCAGGACCGCGTTCAGGGCTTCCCGGTTTTCCAGACGTGCCGGATTGCTGGCAAAGCGCGGTTCGTCTGGCAGTTCGGAATGGCCGATGAATTCGCAGAAACGCCGGAACTGGCTATCGTTGCCAACAGCCAAAATCACGTGGCCATCTGAAGTTTCATAAACTTCATAGGGGACGATATTGGGATGCCCGTTGCCGCGCCGTTGGGGAACCTGGCCCGACGTCAGGTAGTTCGTGCCTTCATTGATCAACCAGGCCACCTGCGCATCAACTAGCGCCAGATCAATCTGTTGCCCCTCACCGGTGAGGTCGCGATGTCGCAGCGCCGCCAGAATACCCACGGTCGCGTACATGCCGCACATGACGTCGGCGATACCCACGCCGACTTTCATGGGTTGACCGTCGGGATCACCGGTCAGGGACATGATCCCGCCATAGCCTTGCGCCATCAGGTCATAACCGGGTTTGCTGGCGTTGGGCCCGGTCTGCCCGTAGCCCGAGATCGAGCAGTAGACGAGCCCCGGCAGATCCCCGGACAAGCTGTTGTAGTCCAGCCCATATTTGGCCAGGCCGCCCGGTTTGAAGTTCTCGATCAGAATATCGGCGTGCGAGGCGAGCCGCTTGATTTCCGCCTGACCCTCGGGTGTTGCGATGTCGATTGCGACGGATTTCTTGTTGCGATTCGCTGACATGAAATAGGCGCTCAGGTCCGAGCGGTTTCCGTCTGCGTCTGCGATATAAGGGGGACCCCATTGCCGTGTGTCATCACCGCCCGTGGCCGGGTTTTCGATCTTGATCACACTTGCGCCCAGATCACCCAGCAATTGCGTGCAGGTCGGACCAGCCAGAATGCGCGACAAATCCAATACCTTGACGCCCTTAAGTGGTCCCTCAGATCCGGCCATCATATTCTCCACGCTCGATCTCGGCGGCGATGACGGTGAAGCGGTCAGCCTTGACGGCTTCTTTCAGCGCCGTCCGCAGTTCTGCGCGGTTGCGAACGGTATGTCCATAGCCGCCGAACGCACGGCCCATGGCAGCAAAATCGTGGCGATCAAAATCAACACCCTTGTTGCCCATCTGGCGCTGACGCTGTTTCAGCTCGATCAGTGCGAGGCTGGCATCGACAAAGACCAAAAAGATGGGATTGCCGCCCATTTCAGCGGCGGTCGACAACTCTCCGGCCACCATGAGGAATCCGGCATCGCCCGAGAAGCTGATCACAGGGCGGTCGGGTTCGGCCAGCTTCAGGCCCATTGCCATCGGCACCGCGCATCCCATCGTGCAGAGCGCCGAAGACTGGATCAATCCGCGAGGTTCCGAACACTCCCACATCTGGCTCAGCAGGATGCGATGCGCGCCGCTGTCCGCTGTCGCCAAAGTGTTGGATGGCAGCATGGCGCGTGTTTCGGCGATCACACCGGCCGGCCCCCAGTCATCATCCTGCGGGAATGCCTGTGCCAGAGCTGCCTTGACCCGGGCAGGCGCACCATCGGGCCATGTGACGCGCGCGGGGTTGCCCTTGGCGATAGCCTCCAGTGTCTGTCCGGTATCCGCCACCAGATTCAGCCCGGCCTGATGCATATAGTGGTCGTTGACCACCGCCGAGATGTCGATGACACGTTTTTCCTCGGGGTCCCAGATCTCGCGCCAGCCGGGGCGCATTTCGATTGGGTCATAACCCAGACACAAGACCAGATCGGCCTGTTCCACCAAAGGCACAAGATGCGTGTCAGCCAGCGGCGACAGACCGGCACCGCCGAGGCAAAGCGGGTGATCCTCGGGCACGATTCCCTTGGCCTTGTAGGTGGTTAAGAAGGGGATGTTGAAGTGCTCCAGAAACGCCTGAACGACGCTGCGCGAGTCGTCATACAGGACGTCGAGACCGACGATGGCCAAGGGGCGCTCGGCCTCGGCGACCCAGCGCCGGGCTTTTGAAAGGCAGTCGCCTTCGGGCGACACGGCTGCGGGTTTTGCCAGACGACGCCGCTTGGTTGACGGCACCCGTGTGTCCGCGACCGAGATCGGCACGTCGATATGAACGGGACCCGGGCGGGGTTGGTTTGCAAGAGAGACGGCCCTATCCGCGACAATATCCGCACCCTCGGCGGTCAGCAGATAAGTGGCTTTGGTGATCGACCGATAGATCTGGCTGTGATCCATCACCTGATGAGTGTATGTCAGCGCCTCATCCGCATCCACACAGCCGGTCAATACGATCATCGGCACGCGGTCCTGAAACGCATTGGCGACGACATTGATACCGTTCATCGCTCCGGGGCCAAGGGTTGCCACCAAAATGGCCGGTGCGCCATCGCGGTGATGCACGGCTTCGGCCATAAAGCCTGCGGCGTTTTCGTGTTTGGTCAGATGAAAGGCGATACCGGCCTGTTCCAGCGCGTCGACCAGCGTCAAAACCTCGCCGCCCGGCATTCCGAATGCATGACGGCAGCCCGCCTCATACAACCTTTGGGCCACAAGGTCCGCAGCGCGGGGGGAGAGGTCCTGCATCAGTCATGCTCCGAAATAGACTATGCAAGGCAAATGTCTGACATCCCCTGCGGTGGCAAGGCAGATCACGCCAGTGTGACTAATTGACTGCGGATTCAGCTATGGTTTCGAACTTTGCATCCAGTTCTGCAGCGATCATTGACAGGGCCTCGCCACCTTCAGCGGCATAGGGTTCAAAGACAAAACTGGGTGTTTTGTAGGATAGGGTCGCCGTGCCGTCATTGTTTTCGGTAACATACAGCCGGATCGGTGCTTCGATCATCGCTGCGGTCGAGGTTTCCAGAACACGCACTGCATAGTCATTGTTGAACACCCCAATGACCCGGTTGCCCGGAATCGTGATGCCACGCGCGGCGGCGGCTTTGGTCGGACCGGCCTGGGTGACCACGATCAATCCGTTTGCCTTAACGGCTGTTTTGGTGTCCGCAACCAATGCGTCATAGGATTTGTTCGTTTCAAACACGGCCCATCCCGTCAGAGGCTCTTCGGCCCACGCGGGTAGCGCCAGCAAACAGATCAAAACGCTCAGAGCTTTCATTGGGAGGCCTCCGTCCTGCTATCCTATTGAGTGATGCCAGACTTCCCGCGCTTTTGCAGCAAATAGATGTCCATGATCCAGCCATGATCGGCTCGGGCCTTTGCGCGTGTGTCCAGAATCTGTTGCGCAACGTCGATCAGGGGGCCATGGATCAGCAATTCTTCGTTCATTCCGACATAGGCACCCCACCATATGTCAAAATCGGACATGTTCAGGCGCTGGAACGAACACTCTCCGTCCAGCATGACGGCGATCTTCGAGGCCTTAGACGGCCAACCTTCCTCGCGCAGACGTCGGCCGGTCGTGACAGTGTATGACGCCCCGATATCGTTGATCGGGATGGCGTGGGCTGCCGTCAGCGCCTGCAAGGCCGTGATCCCCGGAATGACCCGCTTTCGTGGTTGCGGGTCCAGCCGGCTGGCAATGCGCAAAGAGCTGTCATAAAGCGACGGATCGCCCCAGATCAACAGGGCAACCTTGCGGGCGCCTGGATGGGTCGCAATGGCTTTCTGCCAGCGCAGGGCAATAGCGTCGTGCCAGTCATCGACCCCTTGCAGATATCCGTCGTCAGCGCGTCGTTCGGGAATGTCGAAATAAGCGATCCGAGGCGGGGTTTCAGCGACCATTTGAACGATCTCTTCCCGAAGACCCGCCAGATCGGCTTTGTTTTCGCCCTTTCGCGGGATCAGGATCAAATCGGCCTGGCGGATCGCCTGTATACCTTGCAGCGTCACATGATCGGGGTTGCCGGTGCCGATGCCGATCAGGGTCAGATCATACATCCTCAAACTCCGCCAATGGGCCATAGAGGATCAGGGCCGGCGCTGTGCCGATCTCGGATTGCAGCTTGTTCGCAAGAGCGCCAATTGTCGAACGGTGCAGTTTTTGATCCGGCGTCGACACGGATTCGGCCATCAGCGCGGGCGTATCCAGTGGCAGGCCGTGGGCATGCAAAGCTTCGACCAGCAAAGGAAAGGTCCGTTTTCCCATGAACACGACTGTTGTTGCCAATCCATCCGCCAACGCAGGCAGGTTGAGATCGTTGGGTAGCTTGCCGCTGACATCGTGACCGGTAACGAACTGTACCCGGCGCGCGGTCAGGCGGCGCGTCAACGGCAGCCCGGCAGCCGCCGCCGCCGCGATGGCCGACGGGATACCCGGGATGATCTCATATTCGATCCCGGCCGCGCGCAGAGCGACCAATTCCTCTTCGAGCCGCCCAAACAATCCGCCGTCGCCGGATTTCAATCGAACAACCCGCTGCCCGGTTTGCGCATATTCGACCAGCAAACGGCTGACATGATCCTGCCTTGGCGACGGTCGCCCGGCGCGCTTGCCGACACCGACCAGATCGGCGTCATCGCGGGCATGGGTCAGGATCGGCCCGCTGCTCAGGTCATCAAACAGGACTGCATCGGCCTTTTTCAGCCGGTCCACGGCCTTGAGCGTCAAAAGCTCCGGGTCGCCGGGACCAGATCCGATGAATGAAACAAACCCGCTCATCCCGACGCCTCGGCGATCAGGTGAAAGAATGTGCCGGTGACAGTGCCGCGCGCTGATCCGGTTTGGGGGCCTTCGGTGCCTTCAGCGTCAAACACCCGGGCCAACGGGGCGTCGGGTTGTTCGACAATCGACGAATAGTGGAACTCGTGCCCGCGCAAGGCCGTCCCGGCGGCAAGCCCCGGCATCGCAGCCAAGAGTTCCGCGCGACGATAGCCCAGGTTGAATTTGCGCTTCTCATAGGATGTGACCAGTCCAAGCAATCCGGCCATCCGGTGCCGCGCGCCATCCTTGTCGATCAACCCTTCACCCAAGGCCATGTAGCCCCCGCATTCCCCATGGACCGGTTTGGTTTGGGCATGGCGACGCAATCCGGTCAGAAACGTGTTTGATGCGGCCAAAGTGGCCGCGTGCAATTCTGGATATCCACCGGGCAGCCAGACCAGGTCAGCGTCTGTTGCGGGTGCTTCGTCCGCCAGGGGCGAAAAGGGCAGAACCTCAGCCCCCGCCTCACGCCAGCCTTTCAGCAAGTGCGGATAGGTAAAGGAAAAAGCAGCGTCCTGGGCCAATGCGATGCGCTGGGCAGGGGGCCGCGGCAGCGCGGCTGACGATGGCCCCGAGGGGCCTGAGGAAGCCGCCCGTCTGATCGCATCCAGATCCACATGTTCACGCAGGAACGCCGCATATCCGGCGATGGCGCTTTCCAGATCGGGATGCTCGATCGCTTGAATCAAACCCAGATGCCGCTCGGGCAGGGTCAGGTCTCCGCGTCGTGGTAGCACGCCCAGCACGGGTAGCCCGGCACGCTCCATCCCCAATCGGGTCAGACGCTCATGGCGCGCACTGGCACAGCGGTTCAGGATCACACCGGCAAAGGGCAGGTCCGGATTATACATCTTGAAACCCAGTGCCGTCGCCGCCGCTGATTGTGCCTGACCGCCCACATCCAGAACCAGCACCACAGGCCAGCCCATCCGCAAGGCCGTTTCGGCACTGGAGCCATGGCCCAACTCGCCTGGTTTTGCCACGCCGTCGAACAGCCCCATCGAACCTTCTGCCACCACGATGTCGGCACCCTCAGCCTGCGCCGAAACAGCATTCAGCAACGGATCACCCATCGCCCAACTGTCCAGGTTGAACGAGGCCCGTCCGGCCGCCGCCCGGTGAAACGCAGGGTCGATATAGTCGGGGCCGCTTTTGAAGGGCTGAACGGTCAGACCGTCCTCGGCCAATGCGCGCAACAGGCCCAGCATGACCGTGGTCTTGCCGGTACCCGATGACGGGGCCGAGATCAAAATGCCAGGGGGGGGGTTAGTCATCGCCGTGGCTCCAGCTTGACCAGGGGCTGTCTGCGCTTTGGGGGCGATATCGGCGGTCGTAGGTTTTGGAATAGAGGCAGCTTTCGTCAAAGCCGTCGCCCGCCAAAGCCGGGCCAACAAGAATCAAAGCGGTCCGAGAGATGCTCTCGTCCAAAGCATCCTTCAGAGAGTTCAAGGTCGCACGGACAATCCGTTCGTCCGGCCAGCTGGCCCGATAGACAACAGCCACCGGGCACTCCGCTCCGTAGGCGGGTGTGAGGTCTGCGATGACCTTGTCCAGATTGCCGATGGACAGGTGAATCGCCAGTGTTGCGCCGGTGCGCGCAAAGTTCTCCAAAGTCTCCCCTTCCGGCATCGAAGACGCACGACCGGGGGTTCGAGTCAGAACCACAGATTGCGCCAGTCCCGGCAAGGTCAATTCGGTGCCCAGTGCCGCTGCTGCTGCCGCAAATGAGGGTACACCGGGGGTCACGCTCACCGGTATGCCCATCTGTTTCAGACGGCGGATCTGCTCGCCCATCGCGGACCAGACCGACAGATCGCCGGAATGCAGCCGCGCTACATCCTGACCCGCCTCATGCGCAGCTTCGATCTCGGCCATGATCTGGTCCAGATCCATCGGCGCGGTGTTCACGATCTTTGCGTCTTTGGGGCAATGGCTCAGGATCTCTTCCGGCACCAATGAGCCCGCATACAGGCACACCGGGCAGGCGGCGATGATATCGCGCCCGCGCAAGGTCAGCAGGTCGGCAGCGCCCGGTCCGGCACCGATGAAATGAACGGTCATGTCTGTCCTCCGATGGCAATGGCGCAGGTGGCCAGCCGGTCGTCTGAGATATGTCTGGGTGAAAGCAACCGCGCGCCGGGACCGGCGGCGGCCAATGCCGAGGCCTCGGCCACGCTGCCCGTGCCATAGTTGGCACGACTGCGCGCCGAGCAGGTCAGAGTGCGTTGTCCGATGAGGTCGCCGGCGGCAACAAAGTATAACGGCAGGTCGGTGGTTGCAAGAAAAGCGGTCAATGCAACGTGACCGTCTTTGTCTGCGACAGTGGCCAGCGCATCCACGGAATGCGCCGAGGATGCCATGGCGTAGGCCGCATTCAAACTGTCCAGGGTGGCCTTGCTGGAAAATCCGAAACCGGCGACAATCATAGGCTCACGCTCCACTGCACGACCGGGTAGGCGGACTTCCAGCCGCGCCGCGGACCCAGCGGACCCGACTGCGCCAATTCGATCCGTAGTAGATCACCGCCCAGCTTTTCTTGCCACTGCGCCAGCAGTGCCTCGCTTTCCAGCGTTACGGCATTTGCGACCAGCCGCGTCCCCGACGGCAGATGATCGCGCAGCCAGACCAGCAAAGCCTCGGACAAACCGCCACCAATAAAAACCACATCCGGAGCAGCCAGGCCAGGCAAGGCATCCGGCGCGGTTCCGTGCACAACCTCCAAACGATCCTGGCCTAGTTTGTCCGCATTGCGCCGGATACGGTCTGCGCGGTCCGTCAAGGGTTCAATCGAAGTGGCGGTCAACGTCGGGTCGCACATCAGCCATTCGATGCTGATCGAGCCAGTGCCTGCGCCAATATCCCACAGATGTTCTCCACGTCGAGGCGCAAGAGCTGACAGGGTCAGCGCGCGAATCGGACGCTTGGTGATCTGACCATCGGTTTCAAAGATGTCGTCTGGTTTGCCGGACGCCTTCGGGAAGGCCGTGCCTTGGCCGGTCACCTCAAGTCCAACGCAAACCGGATGATCGAACGTGCCCAGCAACGCCTCAGTCAAAGTCACGGTCTGGGTGTTCTCTCGCGGTCCACCCAACGCTTGCATCACGTGCAAGGCGCTGTCGGCAAAGCCCGTCTCGGTCAGATATGTCGCCAGTTCAGCCACCGCTTTGCCATCGCGCAGCAGCAAAATGGCGCGCAACCCCGCCGCCAGATGTGGGCGCAACCGGGTCAGGGGGGCCGCGTGTAACCCGAAAGTCAACGTGCTTTCCAACGGCCAACCCAACCGGGCAGCTGCCAGCGAAAAGGTGGATTGTCCGGGCAGAGCGGTCCATTCACCGACATCAAGTGTCCGGGCAATCACCGATCCCGCGCCAAACCAGAACGGGTCGCCCGAGGCCAGCACCACCGTTGGTCGGCCGCGAAGCCCTGTCAAAAGCGGGATACCATCGGCAAACGGCACCGGCCATTCGATCCGCTGGGCCTGAGTTTCAGGGATCAAAGACAGATGGCGAGGTGGCCCCATGATCACCTCGGCCCGTTCCAGCACTTGACGACTTGCGGGCGGCAGGCCATCCAGTCCATCCTCACCCAGACCCAGAATGGTCAGCCACGGAGCCTCACTCATGCCCAACCTCCTGCTTCTTGGCGGCACGACCGAAGCCAATGCGCTGGCCCGCAGCCTTGCCGACAGGGGTGTTCCCGCAATCTACTCGTATGCCGGGCGCGTGGACACGCCTCGCCGACAACCTCTGCCAGTGCGCGTAGGGGGATTCGGAGGGGTCGATGGGTTGCGCCAATACATACGGGACAACGCAATTACCCACGTGGTCGACGCAACGCACCCCTTTGCCGCGCAGATGAGCCGGAATGCGATTTCCGCCTGCAAAAGCGCGCATGTTCCCCTTGTTGCGCTGACTCGCCCAGCCTGGAAACCGCAGAAGGGGGATTGCTGGCAACAGGTTCCAGATATCCAAGCGGCAGTCGCCGCGCTGGCCGGTCGGGCTCAACGCGTCTTTCTGGCCGTGGGTCGGATGCATGTGCCGGAATTTGCGGCCCACCCTCAGCACCACTATTTGCTGCGATTGGTCGACGAACCGGGCGCTCTGCCTTTGCCGAACGCCGAAGTTGTCGTCTCGCGCGGCCCGTTCACCTATGAGGATGACCTTGCTCTGATAAAGCGCCATGGCACCGACCTTGTGGTGTCCAAAAACGCGGGCGGCTCTGGCGCACGGGCCAAGCTGGATGCTGCGCGGGCGCTCGGCGTACCTGTGCTGATGATCGACCGTCCCAACCTGCCGCCCCGGCAGGAACTGTCGTCGGTGGATCAGGTTCTGGACTGGTTGCCTCATTCGTGACCCTCGGCCAGTGTGAACCTTGGTGTGTAGACGATAGGCGGGCCGTCCCTCTTGATGACGCGGGTCAGGGACGAGCCGACAATCACAACGGTTTGCATGTCGGCCATATCCGGCGTCGCATCAGCCAGCGTCGAAATCCGGATCGTCTCATCCGCCCGGCTCACGGCCCGCGCGAACAGGATCAGGCGTTCGGGTTCACACTCTTCACGCAGGATTTCCAGCGTCTTTACAAAGCCTTCCGGGCGCGATTTCGAGCGCGGATTGTAGAACGCCATGGCAAAATCGCCCTGCGCGGCCAGACGCAAACGCTTTTCGATCAAAGGCCACGGTTTGAGGTTGTCGCTGAGGTTTATGGCGCAGAAATCATGCCCCAAAGGGGCCCCCGCCCGCGCTGACGCAGCGAGCATCGCGGTGATGCCCGGAAGCACGTCCACTGCAGTATCGCGCCACTCAACGGGGCCGTGTTCCATGGCCTCGAACACCGCTGCTGCCATCGCAAACACACCCGGGTCCCCGGAAGAGACGACAACAACACGCTTGCCTTCCGATGCCATCTGCAGCGCGTGCCGAGACCGGTCGATCTCAACCCGGTTGTCACTGGCGTGAAGGGTCAGCCCCTCACGTTGCGCGACGCGCGCCACATACGGGATATAGCCAACGACGTCCGTTGCATCTGCTATGGCCGCCGTCGCTTCCGGCGTCACCAGCGCGTCGTCACCTGGCCCAAGGCCCGCAATCTTGACCCAACCGTTCATGGTCGCCGTCCTTGCCCGTGGACGATGATGATCGAAAAATACGGAGTAATCTTTTCGCAGGCCTCGGACAATTTCGTTACGGTCTGGTTGGGCATCTGGGCGAATTCAACGATCCACGCGCGGTCGTACAACCCGGCAGTTTTCAGCGCGCGTTTCACCTTGTCGATATTGCGCCCGATTTTCATAACCACCAAGGCGTCGGTTTGCGTCATGCGCTGCGCCAGATCGTCCTCAGGCAGAGTGCCGACCAATACGGTCAGCACATCATCGCCCCATGTTATGGGATCTCCGGTTGCCGTCCATGCCCCGGACATTCCCGTAATGGCAGGCACGACTTCTACATCAGATTCATCTCGCAACCGGCTGTAAAGATGCATGAATGACCCATAGAAAAATGGATCACCCTCGCACAGCACCACTACGTCCTCACCCTGATCAGACAGTGATTTCAGATGCTCTGCGCAGTCTTTGTAGAAGGCCGAGAGCAGTTCGTTATAGCGCGGATCGCTCAGCGGGATTTCTGTAGTGACGGGATATTCCATCGGGAATTCCACCGCACCTTCGGGGATCATGCCGTTGACGATCTTGCGCGCTTGACCGCTGCGCCCCGGCTTGCGAAAAAACGCCACATGGCGCGCGGTGCGCAGCAAGCGGTCGGCTCTGACGCTCATCAGGTCCGGGTCGCCGGGGCCGAGGCCCACGCCATATATCTTGCCCGCACTCATTCGGCGCGGCTCGCGATGGCGTTAATAGCTGCAACCGTGATGGCGCTGCCGCCGAGACGGCCTTTGACGATGCAGGACGGCACCGGCTGCGCCTCCCAAAGCGCGTCTTTGGATTCGACCGCCCCGACAAAGCCCACCGGGCAGCCAATGATGGCGGCGGGGCGCGGGCAGTCGGGGTCTTCCAGCATGTTCAGCAGGTGGAACAGGGCGGTCGGCGCGTTGCCGATGGCCACCACGGCGCCTTGCAGGTGCGGGCGCCATAGTTCAAGCGCGGCGGCGGACCGGGTGTTGCTCATCTCGGCAGCCAACGGACGCACACGTTCGTCATGCAGGGTGCAGATCACCTCGTTATCGGCGGGCAGGCGGAACCGGGTGACGCCCTCGCTGACCATGCGCGCATCGCACAGGATCGGCGCGCCATTCTCAAGCGCGGTGCGTGCCAAGGTCACAAAACCGGGCGAGAAATGCACGAACTCTTCCAGCCCGACCATACCAGCGGCATGGATCATCCGAACGGCGACTTGTTCCTCATCAGCGTTGAACCGGGCCAGATCGGCCTCGGACCGGATGGTGGCAAAGCTTTGTTTGTAGATCGCCGCGCCGTCGGTTTCGTATTCATAAGGCATCAGGTGAAGTCCATGGTCACAAGTGTTTCGGGGCTCAGCCCGCGCTGGATTGGCTCATCCCCCGCGCGGCCCTGTTTGACAAGATCAAATCGACCGTCCCGGCCGACCAGAGTGACATCGGCAGGACCCATCCGGGCGCAGCCCTTGGCACAGCCCGAGACATGCAGGTGGCCGGGAACGCGCCCTGCCAGCGCACGGGCGATTTCGCGGGTTTCCACCTGTGCCTGCGGGCAGAGCGGGGCCCCGGGGCAGGCGTCGGTGGTCATCAGCGGGTCGGTGCCATCGGTGACGAACGCCGGAGCGGGTATCGCCGCCCCGCCTTCCATCAGGAACTGCCGCCATGGGGTGACCCGCAGGGCAGAGGCACCGCAGGTCTCAATCAACTCCGCAAGCGCGCGCGATGGCAACTGACCGAATGCGGCACCGTACAGCGCGCCCAGGTCGCAGGCTCCGAGGTCCAGTGCGGCACCAACAGGAGCGGGGGCACGACCTTGCCAATCCACCAGCAGGTCTTGCGTTGCAATGACCCGCGCCATGCGGCGGGTCTCGGGTGTTTGACGGTCGGCAAACCACCCTGCCAACGCGATCAGGTGATCGATGGCGTCTGCTTCGGTCACAGACCGCCCGGTTTCGGCCCCGTCGGCGCGCAGGATCAGCCCGTCGCGGCCGGTTTCCAGACGGATATCCGCCGAATCCGCGGCCAGCAGGCGCTGAGGCCCGGTATCGATGGCAAAGCCGAACTTGGCGGGCAGGGTGGGCAGATCGGCCAAACGGTCGATCAGTTCCTGCGTCAGTCGCGCTGTCAGATCGCCGGATTTATAAAGCGGCGTGACCAGAATATTGCGCCGCACCTCTAGGCCCGGTTCTGCGTCCAGCAGGTTCAGCGCCGCAAGCTCGGCCAGCAACGCCTGATGATCGGCCTCTGCCACGCCGCGCAGTTGCAGATTGGCGCGGTTGGTCAGGTCGATGGTGCCATTGCCGAACCGCTGGGCCAACGCGCACAGACCCAGCACCTGCGCAGCCTCCAGCCGGGCCAGACGCGGGCGGACCCGCACAACCAGCCCGTCCCCTGACATCATCGGGCGATGGGCACCGGGGCACCAGCCCTGAACAACCGGCGCGCTCATCGCAACCCCTCCAGATCTGCGCGGATCGAGTTGCGGCGCGTATTCCACAGCCCGGCCTCAAGCAGCGCGCGGAACCGGTCCTGCATGGCCTGATGGGCCTGTGGGTTCTTCTCTTGCAGAAAGGCATCGACCTCGGCGTTGCCCAGCGTAGCATCATGGTAAAGGTCGAACAGATGCGGCGCGACCGTGCCCGACAGATGTGCGAACGAGGCCATGTGATCCAACGTCGCCGCGATTTCGGCGGCGCCGCGAAACCCATGCCGCTGCATGCCCGCGATCCAATTGGGATTGGCGGCGCGAGCATGCACCACGCGGCTGATTTCCTCGGGCAGGGTGCGGGCGCGCGGGGTGTCGGGGTTGGTATTGTCCAGATGGTACAGCTGCGCGGTGCCGCCGGTGATTTTCTTGGCGGCGGCGAACCCGGCTTCATGCGTGGCATAGTCATTGGCCAGCAGCAGATCGGTTTCGGTCAGGTCCTGCAGGTGTACGAAACTGTCGGCATGGGCGACGCGTTCGGTAATGCCATCGACATCCCGCGCGATATGCTCGCCTTCCAATGCAAAGGAACTGGCATCCAGCCAGGCTTGACCGGCCTGTTCGCGGGCCTCGTCGGTATATGTCTCGGACAGGTGTGTCATGTTCAGGCCATAGCTGCCGGGGGCCGGGCCATAGACCCGCGCCGCCGGTTCCTGACCCGCATAGGGGTTCCAGTCGGCGGCCTCGTCGCGCGCGGACAACGCCCGCACCGCCTGGCCATACAGCGCCGAAAGCGTCGGGAACACATCGCGAAACAGGCCCGAGACGCGCAAGGTCACATCCAGACGCGGGCGGCTGAGATCGGTGATCGGCAGAACCTCGATCCCCGAGACCCGTTCAGTACCCTTGTCCCAAACCGGCTTGACGCCCAGCAGGTGCAGGGCCATGGCAAATTCTTCGCCCGCCGTGCGCATCGTGGCCGAGCCCCACAGGTCAACGATCAGGCCTTTGGGGTAATCGCCTTCTTCTTGCAGATGTCGCCGCACCAGCTCTTCGGCCAGTTTCACGCCCTGCGCATAGGCGGCACGGGTCGGAACCGAGCGCGGATCGGTGGTGTAGAGGTTCCGTCCTGTCGGCAGCACGTCTGAGCGTCCGCGATAGGGGGAGCCGGAGGGGCCAGCCTCGATCCGTTTCCCGGCCAGTGCGTCCAGCAAGGCCGCGCGTTCGGCATGGGCCGAGGGCGCGGGGTCGAAATCGCCGGTCACCTGCGGCACGCGGCCATAGATATGTAGCCCGTCGCCGAACTGGCTTTCCTTGATGTCACAGACAAAGCGGTCGATACGGGTGATCGCCTCAGCCGTGCACGTGGCCTGATCCAGACCCAGATCATGTTCCAGCCCGATGGCCTGCGCCTCATCCCGGATGTCTTCCTGCAGCCGGTCGCGGCGCTTGGGGTCCAGCCCGTCGGCGTTCGAGAATTCATCCAGCAGCGATTCCAGCCGCACCATCCGGTCCGGTGTGTCGCTTGTGCGCATCGGGGGCGGGATATGGCCCAGCGTGACGGCCCCGATCCGGCGTTTGGCCTGCGCGGCCTCGCCGGGGTCATTGACGATAAAGGGGTAGATCACCGGTAGATCGCGCACCAACGCCTCTGGCCAGCAATTTGCCGATAATGCAACCGATTTGCCGGGGAGCCATTCCAGCGTGCCGTGGGCGCCGATATGGATCAGCGCATCTGCGCCAAGGCCTTTGCGAAGCCACAGATAGAAGGCGACATAGCTGTGGCGCGGGGTGCGCGACATATCGTGATAGTCGTCATCGCGCAGCTCGGGCGTGCCGCGTTCGGGCTGCAGCGCGATCAGCGCCTTGCCCCGGTTCAGGGCGGTAAAGTGGAAGGCACCATCGGCAAAAACCGGGTCATCTTCCGGATTGCCCCAAACGGATTGCAGATCGGTTTGCAGCTGCTCGGGCAGGTCCGCCAGTGCGGTCCGATAGGCCTCAAGCGGCCACGACAGTCGCGCATCCAAAAGAGTCTCGGCAATCGGCGCGCCGGGTGCGGTGTCATAGCCTTCGGTCTGCAGGTCGGTCAGCATCGCCTCGGCCGAGGCCAGCGCATCCAGACCCACCGCATGGGCCATTTGCCAATCCTTGCCGGGATAGGTGGACAGCACCAGCGCGGGTCTTTGATCGGCCCTAGGTTTGTCGGTCAGGCGTAGCCAGCCGTCCACCCGGTCAATGATCGCCTCGATCCGTTCCGGCTCGGCCCGGTGGGCGAAACGGGAATATTCCAGATGCGGGTCACGTTTGCCCGGTTCTTTGAACGAAGCAATGCCCGCTGAAATACGTCCATCCACCTCGGGCAGGACCACATGCATGGCGAGATCGGCAGGGGACAGCCCGCGTTCTGCCTCGGCCCAGGCCTTGCGGCGTGCGGTGGACAGGGCGACCTGAAACACCGGAACATTGGCGGCGTCCAGCGGGGACGTGCCCGAGGCGCCTTTGCCCGAAAAGGATGTGGCGTTGATGATGGCCGAGGGCGCCAGCGCCACGGCCTGCTCGCGCAACCAGTCAGCGGCAGCAGGGGCCTTGAGGGACGGGGCGAACAGACCGATGGCCTGGAACCCACGGGAACGCAGGCGATGGATCAGGGCCGCAACAGGTGCGGTATCAGCCGAGGTCAGATAGGCGCGATAGAAAGTGACCAAGATGCGCTTGGCATCACCGTCGAAAGCCGTGTCCGCAGGGATGATCCCCCGATCCGGGCACCACGCGCCGCATTCCGGGATCGTCTTGGCCCCCATCACGGGCCCGGCATACAGCCCCGCAGCCAGCGCCATTTGCGCCAACGCCGCTTGTGCGGCAACTTCTCCGCCTGTATCGCAGAGATGCGCCAACCGCCGCAGGGTCGAGACGGGCAGGGTGGAATAGTCATCCAGCCGCGTATCCTCGCGTCCATCGGCAGGCAGCACAGCCACGGCGATGCCCTTGGCCTGCGCCAGTGCCAGAACCTGCTGCAACCCGTAGGACCAGTAGGGCACGCCACCGATCAGACGGATCAGAATGCCTTTGGCCCCCTCCAGCGTCTGTTCGACATAGGTGTCGACCGACAGGGGGTGTTTCAGCGCCGTCAGATTGGCCAGCCGCAGGGTCGGCATCCGCCCATCCGGCCCGCCACCGCGATGCCAGCCTGCCGCGAAAGCGCCAAGGTCACTGTCGGAAAAGGACAGCACCACCAGATCCGCCGGGCTCTGGCCCAGATCGGTTGGGGTCTCCGTTTCCTCTAACCCGTGGCTTTCGCGGAAGACGACATGCATGGCTTACTCGGCGGCCTCGGTCACACCCACGAGGATTTCGCGGATTTCAGCCTCTTTGATGTCGTCATGCTCGGCGATGACCACCAGGCGCGAGCGTCGGTCTTCGCCGGACTCCCATGGGCGGTCATATTGGTGACGCACACGGGCACCAACGGCCTGTACTAGCAGGCGCATGGGTTTGCCGGCGACGGCGGCATAGCCTTTGACCCGCAGGATGTTCAGCTCATTGGCCAGCCGTTCGATATTGGCGACCAGTGCAGCCGGATCAGTCTGTTCCGGCAGCTCGACAATGATGCTTTCGAAATCATCGTGCTCGTGGTCATGGTGCCCATCGTGATGGCTGGGACGCGCGTCCATATCATCCTCGGCAGCGGCCTCAAGCCCCAGCACAACACGGACATCGACGGCGCCTTCGGCCACTTCGACCACGGGCAGCGGGCGCGGGGCCTCGGCCGCGATGATTTCCTTGGCCTTGGCGACACCCTCGGGACCCGCTAGATCGGGTTTGGTCAGCAGGATGATGTCGGCGCAGGAAATCTGATCCTCGAACACCTCGGACAGCGGCGTTTCGTGGTCAATCGAGTCATCGGCCAGGCGCTGGGCATCCACCGCTGCGACATTCGGAGCAAAGCGACCGGCGGCCACAGCCTCGGCATCAGCCAAAGCTATCACGCCGTCCACAGTGATTTTCGACCGGATATCGGGCCAGTCAAACGCTTTCAGCAGCGGCTTGGGCAGGGCCAGACCAGAGGTTTCGATCAGTATGTGATCGGGGCGCGGCTCCAGCGCCATCAGCGCCTCAATGGTCGGGATGAAATCATCGGCCACGGTGCAGCAGATGCAACCATTGGCCAGTTCCATGATGTTTTCAGCCGGGCAATCGGGGATCGCGCAGGATTTGAGGATATCGCCATCTACGCCCACATCGCCAAACTCGTTGACCACAATGGCCAGGCGTTTGCCCTGCGGGTTCTGCATCAGGTGACGTACCAGCGTGGTCTTGCCCGAGCCCAGAAAGCCGGTGATCACAGTGACGGGGAGTTTTTCGAGGTTGCTCATTTCAGGGCTCCAATCGGGGGAATGCGGGCCGCACAGTTTTTGCGGAAATGTTCAGGGCGTTCGCGCCATTTCACCAGACCATCCTCGGCGGCGAGATACTTTGTTGCGCCTTCAACGATGGTTTCGACATGGTCGGTTTCATTGAGGTGCTCATAGACAAAGGTCCAGCGCTCGGGCCCGCCACGCAGCACGATAGAACAACCCTGATCGCAGTTGGACAGGCATTCTACGGCCTTCAGCGTGACACCATCGGGCAATTCGGCCTGTTCCAGCGCCTTGTGCAACAACGCGCCGGGACGCAGCGCATCCTCTTCGACGGACAAGCCGCGACGGCAGGTGGTGCAAACCAGCAGCTCGACCGGTGTGGTCTCGGTCATGTCTCTCATCCCCCCAATCCTCTTTGTGGGGGACGGGGTTTCATGCGGGCCACGTATCGCGACATGGACCCGACACCGGAACACCCCGTCCGGTTTCATCTTCGGGCGTTGGCAGGTCTCCCGGCTTGCGGATGTCAGGGCGTTTGCCCTGTCGGATGTCCCGCCTTCCCGGCACTTGGCCAGTGGCATTGGGCACCCTCTCCGGTCACGGTCGCGGGGGCGGCTGCGTTTGACGGTTTGACCGCTGACGCATTCCCTTTTCATCTGTTCTTACAGACACCAACAGAAGGGACATGCGGCACGCGCAGGCAGCTTGTCAAGCGGGTTGCAGGGCTGACACGGGCAAGGGGATGAAAAGCGACCTGCCAGGGTCGCTGGGCGGCATGACGGTACCCTGGGCGGCATGGTTTCATGGCCGAAACACTCGCAGGGAGAAGCGATCTATGAAAGTTGGGTTCATCGGGCTGGGAAATGTGGGCGGAAAGCTCTCGGGGTCGCTGCTGCGCAATGGAATCGATCTGACGGTCCATGACCTGAATTCTGATCTGGTACGCGCGTTTGCAGACCAGGGGGCGAAACCCGCAGACAACCCGGCGCAGTTGATGCGCGATTGCGACGCCGTGATCACCTGCCTTCCCTCGCCTGCGGCCTCGGACGCGGTGATGCAAGAGATGCTGCCCGAGGTTGACCCCGGTAAGATCTGGATGGAGATGTCCACAACCGACGAGGCCGAGGTCAAGCGGTTGGGTGCTTTGGTTCTGGAGCGCGGAGGGGTAGCCGTTGATTGCCCTGTCTCGGGTGGTTGCCACCGCGCCGCGACGGGCAATATCTCGATCTTCGCGGGCTGCGACCGCGCAACATTCGAACGCATATTGCCGTTCCTGACCACAATGGGGCGCCGGGTTCTGCACACCGGAGAGCTGGGCTCGGCCTCGGTCCTGAAGGTTCTGACCAACTATCTGGCCACGGCCAACCTGATCACCTGCGCCGAGGCTCTGGTCACCGCCAAGGCGGCAGGCATGGATCTGAATACGACCTACGAAGCGATAAAGATTTCGTCCGGCACGTCTTTTGTCCATGAAACCGAAAGCCAGGTCATCCTGAACGGGTCGCGCGATATTTCCTTTACGATGGACCTTGTGAAAAAGGATATCGGATTGTTTCAGGACGTTGCAGACCGGGCCGGAGTTCCCCTGGAAATCAACCCGGTGATGATCAAAATCTTCGAAGATGGAATCGCCCGTTTTGGCGACCGCGAACTCTCCCCGAACATCATTAGGCGTCTGGAGGAGTCCACGGGCCTGGACGTCCGCGCGCCAGGTTTTCCACCGGAAATGCAGGACGATGAGCCAGAAGAGCCAGGGTATGAAGTCGTACCGCAGGGGCGTGTGTCAACTTAGGCCGTGTGTGCTACGGGCGGTTGAGAGTTTTGTTGTTATGGAGGCGAGTACCGGAATCGAACCGGTGTACACGGATTTGCAATCCGCTGCGTCACCACTCCGCCAACTCGCCTTTTCAAGTAAAATCAAATACTTGCCGTGGTGTGATGGGCGTTTTAGCAGCTTTCACAAGGGGCGTCCAGAGGATTGCTGTCGATTTTGACCTTCGGCTGAAGAATTGTGGGGCTTGTAGCCTATGCGATCTTGGTGTCAGTTGCGGGTTGCGGCATCACAGCCGTTGTCGATGGATGCAGACTGTGGCACAAGCCTGACATCCAGGGGAATGAGACGAGAGACCAAATGGCAGATTTCGCAGCCCGACGCCGCACTATGGTTGATACACAGGTTCGACCCTCTGATGTGACCAAGTTTCCGATCATCGATGCGATGCTTGTCGTTCCGCGCGAGCGGTTCGTGCCGGACGCACAGCGTGAAGCCGCCTATGTCGAGGGGCTGATCGAGCTTGGCAACAACCGGTGCATCCTTGAGCCACGTACATTGGCCAAGATGTTGGATTCACTGAACATTACGAAAGATGAGGTTGTTCTGGATATCGCTCCGGCCTTCGGCTATTCGACCGCTGTGGCCGCGCGGATGGCGCAACTGGTTGTCGGCGTGGAAGCTGACGAAGCCCTCGCTTCCGAAGCGCAGTCGGTGTTGACTGAGACCGATGTCGACAATGCAATCATTCACGTTGGGCCTATGGAACAAGGCGCGGCCGAACACGGACCTTATGACGTGATAATGGTGCAAGGTGGCGTGGAGCAGGTGCCCGACGCGCTACTGGCGCAGTTGAAGGATCAGGGACGGATCGCCTGCCTGTTCGTTGACGGGCAGTTGGGCACGGTTCGGGTCGGTCGGAAATCTGGCGATGTCGTAAGCTGGCGGGATGCATTCAATGCCAGCGCTCTGGTTCTGGATGGTTTTTCCAAAGAGAGTGCATTTTCGCTATAGTCCGCCGGTTGTTGAACCAGCTACCTTGATTAGTTGAAAACAAAGGCGCAAACTGCCGGAGAGGCAGTGTAATTTCGTTTTGAGAGGATTTGGTATGCGTGGAAAGACAGCAGAAAAGCTGGTCAAAGCGCTTGCGGTAACTGCGGGCATTGCCCTGAGTGCGCTTCCAGGGCGCATGGCGTGGGCAGACAACCTGACCGATGCGTTTATCGGGGCGTATAATACCAGCGGCTTGCTGGAACAGAACCGGGCGTTGTTGCGGGCCGCAGACGAGGATGTGGCGATCGCGATTGCTGCGCTGCGTCCGATCGTCAACTGGACCGTGCGTGTGCAGCAGGACTTCACCAGGTCAAGAACGTTTGGCGTCGTCTCGACAAACGAACCGGCAAACTTCTTTACCGGTTTGACCCTCAGTCAGTTGCTTTACGATGGCGGCGCTTCGGTATTGGTCAAGCAATCGGCGCAGGAAACGGTTTTGGCGACGCGCCAATCCCTGATCGATGTAGAACAGCAGGTTTTGTCGCGAGCAGCTATCGCCTACCTTAGCGTGCTGCTGCAGGAAGAGACGGTTCAAATTCGACAGAACAACGTTGATCTATCGAGCGAAGAGCTTCGCGCCTCGAATGACCGGTTTGATGTGGGTGAGGTCACCCGGACGGATGTGGCCCTGTCCGAGGCTCAGCTTGCCAGTTCGCGCGCAGACCTCGCTGATGCCAAGGGCGACCTGAGTACGGCGCAGGCCGAATATGTCAATGTCGTCGGGAAACTGCCGGGACGAACTGCCGGACAACCCAGCCTTCCCAATCTGCCGCGGTCTCAGTCCGAGGCAATCGGTTTGGCGCAACGCAATCATCCTGCAATTCTGTCGGCCCAGCATCAGGTTCGTGCACGCGACTTGATTGTTCAACAACAACGGGCGGGTTTGGGCCCCAATGTCAGCTTGAACGCTGATGCAGGCGTGACAGAAAGCTATGATAACGACAATTACGTGAACGACGCGACGATCTCGCTGAGCTTCAACCAGCCAATCTATGCAGGTGGACGTTTGGCCGCCAACGTGCGTCGTGCCATGGCGTCGCGGGATGCGTCGCGGGCAAATCTGTTGAACGTTCAAAAAGATATCACGCAGGGGGTGACGGATGCTTATGTCCGGTTTGAGACCGCCAGCGCGAGCCTGACAGCATCGACCGAGCGGGTGCGGGCCTCGCAAGTGGCATTTGACGGGATTCGCGAAGAGGCGACACTGGGCGCGCGGACAACGTTGGACGTTCTGACCGCTCAGCAGGATCTTCTGGATGCGCAACTGGCCGAAGTTGCCTCGCGGACAGAGCGCTCGCTGGCTGCCTATCAGTTGTTGCAGTCTCAGGGGCTTTTGACAGCCGAACGTCTTGGGTTGGCCGTTCAAATCTATGACCCGACGCTCTATTATAACTTGGTCAAAAAAGCGCCGGCACAGGTCAGTAAGCAAAGCAAAGACCTGGACCGCGTTCTCAAAGCCTTGCGGCGGGACTAACCCTCTATACTATCGGTTGTGAGGACCGGATTGTTTGGCTACACTCGGTCCTAAAGATAGAGCGGTAGAGAACAATGTCGGATAGTGTCGTAAACGCGGGGATCGAGGACGTTTTGTCTTCGGTAAAACGTCTGGTCAGCGAAGACGGTCGCAGACCGGATTCTGATGCCGCAACCGTTTCGCGCAAGCCTGGGCGTCTGGTCCTGACAGACGCCCTTCGCGTCAACACTCCTGCGAAATCCGAAAGGGCCCAAGGGCCTCTAAAGCTGGAAAACAAATACAGTGCTAAGGTTTCGGCCAAGCCGATGCTGTTGCGGGCCAGTGATATTGTGCAGCCGGGCGCCGCCAACGAAGATAAAGCGGACATGTCCAACATGACGCAGGATGCGCCGGAGCAATTGGAGAAGGCGAAACCGGATGAGCTTACGGACAGCCTGAGCGCCAAGATAGAAGCGTTGGAAGCAGCGATTGCGCGAACCGAAGATCAATGGGAGCCTGACGGGGACAGCAACGATGCGTATTCCGGCACCCCGACACAGGCGCTGTTTTGGGCCAGCGGACATGCGTTTCAGGAACTGGATCACTTCGAACAGATTGTGGAAAGCTCGGATGTGTCTCTAACGGGCGCTGGCGCGGAATTCAGTGATCCGGTAGAAGACGCTCCCCAGCCTGTTGCCACTTTTGTTCGGCATGTGGGTGTATCTGCTCCTCAACAGCCAAAGGACGCGTCACCTGCGGACGAGACCTTGTCCAAGACCGAAGAAGCCGAAGTCGGAGATGTTGGTCTAACCCCGTCCGAGGAAGAAGCCCTGCGCGACATGATCGCCGAAGTGGTGCGGGAAGAGCTTCAGGGCGCGTTGGGTGAACGTATTACCCGCAATTTGCGCAAAATGGTCCGGCGAGAGATTCATCGGGCATTGGCCGCGCGGGAACTGAAGTAAGTATTCAGCTCCGCTGCGGTGACTGTGCCAAATCCAGCAAAAGGTCCAGACTCATAGCCAGTTCCAGATGATCTGCCAAATCATCCAGTGCCCGCTCGACACCGTCTTCATAAGCGGTCTCAGAGGTTGCGCCCAACGTCGACAGATATTGCGCGCGGAAAGCATCGGACGAGAAAATGCCGTGCAGGTAGCTTCCCAATATGCGCCCGTTTTCACTGGCGGCTCCTTCCGGACGACCGTCGACCTCTAGCCATGCCCGTGCGCAGTCCGGCCCTTCTGTGCGTCCCATGTGAATCTCGTACCCGCTTACGGGTTCGCGATTGGGCAGGGCGCAGGCCTGGGTCAGAGTCACCTGCTTTTTCCCGGCCATTGTAGTGTGCACGTCCAGTAGACCCAAACCTTCAACAGTGCCCGGGCGACCATCTACCCCGTCCGGATCGGCAATTGTTTTGCCCAGCATTTGATATCCGCCACACAGGCCCAGAACGTGTCCGCCTCGGCGCACATGCGCAAAAAGGTCAATGTCCCAGCCTTGCTTCCGGAAATAGGCCAGATCGCCAATGGTCGATTTGCTACCGGGCAGCAGTACAAGATCCGCATCACCGGGCAGAGCGCGGCCTGCCGGGACGATCTCGACACTGATGCCGGGTTCTGCGGACAGCGGATCCAAGTCATCGAAATTGGCCATCCGCTCCAGCTGGGGCACAACGATCTTGCACGCTCCTCCGGTGTGCGAACGAATGTCCATCATATCCTCGGCCGGCAGTTTCCATGCGTCGTGGAACCAGGGCACGACGCCCAGGCAGGGCCATCCCGTACGCGCCGCAATGTCGTCGCGACCTTCGTCGAACAAGGATACGTCGCCCTTGAAGCGGTTCACGACGAAGCCGCGGATCATGGCCAGATCACCTGCGTCCAACACCGCCCGAGTGCCCACAATCTGGGCGATCACGCCCCCGCGGTGGATGTCGCCGACCAGAACCACGGGAACCCCGGCGGCGCAGGCAAAACCCATATTGGCGATGTCACCTGGGCGCAGGTTGGTTTCCGCCGGGCTACCGGCCCCTTCGACTAGCACCAGGTCAGCGTCGCTGCACAGACGGCCAAAGCTCTCCAGTGCAGCTCCCAGCAGTTTGGACTTGTCCTTGCGGTAATCGCCCGCCTTCATTGTGCCGGCGCGCTGGCCCTGCACGATGATCTGCGCGCCTGTATCTGTTTCCGGCTTCAGAAGGATGGGATTCATATCCGTGTGGGCGGGACGGTTCGCAGCCCGCGCCTGAAGGGCCTGCGCGCGTCCGATCTCGCCACCGTTTTCGGTGACAGCGGCGTTATTGGACATGTTTTGAGGTTTGAACGGAGCCACCCGAAGCCCGCGCCGTGTGAACGCGCGCGCAAGCCCGGCCACCAGAACCGATTTGCCGACATTGCTGCCGGTGCCTTGAATCATGATGGCGCGAACCATGGTCGTCTCCTATACCTTGAGGGGCAGATGACCTGATTTGGCACCAAAGGGAAAGCCCCTGATGAACACGCCTGCGCATCTTTTGATAGGGGCTGCAGCCTTCGCGCGACCGGCACGTGGGCGCGTTCTGTGGGCCGCAGTGACGGGTTCCCTTTTGCCGGACCTTTCACTGTATGTGATGGCAGGCACATCGCTCTACATTCTTGGAATTCCGCCGCATGTGGTGTTTGACGAGCTCTATTTTTCGCCCGTCTGGCAGACTGTGTTTGCCATCGACAATTCTTTCATCCTGTGGGGGGTGGCGCTGACGCTCGGGCTCTGGCGGGGCTGGCGGTTTCTAACGGTGGCCGCATCCGCAGCATTGCTGCATCTATCGATGGATTTCGGGCTTCATGCGGGTGACGGGCGGCCTCAATTCTGGCCTCTGTCGGATTGGGTTTTTCACAGCCCGGTCAGCTATTGGGACAGCACACATCATGCGCTTTGGGTGATGCCGGTTTCGGTTTCTCTTTGCGCGGGCTCTTACGTGGTTCTCTTGAACAGGGGGTTGTCCGCCTCTGGGAAGCTATTCTTCGCCATCCTTCTGGCAGCCGAAATCTGGGTCGCCCGCCAGTGGCTGTTGTTTTTCTGACCGCGCAAAAGAAAAACGCGCCCCGAAGGTCGGGCACGCGTTTTTTCTTTGCGAATGTGCCTTGGATCAGGCGGCTTCGGCTTGCTGAGCGGCATTGCGACGCTCGCTTTCTTCGCGCGACAATGCGACCGAGGTTCGCACGCCACGGCCAACGAAGTCCATCAATCCGCTGACTACCCGCTCATTCGGGTCGATACCCGCGCAGGACAAAACCTCGCGCCCATCGCGCGAACGCGCCCAACGGGCGATTTGTTCGGGGCCATTGCCGTATTTCTTGTCATCGGCGATGGCATCATCAAGTGCAGCCAACACAACGGCCGCGAAAAGTTTGCGTGCACGATTGCCTTGCTCGTTGTTAAAGGCAGTGCCGTCAACGAAATCTCTCATCTCGTCTTCCTTGTTGTTCTTGCTCTTGCATTTTCGGCGTGACGGCTCTTATGACCTATTAGCTGCGATTCGGATACAGCTAAAATGCATAGTTGCGTTGCGTCACTTGCATGGCTCGCTGCATGTGCAGCACTAGGTGTCGTTGTCTTGTCAGGTGTGATCCCGCCAGATATAGGGACGGGAACTGACGCATCAACCGTTTGTGAAGGATTTATGTAATGCCCAAGATAAATGGGAACGAAATTCGCCCCGGCAACGTGCTTGAGCATAACGACGGGCTGTGGGCTGCCGTAAAAGTCGATCACGTAAAGCCCGGTAAAGGTGGTGCTTTTGCCCAGGTCGAGCTGCGCAACCTGCGCAACGGCTCAAAGCTGAACGAACGGTTCCGCTCGGCGGACAAGGTCGAGCGTGTGCGGCTTGAGCAGAAGGATCAGCAATTCCTGTACGAATCCGATGGTATGTTGGTGTTCATGGATTCCGAAACCTATGAACAGATCGAATTGCCGTCGGAACTGCTGGGTGAACGTCGTCCGTTTCTGCAGGACGGCATGACCATTGTGGTCGAATTCTACGACAGCGAAGCACTGAACGCGACGCTGCCACAGAAGGTCACGTGCCAGATCGTTGAGACCGAGCCTGTGGTCAAAGGTCAGACCGCGGCAAACTCGTTCAAACCGGCGGTTCTGGACAACGGCGTCAAGGTCATGGTGCCGCCCTTCATCGGCCAGGACGAGATGATCGTCGTGAACACCGAGACCATGGAATATTCCGAACGCGCCTAGTGCATCGCTCCTACCGTTTTCCACAAGACTGCGCAGCGACAGGCAAGCGCGGTCTTTTTATGTGCGCAGCCGATATCGCGCCGGATCGGGACCAAAGAGTTCCAGCATAAGTTCATATTTGATGCGGTTGGCGCTGACCTGCCGGTAGAACGCGATCAGGAAGGCGGTCGGGCCCTGTATGCGTGTCAAACCGCTGGTGGCAGCAACAACCGTGCCAACATCCGTGCGACCCTGAAGCACCAACCAGCCACCCAGCATCAGTACGCCGACTGTGCCTGCGCCATTGATCACGCTCAGCAGGAACTTGGCAGAGAGTTTCCACAGGAACATCTGACGACGGGTTTCGTATATCTCATCGAATAGGGCGTTGATGTCCTGCTCGACGGCATCGATCTCTTCGGTGGTCAGTTGGTCGGTCGCACTGCGCAGGATACGGACACGTTCGGCCACGAAGACATTCACTTTGCGCTGCGACACCAGGACAATGATGATCTGCGGGACAATCATGGAGAAAGCGATAAGGCCCAGCCCCGGTTGGGTCGACGAGATATAGCCGATCACGCTGATCAATGTGCCAATCTGAACCACAGGGTCCGAGTACGCACCGCCAGCAAATTTTCCCAACTCTTCGGCCTCGGCCGAGATTGCGGTGGTCATTGTGCCTTTTCGGACGTTCTCACCGGTCTCAGTGATGTCTGACGACCGCCAAAGCAGCCGGTTGCGGATCAGACGGATCATGTCTTCTCCCAACGTCCCCGCGCGATAGCCCAGCACCCATTTCAACGCGAGGCTCAACAGTATCACCGCCATCATGCCCAGACCCAGCAGGATCAGCCGTTCGGTTTCTACATCGCCCGAGGTCAGGTGATTGATGATGTCGCGCTGAAACTCCAGCGGAACCGCGGCCAGCGCGGCCACGGCCAGCGACAGAGCGATGAGGATGATTTGCCGCCCGGCACTGGCGCGCCAGATCGCGGAATAAAGTCGGAACATGCGGGCATCCGTGTTGTTCGAATACCCGCACTGTGGCAGCCGAAGTGCCACGGTTCAAAGGGTCCGTGGTGTCGCCGCCAAATGCACGTGCCGAATTGGCAACAAGCGTCAGTCGACCAAGCGGATTGTCGCTCCGTCGGCTTGCATGTCATTCCCTGCACGATCCAGGCGCAGATAGGCAATTGCGTGACCACCCGATTGGGTGAACAGGGTGCCCGCAGGTTTGCCGTTCGATAGAATCGCGCTGCCGATAGGGGCGGCTCCGTCGATGGCAACCCGCCGTAATCCTTTGCGCAGTTCAGTTTTGTGCTTCATTCGCGCGGTGACTTCCTGACCCACATAGCACCCCTTTTTGAAATCAACGCCGTTTAGCGTTTCAAACCCGGATTCCAGAATGTAGCTGTCCGTTGTCAGTTCGATGCCGGTTTCAGGAATACAATGACGTACACGAATGGCATCCCAGTCGGTTCCATCGTCGCTTTCTGGGTGCGGTTTGTAGTGACGCCACCCCATATCCGCATGGCGCGGATCGGGCAGGGCACCCTCGGGGGCCGCGCCAGAGCCACGGTGAAGGCTCAAGCCCGAGTCCTCGATCGTCACGTCCGCGCGCAGCTTGTACAGACTCAATCGTTTGAACAAATCGTCGGCCAAGTTTTCAGCCACGTCCAGCAGTACCCCATCGTCCTCACGCGTCAGGAAGAAATCGGCCAGGTACTTGCCCTGAGGGGTCAACAGCGCGGCGTAAACCAGTCCTGTATCCAGCCCGCCGATGTCGTTGGTGATCAGATCCTGCAAGAAGCTCTCGGTATCCGAGCCGGTCAGGCGCAGAATGCGGCGGGTGGGCATGGCTTGGTCCTCGTCATTACCTCTGGCCTCGTGATATAGGAAGTTCCGCCGCCAAGACCAGAGGTTATCAAACGTGCCTGCCCCGATCAGCATCGTGATCCCGACACTGAACGCAGAACATGCATTGCCCGCGTGCCTTCAGGCTTTGATGGAGGGGCTTCATGCCGGTCTGGTCCGCGAGTTGATCATCAGCGATGGCGGCTCGACCGATCGGACCCTTGTGATCGCCGAAGAAGCCGGGGCCGAGGTGATTGACGGGCGCGCATCGCGTGGTGGACAGTTGCGTCGGGGCTGTGCGCGGGCCAAGGGCGATTGGCTGCTGGTTCTACATGCGGATACGGTGCTGCAGCCGGGATGGACAACCACAGTTGCGGATCACATCCCTTCCAAGGCCCCCGCAGCCTTCAGGCTGGCCTTTCGGTCCAGCGGCATCGCTCCGCGCTGGGTTGCAGGCTGGGCCAACCTGCGCAGCCGTGTGTTCAGTTTGCCTTATGGAGATCAGGGTTTGCTGCTGCCACGTGCCCTCTATATCCGTGTCGGAGAATACGCGGATCAACCACTGATGGAGGATGTCGCGCTGGCGCGTGCGCTCCCTCGCATCACGTTGTTGGACGCTCAGGCTGTCACGAGTGCGGAACGCTATGAGAGGGCGGGTTGGCTGAGGCGGGGCGGTCGGAATTTGTGGACTCTGACGCGGTATCTTCTTGGGAGCGATCCGGAACATCTGGCGCAGGTCTATCGTCGATAAGGGTGGTGCGTAGTTCGACAATGGATTTTCCCAGCCGGAACGGGGCGGCAAAGCTGACCAGGCACAAGGCCACGATCTGCAAGACTAGAATATGTGCATTGGCCTGCAAATACTCCCACTCGTCCTGCAGTTTGCCCACCTGTTCGATCAACTCGTCATAGCTTTGCGCCAATATCAGGTAGTCGCCCGCAATTGCAGGCACCTTGCGCCGCATATTGTCGATGGCGGTCTGCGTTTCTTCATCCAATGATGTAAAAACCAGAAACTGATCAATGTCGAATGCATTGGCCTTGGCAGCCATCCCCTCCATTTCAACCTTCTCCTGCCGTCCAAACAGGAAATGCAACCCTTGGAGGGGCGCGACCTCGTTTGTCACGGCAATGAACAATGGCAGGTCGGCATTGCTGGCGGTCGAAGCCGAAAGAAATTCGACCTTTTCGCACAGTACATTTGTGTCGGGATCGTAAGCAGGATCGCAGAACCGAAGTCGAAACCGCGCCGCATCCCGGTCAAAGGCAGATGAGGCCGCATAGGCCACATCAATCTGCCGGTCCAGCCGCGAACTGTCCGCCGTATAGAGCCCGGCCAGAACCGCCACGAGGGCGCCAATACCACCCAGCACGACCCAGACCAGATCAGCCAGCTTCCAGGCCCTGTGCCCCGCCGGTTTGCGGAACAAAAAACCTGTTCCTAGCGATCCGATCAGGAAGAACAGGATCAACAGAGGCAGCTGGTTCTCGGTCACAAAAGTCATGAGATCAAGTTTAGGTGGTCCACCCTGTTGCGCAACCGGGATCACGCGCAGTTGTTTCGTCTTACAGGATGCTCATACTGATTGTGCAAAAGCCGGAGGTTTTCATGGCCAAAGACATAGTTTTGATCCACGGCGCGTTTGCGGGCCCTTGGTGTATGGAGGACTACGCGCAATTCTTTCGCGATCGCGGTTGGAGCGTTCATACCCCGGCGCTGCGATATCACGGTGGTGACCCAAAGGCTGAACCGGACCCAGGCCTGACTGACACCAGTGTAGCGGACTATGCGGACGATATCGCAGCCTTCGTTCAAGGGCTGGGCGGCAAACCGGTCCTGCTGGGTCACGCGATTGCTGGGGTGGTGGCGCAGCAGGTGGCGTCTCGTGGTCTGGCCAGCGCGCTTGTCCTGATCAACCCGAACGCCCCTTGGGGCACGCTGCCGGAAACGGACGATGAACGCGCCGTACCACGTGCCTTGATGGAGGGCGGGGCCTTCTGGAAACACCCCATGCGCGTTGAATTCGACCTGATGGCGCCGTTCGCGCTCAACAAAATGCCCGAAGCGCAGCAACATGCGGTGTTCGACCGCTTGGGTGCAGAAAGCGGGCGCGTCATGTTCGAGATGTTCTTCTGGATGTTCGACGACCACCACGCGATGAAGGTCGATATCGACAAGGTCGACTGCCCGGTGCTGATCGTCTCGGGCACCGAGGACCGGGCGGTGAACCCCGACACCTGCCGCGCGCTTGCGAAGCTCTACGGAGACCGGGCGACCTTTCTGCCCGTTGAAAACCACGCGCATTTCCTGTTCATGGAGCCGGGGTGGCAAAAGCCCGCCGTTCAAATCGCCAACTGGCTGCAGGAAACGCTGGAATAGATCGCGCCTTGCCGGGATCCCGTATTGAGCTTGCCCAACCGCTGTGCAAACTGCGCGATTGACCCAATCAGGGCCAAGACTCAACGCGGAAGGCGCAAGCGTGACCCTGTTCGTCATACTCATCATTCTCACGGCGGCCCTGCTGCATGCGGTGTGGAACGCGATTGTGAAAACAGCCGCGGACCGGACGACAACGCTGGGCCTTGTTGCGCTGGGGCACGTCATCCCGGCCTCAGGGATGATCCTGCTGCTGCCGCTGCCCAGTGCCGAGAGCTTTGTCTACATCGCGCTGTCGACCGTTGTGCATTTCGGGTACTACTACATGCTGGGCAAAGCCTACCAGCATGGCGATCTGAGCGTGGTCTACCCCATCGCACGCGGCATCGTACCCGCGCTGGTCTCGCTCTGGGCCATGGTGCTGGTGGGCGAGGTTCTGCCCTTGCAGGCCTGGGGCGGGATCGCGCTGATCGCTTTGGGCATTCAGCTCAGCAGTTGGAGCGCGCTGCGCTCAGGCGTCGGGCGCAGCGCGCTGGGTTTCGCGCTGGGCACGGGGTTTTGCATCTCGATCTATTCGGTGGTCGACGGGATCGGGGTGCGGCTGTCGGGCAATACGCTCAGCTACTGGGCCTGGGGCGCGTTTTTGCACCTGTTCATCGCGGGGTTCGTTGGGGTGCGCAAGCGGGACACGTTGGCCGCCCTGCGTCCCAAGGTCTGGATGATCGGCATCCTTGGCGGGCTTGTGTCGATGACGGCCTACGGTCTTGTGCTCTATGCCAAGAATTTCGCCCCGCTGGGCGCGGTCTCGGCGCTGCGCGAAACATCCGTCATCTTCGCCGCCCTGATCGGGTTCATCTTCCTGCACGAGGGCAACTGGATGCGCCGCTTGGGCGCGGCGGTCCTGATGGCGGGCGGAGTAGCCTTGATCGGGTTGTCCGTCTGATCAGGGCGCAGGTCTCAGTTATTGGTCGAGAACGTGCTCTGCGGCTTCCATTTCAGCGTGCCGTCATTGTCGCGATGGCAACGCAGCAAGCGTTCCTGAACCGTGGTGACCGTGTTGGTGACGGTGTTGTCGCCGACCATCAGGACAAAGGCGTCTTCGGAATAGGCCATGCCGTCATAGTAGCAGAACCGCGTCTCGGCCCCGTCTGGAATGGGGGATGCGGTGCTGAGCATCTGCTGTGCGGGGGCTGCCGTGGCCAGCAGGGTCAGGGCCAACCCGAGGGTGAGTGTTTTCATGTCGTCCTCCCGTTCGGAAAATTGTTCGTGGTTAAATTGGGTCTTGGACGCTCGGAACCTCAAATGTCGTTCTTGGATGACGGATTGAGGGTAAGTGTGAACAGGATCAACGGGTTAGGCAAGGGGGCTGGTTTAGTTTATGCTGGAAAAGTGGATTCTCCCAGTTCGATTCCTTCTTGCTCAGCCACTAATCTAACGTAACCGCGTAGCATTGGATCATCGAATTCGTACCAGCCAGACTTTCCCTTTCTAAGAAATTTACGCTTGTACAAGCTTTCGAGGGCGTTTCGAAGATCTTGGCCATTGTTCTTATCGACATCATATCCAAGCCGACTGGGCCTTAACTCCATTATCTTTTTATAATCGTCGGCTATATCTTTGAATTGTTTTGATAAATGCGGTCCATCAGCGAGGGCGAACAAGACCTCAACATATCTGTCTGTCCCCTTCTTTATGGCTGAATCATAAGCAGTTCTTAAGCGTGTTGCTGCTTTTTCGGCAGAACGTTTCAAAGCATCGTCGAAAATTTCCTTTGAGACATCCTTTGATTTCTCTTTACGTTCGAACATGGACAGTAGTGAATACTTAAGGATCAAGTGAGCAAAGTGAGGATAGCCGCAGGAGATTTGGCTAATTCGCATGCGCTGGCCGCGATGAAAGCTAACTTGGAACTCTTCTTCTATGTCATCGATAATCTCCCAAACCGCATTTGCCGTAAGGGGTTTTAGTTCAACACCTTGAACATAGCGATCTACAGATTCATGAGCGCTAAGAAGGTCGTCCAAATCGCGAGTGACGCCACAGAATATGAACTTGACCGGCACCGCACTTACCGACATTTGCTTAAGCATGTCGGCAATGTGTTGAAAGGTTTCATCATTTGATAGACGATCAAATTCATCTACTATGACACACGGTACTTTATCAATATCCGAAGGTTGAATTACTTGCTTAACAATTGAACAAGCTTGGTTGGGACTGACTGCTTCAGAGACACTGAGTAGATCGCCAGTTTCTCCTGTAAGGGTTACACCCAAAAACTTGAGCTGTGCGCGGACCTTTTTGCCCTTCAGAAGAGAAGGCTGACGCTCAAACACATCGTTAACGATGTCTTGAAGCAACGAGCGGAAGTTAGTTTCTGTTCCGCATCCGACTGCCGCGCATAGTTCAACCTCATCATCCCAGACACCACAGGCAGTGTGTCCAACTGACGTTTTTCCGATGCCACGGGCGCCCCAAATGAAGGGATGTGCTCCAGAGGTTTCAAATGCGTCCAACATTTCGTTTATGGCTTTCGTACGTCCTTTCAACTGGGTTGAAAGCTCGATGTGCCTTGAAGGATGCAATAAGAAATCTAGACGACTGCGAAATTGTTTGCGGTCGTCACCAATCGAATTAATCTCAAACATCCAATTCCTCCACGAACCGCGCGTTCTCCTGAATATACTGGAACCGCAGTTCGGGTTTCTTACCCATCAAGCGCTCGACCAGATCGCCGGTTTCGCCGGGTTCGTCCTCATCTATGGTGACGCGGATCAGTTTGCGGGATGCCGGGTCCATCGTGGTCTCTTTCAGGTCCTTGGCGTCCATTTCGCCCAGACCTTTGAAGCGCGAGACATCGATCTTGCCTTTGCCGCCCAGACCTTTTTCCAGCCACCCATCCCGTTCAGCCTCGTCCAGACAATAGACGCGTTTAGCGCCTTGGGTCAGGCGATAGAGGGGCGGGCAGGCGAGGTAGAGGTGGCCCGCGTCAATCATGGGCCGCATCTGGGTGAAGAAGAACGTCATCAGCAGCGCCGCGATATGCGCGCCGTCAACATCCGCGTCGGTCATGATGATGATCTTGTCATAGCGCAGGTCGTCGACGTTGAATTTGGTGCCAAGCCCCACACCCAGCGCCTGGGTCAGGTCGTTGATTTCGGCATTGGTGCCCAGCTTGGAACTGGCCGCGCCCAGCACGTTCAGGATCTTGCCGCGCAGGGGCAGCAAGGCCTGTGTCTTGCGGTTGCGGCCCATCTTGGCCGAACCGCCGGCCGAATCGCCCTCGACAATGAACAGTTCGGTGCCGTCCCGTGTTGAACTAGAGCAGTCCACCAGCTTGCCGGGGAGACGAAGTTTCTTAGTGGCGGACTTGCGTTGTGTTTCCTTCTCGGCCCGTCGGCGTAGACGTTCCTCGGACCTCAGAATGAGGAAATCGAGAATGGCGCCAGCGGATTTCGTATCAGCAGCCAGCCAGTTGTCGAAATGGTCGCGGACCGAGTTTTCCACCAGCCGCTGTGCCTCGACCGTGGCAAGGCGGTCTTTGGTCTGGCCGACAAATTCGGGCTCGCTGATGAAACAGGACACCAGGGCGCAGCCGCCGGTGATCAGGTCCTCGCGGGTGATCTGCGCGGCCTTTTTGTTGTTGATCAACTCGCCATAAGCTTTGATGCCCTTGAGGACGGCGGCCCAGAATCCGGCCACATGGGTGCCGCCTTCGGGCGTGGGGACGGTGTTACAGTAGGATTGGATGAACCCGTCGCGCGAGGGCGTCCAGTTGATCGCCCATTCGACCTTGCCGGCGGTGCCGAATTTCTCGCGGAAATCCACGGTGCCGGCAAAGGGCTGATCGGCGTATGTGGACGAGCCGTTCATCGTCTCGTTGAGGTAATCCGACAAGCCACCGGGGAAGTGGAACGTCGCCTCGGTTGGTGTTTCCCCATCGTCGATGGCGGTTTTCCACCGGATTTCCACGCCCGAGAACAGGTAGGCCTTGGAGCGGATGGACTTGAACAGCCGCGCGGGTTTGAATTTATGGTGGCCAAAGATTTCAGCGTCGGCATGGAAGGTCACCGTGGTGCCGCGCCGGTTTGGGGCCGCGCCGACCTTTTCGACCGGGCCCAGCGGGACACCGCGCGAGAACCGTTGTTCGAACAGCGTCTTGTCGCGCGCCACCTGAACGACCATCGAATCCGACAAGGCGTTCACGACCGACGCGCCCACACCGTGTAAACCGCCCGAGGTCTGATAGGCCTTGCCCGAGAATTTACCGCCCGCGTGCAGGGTACACAGGATGACCTCCAGTGCGGATTTGTCGGGAAATTTGGGGTGCGGGTCGATCGGAATGCCGCGCCCGTTGTCGCGCACCGTCAGGGCGTAATCCGCGTGCAGCTCAACCTCGATCCGGTTGGCGTGGCCCGCGACCGCTTCGTCCATCGAGTTGTCGAGGATTTCAGCCACCATATGGTGCAGCGCGCGCTCATCCGTGCCGCCGATATACATGCCTGGGCGTTTGCGAACAGGTTCAAGACCTTCGAGCACCTCGATGGAGGATGCGTCATAGGTATTGGTCGCTTCGGGCGTCAACAGATCGTCGGGCATATGGGCTGCTCTTGTTTTTAGGTTTCCTTCATTATGGCAGGTGATGTGGTGCGGGGGAAGAGGGGCGCGAGGTGTTGTGTCCCTTCTTCAGCGGAATCAGTCTATTTTTTGAAAGACGGATCTGGTGTTCCGACATAACAGTTCATGATCCAGGGATAAGACGAGGTGACGTAGTAGCCGTATTGACCGTCAACCGTCATGCCGTTGCATTCGTCCAGATCGCCCTTTCCGGTGAATCTGTAGTCATCGATATATGTGCCATCCGGTTTGCCGCCGGGGCCGTTCGGCGGTGAAGGGCGATCTTCGGTTTTCAACTCATACCCGGATATTGCCGCCCGGATTGTGCCGGTCGAATCCTTGAAGATCGAGCCGAAGATTGGAAATCCGTCAGAAGCGAAGCCAATGACGGGCGAGGGCTCGGTAAACTCGCGGTCGACAAACAATGCATTGGGGTTCGAGTGGTAGTGATAGCGGCCGTCCGGCTGCGTGTGGGCGTTGTGAAGATCAACGCCGAAATACTTGTCGTATGAGGGCGGATCGATCAGCCACGGGTCGCGGATCGTGCACCCTGCCAGAACGTTGCCGTTCTTGTCGGCCCGCCGACCGTTGGGGCGGTAGCACCCCGCAGATAGCAGATCGACGGGCACACCGTTGAACAATATGGCGTTATACGCCCGTTGGCCTAATGGGGTTGTCTGGGCAGCCTTTCGGGGGGTTCTGGGAACCTGAAATTCGGACAGCACGGGTTTGAAATCATTTGCAAACCGCGCAGTTGACCCGTTGAAGTCGTGATTGGGGGTGCCATTGGAAGCGATTGTACAAGTCTCGTCATCGGCCACGATTCTGACCTGAGACTGATACCGGGTCTGTTTCTGGATGTCCTCGACCGTAGCCGAATAGTCACCAACATAGTGCGCGCAATCGCCCGAGCGGCTGGTCAGAATGGCATTCGTAATATCCGTTCCTGTGCTTTGCTGCGCGTAGATGGGCACGGTCAGCAACGGCGCCAGGATCGAGAGAGTTCCGGTAAATTTGAGCATCTGGAGCGCCCCCCATTTTTTGCAATCTCGGCTCAAGGTTATCTGACCTGGAATGTCACGCAAGCTTGGGCTTGACGGTTCAGGGTGGCGCGGATGAACTGGACACGCAATTTTAGATGAAAGACTTCAATGAGCTGGATCAAAACCGTTCCTGTTGATGCCGCGACCGGCAGGCTGAAAACACTCTATGACCGGGTGAGCGGACCTGACAACACTGTCGACAACATCATGATGACCCATTCCCTGCGTCCGCATTCGATGGAAGGTCACATGGCGCTCTACAAAAATGTACTGCACCATTCCGGGAACAAGATACCCAAATGGTTTCTCGAGGTTCTGGGGGTTTGGGTCAGTGCGCTGAACCGGTGCGGCTATTGTGTCGAGCATCATTTCAGCGGGTTGCAGCGATTACTGGGGGATAGTGCGCGCGGGGATGCTATCCGCGCGGCTATCGAGGCGCGTCGGCCCGGAGATGCACCGCTCGACGCGGCCCAGATCGTGGCGATGGGCTATGCGCGCAAACTGACCGAGGCACCTGCGGATTTGCTTGAAACGGATGTGATCGCCTTGCGCGACGCAGGTTGGGATGATGGAGAGATTCTGGAGATCAATCAGGTCTGCGCGTATTTTTCCTACGCCAACCGAACGGTGCTTGGATTGGGGTGTTCGACGGATGGGGACGTTTTGGGATTGTCGCCCAACAACTCGGACAAACCAGACGATTGGGGCCATCGATAGCAAGCGACCTAAGGGCGTGTGGCTCCGTCGGGATTGGAGTTGCCCAGAAACCTGCCGATCATGATGGATTTCACGTTGAAAACTTGGGTTTCCGGGCCTCGGTTTGATCCCCATCAAGGCAAAATGGCGCTGAATCTGCTAGCCGTCCCAGCGGACAGTGAGAAAGGACCCAATGTATGGTAGCCATTGCGCAAACAGAACCACCCAAGCCAGAAATCCAAATTGTTGCAGACAAGACACCAAGCGTTCCCAGCCACGAAAAGATTCGGCAGGCGTTTGAAAGCGGTAAGTACCCCTATGGCCGCAAAATGGCGCGCCCGACCTATGAGGCGCAAAAGGCGCAGTTGCAGGCTGAACTGCTCAAGGTTCAGCTGTGGGCGCAGGAGACAGGGCAGCGGTTTGTTCTGCTGTTCGAAGGCCGCGATGCCGCCGGCAAGGGCGGTACGATCAAACGGTTTATGGAGCATCTGAACCCCCGACAGGCGCGTGTTGTGGCGTTGAACAAGCCGACATGGGAAGAAAAGGGGCAATGGTATTACCAACGCTACGTGCAGGAATTGCCGACCGTTGGTGAAATGGTGTTTTATGACCGATCCTGGTATAACCGCGCGGGCGTTGAACGGGTTATGGGGTTCTGCACGCCCAACGAATACCTGGAATTCATGCGGCAGACACCGGATCTGGAACGGATGCTGGCGCGTTCGGGTATCCAGCTTTACAAATACTGGTTCTCGGTGACGCAGGAAGAACAGCAACGCCGCTTCAAAAGTCGAGAGACGGATCCTCTGAAACAGTGGAAGCTGTCACCAATCGACAAAGCCAGCCTGGATAAGTGGGATGACTACACCGAGGCGAAAGAGGCAATGTTCTTCTATACCGACACCGCTGATGCGCCCTGGACCATCGTCAAATCGAACGACAAGAAACGCGCGCGCCTGAATTGCATGCGCCATTTCCTTTCGACGCTGGACTATCCCGGGAAAGATCACGATGTGGTCGGGGAACCTGATCCGCTTATCGTCGGACAGGCGCATCACGTGATCCATCGCTCGGAACATATTCTGGGCACTGCCCTGCATCCCGAGGCTCGCTGAAGCATCGAAACCGCCGCAGCACCGCATTTGAATTGCGGCGGTTGGATTGTCGGGCTCCTTGTCTCACTTTGAAATTTTTCTGATCCGCTCTTGCCGGGACTGCGGGCCGGGCATATGGCTTGGGAAATGACAAAGGTGATGACATATCCCGGCCATTTCCGCGCCATAGCCGTGCTGGGTCTGCCGTTGATCGGCGGGCATCTGGCACAGTTTGCAATCGGTCTGACCGATACGGTCATGTTGGGCTGGTACGGGGTCGAAGCTCTGGCAGCGGTGACGCTGGCAGGCAGCTACTACTTTGTGTTGTTTCTGTTCGGGGCCGGCTTTGGTTGGGCTGTGATGCCGATGGTGGCGACGGCTGCGGCAGAAGATGACGAGACCAGTATTCGTCGCTCGACCCGCATGGGGCTGTGGCTTTCCTTGCTGTACGCCACGCTGGTCATGCCTTTGCTTTGGTGGTCCTATCCGGTCCTGATCGCCTTGAAGCAAGAGCCGCAAGTGGCTGAAACTGCATCCGAATACCTGCGTGTCGCCGGTTGGGGGCTGTTTCCGGCGCTGCTGGTGATGGTCTTGAAATCTTATCTGGCGGCGCTGGAACGCACGCAGATTGTTCTGTGGATCACGGTTGTGGCGGCGGCTGTTAACGGGATCACCAACTATGCGCTGATCTTTGGCAACTGGGGCGCACCGGAACTGGGCGTTCTGGGTGCGGCCATTGCATCCATCGTGACTCAGGTCGTATCGCTGATTGCTGTCGTCATTTATGCAGTGCGCGTGTTGCCGGAACATAGCCTGTTTCGCCGATTCTGGCGTCCGGATTGGGAGATGTTCGGTCGTGTTCTGCGATTGGGTGTGCCGATTGGTTTGACCACTTTGGCCGAAGTAACCCTATTCGCGACATCTGCCATCATGATGGGATGGCTGGGGCAGGTGCCCTTGGCCGCGCATGGCATCGCGTTGAACCTGGCCTCGGCCACCTTCATGGTTCATCTGGGTCTGTCGAACGCGGCCACCATCCGCGCGGGCAATGCGTTGGGCCGACGGGACCGGGCACACCTGGAGCGCGGCGCAATTGCCGTGACGGGAATGTCTCTGGTGGTCTCGGTCCTGACGATCATCCTGTTCCTGACCTGTGCCGAGCCGCTGATTTCGCTGTTTATGGAAGCCGATAGTGAACAACGCGGCCAAATTCTGGCAATCGGGACCGGGTTGCTGGCGATGGCGGCGCTGTTCCAACTGGTCGATGGAGCTCAGGTGATAGCGCTGGGTCTGCTGCGCGGATTGCAGGATGCCAAGGTCCCTATGGTTATGGCCGCGCTCAGCTATTGGGTGGTGGGAATACCCGCATCCTACTATTTTGGGTTCGTCCGCGAGATGGACGGCATCGGTGTCTGGCTGGGTCTTGTTCTGGGGCTGGCATGCGCCGCCGTTCTTCTGATGGCTCGTTTCTGGATGCGGTCGGTCCGCGAGGTCGGGGTTCCGGCAGAATAGCCGTTAGTCCTGTCTCAACCGATCGGCCTTCTTGCGCACCAGAACCGAGCGCAAGTCGTGCATTGCCATCAGCAGTCGGTCGGTCACATCCTCAAGTTGGTCGTCCGAGGCCTTTGATTGCGCCCATTGGGTTGTCAGGTTCAGGTAGTCAATCGCACGGTGGATATCATCGATGTCCCGCTGGGCCAGCAGGGCCTTGCGCGCTTCCATCCAGCGTGCGATTTCGGCGGTTTCGGCCTCGGTCAGGCTGCGTTGGCCGTGCGGTTTGACCTCGCCATTGCGAATATTGATGACCGCAATCTGATCCATCTCGATCCGGCGTTGCCGGTTCTCGGTATCGATCTTGAACACCACCGCTCCGTTTTCTCGAATGCGGAAATAGTATTCTGGAAGCTCGGCGGTCATGTGTGTCTCCGGTCAGGTCAACGAGGCGCAGAAGCGTTGGATGCGGCTGCAGGCCTCGGTCAGCGCTTCGTCCGAGGTCGCGTAGCTGACCCGGAAGTTTGGTGACAGGCCAAAGGCCGCGCCGAAGACAACGGCGACGTCTTGTTCTTCCAGTAGGGCGGTTGCGAAGGCCTCATCCGAATCGATCAGCGTACCCGCGGGTGTGGTTTTCCCGATCAAGCCTGCAATCGAGGGATAAACGTAGAATGCGCCTTCGGGTGTGGGGCAGGTGACCCCGTCAATCGCGTTCAACATACCCAGGACCAGATCGCGGCGACGTTTGAAGGTCTCGTTGTTCGGGGCCAGAAACGCCTGCGTTCCGTTCAAGGCCTCGACTGCCGCCCATTGGCTGATCGAGCAGGGGTTTGAGGTGGACTGAGACTGAATTTTGCGCATCGCGGTAATGATCTCGACCGGACCGGCGGCATAGCCAATCCGCCACCCTGTCATCGCGTAGGCTTTCGAGACCCCGTTGCACGTCAACGTCCGATCGTAAAGACCGGGCTCAACCTCGGCGGGTGTACAGAATTCGAAACCGTCATAGGCAAGGTGTTCGTACATGTCATCTGACATGATCCAGACTTGCGGGTGGCGCATCAGAACGTCGGTCAGGGCCTTCAATTCGTCCCGGCTGTAGCCTGCACCTGTGGGGTTCGACGGCGAGTTGAAGATGAACCACTTGGTCTTGGGCGTAATCGCGGCCTCAAGCTGATCGGCTGTCAGTTTGAAGCTGTTCTCAAGCGTGGTTTCGACGACCACGGGTGTTCCGCCTGCCAGCAGAACCATATCGGGATAGCTGACCCAGTAGGGCGCGGGAATGATCACCTCATCGCCCTCGTTCATGGTCGCCATCAGCGCGTTATACAGCGTCTGCTTGCCGCCGGTCCCAACCGAAATCTGCGCGGGCGTGTAGTCCAGACCATGATCGCGTTTCATCTTGGCGCAGGCGGCCTGTTTCAGCTCGGCAATGCCATCGGGCGCGGTATATTTGGTCTTGCCCGCCGCAATGGCGGCGACAGCTGCATCCTTGATATTCTGAGGCGTGTCGAAATCGGGTTCACCCGCACTCAGGGCTATGACATCGCGACCGGCGGCTTTCAGCTCGGCGGCTTTTGCTGTCATTGCGACGGTCGGAGAAGGTTTTACGCGTGACAGTGTCGCAGACAGGAAACTCATGGTCGGCCTCGGTTTGTATGTTCAATCTGTCTGTCATAGGGTGCGCCCGAATGACGATCAAGCCGTATGAATTTATAAACTGGAGACCCCGATGAACGACGAAACCGACTGGTATGGGCCAGAATCCGCGACGTTCGGGGATCGCTTGGCAGGAGCACGAGAGGCGGCCGGGATGACCCAGGCACAGCTTGCGCGGCGTCTGGGTGTCAAAAAGGCGACGATTGCGGCCTGGGAGAATGACCTGTCCGAGCCGCGTGCCAACCGTCTGTCGATGATGGCAGGTATGATCAATGTCTCGATCATGTGGTTGCTGACCGGTGAGGGTGAGGGCATGGAGGCGCCTGCCGAAGACAGCGAGGCCAATCTTGAACTGACGGATGCTGTGGCTGAATTGCGCGCCATTCGCGGCGAGATGCGTGCCAGCGCCGAACGGGCGGCGCGGTTGGAAAAGAAGCTGCGTTTGATGCTGGAGCGGGGATAGTGGCCGAGACACGGGACGTCCGGATCAAGCGCATGCAGATGCGCTCGATGCGACGTGGGATAAAAGAAATGGACCTGATCCTGTCCGCCTATGCCGAGCGGAACCTGGGCGCGATGGATACGGCAGGTCTCGATCTTTATGATGCGCTGTTGAACGAAAACGATCAGGATCTGTATCAGTGGGTTACGGGACAGGCGCAAGCACCCCAAGCGTTCACGGACTTGATTGCGGATATCGCGCAAACTTTCCAAAAATAAAAGAAAATCAGACTTAACCGATTTTTCGGAAATTCAGGTCATCGTGTCTGAAACGACACGACTGAATCGGAGGGTCGGATGAGTATGGAAATGCAGGTTTCCGGGTCAGGAGCCAAAGGGTTCATGATCAGTTATCTTGAGGCGCTGGCCCTTGTGGAACGGTTGCACCGCCTGTTGCTGGACGTCATCAAGGATGAGTTTGAGCGGGTGGGTGTGCTTGAGATCAACGCGGTACAGGCCTTGTTGCTGTTCAATATCGGTGATCATGAGGTGACGGCTGGTGAGTTGAAAAGCCGTGGTTACTACCAAGGCAGCAATGTCAGCTACAATCTCAAGAAGCTGGTAGAGACAGGCTATATGCACCACCAGCGCTGTGAGATAGACCGGCGCTCGGTACGGGTGCGCCTGACGCCAAGGGGTCGTGAGATTCGCGATATCGTCTCCGAGTTGTTCTCACGCCATGCCGAAGGGTTGCAAAACCGGGGTGTATTGGGGTTGGAGGGTATCGAGGATATCACCGGGTCTTTGCGCCGGGTCGAGCGGTACTGGACAGACCAAATCCGCTACATTTACTGATCAAGGGCGGGCTTCCGAGAAAACCAGCCCGTCCAATTCCCGGATCAGTTTCCGTGTCATTGCGTCCTCATAGGCTTCGAACCCCAGCGCGACTTCGACGAAAGCGTCAGGGCCCAGGATGACCCATGCTTTGTAGTAGGCGGACAGTTCGCCAACCTGGACGAAGCGTCGATCTCCGTTGCCCGGATCGTCGGCACCGATGACCAGCCCGTTAATGGTCATACCGGTGTTTTCCAGCATGGCTTTGGCGGTACGCGGATGAAGACCAAGATTGTGCTTGCCGTCCCCGGACAAATCCAGCGTCCGTTTCCAGCACTTCTTTTGTTGTGACAGGAGTTCCGCGCCAAAGAGCATGGCCGCACCGACGGCAGTGCCTTGCGGGGACGCACTGCGTTTGACGAGACCCAGTTGCGCCACGATCCGGTCAAGGTCAGCGTTCGTGCGAATCTCCGTCCAGTCCAACAGCATACGTTGATGCCCGGGTTCGCTCCATTCGAAGACTGACAGGCGAATGAGGTTGGCGGGGATTGACAAAACAAGGCTGCGAATTTCAGATCGGTCAAGAGCCGCCGCCAAACCTCTGATCTGGAGCCTGTATTCGGAACTGTCCACCGACCCGGATACATCCAGTCCCAGCGCCAGCGCCTGCCGACACTGTGCCGTAGCCGGACCGGCCAACACGCATAGCAGAATGGCAAGCCAGCGGATCATCTGCCCTCAGCCCGCTGCAGTGCGCCAATCTGCAGGCCGCTCAACTCCCGTTCCAGTTTCCGGCGCATGGCGCGTTCGAAATCCTCGAAGCCTTGTGCGACTTCGAGAAAGGCACCTGGCCCGTGCAGGACGTTGTTTTCGAAAAAGGGAATCAGAAACAGTTCGCCTTCGAAATCGGCGGCATTGATCACAAGCCCATTCACCACAACATCGTCGAAAGGAAAATGCCTGTAGGCGATCTGCGGGCCGTAGCCATCATTGTTCGAACCGTCCCCGGATAGATCGATGGTCTGAAAGAGGCAGGCAGGCGCGTCCTGCAGCAAAGACGCCCCAAACGCCAGCGCATGCCCCATCGCCGTAGCAGACCCGGCATCCGAGCGTTTCGACTGGCTGATCCGCGTTGCAGCGGCCAGCAGGTCGCCCTCGTTTTCGACTACTCGCCAAGGTAAGACAACGTGCTGGGTGGACCGACCGCTCCACTCATAGACCGCCAGCGCCACTGGCATCGGGGACGAGAAAAAAGCCTCTTGAACCTCGGGTGCAATCAACGCGGCAGCCAGGCCTTGGCGTTGCAACGTGTCTTCGTCCTGATCGACTGAAACCGAGATATCCAGCGCCAAGGCCAGCGCAAGGCGGCAGGCCTCTGCCTGCGCAGGGCTGGCCAACCCGGCCAACCCCAATGCTATCAGTGCACGGATCACCAGTGGCCAGTGCTCTCCATGCTGGTCCAGGGTTCCGCAGGTTCCAGCGCCTCGCCGTTTTGTAGCAATTCGACCGAGATATTGTCGGGAGAGCGGATGAATGCCATCCGTCCGTCACGCGGCGGACGGTTGATCACAACGCCATTGTCTTGCAGGTGCCGGCAGGTTTCATAGATGTTGTCGACACCATAGGCGAGGTGCCCGAAATGGCGGCTGTCGCTGGGCAGAGCATCATCACCATCCCAGTTGTAGGTCAGTTCAAGCGGGCGATCTTCCTGCCCCGGAGGGGCCATGAAGATCAGAGTGAACCGACCCTGTTCGCTTTCGTAGCGACGTGTTTCCTTCAAACCGAGCAACTCGTAAAACGCCATCGATTTCTCAAGATCCTTCACCCGGACCATGGTGTGCAAATATGTCAGCGCCATCTCGGCTTTCCTTTTGTCAGTTGTTTTCTGAGCAGCTTAGCGCGGTTGCGGAGCGTGTCGAGAGGGGCGGCGGGGTCGAATTCCAGACTGACAGAACATGCGGCAGATATAGCGGTTCCAGTGCTGCGATTGGCGATATATAGTGGGCCTCGACTCATTCTTGGAAAGGAAAAATTCATGCCTCTGTCTGCCGACCAACTGGCCGAGATCGAAGCGCAGCGCGCGCAATCGCATCCCACTCGCCGCGTTGTTGCACCGGGCATGGAAGACCATTTGTATACGGCCCACCAGGTGCTGGATCACGGGTTTGTCCGCGTGATTGACTATATGGGTGATGACGCGGCCATATGTCAGGCGGCACGCGTATCCTACGGCAAGGGCACCAAATCGGTTCAGAACGACGAAGGCCTGATCCGCTACCTGATGCGCCATTGGCATTCGACCCCGTTCGAAATGTGCGAGGTCAAGCTGCATGTCAAACTACCGGTTTTTGTTGCGCGTCAGTGGATTCGGCACCGGACGGCCAATGTAAACGAATACTCGGCCCGGTATTCCATTCTGGACCGAGAGTTCTACATCCCCGCCCCCGACCACGTCGCGGCGCAGTCCGAAGTGAACAATCAGGGCCGAGGCTCTGCGCTGGAAGGGGAAGAGGCAGCGAAAGTACTGGAGATTCTCAAGGCCGACAGCGCCCGGTGCTATGACAACTATGAGACGATGATCAGCCAGGACGGGCAGCAGGGTTTGGCGCGTGAATTGGCGCGGATGAATCTGCCGGCGAATATCTACACGCAATGGTACTGGAAGGTCGACCTGCACAATCTATTCCACTTCCTGCGTCTGCGGGCCGATCCGCATGCCCAGTACGAGATCCGGGTCTATGCGGACATGATGTGCAAGATCGTTGCCGACTGGGTGCCATTTGCCTACAAAGCGTTCGAAGATTACCGACTGGGTGCAGTCAACCTGTCTGCCCAGATGGTCGACAGCCTGCGTCGGATGCTGGCAGGTGAAGCCGTGACCCAGGAAAGCTCGGGCATGACGGCACGGGAGTGGCGCGAGTTTGAGGCTGTCATCCGCAAGGACTGATCGCCAAAAGCATATCGTTTGTCTATACGTTTTGTCATGAAGCTGTTACATTGGTTTCATGACTTATGCTTCGTGTATTGCTTCTTTGTGTCTTGTTCTAGCCTTGCCAGCGCAGGCCAAATCTCCGATCGCCGAAGTGTTGTGCGAGGCGACGCCACGTCTTCATGACAAACTGATCCGGCAATTTGGCGCGCACCGGGTGGCAACCGGTATGCGCGGGCCTGAACAGATCATGGAAGTCTGGAGCAGCGACCAAGGCGACTGGACCATGGTTGTCACCTATGCAACGGGCACGTCATGCATCGTTGCGATGGGACAAGACTGGCATGCCCATGCCGATGAAAAGCCGACACGTGGATAAAACGGATGCCGTTTCGGGGGAGCGACTGACGGCCGAAAATTGGCCGTCAATCATTATCGAGACCCCCGCGCCCAACGGGGTGAATATTATAACGGCTTCAAATCAGCCGCCATTTGGCGACCGTCGCGTCCGTCCTGCAGCTCGTACGAGACCTTTTGGTTGTCCGCGAGCCCGGTAAGGCCGGATCGTTCTACGGCCGAGATGTGAACAAAGACATCCTTGCCCCCTTCATCAGGGGCAATAAACCCATAACCTTTGGTGGTATTGAACCATTTCACGGTGCCGGTTGGCATGTCCCGTGTCTCCTTCTACTTACGAATTGTCCCACAAATTGGTGGGGGCTGTGGTCGACGCTGCAACACACCGAACCGTTTTCCGTCTCAGAGACAGTCCGATATGCATGTTTCGTCTTTTTCAACATTGCACGGTGAAGTAAAAAATCAAGAATTACCGCTGGAAACTGATAAGTTTGCCCAAAAAACAGACAAGTGCAGGAGCAGTCAGACATGCGCCTTTATGGTTTGAAAACCTGTGATACGTGCCGTAAGGCTTTGAAATCACTTCCGGAAGCCGAATTTGTAGATGTACGCAGCGATGGCGTACCCAAAGCGACCCTATCGCAAGCTTTTGCCACCTTCGGCGAGGCTTTGCTCAACACCCGGTCCACGACGTGGCGCGGGTTGGATGAGGCCGAACGTGCCCGGCCGCCCCTGAATCTGTTGGCTGATCATCCGACATTGATGAAACGTCCACTCATCGAAGAAGATGGTGCGCTCTGGCTGGGCTGGACCGCAGAAACACGGGCCGCACTTGGTGTTTGATGATTGCGTGCTTATCTGCTGACACGCACAGTTGAGGATCGTTTATGCGTAACGCTGCTATGATTTTGGGCGTCATCGCCGGTTTGATCGGTATGATCGTTGGGTTTTTCGGATATGGCTACGTGGAAGCCATCAAACATTTTGGCGATATCGAGGGGATTGCCGAACAGGTGGACAACCCTGACCTGATTCAGGCGGCCTCGATACTGGCGCCGTTGCTGGCGATTGCGGGTGGTGCCATGGCCCATGCGCGGGCGTTGATCGCGGGTGTATTGCTTTTGGCGTCTGCGGCGGGAATGTATTACGCCTTTGGCTTTGGCGTTTTCACCATGTTCCCCATTGCCTTCGCGGCAGTGGCCGGGGTGTTTGGGCTCGCCGCAGGAAAACCGGACGAGCCCAAAGCGCATTTCTAGACTATTTCAGTCGCAAAAGGCGGTCCAACGATAAAGGGCCTGCGCCGTTGACCACCAGCACCAGAAACAGAAACGTCCACAGGGTGCGCTGATCCATGATGTCAGGAGCCGCATTGAACAGATTGCCCAGTTTCACGCCATGGCCCGTGACGTCGACCATTGTTTGCACCCAGACAAATCCGATCATGCCCAGTGCGGCCAAACGGGTGAACAAGCCGACCAGAATCAGCGCGGGCAGCACGAACTCGGATACGGTGCCGATGAAGATTACGATGCGCTGGAAAAAGGTCATCTTCGAGACGTCCCACAACACCGCTTCGGCCGCTTTTGGGAAAATCTGCCCGAACGCGCCGCTGGAGGGTGAAAAGATCGAACCGTCTATTTTAAGCATTGCCGAGTTCCAGTAGTAGACCAGCAACACTGCAATGAAGACGAGCCGAGCAAGGGTGGGCGTCAGCCACCCCGAGGCGTGGTCCACCTTTCCCAAGGCGTTGTTGTGGATTGAGATCAGGGCAGTCATGTCTCCAGCCTTTCGATAGTCACAGAAGTTATTGCACCGCCCTGCAAAAGCAGTGCCAGAGTGGTTCCAAGGTCAAACTCGGGTGTGTCGGCAGCGGTTTTTTCAAACGCATTGCCGATGGTCTCGCCCGCTTCCAGTTGCGCGATCCAGTTTGCACCACCGGGGGGCAGCAAATGCGGAGCAGGATCATATTCGGGACGGGTGATCAGAACGTCTTCGGCCTGAGCGACGGGTTTTGGGGCATCCGGTTCAGAGTTGTAGCGCCAGATCGCATGGATCGGCCATTCCGATCGAATGACGCGCATCGCTGGGGCAAATTGCAGCCGCGCGCGCAGGACGTCTTCGGGGGCGACGGCAAGAGCATCCGCAGGGACGGCTTGGCTGTCAGCGGCATGATATGAGTGGCGCAGCGCAAGTTCCAGCCGGGCTATATCGGCAAGATAGCCCAGGTGAGACAACTGGGGCATTCCGGCTAGAAACCCCGGAAATTCTTCGCCATAGAACATCATCAGCGGCGAGGACGGAGTATGCTGGCGCAGGAAAATACCCGACAGACCATCCATGTTTTGCGGACCCAGCAGTTTTGAAATCACAGGAAAAGCCTGCTGCATAGCTTCGGTAAGTGAGACTGCGACGTTGTTGCGGTAGACGCTGAACCGCCGACCGGCAGGCTGGTTGCCGGCATCCAGCAACCCATTGGGAACAGGGGCAGAGGCGTCCAGCAGGGCGGCACGGAACTCTGTCTGCGAAACACTCATGACGGGACCCGTTCCAGCGCCTTTTGCGCGCGCACGGCTTCATCCCGCAAGACCGGCCAATCGGGAACATCCGTGTCCCACTCGACCAGCAGTGGCTTGGGCCCGGACCGGTCCAGTACGTAGTCCAGCAGTGCCCAGACCGGGTCAACCACCGCGCGCCCATGGCTGTCGATCAGCAAGGGTTTGCCATGGTCATCTTCGTCCTCATCGTGACCACCCAGATGAATCTCGCCAACTTTTTCAAGTGGGTAGGCGTCTATGTAGCCCTGAGGCGAGAAATCCAGATTTGTGGCCGAGACGAAGACGTTGTTGACATCCAGCAACAGGCCGCAACCAGTGCGCTTGGATATCTCACGCAGAAACTCTGGCTCGGACCACGTGCTTTCTTCGAAGGCGAGATAGCTCGAGGGGTTCTCGAGCAGCATCTGCTGCCCAACGGTATCCTGCACCTGATCGATATGCGAACAGATGCGAGTCAACGTGGCGTCGGTGTAGGGCAAAGGCAGAAGGTCGTTTAGAAAATGACTGTCATGGGTCGACCAGGCCAGATGTTCGGAAAAGCTGGCCGGGTTCAGCCACCCGACCAGATGTTTCAGTCGCGCCAGATGATCTTTGTCCAGCGGGCCCTCGCCACCAATGGACAGGCCAACGCCATGGACTGAGATTGGAAATTGTTCAGAAAGGTGACGCAGTTGGGCCAGCGGGCGGCCACCGTCACCCATGTAGTTCTCAGCGTGGATTTCCAGCCAAGCCACTGGCTTGGCCTGGTCCAGGATCTGCGCGAAATGCTGCGGTTTATACCCAACACCCGGTGCTGCGGGCAGGCGATTTGACCTGCGTGCGTCGTCCAGCATATGTCAGCTCCTTGCTCGCGAAAAAAGGGGCGGGCGAAGCGGCCCGCCCCCTTTCAACCATTCGGTAGACCTTATGCCGGCAGGTCGCGCTTCAGCTCTTCCAGCGAGCCTTTGCGCGGTGTGCCGTCTGCCTCAGCGGGCAGTTCGATATCGGCGCAGGTGCCAGCATCGACCAGAGTCCATGCATTGCCCTGATAATCAACGGTCGAGGTGCCCGCGCAGGTGGTGCCGGGGCCTGCCGCACAGTCATTCTGACCGGCCAGCGAAACGCCATAGCACTTTTCTTTGGCCTGAGCGGTTGCGGTGGTGGCAGCACCCGACACGGCGGCTGCGACTGCGGTTGCGATAACCAGGGATTTGGCTGTGTTCGACATCTCGGTAATCCTCTTGATGACTGGGTATGTCTGCTTGTGACATTGATAAAGGTAACGACTAGTGAGCCACAGTTAAATTCACGAGGCCGTGTCTCACAAGCGCGTCAGGCTTTGTCATGGCCTCTTGCAGGTTAACAAATTGTTTTTGAATTGAAAAATGGAAAATGTTTCAATCCGGCCCCGTGTGTGGAGCCGGATTTCGGGCGATATGACGCCGAATGTTACAGCTGGTCAGGCGGGGTCGCCGCCTTTGACAGATCATTTGTTACAGCCTCAAGCGATTGAACCTGTGTTTGTTTCTCACCCAGTCGTCGGACGCTGACGGTGCGGTCTTCGACTTCACGATGACCAACGGCCAGAATCACGGGGACTTTGCCCACCGAGTGTTCGCGGACCTTGTAGTTGATCTTTTCGTTGCGGATATCCGCCTCAGCCCGCACACCGGCGGCCTGTAGCTCGGAAACAACCTCATTGACGTAGTCATCTGCATCAGAGGTGATCGAGGCAACAACAACCTGACGCGGGGCCAGCCAGAAGGGCAGTTTGCCCGCGTGTTCTTCGATCATGATGCCGACGAACCGCTCGAACGAGCCCAGGCAGGCACGGTGCAACATATAGGGGCGCTGCTTGCTGCCATCTGCGGCGATATAGGTCGCCCCCAGGCGTTCGGGCAGGTTCGGGTCAACCTGGAATGTACCGCACTGCCAGACACGGCCGATTGCATCGGTCAGATAGAAATCCAGCTTGGGTCCGTAAAACGCACCATCGCCGGGTTCCAGAGTGAAGTCCCGACCCGTGGCTTTGATTGCGGATTCCAGCGCGCCTTCGACATGATCCCAGCTTTCGTCGCTGCCGACGCGCTTTTCCGGACGGGTGGCGAACTTGATCTCGAACTTTTTAAACCCGAGGTCGGTATAGACATCCGCGAGGTAATTGATGAACTTGGCGCATTCATCCTGAATCTGATCTTCGGTACAGAAGATGTGCCCGTCATCCTGGGTGAATCCGCGCACGCGCATGATGCCGTGCAACGCACCCGAGGGTTCGTAGCGCGAGCATGAACCGAATTCGGCCAGCCGCAAAGGCAGATCGCGATAGGATTTCAGGCCCTGATTGAAAATCTGCACGTGGCAGGGGCAGTTCATCGGCTTGAGCGCGTTGACCGCCTTTTCCTTGGCATGTTCTTCTTCGACTTCGACGATGAACATGTGCTCTTGATACTTGTCCCAGTGGCCCGAGGCTTCCCAGAGCTTACGGTCAACGACTTGCGGGGTATTGATCTCTTTGTAGCCGCCTGCGCGTTGTTTGCGACGCATATAGTCCTGCAGTTCGGTATAGATGGTCCAGCCATTTGGGTGCCAAAACACCTGACCGGGGGCCTCTTCCTGCATGTGGAACAGATCCATTTCGCGGCCCAGCTTGCGGTGGTCGCGCTTGGCGGCCTCTTCCAGCATGTGCAGATGCGCCTTGAGCTTTTCCTTGCCGGTGAAGGCCACGCCATAGATGCGCTGCAGCATCGCGCGGTCGCTGTCGCCGCGCCAATAGGCCCCCGCGATCGACATCAGCTTGAACGCGTCCCCCGGCACCTGGCCGGTATGTTGCAAATGCGGCCCGCGGCACAGGTCCTGCCATTCGCCATGCCAGTACATCCGCAGCGGCTCGTCACCTGGGATGGCGTCGATCAGCTCGACCTTATAGGGCTCGTTGTTTTCGGTGTAGAAGTCGATCGCGCGCTGACGGTCCCAAACCTCGGTGGTCACAGCGTCGCGCTTGTTGATGATTTCCTTCATCTTTTTCTCGATGGCCCCGAGGTCTTCGGGTGTGAACGGCTCGGCCCGGTCAAAATCGTAGTACCAGCCGTTTTCTATAACGGGGCCGATGGTGACCTTGGTGTCGGGCCAGATTTCCTGCACCGCACGCGCCATGATATGCGCCAGATCGTGGCGGATCAGCTCATTGGCCTGATCTTCGTCTTTCATGGTATGGATGGCGATCTGCGCGTCAGCCTTGATGGGCCATTGCAGGTCCCAATGCTGGCCGTCGACCGTGGCCGAGATGGCTTTCTTCGCCAGCGAGGTCGAGATATCGGCCGCTACCTGCGCAGGCGTGACGCCAGCGTCATAGGATCGTGCATTGCCATCGGGAAAGGTGAGTGAGACGGATTTTGAATCCAGGGCCATGGTTTGGCTCTCCTCGTCGGTTTGGCGCCCACTGAACGCCCGGTTGCGGGTTATGGTATTCGGGTCGTTTGGCAGGTGGATGTGCGCGTGTCAAGGGCGCGTGCGCGGGGTCAGCCTCGCCGCCGGCACCGCGTGAAACCATGGCGCATCAATGGTGGCTTTGCGGGATTTCTCGGACCAGTTAAAGGGAATACCGGGAATTGCGGTCAGTGCTGTGACATGCATGATACCGGAAACACAAACGAGGATTTCATGGCAGCGACGAGTTTTCTGGAGACAGAGCAGGGGCGGCGATTGGCCTACCACAAAAGCGAAGGTGCGGGGCCGACCATCGTTTTTCTGGGTGGCTTGAAGTCGGATATGGAGGGCACCAAGGCGGTGCATCTCGAAGCCTGGGCGCAGGCGCGCGGGCAAGCTTTCTTGCGGTTTGACTATTCCGGCCACGGAGAGAGTTCCGAAGCGTTTACAGACGGTTGTATAGGAGATTGGCATCAGGACACCATTGCGGCCGTGACCTCCTTGACCGAGGGGCCTTTGATCGTAGTCGGGTCATCCATGGGCGGGTGGCAGGCGCTGCTGTTGGCCAAGGCCATGCCGGACCGGATTGCAGGGATGATCACAATCGCGGCTGCGCCCGATTTCACTGAGGATGGATATTGGGCTTCGTTCAGTGATGCCCAAAAGGCGGCGTTGGATACCGTGGGGCATGTCGAACTGCCTTCGGATTACATGGAGCCATATATCATCACAAAACGGATGATCGAAGACGGGCGGCAACGGCTGGTGTTACGGGATGATTTGACGCTGCCATTCCCGGTACGCTGTCTGCAAGGCACGGCGGATACAGCGGTTTCGACCGAGACAGCCGTACGTCTGCTTGAGCATGCCACCGGGCCGGACATCCGTTTGCTACTGGTCAAGGAAGCGGATCATCGGTTCTCGGATGGTCCTTGTCTGGGGCTGATCGAAGATGCCGTTCTGGACGTGATGGGGGGCCGCTGATGCAGCGTTTAGGATGGATTCTGGGTCGGGTCCTGATCGCGCTGCTCGCAGTTGGCGCCCTGATCTACTGGTTCGGGCCGCGCGAAGAGGTGAATTTCAACCCGACTTTTGACGCACGTAAGTTTGGCGAGGGCGTTCAGGTCTATTTCGAAAGCACCGAGTCCGCCTTTGACGACATTGTGCCCGGGGTCGAAAAGCGCGTGATCTGGCAGGAAGGGTTTAAGGAACAACGCACGCCGTATTCGGTATTGTATGTTCATGGTTTCTCGGCAAGTTCCGAGGAAATCCGTCCGGTCCCCGACCGGGTGGCTGACGCGCTGGGGGCCAATTTGGTCTATACCCGTCTGCAAGGGCACGGTCGTGACGGGGCTGCAATGGGGGATGCAACTGCCTCTGGCTGGATGCAGGACATGGCCGAAGGGTTGGCCGCAGCCAAGGCGGTGGGCGACAAGGTTGTGGTCATCTCAACTTCGACCGGTGGCACTCTGTCTGCGGCAGCGGCCTTGAACCCTGAGCTGAGCGAGGATGTGGCGGCCATGGTGTTTGTGTCCCCCAATTTTGGGGTGAACACACCCGGCGCGTTCATACCCGGCCTGCCCTGGGCGCGCGATTGGTTGCCGATGCTGATGGGGGCGGAACGGGATGTATCGGGACCCGATCCCGAGAAGAACAAATATTGGACTGCCGTTTACCCATGGGAGGCTGTGGTGCCGATGACGGTTCTGGTCGAAACGGTCTACGGCCTTGATTTCTCGCAAGTCTTGGTTCCGGCGCTGTTCTGGTTTTCGGATGATGATCAGGTGGTTCGACCGGACAAAACCCACAAAGTGGCCGAGGCCTGGGGTGCTCCGGCAACGGTCGAACTGGTGAGGATGGGGCCGGGTGATGACCCCATGTCGCATGTCATTGCGGGTCGCTTGATGTCGCCGGGGCAGACTGATGCCGCAGTGACCGGGATATTGGAATGGCTGAAAAAACTGGGCGTGGAATGACCTGTGGATCAGAGGCATAGCGATGCGTAAGCCGGGCAGCATGTGGAGCCTTGAGACCCTGGGTCGTGTCCGCCTGTCCCGGCACTTTTTCATGCGCGATTTTCTCTATTCCGAGATCGGGAATTTTCATCAAAAGCAGAACATCCCCGAAAATCCCGACCTCGCGATCGAAACAGGCAGCGCCTTTTGCCAGATCTTGCTGGACCCGCTGGAGGAAACCTTTGGCCGGATCGCCGTGCGGTCGGGCTATCGGTCACCCTCTCTGAACGCGTTTGGGAATGAAAACCGGCTGAACTGTGCACGCAATGACAACCCGCTGGAATGTCACATCTGGGATTGGGGCGAAGGCGAGGCGCAGGTCGCTGGGGCATCGATTGTGATCCCGTGGTTTGCGGATCGCTACGCACAGGGACGAGACTGGCGTGATCTGGCGTGGTGGATGCACGATCATCTGACCTATTCCGAGATTTGGTTTTTCCCAAAACTCAGCGCGTTCAACCTGGTCTGGCGCCCCTCGCCGCGGCGCCGGATCGACAGCTATATCGCGCCTCGTGGATGTCTGTTGCGACCAGGTGCCGAGCCCGAGGAAAGCCTGACCGACCGGCAAGCACGCTATGCTGATTTCCCGCCGTTCAGAGGGATCGCCTACCCTTAAAGTTTTGCTTGCCGGGCCGGCCCAAAACTCTCATCCTTTGAGGAAAGCAAAGGACTCGGTCAACCGAGCAGAAGGAGGCCCCGTGTGATTGAGCCGCTGGTGTTGTTGCCGGGTTTCATGTGCGACGCCCGCCTGTTTCATCCCCAGATAGATGTCTTCTCGCGGCAACGCGCTGTCGTCGTTGCGCCAATCGGTCGAGGAGAGCGTATTGAAGAGATTGCCTCGGGTCTGCTGGATCAGTTGCCTCATCGGTTTGCTCTGGCCGGACATGGTTTGGGCGGTGCGGTGGCCCTGGAACTGATCCGCCGGGCACCGGACAGGATGTCTCGGCTGTGTCTCATCGCCACGAACGCGCAGGCCGACACACCGCAGATCGCTGCGGGCCGCGAAGACCTGATTATAGGCGCGCAGGCCGGACGGTTGGAGGAGGTCATGCGCAAGGTTGTCGGATCGGATGCATTGGCTCCGGGGCCACAGCGCATGCCTGTGCTCAACTGTTTGATGGCGATGGCCATGGATTTGGGACCCGAGGTTTTTTGTCTCTCAGATGCGTGCGTTGCAGCGGAGATCGGATCAACATGGAACGCTGCGCCGGATAAAGGGGCCCAGCCTGATCCTTTGTGGTGTTCACGATACGCTGACACCTGTTCGCAAACACGCCTTCATGGCAGATATGATACCGAATGCCACCTTCCATGCCATTGAAGATGCAGGATATCTGCCGACACTCGAAGCACCTGACCACGTGAGAGAGGTGATGCAGAATTGGTTGGATGAACCGTCGCGGCCGGACTATGGATAAAGCGCCGCCCGTTCCTCTTTGCCGATCACGGTCGGCGTGACCACAGGCTCATAGGTCTGCGAATCGAAAAACGGCGTGTGCTTCCATCTGCCCGATAGACGCGATTTGGCGACACGTCGCAGCAGCCCAATAACCGCAGGGGTCAGGTTTTCGTGTTTCTGCTTTCCATTGGGCTGGGTTATGAAACCCCGAGTTGTGATCGGACCAAGGCGCTCTGGCTCAGCAAATCTGACGGCGATGAATCCTGCAAACGGGAATTTGGCGGTTCGGGGTGTCGTGGCCAGCGGCGCGTTGCAGCATTTGGCGTACCAGCGCAGCATGCCTTTGGGGCTGAGCGTCATGACCGCAAGCTGATCCGCGCCGGTGTCCAGCACCACTTCGTCGGGCGAGATCTGAAAGACTTCTACCGGTCCCGGGGCGGGATCCGGTTGCCCGAAATACAGCTGCGCTGCCCGACAGTCATGGCAGAAACAGACCGCGTGGGTGCCAAGTCGGGCACCCTCGGGCGAGACACGCCCCGTCAACGTCCCGCACGTGCATGAGAAGGCGAGGTCAGTATGATCCGCCCCGCCCATTGGCCTTAGGCCACCTTGTTGGTATTGGCGGCGCGGCGTTTGGATTTGCGGCTGTTTTCGTTCATGAAGTCAATGACCAGCGGGCGGATATTGTCGCGCCAGCTGCGGCCTGCGAAAATCCCATAGTGGCCCGCACCCGGTTCGACATGACTGGCCTTTTTGCTGTCCGGCAAGCCTGTGCAGAGGTCCAAAGCGGCGATACATTGACCTGGGGCCGAGATATCGTCATTTGCGCCTTCAACGGTTTTTACGGCCACATTTGTGATCTTGCCGATATCAACTTTGTGCCCTGCAACAACAAACTCATTCCGGGCAATCTCGCGGTTTTTGAACACACGCTCAACCGTGGACAGATAGAATTCCGCGGTCATGTCCATCACGGCGAGATATTCGTCGTAAAAGCGGTTATGGGCATCGTGGTCCGAAGCTTCGCCCCGGATCACGCGCTGTATCTGGTCCGAGAAGGCGCCCGAGTGACGCTCGGCATTCATCGACATGAACGACGCCAGCTGCAACAGGCCAGGATAGACCATGCGCCCGACGCCTTTGTATTTGAAGCCGACGCGCTGGATCATTGTCTCTTCCAGCTGGCCCATGGTGACACGGCGACCAAAATCGGTGACATCCGTCGGCGTGGCGTCCGGATCGACCGGACCACCGATCAGGGTCAGGGTGCTGGGTTGTGCCTTGGGCTCGACCTCAGCCAGATAGGCTGTGGCTGCCAGTGTCAGTGGTGCAGGTTGGCATATTGCGACGACATGCGTGTCCGGCCCCAGCTCTTTCATAAAATCGACAAGGTACAGAGTGTAGTCTTCGACATCGAATTTGCCGGCGGACACAGGAATATCACGCGCGTTATGCCAATCGGTGACGTAAACCTCACAATTGACCAGCAGGCTTTTGACCGTCGAACGCAGCAAAGTCGCATAGTGCCCCGACATCGGTGCCACCAGCAAAACCTTGCGTGGTTGCTTTTCGCGCCCGTTTACCTTGAAATGGACAAGATCGCCAAAAGGGCGTTCCAGAACCGTGGTAATGTCGACAAGATGATCTTTGCCGTCTTCGCAGGTGAATGTACGAATGCCCCAGTCAGGTTTAACAACCATGCGCTGGAAGGTTCGTTCGGTCACTTCGCCCCAGGCCGCCATCCAGCTGAACGTTGGGTTCGGAACCATCGAAAAAAGTGGGTAGGAAGCCATCGCGCTTGCTGTCGAACCAAGCCATTGGTTCGTGTTGCGGATGGTTTCCATCAGGTCGTAGGTCATCATGTAGCGCATCGAAGGGACCTCCGGAGTATCAGCCTAAGAGTTCGGACCATTCGTCGCTTTGCCCCCCGACACCCACGACGTTATTCTGCATAGCAGCGAGATTAGGGTGGAATTGTTAAAATGACAACAAGTGAAGACCAGATGGCCGAAGTCACTGAAGAACATATTGAACGCCTTAAGGAAAATATGGACAAGGTCGAGACACTGTCCAAGCGTCTGATCGAGATTATGGCGACGAAAAAGTCGCACACACCCGCTCTGGATGCCCCGAATCAAGAGCTTTTCGCACGAGCAGCAACAGCATATTGGGCCGATGCGTTCCAGAACCCTGCCAAGCTGCTGGAACAACAGATCGAGTTCTGGGGGAAGTCGGTTCTGAACTTCGCCGAGGCGCAGCAGGCGCTGACAAAAGGTGAGGTTGACGAAGAAGGCAGCAAACCCACCGACAAGCGCTTTTCGAACCCTATGTGGGAAACCAACCCTTACTTTCGCCTGATCCGCCAGCAGTACCAGACCAATGCACAGGCGATCTCGCAAGCCGTTGCGTCAGTCGAGGATCTGGATGCCAAGGACAAGCAGAGACTGAATTACTTTTCGCAGCAGATCATCGACATGATGGCCCCCACCAATTTTCTGGCGACCAACCCGGATGCGCTGCAGAAAGCGGTCGAGACGGAAGGACAATCGCTGATCCAGGGTCTTGAGAACCTGGTGTCCGACCTTGAGGCCAATGACGGGGAACTGGTCGTCAAACTGGCTGATGAAAACGCCTTTGAAGTTGGCGGCAACTTGGCCACCTCGCCGGGAGAGGTCGTCTACCGCAACCGCATGATGGAACTGATCCAATACAAACCTGCAACGGAGACGGTGTATGAAACGCCCGTTATTCTGTTCCCGCCCTGGATCAACAAATTCTACATTCTCGACCTGAAGGCCCAGAACAGCCTGATCAAGTGGGTCACTGAGCAAGGCTATACTCTATTTGTCGTAAGTTGGGTCAACCCGGACGAGACCTATGCCGAGACCGGAATGGAAGACTACATTCAGGAAGGTTTTCTGACTGCGATTGAGCAGGCCAAAGCAATCTGCAAGGTCAAGCAGGTCAACGCGATCGGCTACTGCATCGCAGGCACGACGCTGAGCCTGACCCTGTCCCTGCTGAAGCAGCGCGGCGATAAATCCGTGAAATCAGCCACTTTGTTCACGGCACTGACGGACTTTTCCGAGCAGGGTGAGTTCACTCCTTTCCTGCAAAACGATTTCATTGACGGGATCGAAGAAGAAGTCACGAAAGAGGGCGTCCTGCGTTCGTGGATCATGGCCCGCACGATGTCTTTCCTGCGGTCGCGCGATCTTGTCTATGGGCCCGCGATCCGCAGTTATATGATGGGCGAGGTTCCACCAGCTTTTGATCTGCTTTACTGGAATGGCGATGGTGCCAACCTTCCGGCGAAAATGGCCGTACAGTATCTGCGCGGTCTGTGCCAGCGCAATGAGTTCGCCACCGACGGGTTCGAGCTGTTTGGGCACAAGTTGAAAGTCGGCGATGTGGATGTGCCCTTGATGGCGATCACCTGTGAAACCGATCATATCGCAGCCTGGAAGGACTGCTATCGGGGCGTGCAGAAGATGGGGTCTCGGTCGAAGACCTTTGTGGTATCTGAATCTGGCCATATCGCGGGGATCGTGAACCCGCCCAGCAAGAAGAAATACGGCCATTACACCAACCCCGATTTGAAGTCTGACGCGGACAGATGGCTGAAAGAGGCAGACTTCCACGAAGGCTCTTGGTGGCCCATGTGGGATGCTTGGCTGAAGAAGCGCTCGGGCAAGCAAATTCCGGCGCGCGAAATCGGCGATTCGGATCATCCCAGCCTTGCACCTGCTCCCGGCACCTATGTTGTGGCCAACCCAAACGCCTGATTTCATTTTGAAACCAGAGTTTTTCTGCGTTGCAGCAAGAAAAAACTTGCAATGCTGCAGCGCAGCGATCATATTGTCCTCAAGCTGATGAAAGCCGGGGTGGGCCCGGTTCGGCAAAAAGGATTAAGACAATGGCAAAGACTCAAGACTTTTCCGCTATCATGAAAGACGTCATGGGTGCATTTCCGGTCGACACCACCGCGATGGAAGGTGCTTTCAAATCGACCGCCGCTCTGAACGAAAAGCTGTCGGGCGTTGCTCTGGACGCAGCTGAGAAATCGGCAGAGATTTCGAACAAATGGACCAAAGACACTCTGGCCAAACTGACCGAGATGTCGAAAGCCAAGGCAGAGCCTGCTGACTATGCCAAAGCCGCAACCGACTTCGCAAGCGCGTCGGCTGAAGTTGCAGCTGAAAACCTGGCTGCTTTCGCAGAAATCGCGAAAAAAGTTCAGTCCGAAACCGTCGAGCTGCTGATGGCCGCTGGCAAAGACGCTGCTGAAGAAGCAACCGCAGCTGTCAAGAAAGCCACCAACGACGTGACAACTGCCGCCAAAAAAGCAGCAGCTGCCAAGTAAGAACGACGCGCGAGGCGCACCCATCCTCCCATCTGGTGCCACCGCGCTGGGCAGGTCGATTGACCTGCCCTTTCTTTTTGTGCTGCAGTCGCATAACCTGTGCTGCAACGCATCATCCTTGGGGAGGGTACCCGGTGTCGGACCAAGAAAAACCGCTGTTGATCAAGCGTTATGCCAGCCGTCGGCTGTATAACACCGAGACCAGCGACTACGTGACGCTCGAAGATATTGCGGGCTTTATCCGCGACGGGCGCGAAGTGCAGATTATCGATCTGAAAACCGGCGATGACCTGACGCGCCAGTACCTTCTGCAAATCATTGCCGAACACGAAAGCCGGGGTGAAAACGTCCTGCCGGTGAATGTGCTGAACGATCTGGTGCGCAGCTACATGATCCCTGGCGGCGGGATGATGCCTCAATTCCTGCAAAGTTCCTTCGAGATGCTGCGCGAAAGCCAAAGCAAGATGATGGAAAACATGAACGCCATGAACCCGATGTCTCAGATACCGGGGTTCGAGGCGATGCAAGCGCAGCAAAAGGCTTTCCTCAAGGCAATGACCGGGGGTCTGTCCGGTGGCTGGTCCGGGCCCGGCAAGGAAGAGGAAGCGTCCGAACCAAAAGAGGATCTGGACGATATCAAGAAGCAACTCGCCGAGTTGCAACAAAAGCTGTCAAAACTGAACTAGACCGCGCTGTGATGCGCTGGCTGGTTCTGTGTCTTACCACGCTGTTGTTGGGTCAGCCGCTTTGGGCGCAGGGTCAGTTTGTGGACACATGGTCTTCTGTCTGCACACTTGGCACGGATACGACGGCAGGCTGCAAGGACATTCGGGCGCGGGAGGCTCTTAATGCCTCGACGGAACCATGGCGGGCGATCGGGCGCGTCAACTTTGCCAGCCGGGACCAGCGCGCGCATTGTACTGGGGTCCTGATCTCTGACAGGCTTGCGCTCACAGCTGCGCACTGCCTGTACAATGCGGCCCGCAAACGTTGGATTCCACCGTCGAGCATTCGTTTTGTGGCGGGCTACCAACGGGGTGCAGCGGTCGCCGTTTCAGTGGCACAGGACTACATTCTACCCAAGGGTCAGGATGTTTCCGCTGAGTTCGACAACCAACCCCATCTGGATTGGGCAGTTCTGGTGTTGAGCGACCCCATAGGAACCGAACTTGGTTTTCTTTCGCTTTCGGATGAACGTGCACAAGCGGGATACGTCGTGGGCTATCCTGGCGTCAGACCGCATATCCAGAGCCGGACCAAAACCTGCACTGCGAACCGGTTCGGCACCGGGCTGCTCCGTGCGATCTGCCCGGTGATGATGGGCGATTCCGGGGCTCCGTTGATCGTGGAAACGCCGGAAGGGCCTCAGATCGCGGGCATTTTGTCCCGTATTTCGCCGACCCCTCAGGGGATCGACGCGTTGTTTGTCGTAGTTCAGCAATTGGACGGAATTCAGGTTCCGTAGGCGGGGACGGGACCGACGATCTCGCCTACTGAAGCCAGAAGAATGTCGGCGATAACGTCCAATTCTGCGCGCGTCAGACGCACCGGCAGGCGCACGTCACAGGCTTTCATCAACATGTCACGCGTCTGCGGCAGATCGAACTGTTCGGGCAGAAACTGCCAGTTCCAGAATGCGCGGGCATTGTCTTCGCTCAGACCGAAGACCTGAACCTTGACACCGCGTGCGTCCGAAGCCGCAGCAAAGGCGCGGATTTCGGCCTCATCCATCCCGACCAGATTGAACTGGATCGAATCCGGTGCCCGGCGTTCAGGAGACAGCGGAGCAGGGACATTGATATGCGCCGAACTGTTCAGGCGCTTTGCCACATAGTCGTGGTTCGCCAAACCGTCCCGAACCCTTCGTGCCAGTTCAGGCAATTGCGGGCGTATCACGGCAGCGCTCAGGTTGCTCATACGAAGGTTGTATAGCGGCAATTGGTTCTGCCAGCGGGTAAAGGCCTGCTCCAACTCGGGCGAGTTGTCGCCTCGTGGCGTGTTGTGCTTCTTCCAGTTGTGCTCATACGCGCCCGACATGATCACAGCGCGGGCCACCAGATCGGCATCGTCTGTGATCAGAATGCCCCCTTCACCCGCATTGATCATCTTGTAGGACTGGAACGAAAAGCACCCGACCTTGCCGATCGTGCCAATGTTGCGACCGTGCCAGGTGGTGCCCAGCGAATGGGCGGCGTCTTCGATCACGGGGATGTCGCGCGCAGCGCACAGTTCCATGATCGCGTCCATATCCGATGTATGGCCCCGCATATGGCTGATGATCACAGCCTGAACGCTGTCCAGCTTGGCCGCAAAATCAGCCATGTCGATGCGATAGTTCTCGCCAACTTCGCAAAGCACCGGCACACAATCCGCATGAACAACCGAGGACGGCACGGCGGCAAAGGTAAAGCCGGGGATCAGCACCCGCGCGTCCCGGGGCAGGCCCAGTGCCTTCAGTGACAAAAACAACGCCGCTGAGCAGGATGAGACAGCCAGAGCGTATTTCGTGCCAAGCAAAGCAGCGAATTCGGATTCGAGCAGGGCGACAGGTGCGTCTTGCGGCGCTGTATAGCGAAACAGGTCGCCCGACTGCATCAAAGCGTCGATGGCATCACGTGCTGCGGCGGGGATGGGTTCGGCGTCATGGACGTTGGGTGGCAGCGTCATATTTGGATTTCCCGAATTCTAACTTTCGATTATCTAAATCAACTGCGCAGTCGATGCCAAGCCCCCAATCTAAGGATCGGCGAAATTTCACCAAATTGTCGTAATGGAACAAGGGTTCAGATACCCAAACGATCCCGCATTGCGTACCAGGTCATCGCCAGCACCAGCAGGGGGCTGCGCAGGGCAGGGCCTCCGGGGAAGGGCAGGGCGGGCACACGGGCCATGGTGTCAAAGCCTCCGGCCTGTCCCTGAATGGCCAAGGCCATCAGCTGACCTGCATGGGTTGCCGTTCCGACGCCATGACCGGAATAACCCGAGGCCGACAGAATATTCGGAGCAACCCGCGAAAGGTAGGGCATCCGACGCATCGTGATTGCCAGGGTGCCGCCCCAGGCATAGTCGATCTTGACATCTTTCAGATGCGGAAAGATCTCGGTCATCGGTTTGCGCACTGTAGCGGCGATGTCCGACGGGAACCGATAGCCATAACTCTCGCCGCCGCCGAACAACAGACGCCCATCGGCGCTGAGGCGGAAATAGTTCACCACGAATTTGGTATCCGCAACGGCAACATCGCGGGTGAGGACACGTGCTGCTTCGTTCTCCAGTGGCTCGGTCGCCGCAATGAAATTGTTGATCGGCATGACCCGAGCCGCCACCTTGCGGTTCAGCGCGCCGAGATAGCCGTTGCAGGCCAAAATAACATGTTTTGCGCGAACCGAACCACGCTCTGTGCGCACCAAGGCAGGATCGGCCTCATCGACCGCCACAACCTCTGTGCCTTCAAAAATGCGAGCACCTGCGCTTCGCGCGGCCCCTGCCAATCCAAGCGCATAGTTCAGCGGGTGCAAGTGGGCTGCACCCATATCCAGATAGCCACCTTTATAGGCCGGGGAGGGGCAGATGGCATGGCCCGCGTCTGCGTCCAGCAACTCGATCTGATCGTAGCCGTACCGGTCTGCCAGGTGGGCGGCGTGCGCGTGAAGCTCTTTTTGGTCTGACAGGGACAACCCAAGCCCGGCAATACCGGGTTTCAAATCGCAGTCGATCTGGTGCTTGGCGATCAGGGATTTGACCAGAGTTTTGGCATCTTCCGCCAAGTCCCACAGCTTGGCCGCATCATCAATGCCGACCAGACGTTCGAGATCTTCCTGATCCATCCGTTGGGCACTGCCCAGTTGCCCGCCATTGCGGCCCGAAGCGCCAAATCCGACGCGATGCGCTTCAAGCAAAACAACTTCCATGCCGGCCTCGGCCAGATGCAGCGCTGCCGAAAGCCCCGTGTAGCCGCCGCCGACGATACACACATCGGCCCGCACCTCGCCCTCAAAGGCGGGGAAACGGGCCATGGAATTTGCGGTGGCCGCATACCAGCTTGCTGGGTACTCGGTCTTTCGGTCGTTGGAATAGAGCAGGTTCATCTTTTTCTCGTTCCAAACATGGAAATCCGGCGCGAACCTTCAGGCTCAGACATTCAGCAACAGATGTTCACGCTCCCAAGGCGAAATCACTTGCAGGAACTCTTCATACTCGGCCCGTTTCACAATGCCGTAGACTCGTGCGAATTCCGCGCCCAGAACCTTGTGCAATTCCGTGGCCTCATCAAACAGATCCAATGCGTTGCCCATGACCTGAGGGATATCGCCCTCACCTTCATACGCATCGCCATAGAACTGACGACGCGGGCGTTCTTGCTGTGTGAGACCCAGATAACCACAGGCCAGGGACAGCGCGATCCCCAGATACGGATTGCAATCCATCCCGGCGATGCGGTTTTCGATCCGTCGCGCCTCGGGTCCCGACAGTGGGACGCGTATACCCGTGGTGCGGTTGTCGCGCGCCCATTCCAGATTGATCGGGGCCGCGTGATCTTTGACATAGCGACGATAGGAATTCACGTAAGGGGCCATCACGGCCAGACCGGCGGGCATATGGGTCTGCAGGCCGGCGATGAAGTGATAGAACGCATCTGTCTCGCCCCCTTGCGGGCCCGAAAAGATGTTGTCACCCGTCTCAATATCAATGATCGAGTGATGAATATGCATGGCCGAGCCCGGCTCATCCTCGATCGGTTTGGCCATGAAGGTCGCAAAGCAATTGTGGCGCAGGGCAGCCTCGCGGATCAGGCGTTTGAAATAAAACACCTCATCGGCCAGCTTGACCGGGTCCCCGTGGCGCAGATTGATTTCCAACTGACCTGCGCCGCCTTCCTGCGTGATGCCGTCGATTTCAAAGCCCTGATGTTCGGCGAAATCGTAGATATCGTCGATCACCGGACCAAACTCGTCCACGGCTGTCATCGAATAAGCCTGACGCGCAGCGGCCGGACGGCCCGAGCGGCCCATCATCGGCTCGATCGACTGGGCGGGATCGACATTGCGCGCAACCAGAAAGAACTCCATCTCTGGCGCAACAACCGGTTTCCATCCCTTGTCGCGGTACAACTGCACAACGCGTTTCAGTACGTTGCGGGGGCTGAAAGGGATCGGCTCTCCGTCACGATCATAGGCGTCGTGGATCACCTGCAAGGTCCAGTCGCCGGTCCAGGGTGCAGCGGACGCGGTCGAGAAATCGGGTTTCAGGATCATGTCCCGTTCGATGAACCCATCCTCCCCTGCAGCCTCGCCCCAGCCACCTGTGATCGTCTGGTAGAAGATACTGTCAGGCAGGTGGAAATAGCTCTGCCGGGCAAACTTGGATGCAGGAACGGCTTTGCCGCGTGCAATGCCGGGCAAGTCCGAGATGATGCACTCGACCTCGTCCAGTCGATGCCCCTCGATATAGGCTTGTGCCGCCTGCGGGAGTGCGTCTGTCCATTCGGCCATCAGGCCCTCGCTTTCTTCAGGAAGTTCGCCATGACCTGTGCGATCTGGGCGTTGTGGTCAGGCGCGGTCTGTCTGTTTGCTGCGGCTTGCATCAGGTCATTGGGCACCACGCCCTTGCCGCGCGTACGCATAAGACCGGCAACGAAATCGTTGGAGAACTCGGGATGCGCCTGAACTGTCCAGATCTGATCGCCATAGCGCAGCATCGCGTTCCGGCAAAAGTCGTTATGCCCGGTCACTTCGGCCCCGGCAGGAAGTTTAACCACCTGATCCTGATGCCACGCGTTCAGCCAGACTTTCTGTCCGTCAAAGTCATATTCGGTACGTCCGACGGCCCAGCCGCCGTCGAATTTCTTGACTTCTCCGCCCAGAGCCTGCGCGATGATCTGATGGCCAAAACATACGCCAACCAGCGGTTTGCCGCTGTCATGTATTTGCCGGATCAAGTCCTCCAGCGGGGGAATCCACGGCAAATCCTCATAGGCTCCGTGGCGCGAGCCGGTAATCAGCCAGCCGTCCGCGTCTTCTGCGCTGTCGGGGAATATCCCATCCACAACTGCAAATGTCTGAAAGTCCAGCCCGTGACCATCCAGCAAGGCAGGAAACAGGGAATCGTAGTCCCCGAATTCATCCTTGAGCAGGTCGGGGGTGTGGCCGGTTTGTAAGATACCGATTTTCATGAGTCACCGAATTTGATCAAATTCAGGAATACCCGAGTCTGCGCAGGCGGGCAAGGGGGTCAGACGGCTTCGAGGTAGCTGATCCAGTGTTGATCCTCGGGGCGATCCGCAAAGCGTGCGATCTCCTGCCGCTTGGTCATCGCCAGATTGCGGATCAAGCCCGTTGGAAAGAAGCGGGTAGCAATCGGGTCTGTCTCGAACAGGTCGACAGCTGCGGCCCAACTGTCTGCAAGCTGTGGCAAGCCTTGAATCTCGTAGGCGTTTCCGGTGATTGGGGGCGGCGCTTGCAAGGTGTCCGCGATCCCGACCAGAGCGGCACCAAGGACAGCGCTCAGCATCAGATAGGGGTTGATGTCGCCCCCCGCGACGCGATGTTCGATACGGCGCGCCTTTGGCGCTCCGCCTGGAATGCGGATAGCTGCCGTCCTGTTTTCGTAAGCCCAGCTTGCCCCGGTGGGCGCATGGGCGCTGGGCACCAGACGGGTATATGAGTTTCCATGCGGCGCAAAGATCAAGGTGCTGGCGGGCATGGCGGCAAGGCATCCTGCGACAGCGGATCGCAGCAGATCCGTGCCGTCCGGGCCGCCGTCGTCGAAGATGTTGCGCCCGTCCTGATCCAGAACCGAGAAATGCACGTGCATTCCGTTCCCGGCGTCATCGGCATAGGGCTTTGCCATGAAAGTTGCAGCAAATCCGTGTTTCCGCGCAAGGCCGCGCGTCAAAGCTTTGAAAAGCCATGTATCATCGGCGCAACGCATCGCGTCCTGGTGGTTCAAATTGATCTCGAACTGACCAATGCCGCTTTCTGAGATCGCGGTTTGTGCCGGTATGCCCATGGCCGCGCAACCATCGTAAAGGTCGGTGAAGAATGCCTCGAACGCGTCCATCTCAGCCACGGACAAGACGGCCTCGTCCAACAGGCGCCGCCCCGTGATCGGGTTGATCGGTGGCTGGGGTTGCAGGCCCGAGGCATCCAGCAGAGTAAACTCCAACTCGGTTGCCGCAACGACCGACCAGCCGCGTTCGGCGTAGCGCGCCAATACCGCGCCAAGCGCATGCCTGGGGTCGCCCTCAAAAGGGACGCCGTCATCGTCATACAGGCACATCGGCACCAAGGCTGTTTCCGTGTTCAGCCAGGGAACCGGAACCGGCCCCCGTTCGGTTGGAAGCAGAACACCGTCTGCATCGCCGGTTTCAAACACCAGTGGGCTGCCTTCGATGTCGGCGCCCCACAGGTCGACATTCAGCGCCGAGAACGGCATGCGCACAGCACCGCCCGCCAGTTTTTCAGCATAGATGGGTGGCACGCGTTTGCCGCGCATCTGACCATTCAGGTCACAGGCAGCGACGCGGAAATTGTGCAGGGTGTTCAGGTCCATCGGGGCAACCGCTCTTCTCGTCACCCGAGATGTAGCGAAGCCAGCCGGTCTTGTCACGGAATTTGATCAAATTTCTGCAAGTGGGGTAGGGCGTCGGCACTTATTGTGCCAACGCCCTGTCTACTGGATCAGACAAAAGTGGCGCCGTTTTCCGCCATAGGCAACGTCGTGACCTTCACGCCGGACAAGGCGCGGATGGCGTTGGCCAGCGCCGGTGCGGACGGGGGTGTGCCCGGCTCGCCCACACCGGTGGGTGCTTCGGCCGACGGTACGATATGCACGTCGATGGCCTGGATGTCGCCGATCCGCAGTGGCTCGTAGTCCGGAAAGTTGAATTGATCCACCGCTCCGCTGGTCAGCGTAATCTGGTTCCGCATGACGTGGCCGATGCCATAGCCGACCCCGCCTTCGATCTGTGCCTTGATCACATCAGGGTTCACGGCGATTCCGCAATCAACGGCACAGGTCACCTTTTCGATTCGGATGCCGCTGTCGATGTCGCCGGATACTTCGACCACCTCGGCCACATACGAGCCAAAGGACTTATGCACCGCGATACCCTGCGCATGCCCAGCCGGAGCGTTGCCCCAATCTGCCTGTTCGACGGCAAGTTTCAAAACACCGGCCTTGCGAGCCTGGTCGGTATTGGCGGCATCACTGAGATGTGCGAGGCGGAACTCGACCGGATCACGGCCTGCTGCCTCGGCGGCTTTGTCCATCATGGTTTCCATGACATAGGCTGTGTGGGTGTGGCCCACCGAGCGCCACCAAAGCAGCGAGGTCGCCTTGGGTGTGTCCGTCAGGCCCAGTGACATACCGGGGATGGCGTAGGGGCTGTCAGCGATGCCCTCAATCGAGCTGTGGTCGACGTCATCGTGGACCAGCACCGCCTCAAACGGGGTGCCCTTCATGATCGATTGCCCGGCAACTTTGTGTTCCCAGCCGACAACCGCCCCCTCGCCATCCAGACCGACACGGACCTTGTGGCCAAAGGCCGGGCGGTAGTAGCCGCTGCGAATGTCGTCTTCCCGCGTCCAGACCAGTTTCACCGGACGGGTTCGATCGGTCTGGACAAACGCCAATGCTGCTTCGACCTGATAATCCGCTTCGGGCGTCGCGCGACGACCGAACGAGCCACCTGCCAGCAGGGTCTTGATCTGAATCTTCTCAGGTGGAAGCTGGAAAATCTCAGCGAATGCAAAATGAGTGAGCGTCGGGATCTGCGCTGCGTCGTGCAGCAGGATACCGCCATCTTCCGTCTGTTCGATGGTGCAATTCATCGGCTCCATCGGGGCATGCGCCAGAAGCGGGAAGAAAAAGGTCTCTTCCAGCACCGTATCGGCACCATCGACCGCTGCCGCAACAGCTGCCATGTCCGCCTTGTTCACGTTGTACTGGGGTGCGGCGTCCAATGCGGCGCGAATTTCGGCCTCAATGTCATCCGAATGCCGGGTCTCGGCTGCCGAGATATCCCAATCGACCTCAAGCGCGTCCCGCGCCTGAATCGCGGCCCAGGTGTTTTCGGCATAGACCACGACGCCGGCCTGATTGGGCAGGGTGGCGGCATTGATGAACCCTTTGACCTCTTTCGCCGCGCTGTCGTCGAAATCTGCGACCGTGGCTCCGCGGGACTCGGGGCGCTTGATCATCGCGATCATCTGGTTGGGCAAATGCAGGTCCATACCATAGATGGCCTGACCGTTGCCTTTTATGGCCGAATCCTTGCGGCGCACATCCGGGTTGCCGATCAAACGGAACTCGGATGGATCTTTCAAACGGGGTGCGGTCGGGGCTTCGAGCTGAGCGGCGGCTGCAACGAATTCGGCAATCGGGCCTGCGGTGTCACCCGCTTTGACGATGCCCTCTTCTATCTTCACACCGGATGTATCCACGCCCCACGCCTGTGCAGCGGCTGCGATCAGCATCTCGCGTGCTGCAGCACCAGCCTGACGGTATTGCTGCCACGAGTTCGCAATTGCGGTCGAGCCGCCGGTTCCCTGGGCCTGTCCAAAAGCGAGGTTGGCATAAATCTGCGGGTTTGATGGCGCAAAATCGTATTCGATCTGGTCCATACGCAGGCCCAGTTCCTCGGCGATGATAGTCGGCAGACCGGTCGCAGGGCCTTGTCCCATTTCAAAATGTTTGACGATAGCGGTCACTGTGCCATCTGCGTCAATCTTGACAAACGGGTTCAGCAGAACGCCCTCGGATGAGGCCGCAGCAAGTGCGCCATCCGGACGAACGCCAACCAACAGGACCGCACCAGCGGCAGCGGCGCTTTTCAGGAACGCACGGCGAGAAGTGTTGATGGTCATGGATCAGACCTCCAGAATTTCGGATGCGCGCTGGATACCGGCGCGGATGCGTTGATAGGTGGCGCAGCGGCAGGCATTGCCGTACATGTATGCGTCGATCTCTTCAGCGCTGGGCTTGGGGTTTTCGGACAACAGGCCCACCGCCGACATCACCTGACCCGATTGGCAATAGCCGCATTGCACGACATCCACCTCGACCCAGGCCTGCTGGACGGCAGCTCCGATCTTGTCTGCGCCGACCGCCTCGATCGTGGTGATCTCGGCATCTTCGACGTCTTCGATATATGTCTGGCACGCGCGCACAGGCTCGCCATTCAGGTGCACGGTGCAAGCGCCGCACGCGGCAACACCGCAGCCGAATTTCGTTCCGGTCAGTTTCAGGTCGTCCCGTATCACCCACAGCAGGGGCGTGCCGGGTTCGGCGTCTACAGTATGTGTCTCGCCGTTCAGTTTCAGATTTATGGCCATGAGGGGGTCTCCATGTTGGCTTGCTACCCGAGTCGGTAAACTTGCGGGTTTACATGTGGCACAGAAGTGGGCGCATGTAAACTCTTGCGTTTACCTAGGGTTTGACCCGCCCCCGTCAATAGGTCTATAGCTCGGGCATGAACGAAATCAGCGCGCCCAATGCGTCCAAGTATGCGCAGATCATCGAAGCAGCCGTGGCCGAGTTCCAGGAAAAGGGATTTGCTGCGGCCAGTATGGATCGTATTTCACGCAAGGCTGAAGTGTCCAAGCGCACGCTGTACAAGTATTTTGAAAGCAAGGAAAACCTGTTTCGATCGATTGTGATCGAGCTGTCCAGCCGTTTTGCCGAAGTGCTGGAGATCAAGTATGAGAAAGGGCGCGATGTTCGCGCGCAGCTGACTGAATTGGCCTGGGCCGAAGGGCGAATTCTCATGCTGCCGGATGTGATGGCGATGTCCCGCATGGTCATCAGCGAAACTTTGCGCAACCCAGTGCTTGCAGCCGAGGCACAAGGCAAGCTCGACAAAACGGCCTCGTTCATCGCCATGCTTCGCGATGCGGCTGATGACGGGCAGTTGCAGATCGACAACCCCGATCAGGCAGGCCGCGAGTTTATTGGCCTGATCAAGGCGCGGGCCTTCTGGCCCTTGCTTTTCACAGGTACGGTTCTCAGTCGCGAAGAAATGACCGAGACCATCGACAGCTGTGTCGAGATGATAATGCGACGCTATGGTGTCGTGGATGCGTCGAAACCATCCTGAATTCGCGCAGCGACGGATTATCCAATGGTTCGGGTTCTTGCGACCGCCGCGTCCAGAGACGTGGTGATCAGTTCCGAAACGGACGATTGTTCCAGAGCTACCAAGCCTGCCGCCGTGGTGCCGGCATATGTGATCATCTCGTCCACGTAGCCAGCTGGCGTCATCTCGCCTTGTGACATGGTGTGGCCCGCTGCCAGAAAAAGCTGCCGAATGGACCGGTCTGCCAGCGTGTTTGGAATGCCTTGAGCCGTTGCAAAATCAACCATTGCTTTGGCAAAAAAGGCAACAAAACCGGGGACCGGGCCAGTAAGGGCCGTGAAGCATTCAATTTGCGCTTCGGTTTCGACCTCATCGCTCAGGCCGCAGGCTTGGAACAGGGCCAGCGTGGTCTGCCGGTCGCCCTCGGTAACACCTGCACTGGCGCACCATGGGGAATAGGCAAGCTTGTCCTGCGCTGCCGGGCTGCTCATGGCGCGGATCACGCGTCGGGACCCTGTAAGAGCCTGTAGCCGCTCCAGCGAGACGCCAGCCATCACCGAGACGATCAGCTTGTCCGGGGTCGTGATGCCGATTTGCTCGGCCGCTGCCGGGGGGACACACAGAACGACAACATCACATGTATCGGCAAGCTTTTGATTGTCTTGCGCTACATTCACGCCCGGATACTCCTTGGCAAGCGCGGATTGCCCGCTTCGGTTCGAGACCCAGAACCGTTCCGAAGGTATGATGTTTGCATCAAGAACCGCTTTGGAGATGGCCTGCCCAAGCATGCCAGTGCCACCGATAATTCCGATCTCAAGCTTTTCATCAGACATGGGTTTGTCCTTTCCAAGTCCTGGTCTTCCGCGTTGTGGCGCGTTCCGGACAAGCATGGTGCGTACTATGCTTCAACCGGTGCTCAGCATCAGGAATTCAGGTAATCGTGCCAAGCCCTTTGGGCTACATGCCATTGCGTGGTATCACGTGATCCCATTCTGTTTTGAAGAACAGCGCGTCTCCGTCCCAGCATTCCACACTGGCCTTGATCACAAAGTCCGTCGCCGTGGCCGTCTGCTGAGACCAAGTTTTGATATGGGTGTCCCAGTTGCCTCGGCGGAATCGGGTTTCCTGCGTCATTGTCGCAATTGCAGACAACGGATCATCCGGCAGAATGGAATAGGTCCGTTCTGAAACGTCGGAAATCTCGGTCCCGGTATCCAGAACTTTCTTCGCCGACGGCCCCATAACGCCGCCGTCGATAAAGACCCGCTCCGTATGACGTCCGGTGTCCGCATTTCTGGTTAACGTCCGTTCAGCGCCACCAGACCCGCGCATCGGCAGAACCGGAGCGTCAACCGGTGCCGGAACGGGCAAGTCACGCAGCGCAGAAGCGTCTTGTGTGACCGTGCGAACGGGAAGGGACAAAGTGGACGCCCCGGGAGTGATTGTAGCAGTCACGGGCGCAGGCGCCGGCCAGAGGACAGGCCAGTAGGCGGTTGCGATTTGTACCATGACCCGGTGCCCGACAGGAACGGAGTACCCGATTGCGTGCAACTGCACCCAGATGTCCATGTCCTGCCCGGGAACCACGGGTGCTGGATCTACATCACTTTCCCGATGCATCAGGTTGAAAAACCCGCGCGAAATCAAGGTCTGCGCGCCGTTCGGGGCTTCATCGATCAGCAGCGCAGCGATGAAGGCCTGAGGTTGATCAACGCTGACGCGCAATTTGATTTCGGGCTGGCCCAGAATACTGAGCGGTTCGCCCAACGGCTCAGATTGGAACGCCAACGCCCCAGCCGCATCGATGCGGCAATCCAGGGGCATGTCGCCGGGGATTGCAAAGGAACACATGTCCCCTCCGGCAGATCCGAAGGTTTGGGGCGAGGTGATCTGCAGCGGTGCGCCGGGCTCGGGCTGCTTGCCCAGCGCCCCGTTATTCAACCAAAGCGTTTGCGTCGCTACGTTCGGCGAAGGCCAACCCGGCTCTTCAACCCAGCTTCCGGGCCTCTGCAGATGCGTGCCCGCAGGCTGAACGCTGTCCAACATGTAAAACCGCAGCGCCGGTTCGTCAGTGATGCCCGTATCGATGCCCTTCAACCAATAGTCCCAAAAGCGCAGAACCTCGGCCACGAAATCCACCTGAGGGCCAGGTTTGCCCTCATGCGGGTAAAGATGTGCCCACGGGCCCATCAAGGCTTTGACCGGACCCTTCAAATGTTGAGCGATACGGAACGGTGTGTCACGGTAAAGGTCTGCCCATCCTCCGAAATAATAGACGGGTACGTTGATTGCGTCATAATCCTCGCAGATCGATCCGCGGCGCCACATCTCGTCATGGGTCTGGTGTTCCAGCCACATGGCGGGCCAGAACTCCATCGCCTCAAGCCGTTCGCGCCAGATGGTACGCCAATTGTCGTCTCCTACAATTTCCGGGTCTGGTGGGAATGCATTCAGCAACTGCATGATCGAGCCCCACCAGAAGTTGTCACCTGCCAAGACACCGCCATAGAAGTGGATGTCCTCGCGCCAGCGGTCGTCACAGCCCATCACCGGGGCGATGGCCTTCAAGGCAGGCGGACGTTTGGCCGCGACCTGGAACGAATTGTAGGCCCCCCAGCTTTTGCCAAACATGCCCACATTGCCATCGCACCAGGGTTGATCTGCCAGCCACGCGATGACATCGACCCCGTCCTTCGTTTCCTGATGCGAATACTCATCCTCGGCCAACCCACCGCTGTCACCATTGCCGCGTATGTCGACCCGGATCGAGGCATATCCGGCCTCGGCAAATCGCGGATGCATGGTTTCGTCGCGCAGACGGGTCCGGTCGCGGCGGCGGTACGGGATGTACTCCAACAGGCAAGGCACCGGGTTGTCCTGTGCATTTGGTGGCAGCCACAGGCGTGCGGCCAACCGCGTGCCGTCTGGCATCGGTATCCAGACAGTTTCGATCACTTCAACGCTGTTCACGCGTGGCCCCTTTCTTCGTGTTTGGCGTCGGGATATCCGAGAATCGCATGTCGCGGTCCGACGAACTGTTGCCATTCAACCAATGCCCGGAAACAGCTGCACGGCCGGCCTGTGGCTAAAGGGTATGAAACGCACATCCGGTTCTGCGCGCAAGCGATTAGAAATCTCACGCGGGAAAAAATGTGACTCAAGTTTACCAATCCGGTGTGATAGCCACACGCTGACATAAACCGGGGTTCCGTAGGTGACAGACAAGAACGCAACAAACTTGGACCGATCAGCCCGGCTGAGCGTGGCCCCCATGATGGATTGGACAGACCGTCATTGCCGGTTCCTGCACCGATTGCTGAGCGCACAGACGTTGTTGTACACCGAGATGGTTACGGCCCCCGCATTGGTGCGCGGTGGGGCATTGCATCTGCTGGACTACAGCCCTCAGGAGCATCCTGTCGCGTTGCAACTTGGTGGCTCGGACCCCGAGGAACTGGCGCATGCGGCGCGGCTTGGGGCTGACGCGGGGTATGATGAGATCAACCTGAACTGCGGGTGTCCTTCCGACCGGGTGCAATCCGGTACATTCGGAGCTGTGCTGATGAAGGACCCCGCGCGGGTGGCCGAGTGCATGGCGGCCATGCGCACAGCGGTCGAGGCCGAGGTTACCGTCAAATGCCGGATCGGAGTGGATGAACAAGACCCCAGGGACGTTCTGCCCGCCTTTCTGGATCAGATACAGGCGGCAGGCTGCCGTCGCGTGACAATCCATGCCCGCAAGGCGTGGCTGCAAGGGCTCAGCCCGAAGGAAAACCGGGATATTCCGCCGCTGGACTATGATCTGGTGCATCAGATGAAGGCCGTGTTCCCCGATCTTCATATCTCGATCAATGGCGGGATCACCTCGTTGACAGAGGCACGCGCGCATTTGGATGCCGGGCTGGACGGGGTGATGATCGGTCGCGCTGCCTATCATCAGCCGACCGACGTTCTGGCCGAGGCTGACGCGCTGATCTATCAGGCCGGGCCTGCGCGAGACCCGATCGATGTGGCACGGGAAATGGTGCCGTATATCGAACAGCACCTTGTCAAGGGCGGGCGGTTGCATCAGATCACACGGCACATGCTTGGCCTGTTTGCCGGACGCCCGGGCGCGCGCGCGTGGCGTCGTGCGCTATCGGAAGGAGCGGTGCAGGATGGGGCAGGGCCCGAAGTGATGCTGAACGCGCTGGATCATCTGGCGCCTCTGGCGGAAGTTTGAACAAAAAATCCGGTTGTTGACCGGTTTGGGGGAACGATGCCCGAAACGATGTTGCTGGCCCAGATGCTGGGCCTTTTGCTTGTGATCGGTGCGCTTGCCGGCGTGTTGGCAGGATTGTTGGGCGTGGGCGGAGGCATCGTGCTGGTGCCCGCGTTTTTTTACGCGTTCCAAACGCTTGGATATGGCGGGCCGCAATTGATGCAGCTGTGTCTGGCCACGTCACTGGCGACCATCATCGTGACATCGGTCCGATCAGTGTTGGCCCATAACAAGAAGGGTGCCGTTGACTGGGGTATCCTGCGCGGTTGGGGGCCGGGCATCGTAGTGGGTGCGGTAGTTGGCGTTCTGGTTGCCTCGGCGCTGCGCACAGAAGCGCTGCAGGCCCTGTTCGGCGTCCTGGGGATGGTGATCGGTGCCTACCTTGGATTTGGCCGCGCTGATTGGCGGCTGGGGGATGCAATGCCCAAGGGGATCAAGCGCGCGGTTCTGTCTCCCTCGGTCGGATTTCTGTCGGTGCTGATGGGGATCGGAGGCGGCAGTTTCGGTGTGCCGTTGATGAGCCTGTACAACACCCCGATCCACCGTGCAGTCGCAACGGCGGCCGGGTTTGGCGTGATCATCGCCGTGCCTTCGGTTCTGGGTTTTCTGTTTCTGGACATCGCGCCGGAACACAGGCCACCCCTGACCATCGGAGCGGTGAACCTTGTGGCCTTTGGTATCGTTGTTGCGATGACGATGATCACTGCACCATGGGGGGTGAAACTGGCGCACGCAATGAACCCCAAACCGTTGAAGCGTGTTTTCGCGCTGTTCTTGACGCTCGTAGCGCTCAACATGTTGCGTAAGGCACTGGGATGGTAGAGGATTTTTGGGCAAAAGGTTGGGTCAAATTCCCCTATGACCCAGAGTTGGCATTGTGGATTGAGCACGCGCTGCCTGCTGCGCGTCACTCGGTCCAGGATCCCGAATTTGCCGAGTGGCTGGATTGCGAGGGCACTTGGTTTGTCGGCGTTGATGCATTGCCAAATGACTCAGAGGGCCGGGTCGGACCGTCAGAGCCATTGTCTGGCATGGCGATCGATTTCATTGCCAACCATCTGGGCGCATTGCCGCTGCATCGCGGACAGGTGTCGGTCACGTATCCGGGTTATCCCCGGCCTCGGAAAGGTGAAAGCGAGGCTGCCGGGCGGTATCGGCGCAACCGTGACGCGGCCCATGTGGATGGGCTGCGACCCACAGGGGCGGATCGGCGTCGCCGGGTCGATGAACCTCATGCCTGGATTCTGGGCATCCCGCTGACCGAGGCCAGTCCGGAAGCCGCGCCGATGGTGCTGTGGGAGAGGAGCCACATACCGTTGGGCGCCGCGTTCAAAACTGCGCTGAAAGGGTACGCGGACGATGCCATGCATCAAGTGGATATCACCGACACCTATCAGTCGGCCCGTCAGGCGGTATTTGAAACCTGCCAGCGTATCGAATTGCCCGCCAAACCCGGCGAGGCGTATGTGCTTCACCGCCATTGTCTGCACGGCGTAGCCCCTTGGACGCAAGAGGCGACCGCCGGGTCGGACGGGCGTATGATCGCCTATTTCCGCCCAGAGTGCGAATATGGCGTGCCGGAATGGATTGAGACCCGATAGGGTTGCACTGCGCCCGGTTCAGACCCTTCCGGGTGAATTGAACAATCGGTTGAAACTACGTAGCCAGAGTTTGTTTGTGCAGGATAAGCGCTTTTTTAAGACGCAAACCCAGTCCGGCTATGCGTGATCGGATTTCGTCAGAGCGTTGGAAATGACGTTGGGGAACTGGCAATCTCGTTTCTTGACTGTCTGATCAAAAAAGTTAGAACCGATGTTGTTTTCCTCGTCATTCCGGCTGAGAACACTTTAGCCAGACCGCGCCGCTGCGGGTCGCCACTCACTCACGAACCCTGCCTGGGACTTGCACTGTTCAAGGCCCGGATAGGATCCGCAGCGGGCACATTTTACTTTGGATATTGCGATGCCCTGGAAATTAGTTTTGCAAAGATTGTCGCACCTGCGGGACCAGGACCGACCCATCCCGCAGGACGCAGCAAAAACCCCTGGTGAAAAATACCCCAAAACCAGCCAATCCGAGTTTGTCAGCCTGTTCCAAGAGGAATTGCGCAATGAACGCCCGGATCAGCGGCGCTCAAACAGTGCAGGTTCTGACTGATACAGCTAGTCCTTGAGGCGCGCGGCACGTCCGCCGCGCCGTTTGGCAAGGCGCGGTTTGCGCGCTGGCAGCGCGTCCATGATCTCGGCCCGTTCGCTGCTGTCCATCCGCGACCATCGTGAGATTTCGTCCAAAGTGCGATAGCACCCGGTGCAGATCCGTTCGGTCGGGTGGACGACACAAATCTGGACACAGGGGCTTTCAACCTCGTCCCGCTTCCATACCATGTTTGTCATCTACCGGCTCCGACCCGTTACAGAAAGCGCAATCTGTCCAGCGCACCTTGCAAGATATAGCCCGCGGCCACGTGGTCGATAACCTGTCCGCGACGTTTTCGTGTCGTATCCGCCTCAAGCAGTGCTTTTTCTGCCGCAACCGTGCTGAGCCGTTCGTCCCAGAATCCGATGGGGCAACTGGTCAGGCGGGACATGTTGCGGGCAAAGGCGCGGGTCGATTGGCACCGTGGCCCTTCGGTGCCGTCCATGTTTCTGGGCAAGCCCAGAACAATGCCTCCGATCTCGCGGTCCTCGATCAATTCAAGCAGGCGTGCCGAATCGAGGGTGAATTTTTTGCGTCGCACCGTTTCCAGCGGGCTGGCAACACCGCGCATCCGGTCCGAGACGGCGACACCAATGGTCTTTTCCCCCAAATCCAGCCCCATCAGCGCGGTCATCGGGGACAGCGATGCGGCAAAATCTTCGAAGCCATCGTGGATCATTGCGCGATCCCGGCTTGCAGCGCGGCGGCGTCGATCATTTGCAGAGCAGCGGGGTTGTCCGCGAACACAATCACGGCCTCGTCTCGGATATCGATGGCGCGTTGTGCCTGACCCAAAACCCCAAGAGCTGCGATAAGCCGTGCCCACTCTTCTGGCGACCCGCCTTCGGTGGCCAGCCGGTCTGACAATCGGTCGACCATGCCCTGGATCATCTCTTGCCTTTCTTCAGGCGTCATTTCGGCGGCAGCGTCGACGTCGCCCTGGTTGGGACCGGGTTGGCCCACGGCGCTTGGATCCGGACCATTGAAAACACCGGCGCGAAAGGCCAGTTCGTCCAGTTGCGCGCGAATTGCATCACCCCACGGCGCGCCAGCGGGTGCGTCCTGCAGGGTCGCAACCCAAATCGGGTACGCGATGTCCGGGCGCCCGATCTGCGCCAGCATCTGACCCCAGTAATACCGCGCCGGACCATGCTTTGCGTCACGATCCAGAGCTTGGGTCAAAGCTTGTTCAGCTTCGGGTGAAACATAGCCACCCGCCGCAAGGATCATCATCTCGGCCAGATCGGCATAGGCATCTGCCGTGGCAGTCTCACCCGTAAGTTCAATGACCCGTTCTTGTGCCGTGTAGCCAGCTTTGAAATTGCCTGCATTGGTTTCGTGCTGGGCCAGCAACATGTGCCCCTGCAGATCGTCCGGTCGGGCTTTGACTGTGTTGCGGAGCTGTTGCAGCAGCGTCGCATAGCTTTCATCCAATTGCCGAGGCTGCGGCGGCGTGGCAAGGGCTTCGGCGGCGCTTTGAGGTGGGCGGTTCGCGCGCACGTCCTCGGCCAGGTCCAACCGCGCGCTGAGCGGCATGTCTGGCAGACCCACTGCACCTGTTCGATGATAAAGGGCCAGCGCACCGCCGATCATGACCACCATCAAACCAACAATTGCCACCACCGACACCAGAGGTGAGGGCCCTTTTGCGGTTGAGCCGGCTTGCAACTGAGCATCGGCTGCCAATATGCGGCGCGAGATTTCTGTACGCACCCGGTCCGCATCGGCCTCGCCTATCACGCCCCGCGCCAGATCCCGATCAACACCGGCAAGCTGCTCGCGATACACCCGCAGGTCATAGGCCGCAGCCGGCTCATGGCTGCGGCGACCGCGCAGGAGTGTGATACAGAGAAATGCGGCAACCAGCAGCGCGATCAGAAATGTCAAAACCCAGAACGTCATTGTCTCTCCGAAAGTGTTGCCCTGACTTAGACCTGCTGGTCCGCCGACAAAAGGGACAAATGGCCGCGAATAGGCGACATGTCGCAATAGTGCGATATTGCGGCGCTGCGCGGCAGGGTTAAACTACGGGCACACGGCATATCTGCGCACAATCACCGAACCGGATGGATTCGCTCATGAAACACTATTCAGCTTTTGCTGTTGCGCGCGAGGCTCTGCGCTATCACACCGGATGGGAACGCGCCTGGCGGTCTCCTGAACCCAAGAAACGCTATGATGTGGTTATCGTCGGTGCGGGGGGGCATGGTCTGGCGACAGCCTACTACCTCGGCAAGAACTACGGCATTCAGAACGTTGCCATTATTGAAAAAGGCTGGCTGGGCGGTGGCAACACGGGCCGGAACACGACCATCATCCGGTCGAACTATTTGCAGGATCCGTCGGCGGCGCTCTACGAAAAGGCCCGGGGCCTGTACGAAGATCTGAGCCAGGAGCTGAACTACAACATCATGTTCAGCCCGCGCGGCGTGATGATGCTGGCCCAGACCCAGCACGAGATTCGCGGCTATCAGCGCACCGCGCATGCCAACGCACTCCAAGGCGTAACGACCGAGTGGATCACCCCCGAGCGCGTCAAAGAGCTGGTGCCGATTATCAATATCGACGGTCCGCGCTACCCGGTTCTGGGTGCGCTCTGGCAGGAACGCGGCGGAACGGCCCGCCACGACGCCGTGGCATGGGGTTATGCCCGCGCGTGCTCGGCCATGGGAATGGACATCATCCAGCAGTGCGAGGTTCAGGGTGTCCGGTCCGAAAATGGCCGCGTTGTCGGCGTGGATACGACCAAGGGTGCCATCGACTGTGACAAGCTGGGCATCGTGGTTGCGGGCCATTCCGGTCAACTGGCCGAAATGGCGGGGTTCCGCTTGCCGCTGGAGGCAATCGCCCTGCAAGCGCTGGTGTCCGAGCCGATCAAACCCTGCATGGATGTGGTTGTGATGGCCAACACCGTACATGGATACATGTCTCAGTCCGACAAGGGCGAGATGGTGATCGGCGGCGGCACCGACGGGTTCAACAACTACACCCAGCGCGGCAGCTTCCACCACATCGAGGAAACCGTGCGCGCTTTGGTCGAGACCTTCCCGATGATCTCGCGCCTGAAGATGCTGCGGCAATGGGGCGGGATCGTGGACATGACCGGGGATCGCTCGCCCATCCTGTCAAAAACGCCTCTGGGCGGATGCTTCATCAACTGCGGCTGGGGCACGGGCGGCTTCAAGGCCATTCCGGGCTCGGGCTGGGGCATGGCACAGCTGATGGCCACGGGTCATTCACCGCTGACCGAAGCCTTTACACTCGAACGCTTCAAAGAGGGCCGCTTTATCGACGAAAGCGTGGCCGCCGGAGTGGCACACTAAGGGCGTTGCCCGAGGTTGCCAGCTAACAGAATTCAGGTTGGCCCCGCGCCGACCGATCGCCAAAAGGATGACAACATGCTGATCCTGAATTGCCCGTATTGCGGCGTCGATGCTGAAGAAACCGAGCTGACTGCCGGTGGGGAGGCGCATTTGAAACGCTACGGTCCGGGCTCGTCCGATAACGAGTTCCACGACTATCTGTTCATGCGCGAAAACCCCAAAGGCGTGCATTTCGAACGTTGGCGTCACAGCAATGGCTGCGGCAAGTGGTTCCATGCCGCGCGCTGCACCCAAACGCTCGAGGTTTTTGGCACCTATCCCGCCCAGACAACCGAGCCGCCGCAAGAGATCAAGGACGCCATCACCGCCAAGCGCCCTGATTGGTCGTGGAGAGAGTTCGCCGTATGAGTCACTTTTTCCACAATACTCCCGTCGGAGGTCCTGATGCCTCCATCTGCGAAAGGTCCGCAAGATGAGCACCCGTCTCGCAAAACATGGCCGCCTGATTGACCGGTCCAAACCGGTGAACTTCAGCTTCAACGGTACTACCATGCAAGGGTATCAGGGCGACACGCTTGCCTCTGCTTTGCTGGCAAACGATCAGATGATGATGGGCCGGTCGTTCAAGTACCACCGCCCGCGCGGCGTTGTCGCCAGCGGCGCGGAAGAGCCGAACGCCTTGGTCGGTCTTGGGCAGGGCAACCGGTTTGAGCCGAACCAGCGCGCCACCACAACCGAGCTGTTCAATGGTCTGACCTCGGTCTCGCAGAACCACTGGCCAAACCTTGAGTTTGACATTGGCGCGGTGAACACGGCATTGGCCCGGTTCTTGCCTGCTGGTTTCTACTACAAGACATTCATCCATCCCAAACCCTTCTGGAAACACGTCTACGAACCGTTCATCCGCCAATCCGCCGGTTTGGGCAAAGCGCCGGACAAGGACAGCCGCGACGCGGATACCTATGAGCATTTCTATGCCTTCACCGATGTGCTGGTGATCGGTGGTGGCGTGGCGGGTCTTCAGACGGCCAAATCGGCGGCGGCCTCCGGTGCCAAGGTCATGCTGATCGAGCAGACGGCGCATTGGGGTGGCCGCGCTCCGGTCGATGGTGGAACCGTGAATGGTGATCCTGTGGATAAGTTCGTGGAACAATTAGTTTCCGAACTCGAAACAATGGACAACGTTACCATGCGCACGCGCTGCATGGGCGCGGGGGTCTATGATCACGGCTATGTGCTGGGGTACGAGCGTTTGAACGACCACCAACCCGGCACTCAGGGTCCGCGCCATCGCCTGTGGCGCATCCGTGCCAAGCAGGTCGTCACCGCAACCGGCGCTATCGAGCGTCCTTTGTCCTTCGCAGGCAACGATGTGCCGGGTGTCATGCTGGCCTCAGCCATGCGGGACTATGTGGTCAACTGGGGGGTGACACCGGGTCAGCGTGTTGTCGTCGCGACCAACAATGATGATGCCTATCGCACTGCGATTGTCCTCAAACAGGCTGGAGTGGATGTTTTGCGCGTCATTGACGCGCGCGCAACTGCCGGTCCGCTGGCAGAAGAGGCGCGTCAATTGGGCATCCGGGTCGATCCCGGCAAGGCCATCGCCAAGGTCAAAGGCGGCAAGCGCGTCAAGAAAGTCGCCATCTGCAACCAAGAGGGGATCGGCGGCGCCCGTGAAGAGGTCGAGTGCGACGCGGTCGCCATGTCGGGCGGCTGGTCGCCGGTTGTGCACATGTGGTCCCATTGCGGTGGCAAGCTGATCTGGGACGACGCCAATGCGCATTTCCGCCCCGACCCTGAACGTCCTCCGCTGGGTGCGGACGGCGAGGGCTTCGTGATTGCCGCGGGTTCGTCAAACGGTCCGCTGGCTCTCGGCGACGTTCTGACCGACGCGGATGCCGCAGGCAAAACAGCGGCGAAGGCGGCGGGTTACAAAGCAAAACGCACCAAGGCTCCTACAGGCGAAACGACGACAGAGGCACCGATGGCAGCTGTCTGGCTGATGCCTGCCAACGCCGACATCCAGCTGCGCATGAAGTCGTGGTTGGACTTTCAGAACGACGTGAAGGTCTCTGACGTTCAGTTGGCTGCGCGCGAAGGATATGAAAGCGTCGAGCACACCAAGCGCTACACCACGTTGGGTATGGCGACGGATCAGGGTAAGTTGAGCAACATCAACGGCTTAGCGATCCTTGCTGATGCGTTGGATTCCGAAATTCCGAAGGTCGGCACCACCACGTTCCGCCCGCCTTACACGCCGATCTCGCTGGCGTCGATCGGTGGCGAAGCGCGTGGTGAGGTGTTCCAGCCGATCCGTCAGACGCCGATGCATGACTGGCACGACAAGAACGGCGCCGATTGGGAGCCGGTCGGCCATTGGCGCCGAACCTATGTCTATGTCCGCCCCGGGGAAACCGTGCATGACGCTGTGAACCGCGAGGTGAAGAACACCCGCGAAAACCTCGGCCTGCTGGATGCCTCGACACTGGGCAAGCTGATCGTAAAAGGCCCGGATGCGGGCAAATTTCTGGACATGATGTATACCAACATGATGTCCACGCTAAAGGTCGGCAAATGCCGCTATGGCCTGATGTGTTCCGAGAACGGCTTCCTGATCGACGACGGCGTTGTTGCCCGTATCGACGAGGATACTTGGCTCTGTCACACAACTACAGGTGGCGCCGAACGCATCCACGCACATATGGAAGAATGGCTGCAGACCGAGTGGTGGGACTGGAAAGTCTACGTCGCCAACGTGACCGAGCAATATGCACAGGTTGCTGTGGTTGGCCCCAACGCCCGCAAGGTGCTGGAAAAGCTTGGCGGCATGGATGTGTCGAAAGAGGCGTTGCCCTTCATGGAATGGCGCGATGGCAAGATCGGAGACTTCGATTGCCGGGCCTACCGCATTTCGTTCTCGGGTGAGCTGTCTTATGAGGTCGCCGTACCCGCCAGCCAGGGTCAGGCCTTCTGGGATGCTTTGATGGACGCAGGCAAAGAGTTCGGCGTGATGCCCTATGGTACCGAATGCCTGCACATCCTGCGGGCCGAAAAGGGCTTTATCATGATCGGTGACGAGACCGACGGTACAGTGATCCCGCAGGATCTGGGCCTGCATTGGGCGCTGTCCAAGAAGAAAGAGGATTATCTGGGTAAACGTGCCCATTCTCGGACCCACATGGCCGATCCCGAACGCTGGAAACTGGTGGGTCTTGAGACTGTGGATGGTTCTGTCATTCCAGATGGGGCTTATGCAGTTGGCGAGGGCGTCAACGCCAATGGTCAGCGCAACATGATCGGGCGCGTGACCTCGACCTATTATTCGGCCAACCTGGGCAAGGGCATCGCGATGGGTCTGATCAAGCACGGTCCAGACCGGATGGGCGAAATTGTCGAATTCCCGGGCACCGATGGCAAAACTTACAAGGCCAAGATCGTAGACCCGATCTTCTATGACAAGGACGGGGAGAAGCAGAATGTCTGAACCCATCAGCGCATTGAACCACGCCTCGTATGACGGCATAGCGAAAGTCGAGGAATGCGGTCTGCAAGGCATGATCACCCTGCGCGGTGATCTGTCCGACAAGGTGTTGGTCAAGGCCGTCAAGGACGCCACCGGCCAGAACGTACCGGGCCAGCGCGAGGCCTTTGTTGATGGCGAAACCGGCGTGTGCTGGATGTCCACAGACGAACTGCTGGTCTTGGTGCCTTATGCCGAAGTCGAAGACAAACTGGCCGCAATGACCAACGCACTCAGCGGGACACACGCTCTGGCGGTCAACGTGTCGGACGCGCGCGCCGTGTTCCGTGTTTCGGGGCCTAACGCGCGCGAGGTTCTGGGCAAAGTCTCGCCAGTCGATCTGTCCACCGACGTGTTCCAGCCCGGCCAGATCCGCCGATCGCGTCTGGCACAGGTGGCGGGTGCGTTCTGGATGGACGACGATCAGACTTTCCGCATCGTTTGTTTCCGGTCTGCTGCGGACTACGCGTTCAAACTGCTGAAAGTTGCCGCGCAGCCCGGCAGTGAGGTCGGGGTTTACTGAACCAGAACCCGCAAGCACCAAGAAAGCTCCGGTTTTTGCCGGAGCTTTTTTTGACGTTGAGCGTTCTGTTCGCGCCTGAGGGCACAGTTTTAGCCTCGGTGCAACGATGTGTTCACGCGACAGGCTGTCTGCTTATAGGTCGGTCAGGTCAAACCAGGCCCGACCTTCGGCTTTCACTCTTCCACGCTGCATGTTCCTAGGCCATAGGGTTTGTTGGCGGCGTTGACGTTGATGAATGCCATCCGCACTTTCAGGCTGTTGTACGCAGGGTTGAGGTTGGCTTGATATCTGACTGACAGGTTGCCCCCTGCAGAGGCGCGAGCCATACGGTTCCAAACCATACGGTAACCTTTTTTGCCGCGGTTCTTGAGCTTGACTCCAATCCACTCGGGATTGTCGGCAATGAATGCTGTGCCATTCTCTGCGTCAACGCGAAAAACATATCCGGGCGCAATCCAGCCGAAATCGTCGCGTTGTGTCATTTTGCAGTTGTATGTGATTGTTTCGGCAAGGGCCGAGCTGGCAAAGAATGTGGCAACGATTGCCAATACAAGTCTTTTCATTTGTTCCAATTTTTGCTGATTTACCTGCGCCATCTCTTGCAACTGAAGCGCGAAGTCGCAAGGTGCAAATGTGATGCTGAGACACTCTGTCCAAGTGGCGCGTCAGTCGTTCAGTAGAATGGTATGATACCGGTCGAGCGCATCCGCAGTGAGCAGCGTTTCCATTTCAACAGCCCGCCCGTTTTCGTCACTGAGGCTGCCATAGAATTGAAGACTTTCCAGCAAATTCTGAACGCGCAGGCGCCTGTCAGGTTTGTCCAAAAGTGGCGGGTGTAGGGACAGCAACAAGGCAGGGCGCGATTGTCGAAGCCAGTTTAGCAGTGTCGGCAACACAAAGAATTCGGCCCCTTCGATATCCATTTTGACCAGTGAGACCCCCGCCAGATCCTTCGCGGCCTCGAACTGGTCCCAGGCGATTGTCAGCGCGTCGGTGCCATGCGCCCCGTCACGCAACAGCGAACTGGTGGAATCCCCGGGTTCACCGCGAACGGATGCCATGCGGGCCACTCCGAACTTCTCAGACAGCGCCACGCCAAACGCCGAAACGTTTTGAATGCCATTCAATTCAAGATTCCACGCCAGATGACGAAAGGCCGTTGGGTCCGGCTCGAAGCAAAACACATGGCGCGCGCGGCGGGCACCGTAAAGAACCGTCGGGCCGATCCAGGCTCCGATATCCAGATAGTCGCTGTCCGGGGTCAGGTATTTGTCAAGAACCGCGAATGTCTCAGGCTCCCACGCGCCGGCCGACGCTTTGCGCCAGAATTTGGAATGATAGGGGTCCAGACGGAACGATTCACCATTCAGGGTGCCGGCAAAGTATCCGCGAGCGCGGTAGAACATCTTGCGCGCCTGCGTCAGCATCGCGGACCTCCGGGTTTTCTTGTCTCGCCCCTTGACCTGCGGCGGCTGCCAAAGCATTTAACCCTTGGGAACCGCAACTTTTATTTTACAGGGGGCCGAGATGGCTTTTGAACTTCCTGATCTTCCTTATGCACATGACGCGCTGGCAGCCAAGGGCATGTCCGCAGAAACGCTGGAATATCACCACGACCTGCACCACAAGGCCTATGTCGACAACGGCAACAAGCTGATCGCCGGCACCGAGTGGGACGGCAAGTCGCTGGAAGAGATCATCACTGGCACCTACGACGCAAGTGCTGTGGCACAGAACGGCATCTTCAACAACATCAGCCAGCTTTGGAACCACAACCAATTCTGGGAAATGATGGGCCCCGGCGAAGGCGCTATGCCTGGTGAACTGGAAAAAGCTCTGACCGAGAGCTTCGGGTCCGTGGACGAATTCAAGTCGCAGTTCAGTGCCGCCGGTGCCGGTCAGTTCGGTTCGGGCTGGGCGTGGCTGGTCAAGAATGCCGACGGTTCGCTGGCCGTGACCAAAACGGAAAACGGCGTCAACCCGCTGTGCTTCAACCAGACCGCGCTGCTGGGTTGCGACGTGTGGGAGCATTCCTACTACATCGACTTCCGCAATAAACGCCCGGCTTACCTGTCGAACTTCCTCGACAATCTGGTGAACTGGGAAAACGTCGCATCGCGCATGTGATCCTTGACCCTGTTTGGGACAAGCGAGCCCGCCAGCAGAGATGCTGGTGGGCTTTGTTATGTTTGTGGGCCGCAAAGCCATGATCCGGTTATCCAGCATGCTGTCATCAGCCGAAATTCGACCGGTTCAGCCTATTCATCTTGCGCGTAGGGAGTGGGCGTGACAGTCCTTGCGTGACCAGCTGGCATTGTGCCGTATTGATGAGTGGACCCGTAACTTGCGCGGAAACCGTTTCCTAGATCACGCGATCCTTCTGGCGGGCGTTGTCCTGATGAGCGGGCCGGTCTGCCTGCTGCTGTGGCAATTGACCTCTGCGCTCGATCTCTCCGAGCTTTCGGCCTTGGTCGGTCGGGTCTGGCATGGCGGCGTCAGCAGTGCTGGCATCGGGGCCGGCGCGATGATGTGGAATTCGCTGGTATTGGCTTTGGGCGTCGCCATCTTGAAAAGCGTGATGTCTCTGATGGCCGCTTACGCGCTGGTCTTTTTTCGGTTGCCTTGCAGTGGGTTGATATACGGCGTCATCCTGATCGCGATGTTCTTTCCGATCGAGACCCGCATCCTTCCGACTTTTGCGGTCACCAGCGATCTCGGGCTGCTCAATTCCTACGCCGGTATGATCCTGCCAATCACGGCGAGCGGGTTGGGCGTTCTGGTTTTTCGTCAATACATGCGCCAAATTCCCGACGAGGTGCTGGAGGCCGCCCGGATAGATGGCGCTGGACCGCTGCGTATTCTGGTCGACATCGTCATCCCCTTGTCTCTGCCGATGATTGCCGCCGTCTTTGCGATCCTGTTTGTTTTGGGCTGGAACCAATATGTCTGGCCGATCATGATCACAACCACCAGTCAGGACCATGATACGCTGGTGCGAGGCATGGCGTATTCCGGCTTTGAGGGCACTGCGGGCATGGTACTGGCGCTTTTGGCGATGCTGCCTCCGGCGATTGTCGTGATTATGCTGCAGCGCTGGTTGATGCGGGGATTGACGGCAGGCATTCACTAGGGACGTCGCCGTAGCAGACAGCCGGTTGCTGCATCTGCGCAGGTGAAAACCTGCCCAAGAATTCAACATTCGAACTCAGACGGGATTGTACGCGGCCCACCAGTACTTAGATATGTATGGCGGAGGGAGAGAACCGCACCCAATTCGAAACACAGGCAAACACCGCGCTGAAACACTCTGGCCGCGCGGCAAAGAACTTGTGTCCGGTGGATGAGGGACGGCCAAGGAAACCACAACGGGAGAGCACAATGGCTGCACTTGAACAGGGAACCTGGGTTGTCATCGCAGACGGAGAGAAGGCGTTGTTCGTCGAGAACATCACCGATGCCGAGGATCCAAATCTGGTCGTCGTTTCAGTTGAAGAGCATGAGGCGTCTGAACGCCCGACTGATCGGGCCGGACGTCGATCTGATCCAGGACCCAGGCAGAAATCGGCTGTTGAGGAGCCGAACTGGAAAACCCATGCACGATCACTGTTCGTGCAGGACCTTGCCAATCTTCTCAACCGCAAAGGCCTGAAGGGTAAGTTCAACAGGCTTGTTCTGGTCGCCAGCCCTCATGTGCTCGGTCTGCTGCGCCGTCGTCTGCACAGTGATGTGCTGGCCAAGGTCGTGGCCGAAGTGGACAAAACGCTGACCAATCACCCCTTGCACAAGGTCGAGCAGGTCCTGAAACATCACCTGCGACCAGCACCGCGTCTGGCTTAAGCGCCTTTGTGGGCGGTTTCGGCCGCCCAGTTCGCGCTGACCCTAGCCGAGTTTTTCGCGCAGAACCGCGATAGCCGCATCCGCGTCGTCGACCCAGGTTACAAATTCTGACAAGGACCGGTCGGCAAAGCCCTGCTCGATCACCTGATCCAGCAGGGCGCGGAGCGTATCCCAATACCCACCCACATTGACCACAAGGATCGGTTTGTCGTGCAGGCCCAGTTGGCGCCACGTCAGCGCTTCGAACAACTCGTCCAACGACCCCGGACCGCCAGGTAGGACAACGACGGCATCCGCGTTCATGATCATGACCTTTTTGCGCTCGTGCATCGTTTCGGTGATCACGAAATGCGTCAAATCGGTCTTGCCGACTTCGCGGCGAACCAGATGCACCGGAATGACGCCAAACGTCTCGCCGCCCGCAGCCTGCGCCGCGCGCGCAACTTCGCCCATCAAACCGACATCTCCGGCCCCATAGACCAGTCGCCAGGCTTCGCGGGCCAATGCTGTTCCAAGATGCTGAGCAGCGGCGGAATAGGCTGGATTGCTGCCATTGCGTGACCCGCAATACACACAGACAGATTTCTGGGACATGGAATGCGGGCTCCGGTCTTGTGTCAGACGTTTTGACCCCTGATAGCGAGATTGATAGGTTGGCTCAACCGTCCGCCGGAATGCGAGCCACTCAAAGCAGTTTCGCCGCGGAGTGAAAGGGAAGTAATGAACGCCAAATCAGGAAGCGGAAGCTCGGGCAACTTCATCTGGGGGGTGCTGGTCGGCCTCATTGCGATTCTGGGAGCGGGCGGCCTGTATCTGTCGGGTGTGTTCACAGAAGGACCGCAGTCGGATCAGCAATCGCAGGAACAGCCTGTAGACGCCCCGGAAACCGTCCTGACCGAGGGTGCGACGCCGGCACCACAAAACACAGCGCTGGAACCTGCAGAGACCGAGCAAGCACCACAGGACACGTCTGACGTCGCGACAGATCAGCCTGACGAGGATGTCCAGACCAATGACCCTCAGACTGCGCCTGATGAAACCGCAGTTGCAGCCGAACCGGCACCTCGTCCCGCCCTGGATCAGATATTTCTGTCCACCGACGGCAGCGCTCTGTTGTCTGGTGAGGCCGAGCCGGGCAGCCAGGTTGATGTTCTGCTGAACGGAGAGGTTTTGCATCAGTTTACAGTGGATGAGACAGGGCAGTTCGCTGAGTTTGTGACCGTTCCCTTCAGCGAAGACCCGCAAGGGCTTGTCCTGCAATCGACCGATGGGGACGAGACAACGCAGTCGGATGACTACCTGATCGCGGCTTTGCCCGAGCCAGCCCCGATTGCACCGCAGGACACAACAGACGCCCCGACCGAGGAGGGTGCTGATCCAGAGGTGGCTCAAGAAGCTCAGCCCGATGAAGACAGCATTGCGACCCCTGCACAGACCGAAGAATCCGCGCCTGATCAGACCGCAGATGAGGCAACCGACGATCAACAGGTCGCCATTCTTCGGTCCGGCGAAGAGGGTATTGAGCTGGTTCAGCCCCCATCGACAGAAACGGCGATCCCCGAGCAGGTCGAACTGGACACCATCGGGTATTCTGACACAGGCGAGGTTCAACTGACCGGGCGTGTCAGCGAAGGGTCGGCGGTACGGCTCTATCTTGACAACCGCCTGGTGGCCGATTTGACGCCGGAAGAGGATGGAAACTGGAGAGGGGAACTCGAAGGGATCGACGCCGGTGTCTACACGTTGCGGGTGGATGAGGTGAATACCGACGGAACTGTCCTCAGCCGCGTCGAGACCCCGTTCAAGCGCGAAACGATCGAGGTTTTGCAAGCTGTCGACCCTCAGGACCCCGACCAACCCGCGGACGCGCCTGCGCCAATCCGGTCGGTTACGGTTCAGGCGGGGGACACTCTGTGGGCCATATCGCGTGAACGGTTCGGGGACGGCGTTCTGTATGTGCGCCTGTTCGACGCCAATCGCGACCTGATCCGCGACCCCGATCTGATCTATCCGGGCCAGATTTTCACGATCCCTGAGTAAGGTGAGGCTCTGGCCTGTTCCAGCGCCCAAGCCTAAGTTAGATCCCAGACAAGACAGGTAGCGCGACCTATGCCCCCAATGACTTCGGATGAGTTGGCCGATATTGACGAACGCCGGTCCGGCTTGCGGACGATTCGCAAGGTTGCACCCTACATGTGGCCAAAGGACAAGCCATGGGTAAAGCGCCGGATCGTGATTGCGATGTCTATGCTGGTGCTGGCCAAGTTGATCGCGGTCTATACGCCGATCCTGTACAAAGGGGCGGTGGATGCATTGGCAGGTGAGGGCGTGCCGCCCTTGGCGTTGGGAGCGGTCGGGCTGACGGTCGCCTATGGCGTCGCACGCATGATGACCGTCGGGTTCCAGCAATTGCGGGATGCCGCCTTTGCGCCGGTGGGCCAACGCGCTTTGCGGGCGCTGGCATTGGAGACGTTCCAGCACATCCACCAACTGTCCATGCGTTACCACGTGACCCGCCGCACCGGTGGCCTGAGCCGCATCATCGAGCGGGGCGTCAAAGGTGTCGAATTCCTGCTGCGGTTCCTGCTGTTGTCGATCGGGCCGTTGATCCTTGAACTGCTGCTGATCTCGGTGGTTTTGATGTGGCTCTTTGATGTTTGGTATCTGGTCGTGGTGGCGGTGACGATCGCGCTGTACATCTGGTTTACCTTCGCCGTCACCGAATGGCGTGTGAAGCTGCGCCGCGAGATGAACGATCAGGATACCGAGGCCAATCAGCGCGCGATCGACAGCCTGCTGAATTTCGAAACTGTCAAGTATTTCAACGCGGAAACACGCGAGGCTGATCGCTACGATGTCTCGATGAAGGCCTATGCAGGTGCTGCGCTCAAGACGGCCTATTCCTTGGCCTTCCTGAATTTCGGTCAGTCTTTCCTGATCACGTGCGGCCTGATCGGGGTGATGGTTCTGGCGGCTGTCGGGGTACAGAACGGGTCTCTGACCGTGGGTGATTTTGTTATGGTGAACGCCTACATGATACAGATTACCGTGCCGCTGAATTTTCTGGGTACTGTCTATCGCGAGATCCGGCAATCGCTGGTCGATATGGGGCAGATGTTCGACCTGCTGGAGCAACCCGCCGAGGTCACCGACAAACCCGGTGCGCCCGACCTGAACGTCAATGGCGGAGAGATGACGCTGCAGGATGTGCGCTTTGGATACGACCCGGAACGTGAAATTCTAAAGGGTGTGTCATTGTCGGTTCCGGCAGGACAGACCGTTGCAATCGTGGGGGCGACAGGATCGGGCAAGTCCACCATAGGTCGGTTGCTGTTTCGCTTTTACGATGTCACCGGTGGTGCGCTGAAGATCGATGGCCAGGACGTGCGGGACGTGACGCAGACCAGTCTGCACGCCGCCATCGGGGTCGTGCCTCAGGACACGGTGCTGTTCAACGACACGATCCGCTACAATATAGCCTACGGGCGCGACGGGGCCACGCAGACAGACGTGGAAGAAGCCGCGCGGGCAGCGCAGATTCATGAGTTCATTGCCTCACTGCCCGAGGGCTATGACACCAAGGTCGGTGAGCGCGGGTTAAAATTGTCGGGCGGTGAAAAACAGCGCGTCGGGATCGCCCGGACATTGCTCAAGAATCCCCCGATCCTGCTGCTGGACGAGGCGACTTCGGCCCTCGATACGGACACCGAACAGGATATCAAGGACGCATTGGCCCGCGCGGGTGAGGGGCGGACCGTGATCACGATCGCCCACCGTCTCAGCACGATTGCCGAGGCCGATCAGATCGTGGTTCTGGAAAGCGGCGAGATCATCGAGCAAGGCACGCATGATGAGCTGTTGGTGCGCGAGGGGCGATATGCGCAGCTTTGGAACCGCCAGCAATCAGACAGTCAGGCGGCCTGAACGTCTGCTTGACCGATACACAAAAGGGCCGGAACATCCGGCCCTTTCAAGGTTACTCCGCGGCTTTCAGGGGCGAGCCGGGTGGGGAGTCCGAATGGTCCTCGCCGTGATCCTCACCCTGGTCTGATACCTGTTGTGTTTGATCATCCCAGACAATCTCGCCCGATTGCATCGCGCGCGCGCTATGACCGATCGCCATGTCATGGGCGATCTGGCTGGTGCGACCCGCACCCATCCGGGCCAGCGCCCTGGCCAGCCAGACGGCGTAGGTCGTCACCCAGACCCGCAAGGCAAGAAGCGAGGGTGTGACGATCAGCGTCAGAACCGTGGCGACACCCAGACCGAAGACCACGGCAGTGGCAAGCTGCTTCCACCACAGCGCCGTCGGGCTGTTGATGGTGTAGCCACCATTGATGAAGTCCAGCGACAGGCCAAACATCATCGGGGTCAGACCGGCCATCGTGGTCAATGTGGTCAAAAGAACCGGGCGAATGCGCGCCTCGGCGGTGCGGACGATCGCGTCGATCCGGGGCATATAGCGGCTGTATTCCTGATAGGTGTCGATCAGAACGATATTGTTGTTCACCACGATCCCGGCCAAGGCGACAATCCCCGTGCCGGTCATGATGACCGAGAAGGGTTGTTGCATCACCAGCATCCCGATCAGCACGCCAGTTGTGGACAGGACCACCGCCAGCAATACAAGTACCGAGTTGTAAAAGCTGTTGAACTGCGCCAGCAGGATCACGAACATCAGCCCCAGCGCGGCAAGGAAGGCGCTGGACAGGAAGGCCTGGCTTTCGGCTTGGTCTTCCTGATCGCCGGTCCACTCCCAACTGATAGTGCGGTCGAACGGGTCGGTGTCCAGCCATTCGGTCAGGACGGCGATGCGCTCGTTGGGATTGATCAGGGTGACGCTTGTGTCGCCTGCATCGATGGCCGTACTCAGATCCTCCAGACTGTCTGCTCCGGTCAGTTGCACAAGGTCAAACTGCTTGCCATCGGGCATCGTCAGCGTTGATCCGGTAGGTTCAGCGCCCTCTGCCAACGCACGCACGATAGCCAGCCGGTGCTCAGCGCCGTCGGGGCCGACCGTTGCAACCTTGCTCAGACCCGTTTCGACATCTGCTTTGACGTCGTAGTACCGTTCTTGGTTGATGCGGTTGATCTCGGCCAGCTTGGCCACGGGTTGGCGCGTCACGAAGTTGGACAGCGGCACCAAACCGTCGGATGTGCGGACTTTCAGAGTATCAAGCGTGGACAACACCCGATCTTCTTCGGGCAAACGTACGCGGATTTCGATTTCCTCATCCGTCGTGTCGGGCCGCATCTCGCCCAGCAGGATACCGCGTGTCACCAGTTGCACCATGGCTCCCACAGTGGCCACATCCGCACCAAAGCGTCCGGCCTTTGCCACATCCACATCGATCTGCCAGTCAATTCCGGGCAGGGGCAACGTGTCTTCGATCTTGATCAGGCCCGGCGTGCTGTCAAAGATTTCGCGTGCAGCAAGGGTTGCAGAGGTCAACTCTTCCCATCCGTCGCCCTTGATGCGCAGGTGAACAGGTTTGGCCGAAGACGGGCCTTGCGACAGCACCAGAAGCTCGACTTCAAAACCCGGCAATTCCGACAATTGCTCGGTCAGTTGGTCAACGACAAAGTTGCCATCGTAATCTGGCGCGACAAAATGGCGGTCGAACAGTCCCCCCAGAATGGGTTCGTGGACATTGGGGCGGTCTTCCCATGGAATGATCTCGAACTGTACACGTCCAATCGTGTCCGCGGGTTCGGACGCTCCGCCGTCGTTTTGATTCAACCCGCCTTCGCCTGCGAAGGAAAAGACGTTGATGACAGCCGGATGCGCGCCGATAATCTGTTCGGCTGCCAGAACCATGGCATCTTTTTCCGCCAGCGAGAGGTTGCCGCGCGCCCGGACATAGGCGGTGGCCTGTTCCGGTTCACTGTCTACGAAGAACTCAACACCGCGATTGTTGGCACTGAAGATCGTCATCACTGTCATGACTGCAAAAACGACAGCGGCGATGGACACGATCGGCATGATCGGGTTGCCTACAAGGAACTTGACGAAATAGCCAAACGGCGTGTGGTCTTTTGCGGTATGTACCTTTGTGTCAGGCGCGCGTTGGATTTTGGCCGCGCCCAACGTCACCGACCCGCCAAACGCCCCGATCATCATCAATATCGCACCGAACAGCCGCCCACCCGCAGGAAGCAGGTAGTCCGGGTTGACCATCTGCATGGCCCCCAGAAACACGAGGTAGAAGGTCGGAACAACGAGGGCCGCGCGCAACCACCATGGGGCCACACCACGCAGCCAGTTCGACGCTCGGTCGAATACGCGGCTCAGCCGGCCCGACACGCCACCCACCACGGGCAGATAGACCAGTGCAACGATCAATGAGGCTGACAGAACGAAGATCAGCGTTATGGGCAGCATCTTCATGAACTCGCCGGGCACACCCGGCCAGAACAGCATGGGCAGAAAGGCACACAGCGTCGTTGCCGTTGATGACACGATGGGCCAGAACATCCGCTGCGCGGCTTCGACATAGGCATGCATCGGGCCCACGCCTTCCTTGATGCGCTTGTCGGCGTATTCAACAACAACGATCGCGCCATCAACAAGCATACCGACGGCAAGGATCAGCCCGAACATCACCATGTTCGAGATGGTGACACCCATGGCCGCGAGAAAGGCAAAACACAGCAGGAAAGAGGTCGGGATCGCAAATCCAACCAGCAAGGCGGCGCGTGTGCCAAGCGACGCCAAGACCACGATCATCACCAAGGCAATCGCGGTCAGGACGGAACCTTCCAGCTGGGTCACCATCGAGTTGACGATGCGGCTCTGGTCATTTGAGGTGCCGACTTCGACAGCGGCCTGCAACTCGGTCGGCCAATCGGATTGGGCTTTGGCCACGGTGACTTTTACCTGCTCGACCGTGTCGATCAGGTTGAAGCCTTTGCGTTTGACGACCTGCAACGCCACAGTCGGGATATTGTCGAAGCGGGCGGTGCCCTCACGGTCTTCGAACGTATAGTTGATCTTGGCCAACTCTCCCAGAGTGACCACCCGGTCGCCATTGACCTTGACTGGCAGGCCGTAGACGTCCTGCGCGGTTTTGAACGAGGACGGGATCTTGACCGAGAATGTGCCCTGAGGCGTGTCGACCTCACCAGCGGCGATCAGTTGGTTGTTGTTCTGAACGACATTGATCAGTTCGGCGGCGGTGACGTTGTAGGCCTCAAGACGCAGGGGGTCGATGATGACCTCAAGCAATTCGTCGCGGTTACCTGCAATCCCGGCTTCCAAGACCGAGTCGAGCGACTCCAGATCATCCTGCAAGTCTTTGGCAATGCGCGCCATGGTGCGTTCGGGAACCGCGCCGGACAGGTTGACAATGACAATTGGGAACTCCGAGAAGTTGAGCTCGCTCAGCGAATACTGCTCGGCCCCATCGGGAAACTCGGCCTGCGCGCTGTTCATCGCATCGCGGACATCGGCAGTGATCGCAGTTTTGTCCCAACCGAAATCAAATTCGAGGAAGACGCCGGCATACCCTTCGGCAGCGGTCGCGGTCATGTTGTCCAGACCGTCGAGATCGGCGAGCTCGGTCTCCATCGGTTTGACCAACAGGTTCTCTGCATCCTCCGCTGAAATACCGGGGAAAACAACCGAGACAAACAGGGCCGGAATCTCGATGTCCGGCTCACCTTCCTTTGGCAGGCTGACATAGGCAAACCCGCCGATCACAAGCGAGATCGCAATGAAGGCCATGACCATTCGGGCCCGTTCGGCGGCCCAGCTGACGATTCCCGTCATTATTCAGCCTCCCGGTAGGTCGGGTTCACCGTTACACCTTTGATGACGAATTCCTGTCCGACAACGATGATATCCGTAGTTTCGGGCAGACCGCCGATCCATACACCTTCGGCCGTGTCGCGCAGCACCTGTACCGGCATGAAATCCACCACGTTGCTTGCGCCGATGGTGCGGACGCCCAACTGCCCTTCGTTGCTAAGGGTCAGGGCCGATTGCGGTAGCAAATGCGCCTTGGCCCCTTCGGCCGCAATGCGGATCGTCGCCGTCTGACCGTCGCGGATGGTCAGATCCGAATTCGGGACGCTGATCTCGACCTCGAAGGTGCGGGTGGTTTCGTCAGCTGAGCGGCTCAGGAACGTTACACGCCCCTCGACCTGACGGCCGGTAACCAGCTGTGCTGTGGCAAGTGCCCCGACCTGAACACGGTTGACCTCGGTTTCCGGCACAAATCCGACCAGCTTGATCGGGTCCAGCTGGATGATCGTTGCGCATAGCGACCCAGGTTGCATCAGGCTACCCAGCTCAGCGGTATCGCTTTCCAGAAGGCCCTCGAACGGCGCTTCGATGGTTAGACGATCCATTTCACGCTGTGCGGCTTCGACCTCGGCCGCGGCGGATTCGATTCCGGCCCGCGTGGATTCGAGCCCGGCTTCGGCGGATTTGATACCCGCCTCTGCGCTGCTCATCGCAGCTTCGCTGGACACCCGCCGGGTTTCCGAGCCAAATCCGGTTTCGGACAGTTTGCGCGCGGCTTTCAGGTTGATGTCGGCTTCAGCCACCAGCGCGTGCGCCTCTTCCAGGCGGGCCTCTGCCTCGGGAATGCGGCTTTCGGCCTCGAGCTTGCCGGCTTTGGCCTCTGCCAGACTGGCGGGGCGGGTGCCCGGGTCAAGCTGACACAGCAGATCACCCGTCTCGACAAAAGCGCCACGGCGCTTGGGCTCGGAGACGACGGTGGACGTTGTCTCGGCCAGCACTTCGACTTGGCGGTTGGCCTGGGTTTGGCCACGCAAGAGCACCGCGCTGTCAATTTCTCGCGCAATCGACCGCAGCGCGACCACGCGGATCGCGTTTTCGTCAGAAGTTTCAGCGTCGGCTGTTTCGGTCTGCGAGTTGGTGCCTTCCCCAACGTCATCCCGACCAGCAAAGGCGAACAAAGAGTCGCGCTCGAAGACAAGGAAATACAGCGCTACAATCACCAAAGCGGCATTGATGAATGAAATCAAACGCATACAGTCATAACTCCCAGAGCTTTGTGCCGGTAATACTTCGGCGTACATGCTGGAAAATGGGGTCCAGCACATGTCATTTCTACGCTGAACTGAATAGTTTGGTTTATTTTTTTTCGCAAGGGTACATCAGGTCCGCGAATATGTGCAAAATCCGGCCCTTGGCTTGGCCGTGGTGCCGGGGTATGACATGGCGCACTATGACAGGATACACAGCCCGGGGGCAGGGATGAGCAACACCGACAGTTTCATTGATGAGGTCACGGAAGAGGTGCGCCGCGACCGGCTGTACCTGCTTTTGCGCCGCTGGGGCTGGGTTGGTGTTGTCGCCGTTGTCCTGATTGTCGGTGGGGCAGCGTTCAACGAATACCGCAAGGCCCGTGATGCATCGCAGGCGCAGGCGCTTGGCGACGACATCCTGGCCGCGCTGGCTGCAAATGATTCTGCGGACAGGGTCACAAGCCTGCAGCAGGTGCAGACTGAGACGCCGGGTGGGGATGCTGTTTTAAAAATGCTTTTGTCGGCTTCGCAAGTGGATGCAGGGTCCCAGCAAGACGCGATCGACAGCCTGAACGCAGTGGCGGTTCAGGGTGATCTGCCTGAAATCTACCGTGCTGTTGCAAGCTTCAAGGCCTTGTTGCTGCAATCGGACACCATGCCGGCAGCGGATCGTCGCCAGCAGTTCGAGGCATTGGCGGCACCGGGCGCGCCTCTGCGTTTGTTGGCGCAGGAGCAACTGGCCCTGATCGATGTATCCGAGGGCAATGTAGACGCCGCGCTGGAGCGGTTGCAGGCATTGCGTCAGGACGCCGAGGTGGGTGTAGACCTTCAACAGCGCGCGGCCCAGTTGATCGTGGCATTGGGTGGAGAGCCCGCGCCACTCGTAGCCCAGCAGGGCTGATCTGGCGGTACAACACGGAATGACAGGCGAATTCGGATTAGTATGGTGACACGTTTTTTCTCTCGCATGGGTTTGCCGGTTGCGGCGTTGGCCCTGACTGCATTGGCCGCCTGTGAAGAACCCGAAAACATCCTTCCGGGCGAGCGTGAGGATATCCGCCCCGCTTCGGACACCGAAACCGTTGAGACAAGCGGTTCACAGCCGATCAGCCTTCCGGCACAGAGTTCGAATGCCAGCTGGTCGCAGAGCCCCGGGACGCCAGCGTTCCGCACCACCAACGCAGCCTTGCGCGCCACACCTCAGCGCGTGTGGTCAACCTCGATTGGTGACGGAGACTCGCGCAAGCGCCGCATTACCGCCGAGCCGGTTGTGGCGGGTGGCTTGATCTACACGCTTGATGCGGGCGCTACCGTTTCAGCGGTTTCGCCGCAGGGGCAGGTGGTCTGGAACACCAGCCTCATCCCCGCAACCGATGGGGATTCGGATGCCACAGGCGGCGGAATGGCCTATGCGGACGGTGTGGTGTACGTGTCGTCCGGGTTTGGGCGGTTGACGGCGCTGGATGCAAAAACCGGCGCAATCCGCTGGCAAAAACGCCTGAATGCCACGGGCAGCGGATCTCCTTTGGTCAGTGGCGGGCTACTGTATCTGGTTGCAGGGGATGAAACAGGCTGGACCGTCAGCACCAAGGATGGTCGCATCCAGTGGCAGGTGGAAGGCACGCCCAGCGTCGGTAACGTTCTGGGCGCGCCGGCACCGGTGCTGGCCTCGGACCTTGCAGTATTTGCCTTTGGCTCGGGTGACATTACCGCAACCTTCCGCCGTGGCGGGATCAACCGTTGGAACGCGTCAGTGGCCGGTGGTCGCCGGGGTCGCGCCGCTGCACAGATTGTTGACGTGACCGGCGGCCCGATGGTGGTAGGAAATACGATTTACATTGGCAACCATTCCGGGCGCACCGTTGCATTTGATGCAGGATCGGGCGAGCGTCGCTGGACGGCTGATGAAGGCGCTGTGGATACGGTCTGGCCTGCGGGGGACAGTATTTTCCTGATCAGTGATCGCAGCCAACTGGTTCGACTGAACGCGGCTGACGGATCTATCATCTGGGCGCAGGACCTGCCGGGATTTGTCAAGGACAGACCTGGCCGTCGCGGTCCGATCTTTGCCCATTATGGTCCGATCCTGGCGGGGGGGCGCATTGTGGTTGCCTCGAATGACGGGTATCTGCGGTTCTTCAATCCGGTGAACGGCGCATTGCTGCATCAGGTTGAAGTGCCGGGGGGCGCGACCACGACACCGGTCGTGGCCGGGCAGACGCTGTACGTCGTGTCGACCAAAGGTGAACTGCACGCTTTCCGTTGATCACAAGATGCGCTAAAGGGCGCACCTTGAGTCTTGAAAGTTGAGAACATGTCGCTGACCCTCGCCATCGTGGGGCGCCCGAATGTGGGCAAATCCACCCTGTTCAACCGCCTTGTGGGCAAACGTTTGGCCCTGGTCGATGACCAGCCTGGCGTGACGCGCGACCTGCGCGAAGGCGAAGGGCGGCTGGGCGATCTGCGCTTTACCGTCATTGATACCGCGGGTCTTGAGGACGCGACAGACGACAGCCTGCAAGGCCGGATGCGCCGTCTGACCGAACGTGCCGTGGACATGGCGGATGTCTGTCTGTTCATGATCGACGCGCGCACGGGCCTGACCCCGACGGATGAGATGTTTGCCGAAATCCTGCGCAAACGGTCAAAGCACGTGATTTTAGCCGCCAACAAGGCCGAAGGCTCGGCCGCAGATGCCGGTGTGCTTGAGGCATACAATCTGGGCCTGGGTGAGCCCGTGCGCCTTTCGGGCGAACATGGCGAGGGAATGACGGACCTGTATGCCCAGCTGATGCCATTGGCGGATGCCGCTGAAGAGCAGGCAGAAGACGACACGCCGCAGGTCGATATAGAACTGGATGAAGACGGTGAGGGTGAGGCACCTCTGATCACCGATGCAAAACCGTTGCAGGTGGCGGTTGTCGGGCGACCCAATGCGGGCAAATCGACGCTGATCAACAAGATCATGGGCGAAGACCGCCTGCTGACAGGACCTGAGGCCGGGATTACCCGCGATGCGATCAGTCTGCGCGTCGATTGGGCCGACCCGGACGGAAGCAGCACGCCGATGCGTATCTTTGATACGGCGGGAATGCGCAAAAAGGCCAAAGTGCAGGAGAAGCTGGAAAAGCTCTCCGTCTCGGACGGTCTGCGTGCCGTCAAATTTGCTGAAGTTGTTGTTGTTTTGCTGGATGCCGCGATTCCTTTTGAACAACAGGACCTGCGGATCGCCGATCTTGCCGAGCGCGAAGGCCGTGCGGTTGTTGTCGCTGTCAACAAGTGGGACGTTGAAGAGAACAAGCAGGACAAGCTGCGCGAGCTCAAAGAATCCTTTGACCGTCTGCTGCCGCAACTGCGAGGCGCGCCGCTGATCACAGTGTCCGCAAAAACAGGTCGGGGACTCGAGCGTCTGCGCGCTGCCATTCTGCGAGCCCATGACATCTGGAATCGCCGAGTGCCGACTGCGGCGCTGAACCGCTGGTTGACGGCCATGCTGGAACAACATCCGCCGCCGGCCCCTCAGGGGCGCCGGATCAAGCTGCGCTACATGACGCAGGCGAAAACGCGCCCGCCGGGATTTGTCGTGATGTGCTCGCATCCCGATAAGATGCCTGCCAGCTACACCCGATATCTGGTCAACGGTCTGCGCGAGGATTTTGACATGCCCGGCACGCCGATCCGCCTGACCCTACGCGGGCAAGGCGACAAAAACCCCTATAAGGGACGGCGCAAGAAAAACGCGGGCGCGTTGGCCAAGCACCTCAAGGGGCGCGCGTAACTACGCCAATTTTCAGCATTTTCAGCGCGAGGGCGTGACAGTGCTGTTTCCACGCGCTAGCATTCGCTTGTGTGCATTTGTTTTCGTGCGCGCGGCTTGCAACTGTGCAGACTGTGCATATTTTTTGGTTCAAATTTAACCGGGCCATCGTGGGAGCGGGCTGGATGGATCTGAGGGAATACACAAGACAATACGCTGTTCAGGACAACAGGCTGGCAGCGCTGAGCTATTTTGGAACATTTGCGGTGTATTTTGCATCGCTGGCCTTGGCGATCGGATATGTGGATCGCTGGTACATCATGCTACCGGCAGGGGTTGTTTTTGCCTTCTCCGCCGTGCGTCTCTATGTGTTGCAACATGATTGCGGCCATCACTCGCTGTTTGAAACACGGCAACAGAACGAATGGGCGGGGCACGGGTTGTCGCCGTTCACCTTTGCGCCGTTCGAGGTGATGAAGCAGAACCACAATCTGCACCATTCAGGGATCGGCAATCTGGAACATCGCGAGACCGGTGAAATCCACACCATGACCCTGCGGGAATGGAACCAGGCCAATTGGACGAAACGCCTGTTCTATCGCCTGTATCGCAATCCTTTCATTCTGGTGCCTTTAGGGGCGCTGTTCACCTATTTCATACGGTATCGCTGGCCCAAAAACACGGTCAGGTTCGGCGTGAAGGGCGTGGTTCTGCACAATCTTTCGATCGTCGTGTTTTTGGGTCTGCTTTATCTGATCGCAGGCACGACGGGCATTCTGGTCTGGCTGGCGTTTTCGTTCCTGGGCGGCATGCTGGGTGTGTTCCTCGTGTATCTGCAACACAATTTCGAAGACACCTATTGGGACCGTCGCCCGGATCTGGACCCGCAAGTGGCGGCGTTGCAGGGCTCGTCGGCGCTGGATTTCGGCTGGTGGTTCGACAATGCGGTGGCCTGTATCACCCTGCACGACATTCACCATTTCAATGCGCGCATTCCGTCTTATCGCTTGCGCGCATGCCATTATAACTTGCCCCCTGAATACACGCCGCGCCGGATCAAGTTCCCCGAGGCGGTTGCGGCACTGAATCTCAAACTTTGGGATGAAGATGCCAAACGACTTGTGCCGTTTCCAAAGAAATCCCGATCCGCGGATTTGGCCCATAGTAGCTAGGGAGTCAGCGGTTTGGTGCCCTGGCTTGAAGATGCGTACATCTTGTGTATATACATGAGCGCAGGGAGACAGAGAAAGGACCCGGAATGACCGCAGTGACCGATGTAAAGGGCGTAGGAGAAGCGCTTGCCAAATCCTTGTCCGAGAACGGCTTTAAATCAGCCGAGGCCTTGGCGAAGGCCAAGCCAGACGATCTGGTCAAGGTCCCGAGAATAGGTTTAGCGCGGGCTGCCGTACTGATTGCCGCCGCAAAACAGGCAGCAACCGCCAAGCCTGCAACGGCGAAACCGGCAGCCGCCAAACGTGCACCGGCGACACGTCGTGCGGCCCCACGAAAACCTGCCGTGCGCAAGCCTGCGACGCAACGTTCGGCCTCTCGCAAGACAGTCGCGGCCGCAGCGGCAGAAAAGCGGGCTGCGGACGCCGCCAAGAAAGCGGCAGAAGAAAAAGCTGCTGCCGATGCCGCCGAGGCCAAAGCCCGTAAAAAGGCCAAGGCGAAGGCAAAGGCCGAGAAAGCAGCCAAGAAACGTGCCGAGATGGAAGCGGCGTTTTCCAAGGCAAAGGACAAAGTGAAAGAAAAGTCCAAGAAGGGTAAAAAGTCCAAGAAGGACGGCAAGAAGAAAGATGCTGGCAAGAAAGACAGCAAGAAAAAAGACAAGAAGAAGGATAAGAAAAAGGCGAAGAAGTAAGCCCTCTTCGCCTTGCCTAATTTCCGACCGGCGCCCTTTCTGGGTGTCGGTTTTCTTATGCCAGCGTTCCGTCCAGTTGCAGCGTCAGCTTGCCGCCCAGGTAGGGGCCCAGAACATTGGGGAGGGTCACGGTGCCATCCGCGTTCTGCCCGTTTTCCAATACTGCAATCAGACAGCGCCCAACAGCCAGACCCGAACCGTTCAGCGTGTGGACAAATTCGGGCTTGCCGCCGCCCTCGGGACGAAAGCGGGCATTCATGCGGCGGGCTTGAAAATCACCGCAGGTCGAGACGGAACTGATCTCGCGATACGTGTCCTGACCAGGTAGCCAAGCCTCGATATCGTATGTGCGACGCGCGCCAAAGCCCATGTCACCGGTACACAGGATGACAGTCCGGTAGGGGATACCCAGCGTTTCCAAAATACCCTCGGCACACCGGAGCATGCGTTTTTGTTCCTCATCCGATTGATCCGGATGCGTGACCGAAACCATCTCGACCTTTTCAAACTGGTGCTGGCGCAGCATCCCGCGCGTGTCTTTGCCTGCGCTGCCGGCCTCGGACCGAAAGCAGAGCGAATGCGCGGTATAGCGGCGGGGCAGGTCGCTTTCCTCGATCATCGTGTCATTGACGATATTGGTCAGCGAAACCTCGGAGGTCGGGATCAGCCACCAGCCTTCGCGCGTCTGATAGCTGTCTTCGCCGAACTTGGGCAATTGACCGGTGCCTTGCATCATCTCGGAGAGAACCAGAACGGGGCCGTTGACCTCGGTCAGGTCATTCTCGTTGATATGCGTGTCCAGCATGAACTGGGCCAGAGCCCGGTGAACGCGGGCGACGCCACCGGACAGCAGAACAAAGCGTGAGCCTGAGAGCTTGGCGGCGGTTTCGAAATCCATGCCGTTTTGGACGGCGTCGATTTCAAAATGCTCTTTGGCCGCAAACTCCATCGCGCGCGGGGTGCCCCAGCGGTTGATTTCAACATTGTCGTTCTCATCCGCGCCTTCCGGTACGTCCTCGGCAGGCAGGTTGGCGATGCGGATCAGCTGGTCGGTCAGCAAAGCATCCAGATCTTTCGCCTCATTCTGCATCCGGGCGATCTCGGCTTTTTTCTCGGCGACCAGCGCGCGCAGGCGCTCGAACTCGGCCTCATCGCCGCGACCCTTTGCAGCGCCAACTTCTTTGCTGGCCTTGTTCTGTTCGGCCTGCGCAGTCTCGGCTGCGAGGATCTTGGCCCGACGGCTTTCGTCCAGTCGCAGCAGGTCTGACGACACCGGCGCGTCCCCACGGCGCGCAAGAGCGGCGTCGAAAGCGTCAGGGTTTTCGCGAATGGCGCGGATGTCGTGCATGTCTTAGATCCTTGCTGCGTGAATCACTCAGGCCGCTTATGCACCATATGTCGGGAAGGGTGTAGCGCTGGTTGACCATATTGCGCCTAACTGTCTGACGCCTCTTCGTGATGCGCCAGATGCCCGTCCCATTCTTCGGCGGGGATTTTGGGTTCGGGCGGGTCAGCCATGTAGGATGGGGTCATGATCTGTACGTTGTTTTCGTTGAAAACGGCGACAATGTTGCGATGCAGGTCTGACCGGATTTTCGGGATGATGCTGCCCCGTGTGGTATACCCGTTGATCTGGTAGTTGATCGCGTAATCCGCCAAAGCGGTCCACAGCACAAAAGGTTCCGGCTTGGCCTTGATCCCCTTGGTGCGATGAGCGGCTTCGATCAGCATCGCCTCGACCTTTTCCGGTGGCTCCTCATAGCCGATTCCGACCGTTGTATACAGCAACAACCCACTGCCATCCGTCTTCTTCGAGAAATTCACCACGTCCGAATTCATCAATTGGGCATTGGGGATCGAGATCAGCTCATTCTTGATGGATTTGAGGTGCGTCTCCATCAGCTTGATCTGCACCACGTCACCAATGTGGTCGCCGATCTGGATACGGTCCCCGATCGAGGTGGAGCGGCGATAGATGACAAACAATCCAGCCAGCATGTTTGACACAACCGAGTTCGCGCCCAACGACAGCATCGCGCCGACCAGAATGGTCAGCCCCTGGAAGGCCGCGGAATCCGAGCCCGGAATGTAGGGAACCGCAAAGACGAGCGCGATCAGGATAACGGCGACGCGGCTGATGTTGAACGTCGGGTTCACCCAGTGCTTTTCGAAATCGCCCATTTCGAACGAGCCTGCCTCGACCGCGTCAAAGAACACGCGCATGCCCCGAATGACATAGAGCGTGATCCAGGAAATCAGGGCCAACATGATCATGTTGGGGATATAGCTGACGATCCCTTTGACAATCTGAAGAACCGGTTGGGTCAGATACGTCAGCAGCAACTGGGCGAAATAGCGTGTTTCCGCAAAGGCCAACAGGACAAAAGACAGGTAGTAGTAGAAGCCCAGAAAGAAGAACCCCAGCAGCACGAAGTTCAACCCATATCGGATCAGGGCGGCAATTGCCTCGGCTTGCACGCTCTTGGCGGTCGCCGTCTCGACATCCTTCAGATATCGTTTGACCAACTGCAGTGTCTTGCGCTGGATACGCCGGTGGAGCCACCGGATAATCACGATGAAGAGAACAAACCCAACGGTCCATGCCAGGGCCTCAAGCGCGCCGGAAACTCGGGCTTGGTCGGTTCGATTTGCGCGGTAGGCTTCGATGGCACCCTGGATGGCGTTGCCGTGCAGCAGGCTGAGGATGTCCAGCTCCATCTGATCCAGCTCGGAATCCGCTTCGGTGACGATTGAAACGAATGTGCCGTCGGCCAGAATTCGGGTGCCCAGTTCTGTCTCTTCGTACCGTATGTCGACCGTCGAGGCGTCGGACGCTTCCGCAACCGCGACGATCCGGTTCTGAACCTCTTCGGCCCTTTCATCGGCAGGCAATGCGCTTGAGCCGCGCAGGCGGAACAAGGTGTCGCCATCAATGATGACCGGGGCTTTGAAAACCTCGGACTCTGTCTCGGATTCGACCTGAGAATCAGGCGTCGTTTCCTGGGCCAGAGCCGGCAGGCTGAACACAAGCGGGCAGACAGCCACCAACAGCAAAAGCGTCAGCCACCGCAAGGGTTTATAAAGATACGTCATTGCCCCTCCTGTCTGTTGACTATATCCCAGTTGTCAAACCTGCCTAGGGCATATCTGCAACGGTAGGGACCATCTTTGACCGCGTTGACGAGAACTTGGTGGGGCACAGCGCCGCCATTGCTTGCAAACGGGCATATCAAAGCATAGGTTCCCGCCAAATTTGCGGAACGGTGCCGCAATTCAAAACAAAAGGAATATCCCATGGATGGTGGCGCAATCGCCCAGTTTCTCCCGCTGATCCTGATCTTCGCGATCATGTACTTCCTGCTGATCCGTCCGCAGCAGAAGAAGATGAAGGAACATCAGGCCATGGTCGAGGCCGTACGCCGCGGTGATCAGGTCGTCACTCAGGGCGGTCTGATTGGCAAGGTGTCGAAGGTCAAGGAAGGCGAGAACGAGATCGAAGTCGAGATCGCGGACGGCGTCAAGGTTCGTGTGGTGAAATCCACCGTTGCACAGGTTTTGAACAAGACCGAGCCTGCGAAGTAACTTCGCCTTACACTTCCTTGAAAAGGCAGGGTTATGCTGCAAATTGATACCTGGAAGCGGGTTCTGATCTGGCTGGTCTGTGTGACCGGTCTGCTCTTGGCTCTGCCGAATGCGTTTTACACGCGGGTCGAACAATCCAATGACGCCAAGGCCGCGATTGAACTGGGCGCAAACACCCCGGAAAATCAGGCCGAGGCCGAGCTTTGGCCGAATTGGTTGCCGTCGTCTCTGGTCAACCTGGGGCTTGATCTCAGGGGCGGTGCGCATCTGTTGGCCGAGGTCAAGGTCGAGGATGTCTACGAATCCCGGATGGAAGCAATGTGGCCGGAAGTCCGCGATGCGCTGCGTGACGAACGCGCTACGGTCGGCACAATCCGCCGTCAGGATTCGCCCCCAGATCAGATTCGGGTTCGCATCAGCCAGCCCGAAGGCATGTCCCGTGCGCTGGAAGTCGTGCGCGGTCTGGCCCGACAGGTTCAGACCCTGACCGGAGTGGGGGCTACGGATATCGAAGCCTTCGCCGATGGCGACACGCTTGTTGTGCAACTGTCCGATGCGGAAAAGCTGTCCTCGGATGACCGGACGGTTCGCCAATCGCTCGAGATCGTGCGTCGCCGGATTGACGAGGTCGGCACCCGCGAGCCGACCATTCAACGTCAGGGTGCAGATCGTATCCTGATCCAGGTGCCCGGCATCGGCAGCGCCGGAGAGTTGAAAGATATCATTGGAACGACGGCGCAGTTGACCTTCAATCCGGTGGTCAATCGCGGCACCGACCTGGACGCCACAGCAGGCATAGGCGAGGAAGTCGTCCCATCAATCGATGAGAACGGCGTCTACTACATCATCGAATCCGCCCCCGTTGTAACGGGTGAGGAACTGGTGGATGCGCAACCTTCGTTCGATCAGAATGGTCGCCCGGCGGTCAGCTTCCGCTTTAACACCTCGGGTGCGCGGAAATTCGGCGACTACACTTTGGAAAACATCGGCGCCCCCTTTGCGATTGTGCTGGATGACGAAGTGATTTCGGCACCTGTGATCCAAAGCCACATCCCCGGCGGGTCGGGCATCATCACCGGCAATTTCAGTGTCGAGGAAAGCACCAATCTTGCAATCTTGCTGCGGGCAGGGGCGTTGCCTGCGGAACTGGTGTTCCTGGAAGAACGCACAATCGGCCCCGAACTGGGGCAGGACAGTATCGACGCGGGCAAGGTTGCAACCATGGTGGCCTTTGCCGCCGTGCTGGTGTTCATGGCCCTCAGCTACGGGCTGTTCGGTGTCTTTGCCAATATCGCTCTGATCATCAACGTGGGGCTTCTGTTCGGCCTGTTGTCCCTGATCGGGGCAACGCTGACACTGCCGGGGATCGCGGGGATCGTCCTAACGGTTGGTATGGCCGTGGACGCCAACGTGCTGATCTTTGAACGGATCCGCGAAGAGCTTAAGTCCGCCAAGGGACCTGCGCGTGCCATCGAGCTGGGCTATGAAAAGGCGCTGTCGGCAATTCTTGACGCAAACGTCACCACATTCATCACCGCGACCATCCTGTTTGCGATGGGCAGCGGGCCGGTGCGCGGGTTCGCCATCACTTTGGGGCTGGGTATCCTGACCTCGGTCTTCACCGCGATCTTCGTAACACGCCTGATGGTCGTCATGTGGTTCGAACGCCGCCGTCCGAAAACAATCGAGGTTTGACATGAGACTGAAACTCGTACCCCAGAACACCTCGTTTGATTTCTTCAGCCGTTGGAAAGTCTGGCTGGGTATCTCGGGCCTGATGATGGTGGTCGCCTTCGTCTCGTTCCTGTTGCAGGGCCTGAATTTCGGCATCGACTTCAGGGGCGGCACTACGATCCGTACCGAAAGCGTGCAACCGATTGATGTAGGGCTGTACCGCGATGCCATCGCGCCTTTGGACCTGGGTGATGTGACAATCACCGAGATTTTCGATCCCACATTTGGCCCGGACGAAAATGTTGCCATGATCCGCATCCAGGCGCAGGCCGAAGCTGAAGCGGTTGAGGTTGCGACCATCCTTGCCGTGGAAGAGGCCCTGCAGGGCGTGGTGCCGGACATACAGTTCGTCTCGGTGGAATCGGTAGGCCCGAAAGTTTCGGGCGAATTGATCCAGACAGCCGTCATCGCTGTTGCTTTGGCCATCGGCGCGGTGCTTGTCTACATCTGGCTACGGTTCGAATGGCAATTTGCCCTTGGGGCCGTGGCGGCGCTGGTTCATGACGTTATCCTGACCATCGGCATCTTCTCGGAACTGCAAATCCGCTTTGATCTGGCCATTATCGCGGCGCTTCTGACCATTGTGGGCTATTCGCTGAACGATACCGTGGTTGTCTTCGACCGGGTGCGCGAGAACCTGCGGAAGTACAAGAAGAAAGACCTCAAAGAGGTTCTGAATATCTCGATCAACGAAACCCTCAGCCGGACGGTGATGACCTCGGTCACCACGCTGTTGGCGCTGATCTCGCTCTATGTGCTGGGCGGTGACGTGATCCGCGGGTTTGTCTTCGCAATGATCTGGGGTGTGATCGTCGGTACCTATTCCTCGGTCTTTGTCGCGTCGACCATCTTGTTGTGGCTGGGGGTCAAACGCGATTGGTCCAAGCCGTCCAACAACGCGGGCAACCAGTTTGCCAACGTGGATGCCTGAGTTTTTCGGCCAGTCCCCACAGGGGCTGGCCGTTATCTTTTTCGCTGCTTTTCTGGGCGGGGTCATACGCGGCTTTTCGGGTTTTGGAACCGCCCTGATTTTCCTGCCCATCGCTACGCCGTATCTGGGTCCGTTTGGTGCCCTGATCGGGCTGACGATTATGGACATCTTCGGGCCACTGCCAAACCTGCGCCGTGCGTGGAGCGCAGTGAACAAGGGCGACCTGACACGTCTTTTGATGGGGTGTGCTGTGGTGCTGCCGCTTGGTCTGTGGGTTCTGACGCAGGTCGCGCCCGAGGTGTTTCGGTATGCGGTCAGCATCCTTGCGCTTGTCATGCTTGCCATCCTGATCCTCGGCTTGCGTTACCATGGCCGGGTCAGCCGAACGATGGTCACCGGTATCGGCGGCGCAGCGGGTTTTCTAGGTGGTGTTGCCGGGTTGCCCGGTCCAGCGGTCATCCTGTTCTACATGTCGCGCCCGCTGCCGGTTGACGTCATCCGGGCGACGATCCTGCTGTTCCTTTTGGGTTTCGACTTTCTGCTGCTGGGTTTTCTGACCGGGATGGGGCAGGTGACGCTGACCGCAACTGCGCTTGGGTTTACACTTGCGGTTCCGAATCTGCTGGGAAACTGGCTTGGCGGCTGGCTGTTTCGACCGGAACTCGAACGTCTCTATCGTGCGGCCGCGTATGTCGCGATTGCGCTGGCGGCCTTGTCCGGACTGCCCGTTTGGGGGTAAACAATGCAGATGCGACTGAATGAGATCACATACAGCAATGCTGAGCCCGTCGATGGCTATGGCCCGGGTTTTTTTCGCATCGGGGGACAGGTTTACCACGGCGGTGTCCTGACCGGGCCAACCGGCACGCAGCCATGGGAAGGCTACACTCAGGACGATCCTTTGCTGAAACTGTCAGGCACCGTGGACGTCCTGTTCATCGGTACCGGAGCCGATCTGGCACACATCCCCGCGGCGCTGCGCGAGGCCTTGGAACAGGCAGGCGTCGGCGTTGAAATCATGAACTCCCCCGCCGCTTGCCGCACCTACAATGTGCTGCTGTCCGAGGGTCGCCGCATCGCGTTGGCCCTGATCCCGGTGTAACGGGATCCTCTTCATCTGGCCCCAAATATCCCGGAGAGCGCGAGAGGCTGGCCTCTCGCATCCGCCCTCATCGACAGGCACCGCATTTTGAACCCTGCGGCAAATCCCACCTTTTGCCTGCGTCCCCAATCGGATAAGCGGGTCACATGACACTGACCGTTACCGATCTGGCCATCACCCGTGGCGGCGTTCCCGTTCTTGAGGGGCTCAGTTTCACCCTCAATCCCGGTCATGCGCTGGTTCTGCGGGGGCCCAACGGGATCGGCAAAACCACCCTGCTGCGCACTCTGGCAGGGTTGCAGCCACCCCTGACGGGGCACATTCAAGGGGCTGAGGATCAGATCGCCTATGCGTCCCACTCTGACGGGTTGAAACCAACCCTGACCGTGTCGGAAAACCTGAAATTCTGGGCGTCGGTCTTTGGGTCACATGACATCCAGCCGGCACTGGACTCTTTCGCACTGAACAAACTTGCGGACCGCTACGCCGGCAACCTGTCCGCCGGACAAAAGCGAAGGCTGGGTCTGGCGCGGATGCTTGTCACAGGGCGGCCGATCTGGATGCTGGATGAACCGACGGTCTCTCTGGATCAGAATGCGGTTCAGATGTTCGCCGATGCCGTGCGCGCGCATCTGGGGCAGGGCGGGTCCTCTTTGATCGCCACCCATATCGATCTGGGTCTGGATGGAGAGGTTCTGGATGTCGGTCCCAACAAAGCCAGGCCCAAGCCCATAGACGATTTTGACGGAGGCTTCCTGTGATCGCCCTGCTGCTGCGCGACCTCAAACTGGCCTTTCGGGCCGGCGGGGGTTTTGGTCTGGGTCTGGCCTTTTTCCTGATCGTGACCGTTCTGGTTCCCTTTGCTGTGGGGCCGCAATCTTCGCTGTTGTCGACCATTGCGCCTGGCGTTCTGTGGCTGGGTGCATTGCTGGCCTGTCTTTTGTCGCTTGACCGCTTGTTGGCCCTGGATTGGGAGGATGGCTCACTCGACCTGCTGGCAACGGCACCGTTGCCACTTGAGGCGGTTGTTTCGATCAAGGCGCTGGCCCATTGGATCACCACCGGTCTGCCTCTGGTACTGGCTGCCCCTTTCCTGGGCGTATTGCTGAACCTGCCTGTGCCGGGCTTTTTCTGGCTGGTGGTTTCGCTGCTGCTTGGAACCCCGGCCATGAGCGTTATCGGAACTTTCGGCGCAGCCCTGACTGTTGGGCTGAAGCGTGGCGGCTTGCTGCTTTCGTTGCTGGTGCTGCCCCTGTACGTGCCGACCCTGATTTTCGGCGCAGAAGTGGCCCGCCGTGGCGCCACCGGGATGGAGACGCAGACCCCGCTTCTGATGCTTGCCGGAATCACTGCGGCGACAATCGCCTTGCTGCCGTTTGCCAGCGCCGCAGTCCTGCGGATCAATCTGCGATGAAGCACCGCAACTTTGACGAAGGTCAATTGAGAATTCATCCGAGTCAGACTAAGTAGTGTCCATGTCTATCGCAGCCAAAGCCAACTCTCTTTGGGAGTATGCCAACCCGCGGAAATTCCTCGCCACCAGCGAGCGTGTGTTGCCATTCTTCTGGATCACCTCGGCGCTATGTATCGTGGTCGGTCTGGTGTGGGGCTTTTTCTTCACGCCTGATGATTTCAGGCAAGGGTCAACTGTCAAGATCATCTACCTGCATGTCCCCTCCGCCTTGATGGCGATCAATTGCTGGCTGATGATGCTTGTGACTTCGCTGGTGTGGCTGGTACGCCGTCACCATGTCAGTGCGCTGGCCGCGCGGGCGGCTGCACCTGTTGGCATCGTGATGACGCTTATCGCGCTGGCGACCGGTGCGATCTGGGGTCAGCCGATGTGGGGCACCTGGTGGGCCTGGGATCCGCGCCTGACCTCGTTCCTGATCCTCTTTCTGTTCTACCTTGGCTATGTCGCCTTGTGGGAAGCGATCGATGACCCAGACACCGCTGCCGATCTGACATCGGTCCTGTGTCTGGTGGGGTCGGTCTTTGCCATCCTCAGCCGCTATGCGGTGAATTTTTGGAATCAGGGCCTGCATCAAGGGGCGTCGGTCATGCGGGCCGGTGCAGTGACCGGGGCCGATACCGAAGAGAAGGTCAGCAATATCTTCTTCTACCCCTTGCTGGTCTGCATCATCGGTTTTGTATTGCTGTTCATCGCTTTGGTTCTTTATCGCACTGGCACCGAAATTCGGGCGCGTCGGGTCAAGGCCTTGTTGGCACGGGAAAGGGTGGGAGGCTGATGCCTGATCTTGGGAAGTACGCGGACGCTGTCCTGTCGTCTTATGCAGCCTCAATTCTACTGCTGCTGGCGCTTGTGGTGTTCAGCGTGATGCGGGGCCGCAAGGTACGGGCCGAAATGGAGCAAGTGGAACAAAGGATGTCGCGCAATGGCTAAGATTTCTCCTTTGATGATTGCGCCGCCGCTGATCTTCGGAGCCTTTGCCGTGCTTGCCGGGATCGGGATGTTTCGCGATGATCCCAACGCCCTGCCATCCGCCCGCGAAGGCCAGCCTGCGCCCCCGGTTGTCTTGACCGAGTTTCCGGGCAAAACCCTGTTCGACGATGCAACCCTGCGGGATGGCGAGGTCAAGTTGGTCAACTACTGGGCCAGTTGGTGTGCCCCATGCCGGGCCGAACACCCGAACCTCGAAGCACTGTCGGACGAGGGTATCCCGATTTATGGCATCAACTACAAAGACAAGCTGAACAATGCCAATGGGTTCCTGTCGGAACTGGGCGATCCCTACGAAGGAATCGGCCGCGACGAACAGGGCCGCATGGCGCTGGATTGGGGCCTGTACGGGGTGCCGGAAACATATGTGATCGATGGTGAGGGCACCGTTATTCTAAGGTTTGCCGGGCCCATTACCCAGCGTGTGATCGAAAGCACGATCCGACCCGCGCTGGAAAAAGCAGCTGGCGGCTGATCCCGAACCCTAGAGCCTGTATCCACCCGTCACGGCTAATACCTCACCGGTGATGAACGCGGCATCATCGGAAGCGAGGAAACGCACGGCCCTTGCAATATCCTCGGGGCGTCCGACACGTCCGACTGCGGTGTCCTTTACGAACAGCGCTGTCAAATCATCCGGGCGTGGCGCTTCCGGAATGTTGATCGCTCCGGGGGCCACGGCGTTCACCCTTATCCCGCTTGGGCCAAGCTCTTTTGCCATGCCGCGCGTCCAAAGGTTCAGCGCTGCCTTGCTTGCGCCATAAGTTACCGCGTCCTTCGGCGGCAAAACTGCGTTCATCGAGGATATGCTGACAATTGCCGCGCCCGGTTGCAGATGCGGCAAGGCGGCTGCCAACAGGGCTGCTGGAACCAAAAGGTTCAAATCCAGAATCGAATGATGATCATTCCGGTCAAAGGTCTCTTTCGGGGTTGTTTTCACAGCCCCTGCATTGTTCACGATCACATCCAGACGCCCAAATCTGTCGATGACCTGCTGGATCACAGCCTCGGGCTGCCCATCCTGAGTGAGGTCTGATTGCAAGGACAGCGCGGTGCCGTCAGGCCAATCCTGCTCTGGTTTTGTAGACAGCCAAGTGAACGCGACGCGATGGTCTCGGCTGAAATCGTCTACGATTGCGCGCCCGATACCCCGTGCGCCTCCGGTGACCAGGGCTACTTGTTTCATGCCAGAAGAAAACCGGCAAACCAGCCGACTTTCAACACCGTTTTTGACGAAACAATTCTTCTATCTTCGAACCAGAATCCAGATCATTGCCGCGATGAAGGCAAACGTGACGAGGTTCATCAACGTGTCCGTCAGATCACCGATCAACATCGTTCAACCCCTCTTCTGCCAGCCCGCGGAACAGGCAAACCATTAACAAAACCGAGATGAAAACAAACGGAAGAGCCCCCAGTGAGATCAGGATCTTAACCGAGTCCACCGACCCTGAAAGGATCATTGCGACGCTCAGCAGGCCAAGCAGGACGCCCCAGATCAAGCGAACACGTGGCGGTGGGTTTTCATCCCCTTCCGAGGAAAACGTCCCCAGAACGAATGCAGCACTGACCACGCTGGTGACGATAAACAGAAAGGCGGCCAGTATCGTTGCAAGCGTGGTGACAAAGGAAAAAGGCAGCCGATCCAGTAGCGCGAAGGTGACGCGCTCGATATTGGTCTGAGTGTAAGCCAGCAGTTCACCCGCTCCGTTGAGCGCCTCGAACAAGCCGATGCCGCCGAATGCACCAAACCAGAGGATCGAGAACAGGGTAGGTGCAAACAAAACGCCGATCACGAATTCTCGTATCGTTCTGCCACGAGAAATACGGGCAACAAAGACGCCTACGAAAGGTCCCCAGGCGATCCACCACACCATGTAAGTGAGTGTCCAGTCGCTGAACCATCTGGTGACATCATCGCCAAAAAACGTGAAGGTCTGAAAGCCCCGGGGAATGACATTGGTGACATAGTCGCCAAAGCCTTGAACAACGGTGTTCAAAAGATACTCGGTCGGACCAAGAACCACCGTGTAGGCAACCAGACAGATCGCAATCAGCATTGCTGCATTCGACAAGCGCGCCATGCCTTGACCCAGATCTATCAAAAGCGCTGGGATATACGCGGCGACCATCGCAAGGAAGACCGCGCCGATCAAAAACGCCCCAACCGTCTCGCGACCGCCAAGCACAGCGATCCCGTCTGCCACCTGGAACACGCCCATGGCCATGGATCCGCCGACCCCGATGGCGATTGCGATGATGGCCATGAAATCGGACAGCCATCCTACGCGCTCGGCCCAGCGTTCGCCGGGAAACAGGCTTTTGATTGGTGCGCTGACCATCATCCCGGTTCCACGTCGAAAACTGAAATAGGCGATTGTCAGTGCGGTGGAGCCGTAAATCGCCCAGGCGTGCAGACCCCAATGAAAATTCGTCGCCAGCATGGCCTGTTGGGCGGCAACGTAGTCTGGGGCCATGCCAGAGATGAAGTTGAAATGCGTAAGAGGTTCGGCAACGGCCCAGAACAACAATCCGACCCCCATACCGGCCGAAAACAGCATCGAAATCCAGGTGGCGGTTGAAAACTCTGGTTCTTCATCGTCGCGGCCAAGTCGGATGTCGCCATAGCGCGAAAAGGCCAAAAACAGACATCCGATCAGCATGCCCGAGGCGGCGAGCATCACAAACCATCCCCGGCTGCGAAACGTTTGCTGCACGATACCGTTGGCCCAGGTCACCAAGCTTTCAATATCGATGACACCCCACATCCCGATCACCGCGATGACGCTGAGTGAGCAAACCAGCAGGGCGTTTGGCTTTTTCATGGCACGGTTTTCCGAAAATCGACTTTCGGAACAGTTCCAGATTTTCAGCTGAATAACCAGAAAACAAAAAACCCCCGGCTGAGGGCCGGGGGTTTCACTGCGTTTTGCACTACGGCGTTACGATTCCTTTGCGAGGTTGCGTAGTACATAATGCAGAACGCCACCGTTTTCGATGTACTCGATCTCGGGGGCCGTATCGATGCGGCACTTCAGAGTGATGGTTTTTTCGGATCCGTCGCCATAGGTGATTTTGCAGGGGACGTCCTGCAGCGGTTCAACCGAATCCAACCCATCAATAGACACCGTCTCATCGCCTTTCAGGCCCAGCGTCTTGCGCGTGTCGCCGCCGGTAAACTCGAACGGAATCACGCCCATACCGACCAAGTTTGAGCGGTGGATACGCTCAAAGCTTTCCGCGATCACAGCCTTCACGCCCAGCAAAGCGGTCCCTTTGGCTGCCCAGTCACGGGACGAGCCAGCGCCATATTGTTCGCCGCCAATAACCACCAATGGGGTGCCATTGGCCTGGTAGGCCATGGATGCGTCGTAGATCGAGGTCTGTTCGCCGTCGGGCCCTTTGGTGTAGCCGCCTTCGACCCCGTCCAGCATCTCGTTCTTGATGCGGATATTGGCGAAAGTGCCGCGCATCATGACCTCGTGATTGCCACGGCGCGAGCCGTAAGAGTTGAACTCACGCGGCTGAACCTGACGTTCGATCAGATACTTGCCTGCCGGTGACGTAGTTGCAAAAGACCCGGCCGGAGAGATGTGGTCGGTCGTGACCATGTCGCCCAGGATTGCCAGAACCTTGGCCCCTTCGATGTTCGAGATCGTGCCCGGTTCGGGCCCCATACCCTGAAAGTAGGGCGGGTTCTGGATATAGGTCGAGGTCGGAGGCCAGTCATAAGTTTCCTGTTGCGGAACCTCGACCTCGCGCCATTTCTCGTCGCCTTTGAAGACATCGGCATATTTCGACTGGAACGCCTCGCGGGTGACGGTTGCCTCGACCAGTTCCGCGATCTCGCTTTGGGTGGGCCATATGTCTTTCATGTAGACGTCATTGCCGTCCTTGTCCTGACCGATCGGTTCGGACGTCAGATCAATGTCCATCGTGCCGGCCAGCGCATAGACAACGACCAACGGCGGCGAAGCCAGATAGTTGGCGCGCACGTCCGGCGAAATCCGTCCTTCGAAGTTGCGGTTGCCCGACAGGACCGATGTGGCGACCAGATCGCCCTCGGCAATCGCCTCCGATATTTCTTTCTGGATCGGACCCGAGTTACCGATACAGGTGGTGCAGCCATAACCCACAAGGTTGAACCCGATCTTGTCCAAGTCCTCTTGCAGACCGGCTGCTTCAAGATAGGCTGAGACCACCTGTGACCCCGGCGCCAGGGAGGTTTTGACCCAAGGCTGGCGATCCAGACCCAGAGCTGCTGCCTTGCGGGCCACCAGACCCGCGCCGATCATGACATAGGGGTTCGAGGTGTTGGTGCAGGAAGTGATCGATGCAATCACAACCTTGCCCGACTCCATTCCATAGCTTTCACCTTTGACTTCGACCTGCTTGCCCATCGGGCGTTTGAAGGTGTTGGCCATTTCCTCAAGGAAAGCCGCCTTGGCGTCGGTCAGCTTGACATAGTCCTGCGGACGTTTCGGACCCGAGATCGCGGGGACAATGGTGCCCATGTCCAACGACAGGGTATCGGTGTAGATCGGGGCATAGTGCTCATCCCGCCAGAAGCCGTTTTCCTTGGCGTAGGCTTCGACCAGTGCCAGACGGTCTTCGTCCCGTCCGGTGTTGCGCATGTAACGCAGGGTCTCGCCGTCGATCGGGAAAAAGCCACAGGTTGCGCCGTATTCCGGGGCCATGTTGGCGATGGTTGCGCGGTCGGCCAGCGGCAGACGATCAAGGCCGTCGCCGTAGAACTCGACAAATTTGCCCACGACGCCCTTTTCACGCAGCATCTCGACAACTTTCAGTACCAGATCAGTACCGGTGGTGCCTTCGACCATCGCGCCGGTCAGTTCAAAGCCCACGACCTCGGGGATCAACATCGAAATCGGTTGACCCAGCATCGCGGCCTCGGCCTCGATCCCACCAACGCCCCAGCCCAGAACGGCCATGCCGTTGACCATGGTGGTGTGGCTGTCGGTGCCGACCAGCGTGTCTGGGTAGGCGACCTCGTCTCCGTTCTGATCCTTGTCCGTCCAGACGGTCTGGGCAAGGTATTCCAGATTGACCTGATGGCAGATGCCGGTGCCGGGAGGTACAACGCGGAAGTTGTCAAAGGCGTTCTGACCCCATTTCAGGAACTGATACCGCTCCATATTCCGTTCATATTCGCGGTCCACGTTCATTTGGAACGCGCGCGGGTTGCCGAACTCGTCAATCATGACCGAATGGTCGATCACCAGATCCACCGGGTTCAGGGGATTGATCTTTTGTGCGTCGCCCCCCAGTGCCTTGATACCGTCGCGCATCGCCGCCAGATCCACCACGGCGGGAACGCCGGTGAAATCCTGCATCAACACACGGGCAGGACGATACGCGATCTCGCGCGGGTTTTTACCGCCATTTGCGCCCCATTCGGCAAAGGCCTTGATGTCGTCGACCGAAACGGAAAACCCATCATCCTCGAACCGCAGCATGTTTTCGAGTACCACTTTCAGCGCGGCGGGAAGCCTGGAAAAATCGCCCAGGCCGGCCTCTTGCGCGGCAGGGATCGAATAATAGGAAATGGATTTGCCATTCACGCTTAGGCTTCGGCGTGTCTTGGCGGTGTCCTGTCCGACTTTGATGGGCATCTCGTGGCCTCCCTCTCAAATGGCTTGGATTTTGGGATTCGCTGAGGGTTATCTGTATCACGTTTGAGTGTGGTTCAAGGTCTAAGACGCCGAACCTTGGAAAAAATGTATACCATCGCATGCATTTTGCCCAACTCGGCCCGCGCGCGTTTCAAGAAACCTTGATTGGAGGTTGAACGGCAAAGTGTTTATTCCTTTCGCTCAGCCACCCAACCCGAGAGAAATCATGTTCAGAACCTCAGCTGCCACCGCTATCATGTCTGTCCTGTTGACCGTTGCGGCAGCCGCGCAGGATGACCCCGTGGTGATCGAGCTGTTTACCTCACAAGGGTGTTCGTCCTGTCCACCGGCAGATCGGATCATGCATGATCTTGCCAAGCGGGATGACGTGATCGGGTTGGCGCTGCATGTGGACTACTGGGACTACATCGGCTGGAAGGACGAGTATGCCGATCCCGATCATACTTTGCGCCAGCGCGCCTACGCACGAAATGGCGGGCGGTCGATGATCTATACGCCACAGATGGTCGTGAACGGGCAACAAGACGTGGTCGGCGCGCAATTGCGCGAGTTGAACAGTTTGATCGATGCCCACCAAAAGGCCCCCCCCGAAGCGTCTGTGGCAGCAACGCGTGCGGGGCAGGACGTGACAATAAGCGTTGCGCCAGTCGATCTGTCAGTGGCGGATGGTTATGACGTGAGGGTCGTGCAGTATTCCCCCTTGCGCCACGCGTCGATCCGGCGCGGAGAACTGGCCGGGCACGAGCTCGACTACGCCAATGTTGTGGACAGCTGGCAGATTGCCGGACGATGGGACGGGGCTACCCCCCAGGAGTTTTCGGCCCAGCTGGTGTCAGAGCTTCCGGCGGTTGTGTTGATCCAACGTACCGGGCACGGGCCGATTGTTGCGGCTGCGCATGTAAAATGATCAGGGCATATCCTCGGGCTGTACGCCCAGCCCGTTCCACGCCTTCCACCGCCGATGAATCCAGAACCATTGACCCATGTGCCGGCGCACAACCTGTTCCAGATCATCATTGATGTACTGCGTCATGGTCTTGGGGTCGGAATGCGGCACCGGGTCGTGCATCAATATCTCGAAATCCAGACCATTCGGTTGGCGCACGGCGTAGCAGGGGATCATCACCGCATTGTATTTCATCGCAAGTTCCGCATTCAGCACCGAAGTCACGGCAGGTTTTCCGAAGAACATCAACTCTTCGCCGCCATGCACGTGCAGGTCGGAAACGATGGCGATCATTTCTTTGCTTTTTAGTGAGCGCACCATCTCGACCATGCCCCGACGCCCCTGTTCAAACATGGGCGAGCCGGTTTTGTAGAATGCCTTGACGTATGCTTCGTTGAAATACGGGTTGGCCATGCGGCGATAGAGGCAGCCAAGGGGGCGGCCACTGCGCGCCTGCAGAGCAATCCGAATCGCCAGATAGTGGCCAAAATGCGCCGCGATGATCATAACCGGCCGCCCTTCGGCGGCGGCGGCGTCAAAAGCCGCCACACCGGGGCCGGACAGTTTGGCATCACGCTGTCGGGCTGTGAAACCCTCGGGCGAAAAATGCTCCATCATGGCCCGCCCCGCATTGTCCGAGACTTCGCTGCAGATACGGTTCACTTCACTGTCCGACAGATCCGGGCACGTCAGCTTCAGGTTTTGCCGCACCCGTTTGCGGAATCCGACCAGCGGGCCAAGACTTCGCACCATAGCACCCATAGTTGGAACGCGGCGCTCATACGGCAGCAGTCGCATTGCACCGATTATCCCTTTCAGGAACAGACTGGCGACATAGTATTTCCCAAGCTCAAACCGGCTGAGCTCCGACTTTTCGACGGGCATGGAGGTGTCTCACGGCGTGTTGCGAATTGCTGGCCCAGACATACAGGCCGCTGGCTGTAAGCTCAAGCACTCTGCCGCTCGCGTCAGTCCTCGTCCTGTTCAAGGTCGACCAATGTAAGCGTTCCGTCATCGACCAGGGCGCGGATGGCACCGACGATCTCGGCCATGGCGTCCTCGGCGTCTGCCTGTTTGACACGGCCACGCTCGGACATTTCTTCGCGTAGATTTTCGGCCATGCGTGATGAGATGTTGGACAAGATGAACTCGACCGACGCTTTGTCGTTGTCTGTGTCTGCGCCGGCCAGCGCGGTGACAAGTACCGCCTGATCCACACCGCGCAGAATGGCGGGGACATCGCGGGGGGCGATCCGGGCGGGGACATGGGCAAAGGTGAAAATCGATTGCCGCACAAGGTCCGCGAAATCGGCATCCTCTTCGTTCAGGGCGCTAAGCAGGCCGTCGCGTGTCGCTGCTGCGGACTGGTTCAGGATCGCCCCGACCCGTTCTCCGGGCCCGTCAGGGAACGCCTGCGAAGGACGTTGATCAAGTTGCGCGGCCAACGACCAGCCAATACGCTCTACCGCCTCAGGGGTTACATTTGCCGTTTTTGAGATCGCGTAGGTGATGCGCCGTGCGACAGGTCCGGGCAAGTGCCCCAACAATTGGGCGGCCTTGGCAGTGTCCAGCTTGGACAGCATGACGGCAGCGACTTCGGTGCTTTCGGCTTGGGCCATGCTGGCCAGATCCTCGGCTGGTATCTCGCGCAAGCGTTGCCAGGGATCGCCGATCTGTCGAACGCCCGCCACCTTGCGCAGACGGGCGGCAGTGGCCGGGGCAATCTTGCCATTCACAGCGTCCAGCGCGCCCGCAAGACCATGGGGAAAAGACAGGCCCACACTGGCCAGCGCATCGCCGAATTCTTGCGCGACCGCATCCAGTGTGACGCGATCCACCAACCCCATTTGACCAAGTTGATGGGTGAGTATTTCTTGAAGGTCGTCCGGCAATTCCTCAAGCGGAAAATCCGCGCCTTCATTCAGCAACAAACGCACGACAACAGCGGCTTTTTCACGATTGCTGAGCGTTCGCGGGACGACGCGAGGGGCCTCATCCTCAACGCTCGGAGGCATCGCCCCCGGCGCCATCTGTACCAAAGTATGTCTGTCCTGCATCTGCCTGCGGTGCCAAGAATCTGTTCCACAGGCAGACTAGAGGGAATCGGGTAAAGAAAGGCTGAACCCTAGTAGTTGTAGGTCAGCCCGGTCCGGATTGCTTCGCGCAAGGACGCCTCGGCCCATGTGCCTTCCCCGCCGCGCGCTTTGATCTCGCGCCATTGCGCGATGGCCAGATCGGTTTGGCCTTCGGCAACAAAACCCTGACCCATATAGCTGCGGGCCAGAATGTTGTCGGGATTGCTGGTGATGGCTTGTTCGTAATACGCATTCGCCAGATCAGTATTGCCCATCTTGCGGTGGGTGAAGCCCCAGTAAGTCAGGACACGGTCATCTGTCTGATCGCTCATCACGCGCAAGATGTTCTGCGCGTTTTCGAACTGGCCATCATAGGCCAACTCGCGCACTGCATCATAAAGTTCCTGATCGGTGAAATTCGTTTTGTCCGGTTTGACACAGCGTTCCCTCTCTTTGTCCCAGACCCGTCCAAAGAGGCATTTTTTTGTGGTGTTGGTGGGCTTAGGGGGATTGACACTGCCACCCCCGCCGGCCGCTTCGACCGCGATGGGGGAAAAGGCAAAAGAGGTCAGGGCGATTGCAGATGCGAGCACAAGGCGCATAATCTTACTCCGTTCAAAAAAGCTGTTGAGTCAACTTTAGTGCTTTTTACGCAAAAGCTAATAACAGAGTCGTGGTACTACTTCACAAAACGGAAAGAAAAACGTCAACTGTTGACGATTTTTTCGCAGCTATGGGTTGCGCTATCCCAGAAGAGGCCGGGTGCGCAGGATTGCGTCTGTTTCGAATGCGCGCCGCACGCCAGCCCGACCGAGGCTGTGCAGATCAAGGCGACAGAGCAGAGGAGGGTTCGGATCATCGTGTTTCTCCTTGGTGGAAAATACAACTGCATCCTACTTGATTTGTGCCAGTCTGGCAAAAGAAGAAGACCCCGCTTGCGACCGGCAAGCAGGGTCTTGCAGCGTCACGTTATTCGCCGAACACACGCTCGAAAATCGTGTCGACGTGTTTGGTGTGATAACCGAGGTCGAATTTCTCTTCGATCTCTTCGGCGCTCAGTGCAGCGGTAACATCAGCATCCGCCAACAGTTCTTCTTTGAAATCGGTGCGGTGTTCCCAGACTTTCAGCGCATTGCGTTGAACCATGGCATAAGCGTCTTCACGGCTGACGCCTGCTTGGGTCAGGGCCAACAGAACACGCTGGCTCATCACAAGACCGGGGAATTTGTTCATGTTCTCCAGCATGTTCTCGGGGAAGATCAGCATCTTGTCGATCACGCCTGTCAGTCGGGCCAGCGCAAAGTCCAGAGTGATCGTGGCATCCGGACCGATCATGCGCTCGACCGAGGAATGCGAGATGTCACGCTCGTGCCAGAGTGCTACGTTTTCCATAGCCGGGACCACTGCCGCGCGAACCATGCGCGCCAGACCGGTCAGGTTCTCGGTCAGCACCGGGTTCTTCTTGTGTGGCATCGCCGAGGAACCTTTTTGCCCCATCGAAAAGAACTCGGCCCCCTCCAGCACCTCGGTCCGCTGCATGTGGCGGATTTCGATGGCGATGTTTTCAATGCTGCTGGCGATGACGCCCAGTGTTGCAAAGAACGCGGCGTGGCGATCACGGGGGATCACCTGCGTGCTGATTGGTTCGGGCACCAGACCCAACTGATCGCAGACGTGCTCTTCGACGCGCGGATCGATATTGGCGAAAGTACCGACCGCACCGCTGATCGCGCCCGTTGCCACCTCGGCGCGCGCGTCGCGCATGCGGGACAGGTTGCGGTCCATCTCGGCATAGAAACGGGCAAAGGTCAGGCCCATTGTGGTCGGCTCGGCGTGGATACCGTGGCTGCGGCCGATGCGGATGGTGTTCTTGTGTTCGTACGCACGCCGCTTGAGGGCGGCCAACAGGCCTTCGAGATCGGCAATCAGAAGGTCGGCGGCGCGGGTCAGCTGAACGTTCAAGCAGGTGTCCAGCACGTCGGAAGACGTCATGCCCTGATGGACAAAGCGCGCTTCCTCGCTGCCAACATGCTCGGCCAGATGGGTGAGGAAGGCGATAACGTCGTGTTTGGTAACGGCTTCGATTTCGTCGATCCGTGCCACGTCGAATTCCACGTCCTTGGCCTTCCAAACGGCCTGTGCATTCTCACGCGGGATAACGCCCAGATCAGCCATGGCGTCACAGGCGTGCGCTTCGATCTCGTACCAGATGCGGAACTTGGTCTCGGGCGACCAGATGGCGACCATATCAGGGCGGGAATAGCGTGGAATCATTGGCGGCGAGACCTTTGTATGTTTGGAATAGGACGTTGGCGCGGGGTTTAGCCGCGCCTGCGCATCGGAACAAGGCATGAGTGCGTAAATGAGACGGTTTGCCCTGATTTTGGCGATTTTCCCCGGCTTTTGGCGGCGGAAGAGTTTCGTCCTCTTGGTGGGGATGAAATCCTGACTGCCTTGACCGATCAGAAAGTGGACTATGGCAATGGCAGTACGCAGGTATTTGAAGGCACAATGTTTTACCAGTATTTCGCCGACAGTCCGAGCGCGGGTCGATGGGCTGTGCGCGAAGACCGATATTGCTCGCTATGGCCTCCGTCGGATTTATGGGCCTGCTACGACGTTCACCAAAACGGCGATACAATCCGTTTCATCGATGATGTTGGCGGTTTTACGGATGGAGTTTTTGTGAAGTGAGCCTACCACGGCAATTGGCCGATTTTGAAGGACGTTGGGACCTCAAGCGCAGGATACAAGATGACCTCGCGGGACAGGTTATCGCGGCGTCGGGTCAGGCCCGTCTGTATCCCGCGGATGGTGGATTGATCTATGATGAGGAGGTCAAATTGCGCATACCCGGTCAACCCGAAATGACCGGTACGCGGCGCTATCATTGGCGCGACGCGGGCAACCGGGTCGCAATTCACTTCGACGACCAACGCTTTTTTCACAGCTTGAAACTGGGTGGCAAGGATGCGTCCGATCATCATGACTGTGCACCTGATAGCTACGATGCCGTCTATGATTTTTCGGACTGGCCTGTATGGAGTGTTTGCTGGACGGTTTCCGGTCCTCGGAAGTCCTACAGAATGATTACGGAATACCGGCCGCACGCAAGTAATCCTCTTGCAGTCGCAGAATGAAACGGGCATTTTCGCGATCAACGTTTTGCCCCTAAAGGGAGAGGTGACAATGAACACGAATGTTCTGGCCGGAGCTATCGGCCCACGCGAAGGCTCGGCCTTGCGCATAAAACAAGTGGTCCTGGTGACGCTGGGCATCTTGGTCCTGGCAGTTGCAGCCAAGATCAAAGTACCGATGTGGCCGGTTCCGATCACGATGGGCACATTTGCCATTCTGACCATCGGGACGGCCTATGGTACCCGTCTGGGGCTGATCACCATGTTTGGCTACCTGCTGGTTGGCGCGCTGGGCTTTGACGTGTTTGCAGGCTCTTCGGCTGAGAAATTCGGTCTGACTTATATGATGGGTGGCACCGGTGGGTATCTGGTCGGCTATGTGCTGGCAATTGCCTTGCTTGGAACGCTGGCCGCGCGCGGCTGGGACCGATCGTTTGGCAAACTGGCGTTGGCTTTGGTGCTGGCCAACGTGGTGATCTACGTGCCGGGCCTGTTGTGGCTGGGCCAGTTGTACGGTTGGGACCAGCCGATTCTGCAATGGGGCCTGACACCGTTCCTGTTGGGAGATGCCATCAAGCTGGGCCTTGCAGCGCTGCTGATCCCTGCTGTCTGGAAGCTGGTGGGCAACGCCCGGGGCTGACCCTATCTTGCATTGAACAAACGGACCCGCGCCCAGAGCACTCTGGCGCGGGTTTTTCTTTGCTGTGCGGCGCGGTACTGGACAAGGCCGCCCGGTGCGGGCCAATCTGAACGCAGTGGAACTATCAGGCAATTGAGATATGCATATTTGTTTAAGCTCGACATTGGCCGCCTGCACGGCCTTGTGGCTTGGGGCGGCGGCACCGGCTGAGGCAGAGACCCCGGTCACCTATACGGATGCAGGGCGTGCGCTGTTCAGCTTTGCGGTGCCGGATTTCTGGGTGCTGCGCACGGGTGGGCCGCGTGACATCGAAGACACCGAATTGGGAGACCCCCGTGCCGTGGCACGGGTGATGGGATTTCGGCCAGTTACAGATGAGTCGGTCTGGATGGGTTTCGTATCGCCTGCAGGCGTAACCAGCATTCAGGACGGGCTCCGGTATCTGGATGATATCGACAAGTTTCTGGTGAACGAACCAACCGTGACCAGCACCAGCGACACAAGGATTTCAGGCTTGCCTGCCAAAGTGATCCGGGGCACCGGCACGCGTGACGGAGGTGTGACCTTCACCGCGACTATCATAGATCTGCCGCGCAACCGTGTTGCCATCGCGGTGACAATCCTGCGGAACGCTGCTGACCCGGCCTATGTGGATGATCTGAACGCCGTTTTCGCGTCGTTCAGATCCTTGCAGTGAGAGGCGCGCAGATGACAGGTAAACTGATCAAACGGTCCGTTCTGGCGCTGGGTCTGGGTATCTCTGGTCTTACCCTATCCGGCTGCGATGGCGTCAGCGTTGGGGTGGGGGTCGGATACGGGTATGACCCGTTCTATGACTCGATGCTGTGGAATGATTATTACCACGATGTGGATGTGGATATCGACGTTGAACGTCCGGACAGGCCTGATCGCCCACCCACCGGCAAACCGCCTGCACGTCCACAGCCTCCGGTTGCAAAACCGCCCGCGCGTCCGCGTCCACCTGTGGCGCGACCGCCTGCGGCACGACCGCCGATCCATCGTCCGGCACCCCGACGGCGCTAGGCGCCGTCGGATTATGGAAGGAGTTCGGTTGTGATGTGGGCCGACCCTTCCAGTGTCCGATGTACCGGGCATTTATCCGCGATTTCCAACAGACGTCTGCGCTGGTCCTGATCCAGCGGGCCTTCGAGGCGGATTTTCCGTCTGAACTGATCGACCTTGGCATCACCTGCCAACCCGGCGTCCTGCGCGTGAACCTTGTTGTGACAAACATCCACGGTAATCCCGGTCAGTGGCCACCTTTTGCGCCGTGCGTACATGCGAATGGTCATCGACGTGCAAGCCCCCAAACCGGAGGACACAAAGCCATAGGGTGACATTCCGCGATCCGTTCCTCCGTAAGAGGCAGGTTCATCCGCAACCGCGTGATGACGTGGCCCGGCCTGAATGTCTTGCAGGAACCCGTCGGGGTCGGCTTCGGTCACACGAATGACCCCTTCGGGCGCGCCCGGCGGTGGCGCAGGAGGGTTGAGGGGCACATAACGCGACACCCAGGCCGTTATGACCTCGGCGGCATATTCAGCGTCGGCGGCCCGGCTGATCAGGTGGTCTGCGTCGTCCAGCGTGACGAAGCTTTTGGGGTGTTTGGCTGCCAAAAACAACGTGCTTGCATTGTCGATGCTGACCGTTTCATCGCGGGGGGCGTGCAGGATCAAGAGGGCGGCCCTGAGATCGGCAACTGCCGGCGTCAGGGTCGCTTGGGAGATGTCATCAACAAAGGCTTTGCCGATCCGGAAGGGCCGACCACCCAATGAAACATCGGCACTGCCGTCCCGTCGAATGTCGGGCAGGGCCTGTTCGAAATGGTGTGCGACATGACTGGGATCTGCGGGGGCACCAAGGGTCACCACTGCTTTGACCGAGGGGATACCTGCCCGCGCCCGCAACACCGCGGCACCGCCCAGTGAATGCCCGATCAGCACCGCAGGGGCCATGCCGCGATCCGCCAGAAACTGTGCTGCAGCAATCAGGTCTTCGACATTCGACGTAAAGGTTGTGTTCGCAAACTCGCCTTCGGAATGACCCAGACCGGTGAAATCAAACCGCAAAACAGCGATACCCATCACCGCAAGCCGCGCCGAAATGCGGCGCGCTGCCGGAATGTCCTTTGAGCAGGTGAAGCAATGCGCAAACAATGCGGTCGCCAGGACTGGGCCATCCGGCAGATCGAGACGAGCAGCCAAAAGGCTGCCGTCGTGACCGCCAAAAGTGATGCGTTCGGTGGGCATGGCATTTCCTTGAGTGTCGGTATGGTACCAATAGTGTGTAGTTATGCCGGATCGCTCAACCCCATTGTAGGAACCGTCACGGGAAGGTGAGCAAAAAAGCGGGAAATCGAGAGACTTCAAAAAATGTGATGCTTTATCGCTCAAATATTCGTTTTTATAATTTAATGAGTCTCCCCATGTTGCGAATGTCAGAGACAGCAATGTAAGGAGAGTCACATGGCCTATACTGATTGCACCCCACGCGGCAGCGCTTTTGTTCGCCCGGATTTGCTGGTCATTATCGCCCTGAGCGGGGTTCTGGGCTTTTCACTGGGCCAGTCTTGGCCACAAACCACACCATCCGCGTTCGAAGCGGCCATTCCGACCGAGGACTGGCACGGGAATGTCCGGCGCTCGACTTGGACAGACTAGGCGCTTACTCAAGACCCATCAATCGGGGGTCGAACGGGTATTTGGTCAGGTTCTCATACCCGTCCTCGGTTATCAGAACCTGATCCTCAAGCTTGATCGAGAAGTCGCCGCCCACTTCACCGACGGCGGCTTCGACGCAGAGCACCATGCCCGGCTCCAATGGATAGTCATAGGACCCGGCGACCGCCTTGTCGGGATAAGCGACGAGGGGCCATTCATCGCATAGACCGACGCCATGCATCAGGCAGCCGTACTTCTGAGCCTGGAACTTGTCGTCCAGCTTGTGGGTATTGGCGGTAAGTTCCGGGATCATCACGCCGGGTTTCAGCATGTCCATATTGGTCATGATGTGCTCATGTGCGTGTTGCATGGCATAGACCATGTCGGGTCTCGGTTTTTGGTCGCCGATCCACCACGTGCGTGAGATATCGACGCAAATACCATACGAGCCGATCAGGTCGGTATCAAAGGCGATGATCTCGTTTTGTTGGGTGATTCTTGGGCCGCATTCCTGAAACCAGGGATTGGTCCGCTGGCCCGAAGACAAAAGGCGCGTTTCAATCCACTCGCCACCGCGGCGGATGTTTTCGGCGTGCAGAACGGCCCAAATGTCATCTTCGGAGGTTTTTCCATCACCTACATTGGCGCGTGCGAAGGTCTCCATCTTTGCAACGGCGGTTTCGCAGGCATGGCTGGCACAGCGCATGGCCAGAATCTCATCCGGGCCTTTGATCGCGCGGGTCTTTTCTGTCAGTTCTTCGCCTTCCATGATTTCAAACCCCTGCGCTTCAAGCGCGCGCAGGCCGTGCAGCATGATCTTGTCCACGGCCAGGCGCATGTTGCCGCCGCCATGTGCGCTGATCAGAGCACGGACTTCGTTCGAAAAAACGTCCGCCGCAACATCCACTTTGTCGCCCCGATCAAAGTAGAACAGGTCGGCACCAGAGCGCTGTTCGCGCACAAGAGGGTTGAATTTGGACAGGAAGGGCGAGTTCTTGTAGTCCCAGATCACCATGTATCCGTCAGCGCAAAGCAATACGGCGCGGAACGGATTATGCGTATTCCAAAGTTGCATGTTGGTGCTGTCGGTCGCATAGCGGATATTGAGCGGGTCGAACATCAGCAGGCCGCCATAGTCGCGGTCGACAATGCCTGTAGTCAGCCGTTTCCACCGATAGGCGCGCATCTTCTCCAGATTTGGCAGGCTCAGTCCCGCGGCCGCCCATTCATCAAAGGCCAGTTGGGTCGGTCCGATCTCGATCCTGTCGTTGTCATTGGGTGTGCCATCCCCAAGCGTTGCCCCACGGCTGGGGTCGATCTTGCGCGTATCCCGGTAGTGCTGGTTCATGACGGGCCTCCCTGCCTACTGATAGAGCGTGCAAGCTTCTTTTTGAGGCGTCTGGAAAAAATGCGACGGCTGGTTGGTCGCTTTTTGACCGACAATCAAAAGGATGAGTGCTAGGGGGTGGGCATGGCCGTCATTTTGCAAACCGACATTCCCTATGATCCGCGAAAGCCGCGCGCGCTGCCCGGTATTCAGCCTGCAGATATGGAGAGCTGGCTGCATCAGGATGACGCCTTTGCGGCGCAGATGGCGCATCGCGCCGCCCTGTTGGAGACGCACCGAGACGATGTTCTGGCGCTTGATCCGGGGGCAGAACCGGTGGCGCACGAGCTGTTGGACCTGGTATTGCACCACAGCTATCCCGGGTCCACGGACGACGTTCTGCGCCCTGACGGTGTGCGGGTTGCGATTGACCGGGCGCATCCGTTGGACACCCTGTGCAAACTTGTGCAAGAGGATTTCTGCATTCTTCAAAAGCACGGGACTGAACATGTTCTGACCGGCGCAATTCTGTGTTTCCCAGCCAGTTGGCGACTTTCGGAAAAGTTCATGCGACCCTTGGTAGATATCCACCTGCCGGTTGGCAGCTACGACGACAACGTCGCACGGCGGGTACAACGGTTGTTTGACGGGATACAGCCCGGACGACCGCTATGGCGGTTCAATGCGCTGTGGTACGATGACCCAGAGCTTCATCAACCGCGCAGCGCCTGCGATCCGCGAGACATCCGTGACCGCGGTACGACACCTTACCTGCGAAGTGAACGCCAAACCCTTCTGCGACTGCCCAAAACCGGTGCCGTCGTGTTTTCCATTCACACCTACGTGTTAGCCTCAGACCGACTGCCCCAAATGGAAAACCCCGCCTGATGGCGGGGCCTCCAAGGAGGGTCTTCAGGAATTCTGTTACATGCCAAATGCAGTTGCGACCCCAGCAAAGGCGTTGCTGGCATTCAGGGCCACGATGGCGAAGGTAAAGACCAGAACCTGCGTGTTGAGCCGGAAGTCCTCGCCTCGGATCAGATTGACGGCAGCCATCGAAACCGCAATCGGGGCGGAAATGCTGGCGACAACGCCGGTCAGGCACCAGCTGCTAAGACGCAGCACGTCACTGGGGCGGTCCTCGGATGCGTCTTCGGTATCCGGCTGGATGGCCGCAAGGGAAGGTGTGTCATCCGTTGACCGAAACGCAATGCTGAGCAATTGGTCGTCAGTCAGTTGAATTGGACGGGCCGTAGGAGGGGGGGCTTCGGCCGTCGGCTCTGTCGGTTCGGAAAAGCTCAGCCCTGCAAACTGACCGGTCACCGATTGGAATATCTGCCGGCGGTTGCGCGGTTTGGTGGGGGCGAGCGTGTCGAACGCGCTCATGAATTGTTCAACCGTCAACACGGTGTTCGGGGACAGCCATTCCACACGCTGGGACGAGCAGATATCGACCATGCGGTAAAGAATGACAACCAGCATCAATTCGGAAATCTCAGCGTCATCCAGAAGGGCTGAAACCGGTGAAACCGTGATAACCAGACGGTTGCGTGGGCGCGTCGCGGCAGGTTTGACAAGAGTCTTCAGCCCCGCTGCGCGGTCCATGCGCTCGTAACGGTCCTGGGTCTCGGCACATTCGGTATCCAAACTCAGGCGCACAAGGTACTGGCTGGAAACGATGCTGGCCTCCGTGGCACTTAGCAACGCCTTACGCTCGACCAGATGACCGTAGTCTTCCAGCGTCGCGGCAACAATCGTCCCGAACCGCTCGACCGCGCCTTCGGTGTCACCGTCAAACTGCAGGCCGCCATGATAGCTGTGCTTCTTGGTCACCGCACATTCCTTTGTCGCATCCCGTCTAAAGCATCACTCTAGCGACTGATCTGGGGGAGAATTTGACGAAAATGCAAAAAAATGGATTTTCAGATGGATTGATTACGCTTTGGAAACCAAGAAAATGGGGCATTTCTTGTGTCACTGTGGCGGAAATGTGGCCAAACTGTGCGACACTTACGGCCAGAGGGCGACAAAGCTAGCCATCGATTCGGGCTGCCATAAGTGCGATGGACTGTTGGTAGACCGACGCGGCGTTCCACTGCTGAATAACTGCAAAATTGGGCTGACCCGGTTGATACCCGCGACCGGGTTTCCATCCTTTCTTGCGCAGAAAATTCGCGGTTGAGGCGAGTGCATCGGTCATGTTGTAGAAGTCCACCTTGCGATCTCCGGTGGCGTCAACGCCATAGGTCAGGGCGTTGCCCGGCAGGAATTGCGTGTGGCCCAGTTCGCCATGTTTTGCCCCTTTTGTCGCCATGGTGATGCTGCCTTGGTCGACCAGCTTCAGTGCCCCAATTGCGTGGGGGATGAAGAACTCGGATCGGCGACAATCATATGCCAGTGTGGTTATTGCTGACACAACCTGACTGTCGCCCATGAAGTTGCCAAACCCGGTTTCCATACCGTGGATGGCGATCAGAACACCGGCGGGGACGCCATACTGACGTTCAAGCGCGGCATAGAACTGGGGGTTTCTGGCCTTGCGCTTGCGCCCCTGCGCCACAATCGTATCGGCGCCGCGGACGCGCATGAATTTGTCCAGCGAGTATTTGAAGCTTTTCTGATTGCGGTCGGCGGCAATCGTCCGGGTTGCGTATTGCGTTTGGGCCAACGCCTGCAGCCCTCTTTTTTTCACGCCGGCCCGTTTCGCCTGTTTTGAAAAATCAGATTTCCAGACCTCAAACCCGGCGCTTGTGTTCCCGCACTGAGCGCCAAGGCCAAGCGTCGGCATCGTCAGGCCAAGGGTCAGGCATAGAATACGCAGCATTGGAATCCTCCACTTGAAGGCGAGTCTCATTTGTTCAATAGAGGTCCAACTCACCTGTACCTTTGAGGCTTTCGAACCATTCATCGGGCGTTTTGTCGATCTTAGCGTGTTTCACCATCATCGCATTCATATTCGGAAGGTTCGACGAGTCCGGCCAGTTTTCCGGGTGCCACAGGTTGGCGCGAATGACGCATTTGGGGCAATGGGCAAAAGCCGTCTCGACGTGGACAAGTAGCGCAAGTTTGGGGCGGCGGTTGTTGACGGTCATTTTGGCCAAAAGGTCTGTGTCGGCGCAAATGCGGGCTGTGCCACGGATGCGCAGTGTCTCCATCTTGCCCGGTACAAAAAAAATCATGCTGACACGTGGGTCTTTCAGGACGTTATGAAACGTGTCCACACGCTTGTTCCCCGGCCGGTCCGGGATCGCGAGCAAGCTGTCTGAAACAACCTGAACGAAGCCTTCGGGGTCGCCTCGTGGTGAAATGTCCAAATACCCGTCCGGATTGGCCGAAGCGATCAGGCAGAATGTCGATTTGTCTATGAAGTCTCTGCACATCTCATCCAAGGCGGGCAGTTCTTTGGCGATGATCTGAGGAAGTGGGGCACCAGTGATCTCTTCCAGATCTTCCGCCGAGGTCACAAAATCAGTGAAAGGCGCAAAGGTTGCGTCGGATGACATGCGATCTCTCCTAACAGGTCTGGGCCCGAGTTTGGAAGATCACGCCAAACGAAACAAGGGCGCCCTGTTGGGCGCCCTTGCAACTGTAGTCCCGAACCGGATCAGCAGCTGTAGTACATGCCGTATTCTACCGGGTGCGGGGTGTGCTCGTAGGTTTCGACCTCTTCCATCTTCAGTGCGATGTAGCCGTCGATCTGGTCTTTGGTGAACACGTCGCCCTGCAGCAGGAAGTCGTGATCGGATGCCAGAGCTTCCAGAGCCTCACGCAGCGAACCGCAAACGGTCGGGATGTCGGCCAGTTCTTCGGCAGGCAGATCGTACAGGTTCTTGTCCATGGCTTCGCCCGGATCGATCTTGTTCTTGATGCCGTCCAGACCAGCCATCAGCAGCGCAGCAAACGCCAGGTAGGGGTTCGCAGCTGGGTCAGGGAAGCGAGCCTCGACGCGCTTGGCTTTCGGGCTTTCGGTCCACGGAATACGGACACAACCCGAACGGTTACGAGCCGAGTAGGCGCGCAGAACAGGTGCTTCAAAGCCCGGGATCAAACGTTTGTAGCTGTTGGTCGACGGGTTGGTGAAGGCGTTCAGGGTCTTCGCGTGCTTCAGAACACCGCCGATGAAGTACAAGGCTTCGTCCGACAGGTCGGCGTATTTGTCGCCAGCGAACAGAGGCTTGCCGTCTTTCCAGATAGACATGTTCACGTGCATGCCAGTGCCGTTGTCACCTGCGATGGGCTTCGGCATGAAGGTTGCCGATTTGCCGTAGGCGTGGGCCACGTTGTGGATGACGTATTTGTATTTCTGCAGCTCGTCGGCTTGCTTGGTCAGGCTGTCAAAGATCAGGCCCAGCTCGTGCTGACAGGACGCAACCTCGTGGTGGTGCTTGTCGACCTTCATGCCCAGACGCTTCATGGTCGATAGCATTTCCGAACGCAGATCCTGTGCTTCGTCGACCGGGTTCACGGGGAAGTAGCCGCCCTTGACGCCCGGACGGTGGCCCATGTTGCCCATCTCGTATTCGGTGTCTGTGTTCCACGACGCGTCGGTTGCATCAACTTCGTAGGATACCTTGTTGATGCTGTTCGAAAACCGGACGTCGTCGAACAGGAAGAATTCGGCTTCGGGACCCATATAGGCAACGTCACCGATACCGGATGCTTTCAGGTAGGCTTCGGCTTTCTGTGCGGTGCCGCGGGGGTCACGCTCATAAGCTTCGCCGGTGTCGGGCTCAACAACCGAGCAGTGTAGACAGATTGTTTTTTCTGCATAGAACGGATCGACATAGGCGCTTTCGGTGTCGGGCATCAGTTTCATGTCGGAGGCTTCGATCGACTTCCAGCCCGCAATCGACGAGCCATCGAACATGAAGCCTTCATCCAGGAAGTCTTCGTCTACCTGGTCAGACATGATGGTGACGTGCTGAAGTTTGCCGCGCGGGTCGGTAAAGCGGATGTCGACGTATTCTGCGCCTTCGTCCTTGATCAGCTGAAGAACTGCGTCCTTGCTCATTCTCTTGTTTCCTCTGATTTGAAGATGGGTCTGTTACAGGGCTTCCGAACCGGTTTCGCCGGTGCGAATGCGAATGGCTTGTTCAACGGGCGAGACAAAGATCTTGCCGTCGCCGATCTTGTCGGTCTTTGCGGCCGAAACGATGGCGTCAATGGCCGCGTCAACCTGATCGTCGTCCAGAACAACTTCGACTTTCACTTTGGGCAGGAAGTCGACCACATATTCGGCGCCACGGTAGAGTTCCGTATGGCCCTTCTGGCGACCGAAGCCCTTGACTTCGATCACGCTGAGGCCCTGGACGCCCACGTCCTGCAGTGCCTCTTTTACTTCGTCCAGTTTGAACGGCTTGATGATCGCTTCGATCTTTTTCATCCCGGCTCACCTCGCATGGTTGTCAGAAGTGCTCTGATCACGTCTAAGATCAGGCAGCAATGTGAATGCGAAAATGTTGAGCTGCGGGCAGGATGATTTCGGGTCGTAGGTGAATTTTTGATCACGTTGCACAAAAAGTAGTCGAAATTGAATCGCGACGGAGATCGAGATGGCAGACTTGCTGACAGCGGCGCAAATGCGGGCGGTGGAACGGGCGGCCATGGACTCGGGGCAGGTCACGGGGCTGGAGTTGATGGAACGCGCCGGGCAGGGCGTTGTCGATGCGATTTTCGAACAATGGCCAGTGTTGCGCGATCGAGGGGCCAGCCCCTCGAGCTCCCCGGGATATTTCGGGCCAGATGAAGAAGATCCCTTGCGCGCGGTGGTGCTGTGTGGACCGGGGAATAACGGCGGCGATGGGTTTGTTGTAGCCCGGCTTTTGCACGAGTTGGGCTGGGTCGTGCGTGTTTGCCTGTATGGTGACCCGGAAAAGTTGCCCCCTGACGCACGCGTCAATTGTGATCGTTGGACCGCATTGGGTCAGGTGGAGGCGCCTGTTGACGCAGTGATCGACGCTGGGGGCGCGCATCTCGTTGTGGATGCATTGTTCGGCACGGGATTGGCCCGGCCTGTGGAGATCAACCTGCGAGACATTTGTAAAGTACAGCAGGGCGACAAGCAGCCGTTTTGGGTTGCTATCGACGTACCCAGCGGGCTGTGTTCTGACAGCGGACGGGTTTTGGGGTGCTGCCGCGCAGCCGATCTTACAGTCACCTTTCACACAGAAAAGCCGGGCCAACATCTGGCGGACGGTCCAGAGATGTGCGGTCGTTTGTCTGTACGGTCGATTGGATTGGAAGGGTGGACCGAAAGAGTATTGCAGGATGGAAGTGTTCAGCGCCTTGACGCCCCCACGGCGCCACTGAGCAAGGTTTCTGCGCACAAATTCTCGCATGGCCACGCTCTGATCCTGTCCGGCGGTTCCGGTAAAACCGGCGCGGCCCGGCTGTCCGCGCGCGGAGCGTTGCGGGTTGGGGCAGGGCTGGTGACGCTGGGGGTGCCTCCCGCTGCGCAGTTGGAAGTCGCGGCGCAAGTCACGGCCATCATGTTGGCACGGGTAGACGGGGCGCGTGGTTTGTCCGCTGTGCTTTCGGATCAAAGGCTGAACACACTTTGTTTGGGTCCGGGATTGGGGGTCGAGCGGTCGCGAGAACTGGTGCCCGTAGCTTTGAGCTACCGTCGCGCGACTGTGTTGGATGCGGATGCGTTGACGGCCTTTGCCGAGGACCCGTCGACCTTGTTTGCGCAATTGCATCAGACCTGTGTACTGACCCCGCATGGCGGAGAGTTCGCCCGCCTGTTCCCTGATTTGGCCGAGGCGCTGGCAGGGCCTGCCATCAAAGGTCCGGCCTTTTCCAAAACCGACGCGACCCGCGAAGCGGCCAAGCGTGCGGGGTGTATTGTCTTGTTCAAGGGGGCGGACACGGTGATTGCGGCCCCTGACGGGCGCTGTTCGATCCATGCCGCGACCTATGAACATGCAGCGCCCTGGTTGGCAACGGCGGGGGCGGGTGATGTGCTGGCCGGGTTCATTTCCGGATTGTTGGCGCGTGGATTTGAGCCCATGAGGGCGGCGGAAACAGGGGCTTGGTTGCATGCGGAATGTGCACGCAGCTTCGGACCGGGTCTCATCGCAGAGGATTTGCCCGAGGCCTTGCCTAAAATTCTAAAAGAGATGAATATCTGAGTGTGGTGTGACGGGAATAGTCGAAGCCGCGAATGCGGGCGCTGGTCCACGATAGGGCGTTCCCGGCGTGCATGGCGGGTATTTGCGTATCGCATAGCTGCGCCTTGGAATTTACTTGGAGGCAGCTTGGCGGGTTCGAGAGGCACTCTGCAACCTATTGTTAAAAAAGTTTAATTCTTGTGTTCTGCCAAGTTTGATGTGGCAGATTTGCAATAGTCTGGCGGCTCGAATGGCGGGCCATTGGAACGACTGCCCGCGATGCGCATGTGACAAAAAGCTGAAAACAAAACCCTTTCATGGTGAGTGATATGACCCTGAACCTGAAAACCTCTTCTATTGCGGCTGTTTTGGCAGCGACCACTGCTGTTCCGGCCGTTGCGGAACTGAAATACGAAAACAACACCGGCGGCTATGTCCTGCTGTACGGGCAGTTTAACCCGGCTTTGATCTCGGTTGACGATGGGCAGGACACGGACACCCGCGTACTTGACAACGACCTGTCCAACAGCCGGGTGGGTCTGCGCCTGCTGCAGCCGTTTGGAAGCAACGAATTCACTTTTCGGTTCGAAACCGGCCTGGGTTTGCCAAACTCGAGCGAATGGAACCAGTTGGGCACGGATTTCAGTGGCTGGACCCGAGAAGACCTTCGCCACGTCGATTTTGCCCTGAAGGGAAGCTATGGCAAGTTTTCTGCCGGTCAGGGCAGCATGTCCTCAGACGGCGCAGCCGAGGTGGATTTGTCCTATGTCGGAACCGCCCTGTATTCATATACGAATGACGAGAACTCGGGCTTTTTCTACCGGGGAACCGATGGCGTTCTGAGCGATATCACCATCGGGGATTCCAGCAGCAACCTTGATGGCAGCCGCCGCACGCGCGTGCGTTATGACACACCTGAATTCAACGGGTTCAGCGCAGCGGTCGCCTATGGCCAGAACGCGTTGTCCAGCAGTGATGACGACGACTACTACGACCTGGCCCTTTCCTACAACAACACCTTTGGCGGTGGCATAGAATTTGCCGCAAGCGTCGCCTATGCGGTGCGCGACTTCGACGATGGTTCGGGCGAGCGCAAGGATACGATCGGGTCCGCATCGGTGTTGTTGCCCAGCGGGTTCAGCTTTACAGCCGCTGCAGGGACACGTGACGACACCGCAAGCGGCGCGTCGGACCCAAGCTTCTGGTATGGAAAGGTCGCGTATGAGGGCGATTGGGTCTCGTGGGGGAAAACCGGCGTTGGGGTCGACTATTTCGATGGCGCAGACTTTGACAGCGACGGGTCTGACACCAAGGCCTGGGGGATTGCAGTGGTTCAGCGGATCGACGCGATCAACACGGATGCCTACCTGAAATACCGCAACCATGATTTCGACGATGGCACGTCCTTCGACAACAACGAAGCCTGGGTTCTGGGCGCACGCTGGCAGTTCTGAGGGAAGCTGGTCAATCTGAGAAACGCTCCGGCTTGGTCCGGGGCGTTTTTTGTCCATTGGAACGGTAAATCCGGGGTGATAGGGGCTTTGCCCCCTTGCACGCGGGCGGCTGGGCAAATAGAAGGCGTCAAATTTGCCCGGCGCGCCGTTTTGCGCGCCCCGAATCCTATGGGGACTACCATAATGCAGGTTACCGAGACGCTGAACGAAGGTCTGAAACGCGGCTACAACATCACCGTCACAGCGGCCGAGCTGGACGAGAAGGTCAACGAGAAGCTGACCGAGGCACAGCCCGAAGTTGAGATGAAGGGATTCCGCAAAGGCAAGGTGCCCATGGCGCTGCTGAAGAAGCAGTTTGGTCAGCGCCTGCTGGGCGAAGCGATGCAGGAAAGCATCGACGGGGCCATGAACAAGCATTTTGAAGACAGCGGTGAGCGTCCTGCGCTGCAGCCCGAGGTCAAGATGACCAACGAGGACTGGAAAGAAGGCGATGACGTCGAGGTCGCAATGTCCTACGAAGCGCTGCCTGAAATCCCCGAGGTCGACCTGAAATCGGTCGAGCTGGACAAGCTGGTTGTCAAGGCCGACGACGCGGCCGTCGAAGAAGCGCTGAACAATCTGGCCGAAACGGCTCAGGACTTCAAAGCGCGCCGCAAAGGATCGAAAGCCAAGGACGGCGACCAGATCGTGTTCGACTTTGTCGGCAAGGTCGACGGTGAAGAATTCGAAGGTGGGTCAGCGGAAGACTATCCTCTGGTTCTGGGTTCGAACAGCTTTATCCCCGGTTTCGAAGAGCAGTTGGTTGGCGTGAAGGCTGAGGAAGAAAAAGACGTCAACGTCACCTTCCCCGAAGAGTATGGTGCCGAGCATCTGGCCGGCAAAGACGCCGTCTTCAGCTGCACCATCAAAGAAGTGAAAGAGCCGGTCGCAGCCGAGGTCAACGATGAGCTGGCCAAGAAATTCGGTGCCGAGGATCTGGCCGGCCTGAAGGGTCAGATTTCCGAGCGTCTGGAGGCTGAATACACCGGTGCGTCGCGCGCTGTCATGAAACGCGCTTTGCTGGACGTGCTGGATGAGAAGGTCTCGTTCGACCTGCCGCCGTCGCTGGTTGACGCCGAAGCCAAGCAAATTGCGCATCAGCTGTTCCACGAGGAAAACCCAGACGTGGAAGGCCATGATCACGGTGAGATCGAGCCGACAGAAGAGCACACCAAGCTGGCCGAGCGTCGCGTGCGTCTGGGCTTGCTGCTGGCCGAGCTGGGTCAGAAGGCCGAAGTTGAGGTCACCGACGCCGAGATGACTCAGGCGATCATGAACCAGGCCCGCCAGTATCCGGGTCAGGAGCGCCAGTTCTTTGAGTTCGTGCAGCAGAACGCTCAGATGCAGCAGCAGCTGCGCGCGCCGATCTTTGAGGACAAAGTTGTCGACTATGTCTTTGAGCTGGCCACAGTTGCAGACAAGGAAGTCAGCAAGGACGACCTGCAAAAAGCCGTCGAGGCACTGGAAGAGGAGTAGTCCTCTTCCCCCCTTGTCTGGGGCGCAAAATAAAGCGGAGCCGCCTAGAAATGGCGACTCCGCATGGGTGGCTTTGTGCTATGAGGTGAGGGGGTCAGGCCTCATGAGCAAAAGCACGGGGGGTTTGTAGCAGAGCGGTCTTTTGCTCTGGTGTGAAGGTGTCAGTGAGCGCTTCGATCAGCTTGAGGACATCTTGTCTTTCAGCTTCATTTCGCGCAGCACTCATCTGTTCAACGAAATACTTCTCAAGCTCAGTGAGCGGCTTGTGATCGCGGTTCGCCGGGTTCGGCTCGACTGCCTTTTTGCTGTTGAACAGCGCCAAGGCCTCTTCTTCTTCAAGGAAGACGTTCTCATGGATGCCAGCGAATTCCCGGATGCCGGAAATGCGCTCATCCGTGCAATCCAGCAGGGCAGCGAGGGCCGAAACCTTGCCCATTGGCACGGTCTTTCCAACATAGTCATACGGCGCGCAGTTCGAACGCTTGAGGACCCGATCCATCACGGGATCGATAACGGTGATGATATCCTGCATACCCGCATTCTTGGCGAATTCCAGAGAGCCAATCATCAGTTCGCAGGTGGCATAAGACACAGAGTTTTTGTCTTTGCCGCGTTTGAGGCGTTGGGTATCGACGCAGAAGCGCGTGGATTCCCACATCGTCGCACTTCGAATTGGGGGTTCTCCATCCAGAATGGCCGAGAACACGTCTGAAAGCATGTGAGGTCCGGTGGTCTGCAGGGCACGCACGGCTGCGACGACATTCCCCCCGTCGTCGAGTCCGATTACGTATGCAGGATCCAGATGATCGAACTCATCGATCTCTTTGCCATCTTCGATATTAACGTCCCATCCTAGACGCCCACCAAATACGCGCGCTCTCAACTCGAACATTTCGTCAAGAACTTCGCTGAACAGATGTCTGTTCAACCCATCTACCACGATGATCATTTCTTCCCCCTTCGAGTGGTTGTTCGGTAAACTAGACGTTACCGTTTCGGGGGCGAATTTCTATTGGGGGTTTCCCGTATTTTGGCTGAATTGTGGGATTTATGTGTTTATCCCGGGGTGATAAGCCCGATTGCGATGGCACGCCCTACGGCTTGAGGGGTTGTCAGCGCGCTCAGCTTCTCTCGGCTGGAGCGCAGGTGGACCTCAACAGTGCGGTGCGAGATAGACAAAATATCACCGATATCCTGCTGCGACTTCCCCGCCGCGACCCATTGAAGGATCTCTGCCTCACGGGTCGAAAGGTTGGGGTGGTACAGCGCGCCTGTCAGCTCGTCCGAGGTGACGACACTGTCGTGAATATGGACCGCCATGGACTGAAGGTCGCTGATCACGTGCGTATACAGCTTGCGCCATTCTTCTTTGGTGCAGTCCCGTGTTGCGCTGAGAAAACCGATATCTCCATAAGGTCCGCGGACAGGAATCGTAACGCCTTGATTGGAAAGGCCAAAATCATGAGCATCCCGAAAGACGCGCTGAAAATCTGGGCTGCGTTCCAGGCGGCTCCAATCGACTGGAGCGATACTGCGCTTTGTCATGTGAAGGGTCGGATCGATCATAACCAGACCCTGTTTCTGGTAGTGTTCGTTCCAATCATCGTTGTACGTAACGAACCCGGCAACTTTCCCAGCGGCAGGGTTCATTCCGGCATAGGCTGCATGGTCCATGTCATGCTTTTCGCACACCTGCTTAAGAAACTCGGTATACCGAGTTTCTGAGTCCGGCAGAGTGCTCAGATCGACGATCTCCATGTTGCGCCTACGAACTGCGGCCTATCTTGAAGCCCGATGGTGGGGTCGGACTTGCAATTTACCTAGAGTGGAACCCAACTTACCTAACGGCACCAAGCACAACATATATTTTAAAACATGACAAGACAGTGCGGGAATTGTCTGCGCTTTTGGCAAGGATGCTTCGAACCGTAGAGCATTTTTGTCACTATTATGCCTAGACTGCAAATAGTGCGTCATACCTGCTGACCTTTAACCTAAGGCGCGGGCTGCAGACCGGTTTCGACCAGCATTCCCCTTGCTTTGGCCTCGGGCCAATAGCCTTTGGCATACAAAAAGATGGCGCGTTGCTGGTCACCATCCGACAGCAACCAGGCCCCACGCAGGTATTTCCCCGCGAATTCCAGATTTGTATCGGCATTCAAAAGGCCCTGTGCATTTCCGGAATACCCCATCGACCGTGCTGTGGCGGGCAGGATCTGAAGCAAACCATAGTACGGACGGTTCACAGCCCATGGTCTATGGGTGCTTTCCCGAACCGCCAGCTTGTGCACCAGTTCACGGGGCAATTCATAATGGTCGGCCCATGTGTTGATAGAAGCCCGAAGTTCCGGTGTCTCGTTGGGATAGAGCGGAGGATCAAATGTATTGGTTTCACCGCGCGACACCTCGGCACCGCTACAGGCCGCGACTGCGGACAATACAATGAAAGCGATGATGCTGCGGCGGGGGAAAACGGCCATCAAAATTCTCCAAGTGTCAGAGGCGCGATGATATGGATCGCGGTTCATGCCGCAACTGTAGCTTCGAATTTGGGCTGAATTTTGCCTGCTTGGAAAAGAAAAGGGCCGCGCAATCTGCGCGGCCCTTCGAAATGGTCGGCAAGACCCGATCAGGCCTTGGCTTCGTCTTCTTCTGCCGGAGCGGTTTCGGGTGCCAGATCTTCGTCTTCCGATGCAGCCGAGCCGATGTCGTCGAACAGTTCGGCGATTTCGAATTCAGCGGCGGCTTCTTCTTCGGCTGCCAGTTCCTGGATCGATTTGCCCGAAGCCTGCAATTCGGCCTCTTCTTCCGAACGGGCGACGTTCATCTTGATTTCAACGGCGACTTCGGGGTGCAGGTTCACTGCTACAGCGTGCAGACCCAGTTCTTTGATCGGTGCGACCAGAGCAATCTGTTTCTTGTCGACGGTGAAACCAGCGTCGGTCGCGGCATCTGCGGCGTCACGCGGGGTGACCGAACCGTACAGAGCGCCGGCATCCGATGCCGAGCGAATCACGATGAACTGCTGACCGTCCAGCTTTTCAGCCAGGGCTTCAGCTTCTTTCTTGGTTTCCAGGTTGCGGGCCTCAAGCTGCGCTTTCTGGGCTTCGAACGACGCGATGTTGGCGTTCGATGCGCTCAGGGCTTTGCCTTGGGGCAGCAGGAAGTTGCGGGCGTAGCCGGGCTTCACGTCAACGACGTCGCCCATCTGACCCAGTTTCGCAACGCGTTCCAGAAGGATAACTTGCATGTCAGTCTCTCCTTACTTCACAGCGTAGGGCAGCAGGGCGAGGAAGCGGGCGCGCTTGATAGCACGGGCCAGTTCACGCTGCTTTTTTGCCGAAACGGCGGTGATGCGCGAAGGTACGATCTTGCCACGCTCAGAGATATAGCGCTGCAGCAGACGGGTGTCTTTGTAGTCGATTTTCGGCGCGTTCTCACCCGAGAACGGGCAGACCTTGCGGCGGCGGAAAAATGGTTTTGCGGCCATGGTTTATGTCCTTTCGTCAGGCGTTGATCAGCGGCGCTCGCGGCGGCCTTCGCGCTCATCGCGCTTCTGCATCTGGACCGAGGGGCCCTCGTTATGCTCGTCGACCTTGATGGTCAGAACGCGCATGACGTCATCATGCAAGCGCATCAGGCGCTCCATTTCCTGAACGGCGCCAGCGGGGGCGTCGGTCTTCAGGAAGGAGTAGTGACCCTTGCGGTTCTTGTTGATCTTGTAAGCCATCGTCTTGACGCCCCAATACTCGCTGTCGACGACGTTGCCGCCATTGTCAGCCAGAACGGTGCCGAAATGTTCGACGAGGCTTTCTGCCTGCGCGTTGGACAGATCCTGACGCGCGATCATTACATGCTCATACAGTGGCATGTGCACTCCTGTTTATATCAAGGCGCATTTCAAAGGCGGGGCTATCTGGTCCTTCGCGACCCTGCCACGAGAGGCTGCGCGATTCATATGTATTGCGAAGGATGGCCCCATATACACGTTTCAGCGCCCGGGGCAAGGCCTGCCATAGATGCCTTGGTGAAGTCGCCCAATTTCCTTTGCCGCGCCCAATTCCTGACGCTTTTCGGCTCAAAGTTGTTTCTCAAACCGGCGACTAGCCAGAATGCTTAAACAACGAATGTAAGCCTTACAAAGGGTGACATGTTATGACCGCGATACACACAAATACCCTGGATCAGCAGAGAACAGGCGCGAATTTTGAAAATTCGGTTCCGGTCAAGATAGCGTTCGCGGCGAATTGGAAAGCCCGACTGATTTTGGCGCGCGCTGTCGGTGCATTTCTGATCGTGTCGGCCTTTTCGATGTGGCTGATGCCGGGCTCGATGATCGAGGCCGAGGTTTGGCCGATCAAGATGGTGGCTTCGATGCTGTTCCTGATCGTTGGTGTCAGCCTGTTGACCATCGAGGTGATGGACCCCCGTCCGGATGCCTATTTCGATCCCATTCGCCGCGAAGTTCGGGTGCTGCAAAAAAATGAAAACGGGCGCCCTCAGACAGTTTTGCGCCGCAGTTACGATACGCTTGGTGGTGCCAAGTTCGAAGATGATGAAGTGCAGTTGTACGATGTCGATGGCAGCCTGCTGATGAAACTTCCGCTTCAATCGGCGGATGTCAGCCGAGCACTCAAGGGTCAACTGAGCCAGAGTGTTACGATTTTCGCATAAAAACATAAAAAGCTGTCTCTGTTCAAAAAATAACAGAGCCTGTGGAGTAACAAGGATTGTGCGCTACCTCATCGGAGCGCATTTTCTTTTTTGAGCAGTCTACTACGATTGCGCCCACATATTTGATTGCGGAGACTATCATGAAAACCACCCTTATTGCTGCTGCCCTGGCCGTTTCGGCGACTGCTGCTTTTGCCAGCGCCGAGAAATACGTTCTGGACCCCAGCCACAGCCAGGTCATTTTCAGCTATGACCACCTGGGTTTTTCGACCACATATGGCATGTTCTCGGGCTTTGAAGGCGAGATCATGTTCAACCAGGAAGACCCGTCTGCATCCAGTGTGGCGGTTTCGATGCCCGTGATGTCGATGTTCACCGGCTGGGAAGCACGCGAAGATCACTTTATGACTGAAGATTTCTTTGGAGCGTCCGAAGGCGATCTGATCACCTTCACCTCGACCGGGATCGAAGTGACAGGTGACGGCACAGCCAACATCACCGGTGACCTGACCATGAACGGCGTTACCAAATCGGTTGTTCTGGATGCCAAACTCAACAAAGTGGACAACCATCCGATGGCGAACAAGCCATGGGCCGGTTTCAACGCCACCACAACTCTGACCCGCAGCGAATTTGATCTGGGCCAGTTCGCACCCTTCGTGGGTGACGAAGTACAGGTTCAAATCTCGGTTGAGGCACAAAAAGCCGACTAAAGCCGGACAAAACACCGAAGCCCAAACAAACCGCCGGTGGCCAAAGCCCCGGCGGTATTTTGTTGGGCTATTCGCTTTGGTTTGCGATCAGATCAACGGACACGATGACGTTGAAGCCCAGGGACTCCTCGGTCGGTTGGGATGTGCCGACGTTGTAGTCCATTCGGTTCAGTTCCAATGTGCCGGACATGGTTGCGGTGCCGTCCTCCATTTCCAGGGTAAACGGCAGAACAACATCCACCGAATTGTCTCGGATTGTCAGAGGGCCACGCGCCTCATAGCCGTTTTCCGTTTTGAACAGGTCGGCTTTGAATTGCGCCGTGGGAAATTGCGTGCTGTCGAAGAAATCTGCGCCCATGGCTTGGTCCGTGACCGTCCCAAGGCTCAGTGACTCGATGGCGATGACAACATCAACGGACCCCGCAAGGCCCGGCTCAGTCGGGTCTTCAAACGCTATTGCGGCTGTCCATTCGCTGAAACTGCCGGTTACAGGACTGCCCAACTGCGAGATTGTGATCGACAAGGTACCTTCCTGAACCTCCCAGTCTGATTGAACCTCGCCGAGTTCCACAGCCTCGACGGCGCCTTTCGAGTGATCGTCAAAGACGCCGATCGACCAACCACCGACAAGAACAGCGCCCCAAATTGCCAAAGCGGCAAAAGCAGGCACGGCAGAGTGATGCTGGGCTGGAGGTTCCGGCGCATCCGAACGGCCCGGCAGCATCCGGCGCAGGGTGCTGTCTTTGTCGACGATATGGTGTTTCAGGGCGCCTGCTATGTGCAGGGCCAGCGATCCGGCAAGAACCCAGATGAACAACCAATGCAGGGCCGCTGTCAGTTCAGCCAGATAGGCGGATTTAGGGACGAATGGCAGGTTTTGACCAAACGGCCACCAGATGGGCGCGAATCCCTCGGCAGCTGCGTGATGAATCCAACCGGTCAGGGGCACCAGAACAAGTGAGGCATAAAGCATCCAGTGCACGGTTTCGGCGGCAAAGGCTTCGGGCTTGTTCTCAGCGTTCAGCAAACCGGGCTTTGTCTGGGTCAGCGCCCAAAGGATACGTGCCATCGCGACAAAGAACACGGTAACCCCCACTGTTTTGTGCAGTGAGAAAAGTGCTGCGGCCCTGGCGATATCCCCTTCGTCAGTCGGGATGGCAGGATCGTAAATCGTGTGGGCCAGAGTGTTGGCAAACCAGCCCAGCGGCAGGGCTGTCAGGATCAACAATGCAGTCAACCAATGGAAAGTCTTGGTTACGCTGCCGTAGCTTGAGAAAGTATTGGTCGAGGGCATTGATTGAACGCTCCGGATTCGATTGGCTACGACGAACCTAAAGGCAGCGGGAATTGACACAAGTCCGACCACACGCACAGTCATAGTGCCCGAATGCAGAGCGCAGGCCCTACTTGTGCCGCGCGTTGACACGGTTTACACCCCGCCGCAACCTGACGTCATCCAAGAGGTTGCAATGACACGCGCGTTCGTTTTCCCGGGGCAGGGCGCCCAGACCATAGGCATGGGCAAAGCTCTGGCCGAGGCATACCCGGCCGCTCAGGCCATCTTTGACGAGGTGGACGACGCGTTAGGCGAAAAGCTAAGCCATCTGATCTGGGACGGCGACATTGCAGACCTTACGCTGACGCAAAACGCGCAGCCGGCGCTTATGGCAACTTCAATGGCCGTGATGCGCGCGCTTGAGGCAGAAGGTGTCTCGGTGACGGATGCGGCTTTCGTGGCGGGGCATTCCTTGGGAGAGTATTCGGCACTGGCCGCTGCCGGGGCGCTATCAGTGGCAGATACGGCCCGTTTGCTGCGCACCCGCGGTGAAGCCATGCAAAGCGCTGTGCCGGTCGGCGTGGGTGCAATGGCGGCTATCTTGGGTTTGGACCTCGCGGCAGTGCGTGCCGTGGCCGAGGAGGCTGCGCAGGGAGACGTCTGTCAGGCCGCCAACGACAATGATCCGACGCAGGTCGTTGTCTCGGGCAGCAAAGCCGCCGTTGAACGCGCGGCCGAAATTGCCAAGGAAAAAGGGGCCAAGCGGGCGGTGATGCTACCGGTCAGTGCGCCGTTCCACTGTGCGCTGATGCAACCGGCCGCTGATGTGATGGCCGAAGCGTTGGCTGCGGTCGAAATCAAGGCGCCCGCAGTTCCTGTGATTGCCAATGTACGGGCCGAAGCGGTCAGCGATCCCGTTCTGATCCGTCAATTGCTGGTCGAGCAGGTCACCGGTTCGGTTCGGTGGCGCGAAACTGTGCAGTATATGGCGGCGCAAGGCGTTACCGAGACCTGGGAAATCGGAGCGGGCAAGGCTTTGTCAGGCATGATCCGCAAGATCGACCAGGCTATTGCAGGCATGGCCGTAAGCACTCCGGAAGATGTTCAAAAGGTCCTTGGGGCCGAATCGTAAGCTATGAACGCGCCGGTTTTGGGCGCCTCACGAGGAAAACAGAATGTTTGATTTGACAGGTAAGAACGCGCTGATCACGGGCGCTTCGGGCGGGATCGGGGGCGATATTGCACGAGCCCTGCACCGCGCCGGTGCCACGGTTGGTCTGTCCGGTACACGGGTCGAACCCTTGCAGAAACTGGCAGATGAATTGGGCGAACGCGCCCATGTGTTGCCCTGCAACCTCAGCGATGCGGACGCTGTCGAGGCGTTGCCAAAGCAAGCGGCCGAAGCGATGGGGTCGGTCGACATTCTTGTCAACAACGCTGGTATTACCCGCGACAACCTGTTCATGCGCATGACCGATGACGAGTGGCAGAGTGTCATCGATGTCAACATGACCTCGACCATGAAGCTGTGCAAAGGCGTGATCCGCGGCATGATGAAAGCGCGTTGGGGCCGGATCGTGAATGTGTCGTCCGTCGTGGCGGCCATCGGCAACCCGGGACAAGCAAATTATGCCGCGTCCAAGGCGGGAATGATCGGCTTTTCCAAGGCCCTGGCGCATGAAGTTGCGACGCGCGGTATCACAGTGAATGCTGTGGCGCCGGGCTTTATTACGACGGCGATGACAGAGAAGTTGACTGATGAACAGAGAAAAGGTTTGCTGCTGAAGGTTCCGGCAGGTCGCATGGGCGATCCCGAGGAAATCGCGGCAGCCGTTCTGTATCTGGCCAGCCCCGAGGCCGGATACGTGACCGGCAGCACCTTGCATGTAAACGGCGGCATGGCCATGTTGTGAGCGCAGCCCAAGGCAGGCGCGAAAGCGTTTGCCTTGCGCGTCGACTGTGCTATAGGCGGCGCATAAATGCTGGGGCCGGACGTATCGGACGGCCCTAAAGTTGCCCGGTCAGCCGGGAGCCAAACCGCCCGGAACGGGCAAACCAAGTCCATCCCGAGCGGGCAAGGGCAGAACCGGGCGGACCGCCCTGAAAAAGAATGAGGAATAGACATGAGCGACGTCGCAGATCGCGTTAAGAAGATCGTTGTTGAGCACCTGGGTGTTGAAGAAGACAAAGTAGCGGAAAACGCTTCGTTCATCGACGATCTGGGCGCGGACAGCCTGGACACCGTTGAACTGGTCATGGCCTTCGAAGAAGAGTTCGGCATCGAGATTCCTGATGACGCAGCCGAGACCATCCAGACTTTTGGCGACGCCGTCAAATTCATCTCGGAAGCGTCCTAAGCGCTTCTAATCCGACAAAAACGGCGCTTCCGGGCAACGGAGGCGCCGTTTTTTTGTGCCCGCCCAAAATTCAGGCTTGCGTGGGGCCTTTTCGCTTCGCACTGTTTCCTCTGAGGCATAATTCAAGGTGGGCAGGGCATGATAAGATCCACCCCAATGATAAATACAGCGCGTCTGACACTGTGTGCGATGCGCCCCGAGGACTTTGAGCGGTTCGCTGAAATCTGGCGGGACCCGTGTGTGACGCGTCATATCGGCGGCGCGCCGCGTTCGCGTGGCGAGGCGTGGGATTCGTTTCTGCGCAATGCAGGACATTGGCAGATGGCCGGTTTCGGACAATGGGGCGTGTTGCAGCAGTCGAATCGCAAACTGATAGGCCAGGCTGGGTTCTTCTACGGAAACCGCGCGATGGGAGAGGATTTTGACATTTACCCTGAGGCGGGGTGGGTGCTCGCGCCCGAAGTTCAGGGCCAAGGGCTGGGTTACGAGGCTGCTCAGGCCGCTCATGACTGGTTTGACCGTATCATGCCGGGTAAATTGGTGGCGATGGTGAACGCAGCCAATCAATCCTCGCAGAAACTGGCGAAAAAGCTGGGCTACGTGGTGATGCGAGAAGCACAGTTCAATGGCACCCAGGTCCGTCTGCTGCGTCGCAACGGACCGCCTGCGCGGGCGTAAGTCCGCCTGTCGGCGTACATGCCGCAAATCAACCAAACTGTGCCGATCCCGGTCAAACAGGTTCAATTTGCTGCGGCTATGCTATTGTAGATTTTCAGGGCGATTGGGCGGAGGAGACAGCTCATGAGGATTTACCCCACAATGGAACTGCAGAATGGTCGCTGTGTCACGTTGGACAAGGGCCGTTTGGAAGATGCGATGATCTGGCACGTGAACCCGGTCGAAACTGCGCGTGGTTGGGCCGAGGCCGGGGCCGAATGGATGCATCTGACGGATTTTGACGCCGTCGAAGGCCGCAATACCAACTCTGAGCTGGTCGAAGAGATCATCCGGTCTGGTGAAATCCCCGTTCAATTGGCGGGTGGCATGCGCACACGGGAACAGGTCGAGCATTGGATCGACAAGGGCGCGGGTCGGATCGTGATCGGAACGCTTGCCGCCCGAGACCCGAATTTGGTCAAGGAATTGGCAAAGCTCTATCCCGACCAGATCGTACTGGCCGTTGATGTCTGGAAGGGTTTTGTCATGACCGATGGGTGGCGCAGCCAGAGCGCGTTTACCCCCGAAGCGTTCATTGACGCTTTCGAGGGTACGCCGTTCGCCGCCATTGTCGTAACAGATATTGATAGCGACATGGAGGATGTCGAAGCTCAGCTGGGTTTGATCTCAGGATTGGCTCAGCATTCGCGGACTCCTGTCATTGCAAGCGGCGTTGTGCGCACGGCGGACGATGTTTCCCGGCTGACATACATCCCCAATATCTCGGGCGCTTTGGTCGGTCGGGCGTTGTTCCGCAAAACGGTGGAACTGTCAGAGGTTTTGGATGTTGCCTCTGCCGCGCACGAACCGGTTGCACAGTTCCAGTAGCAGTTCGCCACTATTTTGAATCCGCCTTGTTGTTGGTCGCAACAGGGCGGATTTGATTTTTTTTGAACGGTTCAGTTGCTCAAAACCGGACGCGACAGAAGGATGCCGAAACCGTGGCTCTTGCCCCCGGACCCCGGGCCGGGGTATGAGCGGTTCTCATAACAGGAAGCAGGCAAGAGGCACTTCATGCGCAGAGTCGTTGTAACCGGTCTGGGATTGGTCACTCCTTTGGCCAGTGGGGTCGAGGAAACCTGGTCACGGCTGCTGGACGGAGAATCCGGCGCTGGCCCAATCACGCATTTCGATGCCAAGGCAAGTGGTGTCACCACGACATATGCCTGCGAAGTTCCCCGCGGGGACGGAACCAACGGAACGTTCAACCCTGATGACTGGATGCCGCCGAAAGAGCAGCGCAAGATCGAGGACTTTATCCTGTACTCTATCGCTGCGGCCGAAATGGCGTGCAAGGATGCGGGCTGGACGCCCGAGGACGAAGAAGACCGTCTGCGCACCGGTGTTTTGATCGGATCGGGCATTGGTGGTCTCGGTTCGATTGCCGATACAGCCAACCTGATCCGGGACAAAGGCCCGCGTCGGGTGTCTCCGTTCTTCATTCCCGGCGCGTTGATCAACTTGGCCTCGGGTCAGGTGTCTATCCGATTTGGCTTTAAGGGCCCCAACCATTCGGTCGTGACGGCCTGCTCGACCGGTGCTCACGCGATTGGCGACGCAAGCCGCATCATCCGCGCAGGTGACGCGGATGTCATGATTGCCGGGGGTGGTGAGGGCTGTATCTGCGAGATTGGCATTGCAGGCTTCAACGCGTGCAAGGCACTGTCGACCAAATACGCCGACGACCCCAAGAAAGCCAGCCGGCCCTATGATGTGGACCGCGACGGGTTTGTCATGGGGGAAGGCGCCGGCATCGTGGTTCTGGAGGATTACGAGCACGCCAAAGCGCGCGGTGCGAAGATTTATGCCGAGGTTCTGGGCTACGGCATGTCGGGTGACGCGTATCACATCACCGCGCCGTCGGAGGATGGCGATGGGGCAGAACGCTCGATGAAGGCTGCGTTGCGCAGTGCTGGTCTGGAACCCAAGGATCTGGACTATATCAACGCGCATGGCACCTCGACCATGGCGGATACGATCGAACTGGGCGCAGTGGAACGCCTTCTGGGTGAGCATGCCGCAGGCGCTACGATGACCTCGACCAAATCGGCCACTGGCCACCTGCTGGGCGCCGCGGGTGCGATCGAGGGGATATTTTCGATTCTGGCGATCCGTGATCAGGTCGCTCCGCCGACGATCAATCTGGACAACCCGGCCGTTGAAACGCCAATTGATCTGGCGCCGAACGCAAAGCGAGAGCGCGAGATCAACGTGGCCCTGTCGAACTCGTTCGGATTTGGCGGTACCAATGCCAGCGTGATCTTCGGAAAGGTCAGTTAAATGTGGCGGGCCATTGCATCGAACGCGCTGACCATTCTGGTGGTTGGCCTGTTTCTGATGGGCGGTCTGATCCTGTGGGGTCAGACCCAGTACAAGGCCGAAGGCCCGCTGGAAACCGCGATCTGTCTGCAAGTGCAAAGTGGTTCGAATATGACCCGCGTCAGCCGCGACTTGGAGGATCAGGGTGCGATCAGCAGCGCCACGATCTTCCGCATGGCGGCAGACTACACCGACCGGTCCCAGCAGTTGAAAGCGGGCAGCTTTCTGGTGCGCGAAGGCGCGTCGATGGAACAGATCATCGATGATATCACCAGCAGCGGTGCCAGCACATGTGGGTCCGAGATCGAGTATCGGATTGGCGTGACCCGTGCACAGACCCGTGTCCGCGAGTTGAATCCCGCGACGCTGGATTTTGACGAGATTGCCTCGTTCGATATGGCTGAAGAAGAACCGCCAGCGGCGTATTTGGAGAAACGCGAAGAGGCCGACACGCGCTATCGAGTGTCGCTGGCTGAAGGCGTGACCTCGTGGCAGGTTGTTGACTCGTTGAAAGCCTTTGAGGCATTGAGCGGCGAAGTGACCGAAATCCCGGCCGAAGGGTCACTGGCACCGGACAGCTATGACGTTGTCTCTGGGCAGGACCGGAACGACATCATTCGGGCCATGCAAGAGAAGCAGCAACTGCGGATCAACGCAGCTTGGGAGAACCGGCAGGAAGGTCTGCCACTGCAAAGCCCCGAGGAAATGCTGATCCTTGCCTCGATCATCGAAAAGGAAACCGGTGTTTCGCAAGAGCGGGGTCAGGTCGCGAGTGTATTTGTGAACCGACTGAACCAGGGTATGCGTTTGCAGACAGACCCAACCGTGATCTACGGTGTGACCAAAGGCCAAGGCACGTTGGGTCGAGGATTGCGGCGCAGTGAATTGAACCGTCCAACCCCTTGGAACACCTATCAAATCGACGGTTTGCCCCCAACACCGATAGCAAACCCCGGTCAAGCCAGTCTTGAGGCAGCCGTTGCCCCCGACAACACGGACTACATCTTCTTTGTTGCTGACGGCACCGGAGGCCACGCGTTTGCCGAGACTTTGCAGGAACACAACCGCAATGTCGCGAAATGGCGTGAGATCGAGGCTGAAAGGAACTCGGGCAACTAAAAAAACAGCGCCAAAACTGGCGCTGTTTTTTGTTTGCGATCAAGCCGCGGGTTTGCGACGCGACCGCCGCCGTTTGAATTGCGTTGGTTTGGAACTTCCGTTCGCGGGCTTTGGTTTGAAACCCCGGCGACGGTTGTTTTGCCGGCGCGCCGGGCGATCAACCTGAACCGCTTCGGGCAGGGTGCCGCTGGCCACCGGGATGTCGATCTTCATAAGTTTCTGAATCTGGCGCAGCAGATCGACCTCTTCTGGGGAGCAGAAGGCAATGGCTTCACCTTCGCGACCGGCCCGTGCCGTGCGGCCAATACGGTGGACATAGTTGTCCGGAACTTCGGGCAAGTCGTAGTTGATCACATAGGCGACGCCCGGAATGTCGATTCCGCGTGCGGCGACATCCGTGGCAACCAGCACGTTGATCTCTCCGGCGCGGAAGGCTTTGATCGCACGATCACGCTGTCCCTGGCTTTTGTTGCCGTGGATCGACGCGGCGTTGTAGCCATCCTCAACCAAACCCTTCATGAGTTTCTCGGCCCCGTGTTTGGTGCGCGAGAAGACGAGGGTCAGGGCGTCGGTATCCTGCGACAGGATTTCACGCAGTTTGCCGGGCTTTTGCGGCTTGCTGACAAAGTGAATCGACTGGGTGATCTTGTCGGCCGCCTTGCCCGGAGGCGAGACCTGTACCCGCTGTGGGTTTGTCAGATAGGCATTGCTGAGCTCTTCCATCTGCTTTGGCATGGTGGCCGAGAACAGCATGGTCTGGCGTGGGGTGCCCAAAGCAGGCGCGATCTTGCGGAGCGCGTGGATGAAACCCATGTCCAGCATCTGGTCAGCTTCGTCCAACACCAGATGGCGGACCGAGCCAAGATCGACGGCTTTGCGTTCCATCAGATCGATCAAACGTCCAGGTGTGGCGACCAGAATGTCTGTGCCACGCGACAGAAACATGATTTGCTTGTTGATCGATTGCCCGCCAACCACGGTGGCAACACGCAGCTTGGTCTTTTTTGTCAGGTTGCGAAGGCTGTCGGCGATCTGGTTCACCAATTCGCGCGTTGGCGCAAGGATCAGGGCTTTGGCGGTTTTTGGGTCAGGCTTGCCCGGCTGGGCCAGCAGGTGATCGATCAGGGGCAGGCCAAACGCCAGGGTTTTACCTGTGCCTGTCTGGGCGAGGCCCAGAATGTCGTGCCCATTCAAGGCCAACGGAATGGCCTGGTTCTGAATGGGTGTAGGTTGTGAGAAGTTCGCGCGTTTCAGAGCGTCATTCAGGGCTGGCGCAAGGCCAAGCATGTCGAAGTCGAACAAATAACTATCCTTTGCTGCCCGAGGCTTTGGCCGACGGGCAAGTCGTAATGGGCCGCATCAGCGACCGGCAGGGGTTGTGCGAGACCTCGGGATGCGCAGGCGAGTCCTGCGGCATCTGGCCGTCGCGTCAAGAACCCTGCGTGAAGGGGAACTATGGGATGGATCGGGCGCTGTGGGGCGGGGAGGTCCCGCCGATGCTCACGCGTCAGCGCTGTGTTTGAGGGGCAGATGAAGGTTCTTGAGAGGAATGTCAAGGACAGGTGCGGGTTGCCGCCACCGGCACTGCGTCGGATCTGTAACGGAGGTTGCATATTCAGCACATTTTTCTGCTGGCCTTCATGTTCGGTTTAGGTCATCGATCAGCTGAACATGATCGGGACAGAGACCTGTTCATGCGTGACCATCTGTAGATTTCAGGATGCGCGATGACGACCAGAGGCATGCCTAGTCCAAGTTTAAGAGTTGCCAGCATTGCACTGGTTTTTGGTGGCATGATGTGGGGGCTCTATTGGGTTCCCGTCCGGTACTTTGTTGATCAGGGGCTTAACGGCGCTTGGACCGGTATCGTGATGTATTCGGCGGCGATCGCGGGACTGCTGCCCTTTCTGTGGAAAGGCAGGGCCGCCCTGATCCGGAATTGGCGCGACCTGATCATCAGCGGTGTGTTTACCGGCGCAGCATTCGGCTTGTTCACAATCAGTCTCGTCCATACCGATGTGGTCAGGGCGATCCTGCTGTTCTATCTGACCCCGGTCTGGGGCACGATTGTCGGGGTCATTTTTCTGGGCGAGCGCCTGAACCCTTTTCGTATCCTGTGCCTTTTGTTCGGGCTTGGAGGCATGGTTATTGTGTTGGGGGGCGATCAGGCGTTTCCCTGGCCAGACAATTCCGGTGACTGGTTGGCCCTGATTTCGGGTCTGGCCTGGGCGATTGGATCGCTGGGGCTGTATCGTGCGTCTGGCATCACCGTCACAGGGCAGGTATTCGCATTTCTGACGGGCGCCTTGTTGTTGTCCGTCATCAGTCTGGCGTTCAGTGGCGGAGCATCGGTGTCGGTCTTCGAGGGCTCATTCGCGTCGGGCATATTGCCGGTTGCGGTGCTGTCTGTCTTTTACACGTTGCCCATGATCTTTCTAACGATTTGGCCTGCAACCCAGTTGACCCCTGCGCGGGTTGGGTTGCTGCTGATGAGTGAAGTTGTCGTGGGCCTTGTCTCTGCGGCGATCTATTCGGGCGAGCCGTTCGGCCTGCGTGAGCTTTTTGGCGCTTCGCTGATCGTCACTGCCGCGTTTCTGGAAATCGTTCGGGGGTGACGATTGTCGCGGTGTCGTGCGGGCAGATCGTAAAGGCGGCGTACGGTCCCTGTTGCGCTTGTGTTGCGTAAAACATTGACTTTGCGTACTTTTTGAGATAGGTGTTGTGTCATGCTAGAAGAAGTGGGCAACGGCCCCGGGGTAACTCCCGGCGGCCGTTTTTCGTTTCTCTCGTGCGGAGAAAACTCACGCATGAGGTCAATACGCAAACATGACTTTAATTACCCCGGAAGAGCGGATTTCCCAGACGGCTGACTTGTTGCGGTCGCTCGAGACATCCATTCGCGATCTGCGCAAAGCAGCGGAAGAACTGCGCAGGCAGATCGGTGCCGGGGAGGATGCAGATCTTGCAGGTACAGGCAAGCAACTGGGGCAGCTTGAGGGGCTGATCCGAAGTTGCCAAAAAGTGGAGACAAGCTTTGTCGAACAACATCACAGACAAGCCGGAATTGCCCAAGGGGGCTACGCGCTCGACCTTGATCGGGCACGATCTGAGATCGGGTGCAGGCTGGCTCGCCTCCGCGCCTGCTGCGGTGCAGGACAGATTTCTGAGTGAGATCGGGGAGGGGGGGCTTTGCGCCCTCCCTTTCCTGTTTGAGTTTTGGGCGCTGCCGCATCAGTTGCCGCCCGAGGGCGACTGGCGGTCATGGGTGATCATGGGCGGGCGCGGGGCTGGCAAGACCCGCGCCGGGGCCGAATGGGTGCGGTCTGTAGTCGAGGGGTCTTTGCCGTTGGACAAGGGGGCGGCCCGTCGTGTGGCCTTGGTCGGTGAGACCTTTGATCAGGTGCGCGATGTGATGATTTTCGGCGATAGCGGGATATTACAGTGTTCACCGCCGGATCGGCGGCCCACGTGGAAAGCGTCGGAGCGCAAGTTGGTCTGGCCCAACGGGGCCGAGGCGCAGGCGTTTTCAGCGCATGACCCTGAGGGGTTGCGGGGGCCGCAATTCGATGCGGCCTGGGTGGATGAGCTGGCCAAGTGGAAAAAGGCCGGGGAGACCTGGGATATGTTGCAATTTGCGCTGCGACTGGGGGATCAGCCTCGGGTCTGTGTGACGACCACGCCGCGCAATGTGAAGGTTCTGAAGGATTTGCTGGCGTCGCCCTCCACGGTGCAAACCCATGCGCCGACCGAGGCGAACCGGGCCAATCTGGCGGGCTCGTTTCTGGCCGAAGTGCGCGCGCGCTATGCCGGTACACGGCTGGGGCGGCAGGAGTTGGACGGGGTGTTGCTCTCGGATGCCGACGGCGCGCTGTGGACCGGATCGATGCTGGAGGTGGCGCGCTGTGCGCGGGTGCCCGAGTTGGACCGCATCGTTGTGGCGTTGGATCCGGCGGTGACGGCGGGGGCGGATGCGGATGCCTGCGGGATCGTGGTCGTGGGGGCTCAGGTGCAGGGGCCGCCCGAGGAGTGGCGGGCCTATGTGCTGGCCGACCGGACTGTGCAGGGCGTGGGCCCGGCGGGCTGGGCGCAGGCGGCGATCGATGCGATGGATGAATTCGGAGCCGAGCGGCTGGTGGCCGAGGTCAATCAGGGCGGGCAACTGGTGGAAGAGGTGGTGCGGCAGGTGGACCCTCTGGTCCCTTATCGCGCGGTACGGGCGTCTCGCGGCAAGGTTGCACGGGCCGAACCTGTGGCGGCCCTGTACGAACAGGGGCGGGTAAGCCATGTGGCGGGGCTGGACGCGCTGGAGGAACAGATGTGCCAGATGACCGCGCGCGGGTTCGAGGGGCAGGGCTCACCCGACAGGGTCGATGCGCTGGTCTGGGCGTTACATGAGCTGGTTGTGGGGCCTGCAGGGGCGAATCGGCGGCCGAGGGTAAGGAGTTTGTAACTGTCGCAGTCAAGCGGTTGAACGAAATCTCTCCAAATCGGAGAAACCATCTCAACGTCCAAAAGATCTACTAAGCTATGATCTACCCCCTAAATACACTTAGCTTTTTGGTGTGGTGAAATTAGTTGGCGTTACTTGCTCTGCCCAACTTAGCAGGATTCCCCGATGCTACGTTTTTCAATTTAGTTTAAATCTTTCTGAGCTGTTCTTGGTACTCTGTAGGCAGTAGGTCTTCAGCATCGCGTGCGGCTCGTGCCACCCGCTGGTAGTATCCGTCGAAACTTTTTTTGTAGTCGTCGATAGTGTTCATTTCTTTGTGCAACACATAGCGTAGGTCGCACAGAACTTCGTAGATCTCGATTATCTTATCGTCTTGTTCGCTCATTATTTGTTTCTCAAGTTTGACTGATGGGAAGACAGATTTTCTCCATGCAGTTCGGAAACGCAATTGAATTGCAAAAAAACACTTTGCTTTCCAGTTTTTCAAGTTGTTTTGTCATTCAACTTTGTACTGAAACTACAAACTGGCGTCTTCTTTGACCTACCCGTTGCCCAACCCCCGTACGCCCCATTCCCAAGGCTTAAACTTCTTTCCGTCATAACTCCTTTCAACAAGCCGGGCAGAGCGGCGGTAGAAAGGAGCACAGATGGTATTCGATTTCTTGCGTCGTGGATCGGCTGATGAGGCGCCCGAGGCGAAGGCGAGCGCGGCGGGGCCTGTGGTGGCGTGGCAGACGGGCGGGCGCGTGGCGTGGAGCCCGCGGGATGCGGTGTCGCTGACGCGGACGGGGTTTGCGGGGAACCCGGTGGGGTTTCGCTCGGTCAAGTTGATTGCCGAGGCGGCGGCGGCGTTGCCATTGGTGCTGCAGGATCAGGTGCAGCGGTTTGATACCCATCCGATCCTGTCGTTGATACGGCGCCCGAATGCCGCACAGGGACGGGCAGAGTTGATGGAGGCCTTGTTCGGGCAGTTGCTGCTGTCGGGCAACGCCTATGTCGAGGCGGTGCAGGCCGAGGAAGGGCTGCCGGTTGAGCTGCATGTGCTGCGATCTGACCGGATGAGCGTGGTGCCGGGGGCGGATGGGTGGCCCAAGGCGTATGACTATGCGGTCGGTGGCAAAAAGCATCGGTTTGCAGCGGAAAACATCTGTCATATCAAGTCGTTCCACCCGCAAGACGATCATTACGGGTTTTCGCCGATGCAGGCGGCGGCGATGGCGATTGATGTGCATAACAGCGCATCCAGATGGTCGAAATCGCTGCTGGACAATGCGGCGCGGCCTTCAGGGGCGCTGGTCTGGAAGGGCGGTGATGGCCATGGGGTGATGGCCGAGGATCAGTTCCGTCGTCTGTCCGATGAGATTGAGCAGAACTATCGCGGGGCGCGCAATGCTGGTCGTCCGATGGTTCTGGAAGGAGGCCTGGATTGGAAGCCGATGGGCTTTTCGCCCTCGGACATGGAGTTCCAGAAGACCAAGGAAGCCGCCGCCCGCGAGATCGCGCTGGCCTTTGGGGTCCCGCCGATGTTGCTGGGGATCCAGGGCGACGCGACCTATTCGAACTATCAGGAGGCCAATCGGGCGTTTTATCGCCTGACCGTGCTGCCTCTGGTGACGCGGGTGGCGGCGGCGGTGTCGGAGTGGCTGGCGCGGTTCTCGGGTGAGGATTTGGTGCTGAAGCCGGATCTGGATCAGGTGCCGGCGTTGTCAGCGGAGCGCGATGCGCAATGGGCGCGGGTCAATGGGGCCGATTTCCTGAGCGATGCCGAAAAGCGCGCGTTGCTGGGGCTGCCGGAGCGTGGCGATGGGTGACGGATATCCTCCGTTCGACTGCGCGCCGGGCTTGCGTCTGGCCGCGCATGAGCGGGTGGCTGAGATCCAACATGCGCATCTGTGCAGGCGGCTGGATCAGATCGAAGAGATGATGGAGCGGCTGGAGAAGCGGTTGTGGCTGACGGTTTACGGTGTGGCGGCAGTGATCCTGGCGCAGGTGTTTCAGTCGTTCTTGGTAGTAACGCCATAAATACAATGTATTGCATGGAGAAGTTCATGGATTTGGAGCACAAATTTGCGCGGTTCGGTGACGGCTTGTCCGTATCCGAGGACGCCGTGATAGCGGGCTATGCCAGCCTGTTCGGTCAGGTCGATCAGCGCAGCGATGTGGTGCAGAAAGGCGCGTATCGCGGATCACTTGAGGGGCTGGCCACAGCAGGCCAGCGGGTCAAGATGTTGTGGCAGCACGACCCGGCGCAGCCCATCGGTGTCTGGGACGAGGTGCGCGAGGACGACCGGGGCCTGTGGGTCAAGGGGCGCCTGCTGGAAAGCACGCAAAAGGGACGCGAGGCGGCGGAGCTGATCCGTGCAGGGGCTATTGACGGGCTGTCGATTGGCTATCGCACCAAGCAGGCCGTGAAGAATGACAAGGGCCAGCGGCTCTTGACGGAACTGGAGCTGTGGGAGGTGTCATTGGTGACCTTCCCGATGCTGCCCAGTGCGCGGGTGGCGGCGAAGGGGACGGACCCCGAGGCCGAGAACACTTGGCGCAGTATTGCCGAGGTGTTCAGCGACGCCCGGCAGGAGCTGGCGCGGATCTAGCGCGCCTCAATCCCACCCAAGAAGGAAGTGCTGATGAGCAAGACCGAGACCCCGGCCTTGACCGGAGAGGGTGCGCCCCTGGTTCAGGAGGTGAAGCAGGCGATGACTGGCTTCGTGAACGAATTCAAGGGCCTGCAGGCTGAAGTTAAAACCAAATTGCAACAGACAGAAGAGCGACTGACCATGCTGGATCGTAAATCAACCATCGCGGCGCGCCCGCATCTTGCGGCCTCAATCGAGGACGGCGCACCGCATCAGAAGGCCTTTGATGCCTATGTGCGTTCGGGTGAGGATGACGGCCTGCGTGGGCTTGAGATGGAAGTGAAATCCCTCTCGAGCGCTGTGAACAGCGATGGTGGGTACCTGATCGACCCGCAGACAGCCGAGATCATCAAATCGGTGCTGAAATCGACGGCTTCTATCCGCTCGATTGCGTCGATCGAGAATGTTGAGGCGAACTCGTTCGATGTACTGATCGACCACACGGATGTCGGCGCAGGTTGGGCCGATGAGAATGCGACCGCGACTGAAACCAGCACCCCGTCTATTGAACGCATCTCGATCCCGCTGCACGAGCTGAGCGCGCTTCCCAAAGCCTCGCAGCGACTGCTGGATGACAGCGCGTTTGATGTCGAGGGTTGGCTGGCCGGTCGTATCGCGGACAAGTTCGCACGTGCCGAGGCCTCGGCCTTTATCAACGGCGATGGTGCGGACAAGCCCAAAGGCATTCTGAACCACGCCAAGGTCGACAACGATGTCTGGGATTGGGGTAGCATTGGCTATGTCCCCACCGGTATCGATGGCGGTGTCGAAGCGGATGCCATCGTGGACGTGGTTTATGCGCTGGGTGCGCAGTACCGGGTCAACGGTACCTTCGTCATGAACTCGAAAACTGCGGGTCTGATCCGCAAGCTGAAAGACAGCGATGGCCGCTTCTTGTGGTCGGACGGTCTGGCGGCTGGTGAGCCGGCACGGCTGATGGGTTATCCGGTGCTGATCGCCGAAGATATGCCGGATGCGGGAACTGACAGTTTCTCGATTGCCTTCGGTGATTTCCAGGCGGGCTATACCATCGCCGAGCGCCCGGACCTGCGCGTGTTGCGCGATCCCTTCAGCGCCAAACCGCATGTCCTGTTCTATGCGACCAAGCGCGTCGGCGGTGATGTCAGTGACTTTGCTGCAATCAAGCTGGTGAAATTCGGCACCGCGTAAAGCGGGCTGAATTCCCGGGGGGCTTTTGCCCCTCGGGGCGGCGGGCGCGGGTCGGGGTGAGATCCCCTGCGTTGTCTAGCTGCTCCCCTCCGTCCGAGCAACGTGGGGCGGCGCGTGCCCGTCATTTTCCAAGGATACGGCCCCCGGAGGGGTCCGAGATTGCGGAGTGAATGGATGATGTTGATCGAAGAAACCGCCATCGCGGATGCGGCGCTGCCGGTGGATCAGTTCAAGGCGCATCTGCGGCTAGGCACGGGGTTTGCCGAGGGCAATGTGCAGGACGAGGTGTTGAAGGGCTTTCTGCGCGCGGCCATTGCGGCGATTGAGGCGCGCACCGGCAAGGTGCTGATCGAACGCGATTTCTCGTGGAGCCTGAACGGTTGGCGCGATCCAGCAGGTGAAGTGCTGCCGGTGGCCCCGGTGTTCTCGGTTACTGCGGTCACGCTGGCCGATGCGGCAGGGACCGAGACGGTTGTGGACGCCGAAGATTACCGGTTGGAGCGCGACATGCAGCGCCCTCGGTTGCGTCTGGCGGGGTCCTGCTTACGGAGGGTGCAGACCGGGGGATCGGTGAAGATCGTCTTTACCGCCGGGATGGCTGCGGATTGGGGCGGGCTGCCCGCTGATCTGGGGCAAGCGGTGCTGCTGTTGGCGGCGCATTACTACGAATATCGCGATGAGACGGCGCTTGGCGCGGGGTGCATGCCCTTTGGCGTGACCAGCCTGATTCAGCGCTATCGCACAGTGCGCTTTGGCGCAGGGGCGACGCAATGAGCGCGCCGCGACTGAACCGCAAACTGGTGCTGGAGGCTCCGGTGCGCAGCGCGGATGGCGCGGGAGGCTACACCGAAACCTGGGCCGCGCTGGGTTCGCTTTGGGCCGAGGTGATGGCGCGCAGCGGGGCGGAGCGGGCTCTTGGTGGCGCCTCGGTCTCGCGCGTTGGCTACCGGATCGTTGTGCGTGGCGCGCCTGAAGGGTCGAGCATGCGACCCGCTCCGGACCAGCGGTTCCGCGAAGGTGCCCGGCGGTTCGTGATCCGGGCGGTCGCTGAGCGGGACCCGCGCGGCCAGTACCTGACCTGTTTTGCAGATGAAGAGGTGGCAGCATGAGCTATGGCGTTTCATCCGCTTTGCAGGCGGCGGTGTTTCAACAGCTGTCAGGCGACGCGCAGGTCAGCACGCTTTCGGGTGGGGCGATCTATGACGCGGTTCCATCAGGGGTGTTGCCGCAGACCTATGTGACGCTGGGACCGGAGGAGGTGCGAGAGGCATCAGACCGGTCGGGCGCAGGTGCGGTGCACAGATTCACGGTTTCAGTGGTGTCCGAGGCAGCTGGCTTTGGCGCGGCCAAGACGCTGGCAGGCGCGGTGTGTGACGCGCTGGAAGGCGCGGCGTTGTCTTTGGCCCGGGGCCGCCTTGTAGGGCTGTGGTTCGAACGCGCCTCGGCCCGGCGCACGGGAACCGGCGGCGCAATCCGCCAGATCGATCTGAGATTCCGCGCGCGCGTGGAAGACGACTAAGCAATCAACGGAGAGAGCATATGGCTGCCCAGAACGGAAAAGACCTGTTGGTCAAAGTGGATATGAACGGCACGGGCCTGTTCGAGACCATCGCGGGCCTGCGCGCCACGCGGATCAGTTTCAACGCGGAAAGCGTCGATGTCACCAGCCTGGAAAGCCAAGGTGGGTGGCGCGAGCTTCTGTCGGGGGCGGGGGTCAAGTCGGCTTCGATCTCAGGCTCAGGCGTGTTCAAGGATGAAGGCACGGATGAGCGGGCTCGTCAGCTGTTCTTTGACGGTGAGACGCCCGGTTTTCAGGTGATCATCCCGGATTTCGGCATCGTCGAAGGCCCGTTCCAAGTCAGCAGTATCGAATATGCGGGCTCGCATAACGGTGAAGCGACCTATGAGATGAGCATGGCAAGCGCCGGTGCGCTGAGCTTTACGGCGCTCTGATGGCCAATCCGTGGACGGGCGAGGTGGCGTTGACCATCGATGGGGAGCAGCGGGTGCTCAAACTGACATTGGGTGCCTTGGCGGAGTTGGAGCAGGAGCTGCAGGCGGGGTCTCTGGTCGAATTGGTGAAGCGGTTTGAAGGCGGGGCCTATTCCAGTGGGGATGTTCTGGCCTTGCTGGTCGCCGGCTTGCGCGGAGGAGGGGCGCAGGTGACCCGCGATGACCTGCTGCACGCCGAGATCAAAGGCGGGCCGATGGCGGGGGCCAAAGCCGCCGCCGAGTTGCTGGCGCGGGCCTTCATGGTGCCCGAGTGAGCGGGTTCGATTGGCATGTTCTGATGCGGGCCGGGTTCCTCGGCTTGCGTCTGACGCCGGATCAGTTCTGGCGTATGACCCCAGCTGAGCTGCGGTTGATGCTGGGGCAGGACGCTGGGATGCCGACGATGAACCGGGCCGGGCTGGATGCGCTGCTGGCTGCCTATCCGGATAAGACACAAGGAGAGCGTGATGACGGATCGTGAGGGGTTTGGCGACCTGCAGGAGCGAGGAGAGGCGCTGGGCGACGCGCTGGGCGACGCCGCAACCATGGCGTCGGCGTTTGACAGCCAGATGAAGCGGATCAGCGCGGCTTTTGAGGAGACCGGCAAGGATGTTGCCACTCTGGAGCGCGGCATGTCGGGCGGGTTACGCAAGGCGTTTGACGGCGTGGTGTTGGACGGGATGAACCTGTCGGATGCGCTGGACGTGCTGAAGAACTCGATGATCCGCACGGCTTTTTCGGCGGCGATCAAGCCGGTGACAGATCATTTTGGCGGCATGCTGGCCAACGGGGTTGGCAGTCTGGTGCAGGGCATTCTGCCCTTTGCAGATGGCGGCAGTTTTTCACAGGGCCGTGTGATGCCGTTTGCCAATGGCGGAGTCGTCAGCGGCCCGACCATGTTTCCGATGCGCGGCGGCACCGGATTGATGGGCGAGGCGGGCCCCGAAGCGATCATGCCGCTCGCGCGCGGTGCCGATGGCAAGCTGGGTGTGCGGACACAAGGCGGCGGGCGCGCCGTGAATGTCGTGATGAACATCTCAACGCCGGACGTGCAGGGGTTTCGTCGATCTCAGGGCCAGATCACGGCGCAGATGAGCCGCGCATTGGGCCGCGGAAATCGCAACAGATAAGGGGAGCAGAGAATGAATTTCCACGAGGTGAGATTTCCGGCCAGCCTGAGCTTTGGCTCGGTTGGCGGTCCCGAACGACGCACGGATATTGTGACGCTGGCCAACGGGTTCGAGGAACGCAATACCCCCTGGGCGCATTCGCGCAGGCGCTATGACGCCGGGTTGGGTATGCGGTCATTGGATGACATTGAAACGATGATCTCGTTCTTTGAGGCGCGGCAAGGCCAGATGTTTGGATTCCGATGGAAAGACTGGTCAGACTATAAATCCGCCGCCGCAACAGCCGAAATTGACAAGGGCGATCAGGTCATTGCACGAGGTGACGGAGAGCGCATTACCTTTCAGCTTGTGAAGATCTACTTGTCGGGCGGTGTCAGCTATGTGCGCCCGATTGCCAAACCGGTATTGGGCAGTGTGCGTCTTGGCTTGGATCAGGACGAACTGCGCGACGGAGTCGATTTTGAAGTTGATGTGACCAGCGGGCAGGTCACATTTGCTGATCCGCCGCCGGAACAGGTTGAGATCACCGCCGGTTTCGAATTTGACGTGCCGGTGCGCTTTGATACCGACAAGATCCAGACAAGCGTGGCAAGTTTTCAGGCTGGGGATGTGCCGAACGTACCAGTGGTCGAGGTGCGGGTCTGATGAACGGAGATGCACAGGCGCTACAGGATCATCTGGCAAGTGGCTTGACTACTGTTTGCCGATGCTGGGCAATCACACGCTCAGATGGGCAGGTGTTCGGCTTCACCGATCACGACAGGGAACTGGCCTTCGACGGGCTGACCTTCAAAGCCAGCACCGGTTTGACCGCAACAGCAATCGAGCAGGCAACGGGGCTGTCGATCGACAACACCGAGGCAATGGGCGCGTTGTCCGATGCTTCGGTACGCGAGGATGATATCGAGGCAGGTCGATTTGACGGGGCCGAGGTACGTTCCTGGCTGATCAACTGGGCGGAACCAGAGCTGCGCGTGCTTCAGTTTAGGGGTTCAATCGGCGAATTGCGCCGGGCAGGGGGGGCGTTTCACGCCGAATTGCGTGGGTTGACCGACCTGCTGAACCGCCCGCTAGGGCGTATCTACCAAAAACCCTGTACGGCGGTTCTGGGGGATCGGTCCTGTCGGTTCGACACAACGCTCGCCGGCTATCAGGCCTACGCTGAAGTCACCGGCATCGACAGCACAACGTCGCTTCAACTGCAGGGCGGGAGCTCGTCAGAAGAGGCCTGGTTCGAACGGGGGCGACTGGATGTCAGCTCGGGCTCTGCCATTGGGCTTTGGGGGGCGATCAAACAAGACCGTCGGACCGACGACGGGCGCGAGATCACCCTGTGGTCCGGCATCGGCGGTGGATTGGCCGTAGGTGATCGGGTCAAACTGACTGCCGGCTGTGACAAGCGCATGGAGACGTGTCGATTGAAGTTCAACAATTTGCTGAACTTTCAGGGTTTTCCGGATCTGCCCGGCGAAGACTGGGTGATGGCGGTGCCCAAGAAAGGCAACGCGAACGGAGGTGGAAGCAGACGATGACGATTTGCAGGCAGGATATCGTGGACACGGCGCGCGCTTGGCTGGGTACGCCCTATGTCCATCAGGCCTCGGTTCGCGGCGCGGGCACGGATTGTCTGGGCCTTTTGCGCGGTGTCTGGCGCGAGGTGATCGGGCACGAGCCCGAAGCTGTGCCGGTTTACAGCATGGACTGGTCTGAACCCCAAGGCGAAGAACGCATGTGGGCGGCGGCGCGACGCCATCTGGCCGAAAAACCTTTGGCCCGCATGATGGCGGGCGATGTTTTCTTGTTCCGGATGCGCGACAGCAGTGTCGCAAAACATCTGGGCATCGTCAGCAGCACAGGAGATGTGCCGCGTTTCATTCATGCTTATTCCGGACATGGCGTGGTCGAAAACGCCCTGAGCGATCCCTGGCGTCGCCGGGTGGTCGCCTGTTTTGAATTCCCGTTGGAGGGGCACTGATGGCTACGATTCTTCTTTCCGCAGCAGGGGCCGCCTTGGGGGGCTCGATCGGGGGCACGGTTGCCGGCCTGTCAACTGCAATTGTCGGACGCGCGGTAGGGGCCACATTGGGGCGTGTGATCGATCAACGGATCATGAGCCAGTCGGTCCTGGGCGGCGGCAGTGAAGTTGTTGAAACCGGTCGAATGGATCGTTTTCGGTTGACCGAGACCGGCGAAGGTGCACCGGTTGCCACAGTCTTTGGACGTATGCGCGTGGGGGGGCAGGTGATCTGGTCCTCGGATTTTCTGGAAACCCGGACGTCGAGCACTCAGTCTGCGGGCGGAGGTGGCAAAGGATCACCCAAACCACCCGAGGTGACAACGACCAGCTACAGCTACTCGATCTCGCTTGCCATTGCTGTGGGTGGTGGTGAAATCGCCGATGTTTCGCGCGTCTGGGCAGACGGGGAAGAACAGGAGCGCGCTGGGCTCAATTTCCGGGTGTACACCGGAACGCGGGATCAACTTCCCGACCCGCTTATCGAAGCGATTGAAGGTGCAGGCAACGTGCCCGCCTACCGGGGTACGGCTTATGTGGTGATCGAGGATTTCCAGCTTGCCTCGTTCGGCAACCGGGTTCCGCAGTTTTCCTTTGAGGTCGTGCGTCCGACCCAGCCGGATATGCCGGATCACGCGCAGGACCTGAGCCAGATCGTTCAGAGCGTTGCCTTGATGCCGGGCACCGGTGAATACGCGCTGGCCAGCACGCAGGTGAACTACTCAAAACAGCGTGGCAGCACCTGGGCCGCAAATGTCCATTCAGCCTCGGGTGAACCGGATCTGATTGCCTCGACGCGGGCGCTGGAGCGCGAACTGCCGAGTTGCAAAGCGGCTTCGCTCATCGTTTCCTGGTTTGGAAGCGATCTGCGGTGCGGCGAGTGTCAGATCAAGCCAAAGGTTGTTCGCGACGACATAGATGGCAAGAACATGCCTTGGCTTGTTTCTGGCGAACATCGCGGCGTCGGGCGGCGGTTTTTCCAGAACAGTTTCTGGAGAAGACAGGGTCAGGAGCAGGGAACGGCAGACGTCGTGCCCTACCAAAACGAACGGCCGGTCTATGGCGGCACTCCGGCTGATGATGCGGTTGTGCAGGCTATTCAACACCTGAAATCCCGAGAAAAATCAGTTATGTTCTATCCGTTCATCCTCATGGAGCAGTTGCAGGAGAATGGTTTGCCCGACCCGTGGTCGGATGGGGATCAACCCCATCTGCCCTGGCGCGGTCGGATCACGCTGGATGTGGCCCCCGGGCGTGACGGATCGTCCGATCAGACAGCGGCGGCTGACGCACAGGTGGCGGCATTTTTCGGCTCGGCGCAAATTGGCGACTTTGTGGTCCGAGACGGACGTGTTGACTATGAAGGCCCGCAAGACTGGGGTCTGCGTCGTTTCATTCTGCACTACGCAAACCTTTGCAAACTTGCAGGCGGCGTGGCTTCTTTCTGTATCAGTTCGGAAATGCGCGGCCTGACCCAGATCCGCGGCCTGAGCGGTTTTCCAGCGGTCGAAAAACTGCGTGCACTGGCGGCTGATGTGCGCCAGATTCTGGGACCTGATACCAAGATCGGATATGCTGCAGATTGGAGCGAGTATTTCGGCTATCAACCCGCCGGAACCGGGGATCGGTTCTTTCATCTCGATCCACTCTGGGCCGATGACAACATCGATTTCATCGGTATCGACAACTACATGCCTCTGTCCGATTGGCGCGATGGTGAGGATCATCAGGACGCCGAGGCCAGGTCAATTTACAATCTGGATTATCTGCGCGCCAATATCGAAGGCGGCGAGGGGTATGACTGGTACTATGCTTCACACGAAGAGGCAGACGCTCAAATTCGAACTCCGATCGAAGACAGCAGTTATGATGAGCCTTGGATCTGGCGCTATAAGGATCTGCGCAACTGGTGGTCCAACTGGCACCATGAACGGGTCGATGGTGTTCGTCAGGAAAACCCGACCGCCTGGGTGCCCGGGTCAAAACCGATTTGGTTCACCGAACTGGGCTGCGCCGCAATCGACAAGGGCACCAATCAGCCCAACAAGTTTCTGGACCCCAAATCTTCGGAATCGAGCGTGCCGTCCCATTCGAACGGCTTGAGGGATGACTTTATTCAGGTGCAGTACCTGACGGCGATGTTGGGCTATTGGTCCGAACCAAAAAACAACCCCGTCTCCGAAATCTATGGCGGCCCCATGCTGGACATGTCCAACGCCTATGTCTGGGCCTGGGATGCCCGTCCTTTCCCCACGTTTCCGAACCTGCGCAGTCAGTGGGATGATGGCGAGAATTATGCTCGGGGCCATTGGCTCAACGGGCGTTCGGGGTCGCGAACGCTGGCGTCGGTGGTGACCGAAATCTGCCATGGGGCAGGGGTCACGGATATCGATGTCTCACAGCTTTATGGGGTTGTCCGGGGATATGCGATTGAAGATGTCGCGGACGCGCGCTCGGCGCTGCAACCATTGATGCTGAGATACGGGTTTGACGCGATCGAGCGCGACGGCGTTCTGCGCTTTCAGATGCGCAACGGTGTAGGGGCTGTCGCGCTGGAGGCAGATCATCTGGCGGTCAGCCCCGATCTGGATGGCACCGTGGAGTACCGCCGCGAGGCCGAGGCCGAAATGACCGGTCGGGTCCGGTTGCGGTTTGTTCAATCGGATGCGGATCACGATCTGATCGCGGAAGAGGCCGTTCTGCCGGATGCGCGAACCCATGCTGTTGCCGTCAACGAGATGCCGCTGTCCATGACCCGCGCGGAAGGGCGCCAAACAACAGAACGCTGGCTCAGCGAAGCGCGAGTGTCCCGGGATACCGTTCGCTTTGCCTTGCCTCCGTCCCTGATGCATCTGGGGGCCGGTGATGTGGTGCGACTGTCAGAAGATGACGCCGGCGCGCTTTACCGGATCGATCGTCTTGAAAAAGCAGACCTGCAACTGGCCGAAGCCGTGCGGATCGAGCGGGGCATCTACACTGCGAACGGGTTGCAGGACGACCCGGTTGCAGAGAAGCCATTCCAGGCCCCTGTTCCCGTTGTGCCAATCTTTCTGGACTTGCCACTGATCACGGGGACCGAAGCACCGCACGCACCGTATCTTGCGGTTTCTGCGGACCCCTGGCCCGGCAGTGTTGCCGTCCACGCGTCGGCCAGCGACGAGGACTATGCGCTGCGCGATGTCATCACGGGTCAGGCGGTTATGGGATATACGGAAACACCTCTGCGCCATGCAGCGACAGGCATTTGGGACGAGGGCGGAGCGCTGCGGGTCAACCTGATCGACGGTGTTCTCGAATCCCGCCCGCGCGCCTCGTTGTTGAATGGGGCCAATCTGGCTGCCATTGGTGACGGAACGCCGGGGAATTGGGAACTGTTTCAGTTTTCAGAGGCCACATTGCAAGAGCAGGGGGTCTATAGCCTGTCCGGTCGTCTGCGAGGGCAGTTGGGCACGGATGCTCTGATGCCCGAGGCCTGGCCCGAAGGGTCGACTTTTGTTTTGCTGGACGAGCGTGTCGTGCAAACCAGCCTGTTGCCAAGTGAACGTCGCGTCGCCAGACACTATCGCATTGGTCCAGCCACTCGGGGCTATGATGACCCGTCTTTCGAGTATCTGGTCGAGGCCTTCGACGGCAATGGGCTTCGACCCTACGCGCCTGTTCACTTGAAGGTGTCTTCAAACGACAACGTCGACGCGTTCTCATGGATACGACGCTCGCGTATCGACGGAGACGATTGGGCTGCACTGGATATTCCCTTAGGCGAGGAAAGTGAATCCTATCTGATCCGCGTGCGTGCCGGTGGTGTGGTGTTGCGCGAGGCAATCGCGACCGAACCCCATTGGGACTACACGCCCGCAATGAAGGCAGCAGATGGTCTGGCCGGAGGTTTCGACGTTGACGTGGCTCAGATATCGGCCACATACGGACCTGGGCCCGCCGCCCGGATACGGATCGTATAGGCATAATACGCTGGGTCTTTTACGGTGACGTTAGCGCTGCGACACCGGCCTTGTCGGGCGTGGCGCAGCGCGACCGGTAGTCCTTGTGTATCGAAATTCTGGTCGAGGCCGAGCTGGTCGGACTGCATGTCTGGTGCACCGGACATTCTCATTCCGGCTGCGGCGACGGTTTCTGATGGCGGCGGCCCGCGTTCGGTCGCTGGCCGATGAACCAGACTTTGAAGACTGTGATCATTGTCGGTGTTTCGAACTGGTTCTGCGTCACCGGATCCGATTTCAGGTCAACCGGACGCGCAACTGACACATTTGCTGGCCGCAAAGTCCAAACGCAGACGCCCCTCGGGGATTTCATCGCCGCAGTCCTTGCAATAGCCGTACTCATCTTCCTCAATGCGTCTCAGCGCAGCCTGAAGGCGGCGGGTCTCGAGATCGCGATTGGCCTGTTGCGCCTTCGCCATTGCCTGGTTCTGTAGCGCATCCATCCGGCTGAGGCGACCGACCGCTTGCTGGTCCAACTCGACGATGGATTGCGCCTCTTGTGCCAGGGCAGATTGCTGTGCCAACTCTGCCAGTAGCTCGCGTATTTGTGTCTGGAAATAGGTGCGCTTGGACTCATTCATTTTGGTTAAGATGCCGATCACGGGTTTGCGTTTGGTGTTTTTCCCACTAAATGGCATTCTAGGCGCAGCAAAGGATCAAAAGCCATGTTTGAAAAGCGCAGCCACGTTACCCCTGTCGATCCGGTGTGGAACCGTATCACGACCGAGGCACATGCCGCAGTAGAACAAGAGCCACTGATGGGTGGGCTTGTGCACGCCTGTGTCCTACATCATCGCAGTCTTGAGCGTGCTCTGTCCTATCGGATTTCGGCCAAACTGTGTTCGAACGAGATGTCGATGATGGTGCTGCGCGAGATCGTGGATGAGTCCTATGCCGACGATCCCAGCCTGATCGAGGCCGCGCGGGCTGACCTGATGGCCGTCTATGAACGCGACCCGGCCTGCCACCGTCTGTTGCAGCCGATCCTTTATTTCAAGGGCTACCAGGCGATGCAGGCCTATCGCGTCGCGCATTGGCTTTGGCGCAAGGGTCGCCATGATCTGGCCTATTTTTTCCAGATGCGATCATCCGAGATTTTCGGGATCGACATCCACCCGGCCGCCAGGATCGGCAAGGGCATCATGATCGACCACGCGCATTCCATTGTCATTGGTGAGACCGCGGTTGTTGGCGACAACGTCTCGATGCTGCATTCCGTGACGCTGGGCGGCACCGGAAAAGAAGAAGAACAGCGCCATCCCACAATCGGCAATGGCGTCCTGATCGGAGCCGGTGCCAAGGTATTGGGCAATATCGAGGTTGGCCATTGCAGCCGCATCGCGGCGGGATCAGTGGTACTTCAGCCTGTCCCGCCCTGTAAAACTGTCGCTGGCATCCCCGCGAAAATCGTGGGCGAGGCGGGATGCGACCAGCCCTCGATCTCGATGGATCATATGCTGGGCAAAGATCAGTAACTCAACAAAAACCAAAGCAAAGGCCGCCCCGGAAATCGAGGCGGCCTTTGTCTTTCCAAAATCATTTGGCCTAGGCCAGCATGACCATCGGGTTTTCAAGATTGTCGACGATGGCCTGCAGCAACTCTGCCCCAAGCGCGCCGTCGATAACCCGGTGGTCGACCGACATTGTGACCGACATGACGGTCGCAACAGTAAGCTCTCCGTCATCACCAACGACCGGCTTTTTGACACCCGAACCAACCGCCAGAATACCGGCATGCGGCGGGTTCACGATGGCGTCGAAATTGTCGATGCCAAACATGCCGAGGTTCGAAACCGCAAAGGTGCCGCCCTGATATTCATGCGGCGCCAGCTTGCGCTCGCGGGCGCGGGCAGCAAGGTCCTTCATTTCGGTCGACAGGGCCGACAGGGATTTGGTATCGGCATCCTGCAGAACCGGCGTGAAAAGGCCCCCTTCGATTGCGACTGCAACGGCCACATCCGACGGTTTCAGTTGCAGCACGCGATCGCCTGCCCACACAGCATTGCAGGCGGGCACCTGTTGCAACGCGTTGGCGACGGCCTTGATGATAAAGTCGTTCACGCTGAGCTTCACGCCCCGGCCTTCCAGCTGCTTGTTCAGTTGGCCCCGGAACTTGAGCAACGCGTCCAGCTTGATATCGCGGCGCAGGTAGAAATGCGGGATGGTCTGCTTGGCTTCGGACAGGCGTGCCGCAATGGTCTTGCGCATGCCATCGAGCTTGATTTCCTCGAATTCGCGACCCTCGTACATGCGGGCCACCATATCCGCAGAAGGGCCAGCCGGAACGGGCGCCGCCGGGGCTGGTGCTGCAGCGGCGGGGGCAGCAGCCGGAGCCGATGCGGTTGCGCCTTCGACGTCGGCCTTGACGATACGACCATGCGGGCCGGAGCCGGCGATCTGCGTCAGGTCCAGACCTTTTTGTGCGGCAATTCGACGAGCGAGGGGTGAGGCAAAGATACGACCACCGTCCGCTTTGGCAGGCGCTGCCGGGGCAGGGGCGGGCGCCTCGGATGCCGCTGGCGCGGCGGCCTCGTTGCCCGCAGCGGCGGGGGCCGCATCGGGAGCTTTGGCAGGTGCAGCTGCGATATCATCCGCGCTTTCACCATCTTCCAGCAGAACTGCGATGGCGGTGTTGACCTTGACCCCTTCAGATCCTTCAGGGATGAGGATTTTGCCGATGGTGCCTTCGTCAACGGCCTCAAACTCCATCGTGGCCTTGTCGGTCTCGATCTCGGCCAGCAGGTCACCGGAGGAGACGGTGTCGCCCTCTTTGACAAGCCATTTTGCAAGTGTGCCTTCCTCCATCGTCGGGGACAGGGCAGGCATCAGGATTTCGGTGGGCATCTCAGCGCTCCTCAATCAGAGTAATTTGGTCAAAGGGCGCCTTGGGGCGCCCGGTGCCGCGTGCGAGGGTCGCAATCGCAGCCTCGATTTTATCGTTGTTCTCAGCCATCCAGACATAGGCGGTCTGGTGAGAGGGGCGCGCACCGATCAAACGCATATCCGCCGCCAGCCGTTCGGGCACAAGCGCCCTTACGGTCCGGTCGCCGAGATTGATCTCGACACGGTAGCATTCGGTTGCTGGATCGCGGCCCCTGATCTCCATTACCGGTAGGTCACCTGTTTGACGGCAGCGATCACCTCATCCGTGGTGATCAGGGCCAGCTTTTCGAGGTTCGCGGCATAGGGCATCGGAACATCCTTGCCGGTGCAGTTGATGACGGGCGCGTCGAGATAGTCGAACGCCTCCTGCATCACGACCGAGCTGATGTAGCTGCCGACCGAGCCTTGCGGCCAGCCTTCTTCGACGGTCACGAGACGGTTGGTTTTCATCACCGAGTTGATGATCGCGCCGGTATCCATCGGGCGGATGGTGCGCAGGTCGATCACTTCGGCGCTGATGCCGTCCTCGGCCAGTTTGTCGGCGGCCTCCAGCGCGTATTGCATGCCGATGCCGAAGCTGACGATGGTCACGTCCGAGCCTTCTCGCCAGATGCGAGCCTTGCCCAAGGGGATGGCCAGGTCTTCCACCTGTGGCACATCGAACGAGCGGCCATAGAGGATTTCGTTTTCCAGGAAGATCACCGGATTGGGGTCGCGGATCGCAGATTTCAGCAGGCCTTTGGCATCGGCTGCCGAATAGGGCATCACAACTTTCAGGCCGGGGATTTGCATGTACCACGCCGCGTAGTCCTGAGAGTGCTGCGCACCGACGCGGGCGGCGGCACCGTTGGGGCCCCGGAACACGATGGGACAGCCCATCTGACCGCCGGACATATAGAGCGTCTTCGCGGCCGAGTTGATGATCTGGTCAATCGCCTGCATGGCGAAGTTGAAGGTCATGAACTCGACAATCGGTTTCAAACCACCAAAGGCCGAACCCACTGCAATACCAGCAAAACCATGTTCTGTGATCGGGGTGTCGATCACGCGCTTGGCGCCGAATTCATCCAGCAGGCCTTGCGAGATTTTATAGGCGCCCTGGTACTCGGCGACTTCCTCGCCCATCAGATAGACATCTTCGTCGTTGCGCATTTCCTCGGCCATCGCATCGCGGAGCGCTTCGCGGACGGTTTCGGACTTCATTTCGGCATCAGCAGGCCAGTCGGGCGACAGGTCCACCACTGGCGCCGCGGGAGCAGCGGCAGGAGCGGGGGTCTCAACCGCCGCAGGGGCGGCCTCGGCCACCGCTGCAGCTGCGGGCGCAGCCGCAGGCAGGGCGGAGGCGTCTTCGCCTTCTTCCACGAGGACGGCGATGGGGGTGTTCACTTTCACACCCTCGGTGCCCTCGGCGATCAGGATCTTGCCGACAATGCCTTCATCGACGGCTTCGAACTCCATCGTGGCCTTGTCGGTTTCGATCTCGGCCATGATGTCGCCCGAGGATACGGTGTCGCCTTCCTTGACCAGCCATTTGGCCAGCGTGCCCTCTTCCATCGTGGGCGAAAGGGCGGGCATGAGAATTTCGGTTGCCATGTCTTATTCGTCCTCTCAGGCGTAGATATCTGTCCAGAGCTCGTCCAGCGACGGCTCAGGGCTTTCTTTAGAGAATTCGGCGGCCTGGTTGACGACCTCTTTGATCTCCTTGTCGATCGCCTTCAGGTCATCCTCGGTCGCGTGTTTGCCAGTCAGCAGCAGCTCGCGCACATGTTCGATCGGGTCGCTTTGCTCGCGAACCTTCTGAACCTCTTCTCGGGTACGGTATTTGGCCGGATCCGACATCGAGTGGCCACGGTAGCGGTAGGTTTTGACTTCAAGGATGTAGGGGCCTTTGCCGGACCGACAGTGGGCAACGGCTTTTTCGCCTGCGGCTTTGACCGCCAGAACATCCATTCCATCGACCATTTCACCCGGTATCCCGAAGGCTTGGCCGCGATGGTAGATGTCAGCCGACGAGGTCGAGCGCGCCTGCGCTGTGCCCATGGCATACTGGTTGTTTTCGATCACGAAAACCACCGGCAATTCCCAAAGGGCCGCCATGTTGAACGTCTCATAAACCTGACCCTGGTTGGCGGCACCGTCGCCGAAATAGGTGAAGGTCACGCCGCCGTTCTCTTTGTACTTGTCAGCAAAGGCCAGACCGGCGCCCAACGGGACCTGAGCACCAACAATGCCGTGGCCGCCGTAAAAATGCTTCTCTTTCGAGAACATGTGCATCGAGCCGCCTTTGCCTTTGGACAGGCCGCCCTCACGCCCGGTCAGTTCGGCCATCACGCCGCCCGGGTCCATGCCACAAGCCAACATATGGCCGTGGTCGCGATATGAAGTGATGCGCTTGTCGCCTTCCTTGGCTGCGGCCTCAAGCCCGACAACAACCGCTTCCTGTCCGATATAAAGATGGCAGAAGCCGCCGATCAGACCCATACCGTAAAGCTGGCCGGCCTTTTCCTCGAATCGGCGGATCAGCAGCATTTCGCGGTAGTAGGTTTTGAGTTCTTCCGCAGAAACGTTTGGTTTCTTTGTGGTTTTTCGCGCGGCCATCGTGGCGATCTCCCCCTTTCGGACAGATAGTTTAGCGTTAAACTATCTTTTAGTGTATTTCGGGTGATCTGGCGAGTGTTAATGTGACGCAGCGTCCGTGTGCGCAAATCCCGGCCGCGTGCATGCTATCAAAGGCGTGAAGTTTGTGATTTCATGACATGCTTTGGTCAGCGATCTCAGCGGATGACGATCTCATCCGCGCGGATCATGCCCAGAACCGAGCGGGCCTGTTGGTCCAGCAGGTCGAGATCCAGAAAAGTGTCCGAAAGACGTCTGGTCAGGTTTTCCATCTCAGCGATCTCGGCTTCAAGATTGGCCAGATCGCGCGACAGGGCATCCCGTTCCGCCGAAATCTCGACCCGCCGAAACAGGCCATAGTCTCCTTGCACGGCGGCGAAGGTGAAATACACACCCAGCATGAAAGCCACCGAAAAGAAAAAAACTGCGCCCAAACCGGGCCGATGGGAACGGGACACTCTGTTGACCGCCGTATGAAGTCTGCCTCAAGAACGGGCCCTTTGTGGGCCTCTGAACACACTATGTCACAGGTGATTCGGGATGTGAATCCCCTGATTCGCAAAATTGCGTGGTTGAGTCAGATTGTCTCGCGGCGCGGGGTTGAGCGCGCCGCGATGATCACTGCTCCAGTGCCGCGACGCCGGGCAGGGCCTTGCCCTCCATCCATTCCAGAAAGGCGCCACCAGCGGTCGAGATATAGGAAAAGTCGCGCGCCGCGCCTGAGGCGTTCAAGGCAGCAACCGTATCCCCGCCACCCGCGACCGAGATCAACTGACCCGCGCGTGTCAGTGCCGCGGCTTTGAGCGCGGCGGCGTTGGTAGCGGCGTCAAATGGCTCCAATTCGAACGCGCCGAGCGGGCCGTTCCAGATCAAGGTCTGGCTTTTTGCAAAGATTTCGGTGATTGCAGCGACGCTTTCCGGACCAGCGTCCAGGATCATCCCGGTTTCAGTGCATTGGTCTGCGGGCAGGACCTGATGCGAAGCATTGGCTTCGAACTTTTCTGCGACGACGACATCAATAGGCAGCACGATGGTGCAGCCGGATGTTTCGGCCTTGGCGAGGATCTCTGCGGCGGTGTCCTTCATCGCGGTTTCGGCCAGCGATTTGCCGACATCAACACCCTTGGCGACAAGGAACGTGTTCGCCATACCGCCGCCGATGACCAGATAGTCCACCTTATCGATCAGGTTGCCCAACAGCTCCAGCTTGGTCGACACTTTCGCGCCACCAACAACGGCTGTTACAGGGCGTTTAGGCGCGCTCAGAGCGCCCTCCAGCGCCTCAAGCTCGGCCTGCATCAGGCGACCGGCGCAGGCGGGCAGCAAACGGGCCAGCGCCTCGGTCGAGCTATGGGCGCGGTGCGCGGCCGAGAACGCGTCATTGCAGTAGACATCGCCCAGACGCGCCATGCCAGCGGCCAGATCCGGATCGTTCTTGGTTTCAGCCGCGTGGAAGCGGGTGTTTTCCAGCAGCAGCACGTGACCGGGCTGCAGAGCATCGGCGGCCAGTTCAGCCTCAGTGCCCACGCAATCAGCGGCGAACAGGACCTTCGCGCCGAATGCAGACTCCAAGGTCGGGACAAGTTGGTTCAGCGACAGGTTTTCGCGTCGCTCACCGCCGGGACGGCCGAAATGGGCCAGCAGGATGGGTTTGCCACCAGATGCCAGGATGTGCTGCACCGTTGGGACAATGCGCTGAATGCGGGTGGCGTCCGTCACAACACCGTCAACGACCGGCACGTTGATGTCCACGCGCACCAGCACGCGTTTGTCGTTCAGATCCATATCGTCCAGTGTTTTCCAGCCCATCGTGTGATCCTCGCCCTTTGATACCCGCTTGGGCGGTTCTTTTCCTGCATTTTGCCGTCAGGTCAATGCGTCACTTGGCATTCACGCGCTTGGCGCATAGGTATTTGCGCAAGATAAACGACAGGAGGGCCAGATGGCCGAGATCAAGGATCCCGAAAACACAATCATCATTGAGCTGACAGGCGGCAACGTTGTCATCGAGCTGCTGCCCGACGTAGCACCCTTGCACAGCGCCCGGATGAAGGAACTGGCCCGCGGGGGCGAGTATGACAACGTGGCCTTCCACCGTGTGATTGACGGCTTCATGGCCCAGACCGGCGACGTTCAACACGGCGATATGGAAGACGGGTTCAACATTCGCATGGTGGGCACGGGTGGCTCGTCGTTGCCGAACGTTCCGGCAGAGTTCTCGAAGCTGCCACATGACCGAGGAACTCTGGGCGCGGCGCGGTCGCAAAACCCGGACTCGGCAAACTCGCAGTTTTTCATCAACTTCAAGGACAACCACTTTCTGAACGGCCAATACACTGTCTACGGGCGCGTTATCGACGGGATGGAGCATGTGGACGCTATTGTACGGGGCGAGCCGCCTGCGAGCCCGGACCGCATGATCAGCGTCAAGGTGGCAGCAGATGCGTAAGCTGGCCGCCGCATTTGCCCTGTTGGCCAGCCCCGCGCTGGCAACCGGGCTGCAGATCGAGGTTGAGGGTGATGCCAACGGGACAATCACTGTCGACTTGTTCGAAGACGTCGCGCCGCAGCACGTCGAGCAAATCACGGCGCTCGCCAATGCCGGGGAATATGACGGGGTTGTGTTCCATCGGGTGATTGATGGGTTCATGGCCCAGACCGGCGATGTACAGTTCGGCAACCAGACCAAGGATGGGTTCAACGTGTCTCAGGCCGGTCGCGGTGGTTCGGATCGCCCCGATCTACCCGCCGAGTTTTCGGACATCACCTTTGACCGGGGTGTTGTGGGTATGGCGCGGGCGCAGAACCCGAACAGCGCGAACTCGCAGTTCTTCATCATGTTTGAACCGGGCCCGTTTCTGGATGGCCAGTACACCGTTGTCGGGCAGGTTACGGACGGGATGGATGTGGTCGACGCAATCAAACGCGGAACGGGCCAGAACGGCTCGGTCGTGGGTCAGCCGGACGCGATGAAAAAGGTCACTGTGACCGAGTAGGAAAAAGCCCCGGCGCAGGCCATGCGCCGGGGCCGTCTCTGAGGGTGCAGGATCAGTCGTCGCCCATCATTTTCCAGATCACAGCGCCAAGGGCTCCGCCGATCAGCGGGGCGACCCAGAACAGCCAAAGCTGTGCCAGGGCAGGCCCATCCGCAAACAGAGCCACGCCGGTTGAGCGTGCCGGGTTGACCGAGGTGTTGGTCACCGGAATGGACACCAGATGGATCAGTGTCAGCGCCAGACCAATGGCGATCGGGGCAAAGCCCGCAGGCGCTCCGCTGGATGTGGCCCCCAGTATGATCACGATGAAAAAGGCGGTCAGAACGATCTCGATGATCAACGCGGACATCATCGAGTATCCTTCGGGTGACGCTTCGCCATACCCGTTCGAGGCAAAACCACCGACACCTTCAAAACCCGGTGCGCCGCTTACGATCAGATACAGTACAAGTGCCGCCGCAATCGCGCCGATCACCTGTGCAGCCCAGTAGGGCAGCAGGTCCTTGGCCGGAAACCGACCGCCGATCATCAGGCCCAGACTGACCGCCGGGTTAAAATGCCCGCCCGAGATGTGACCCACGGTATAGGCCATGGTCAGAACGGTCAGGCCGAAGGCGAACGATACGCCCAGCCATCCGATCCCCACATCCGCCACACCGGCGGCCAGAACTGCGCTGCCGCAGCCGCCGAGAACAAGCCAGAATGTGCCGAAAAATTCAGCCAATAACTTTGATGACATTGAATGCCCTCCAAAAAACCATGGAGTTGAGGGTAATTCAAAAAATGCGTTTTGTTAAATTGTGCGATTGGGGACGCCCGCAAGCGCGGGCATCACCGCGCTCAGTGCCACGCGACGGGATCAAGGCGAAACAGGTTTGACAATTGGTCGTAAACTTCTGGCTCACTGGCTTTCAACGCGGCAGGTCTTTCAAAAAACACTTCGACAGACACCGCGAAAAACTCTTCGTGGCCTGTCGCGCCATAGGGGTCGATCACCGTGGCGCGGCCGTGCTCTACAGCGTTCACATGCGCGTCATAGGCAGCAAGAAAAACACGTTCCCAATCGCTGTAGCTTTGGCCGGCCCCCAGCACGGGGACCCCATTGGTGCCGCCAGACAAATCATCGATCTGATGCGCAAACTCGTGAAAGACGACGTTTTGCCCGTCATGATCATTCAGCGCGCCTTTTCTGCTGTGTGCCCAGGACAGGATCACCGGCCCGCGATCCCAGCTTTCGCCTGTGCGCACAATCTCTTTCTCGGTGACGACATAGCCGCTGCGCCTTTGTTGCCGGGACTTGAACGCGTTGGGGTAGATCAGCACCGTTGTCAGGTTGTCGTACCACGTATCCGAATTGACGACGAGCAGGCAGGCCTGAGCGGCAATGGACAGGCGCATCTCATCCGTTACGTCAAGACCATCGCAACCATGAAAGCTCACCTGTTTCAGAAACAGGTTGATCTTGCCATCCAGTTTCGCGCGAAGATCGACGGGCAGGCGCCCAACAATTGGAACCTGAGTTTCGATGATGCGGTGTTTGTCCGCGCTAAGCGGCGTGGCCAACAACGCAGCGCGCGCCTGTTTCTTGGACCAGCTCCAGTAAAACACCGCGCCGATCACCAACACCAGAAGGGCAAAAAACATCCACATGAAAAGAGCTTAGCTGGATCAAGCCTGCCTTGGAACTGGAATCGGTGCATACCCGGTTTTTACAAAAAAAACGCCGCAGGGGGGTTCTGCGGCGTTTCGGCAATCCTGTTGGGATTGGTGCTTACTGTTTGACTTCCGCTGCTGGGTTCGCACCAGATTTGGCGCTGCGGCCCGGGTTCAGCGGATCGTCCTGACGCTGTACCGATCCTTCGAAATGCGCGCCGCTTTCGATGGCTATGGTTTTGTGGATGATGTCGCCTTCGACACGTGCGGTCGAGGTCAGGCGCACTTTCAGACCACGCACACGACCCACGATACGGCCGTTGACCACAACGTCGTCAGCAGTGACTTCGCCTTTGATGGTCGCGGTCTCGCCGATGGTCAGCAGGTGGGCGCGGATGTCACCCTCGACGGTGCCTTCGACCTGAATATCGCCGGTTGTCTTGATGTTGCCGGTGATGTGCAGATCCGATGACAGGACCGATGCGGGCGGCTTCGGCTTGGGCGCAGTGCTGGCCTTGGGTTCCGAAGGGGCAGGGGCCGCCGGAGTTGCCGGAGCGGCAGGTTTCGCCGCCTCGGATTCCTTGGATGCGGGCTCGTTGATTTTGCTCTTAGAAAACATTTCTCGCAGCCTTGATGTAAGTCATTGGGTTTACAGGTTTTCCGTTCACGCGCACCTCATAGTGCAGATGCGTGCCGGTGGACCGTCCGGTGCTACCCATATCAGCAATATGATCCCCGCGCGAGACCCTTTGGCCGACCTTTACGTTGATCTTGGTGTTATGGGCATAAAGTGTCTCAATTCCGAATGCGTGTTTGATCTTAACAAGGCGACCAAAACCCGATTGCCAGCCGGCGTGGGTCACAACACCATCAGCGGTGGCGAAGATGTCCGTGCCGTGAGCCCCTGCGAAATCGGCACCATTATGCATGCGGCGGCCACCCGTCTTGGGGTCGCGGCGGGTGCCGTAACCACTGGTGAACCGCACGGCTGCATTCACCGGGCTTGCAAACGGCGCTTTTTCGGCAGCAATCCGGTAGAGGTTCAGCTGATCCATCTGTTGCAACAGGGTGTTGGCGCGAATTTCATCAGCAGTTGGTTCTTCTTCGCCACGCGAGCTGAACGAGATCGGCGTCAGGGGTCCACCCATGCCGCTGTAGCCGCGACGGACCTCTTCGATGATGCGATCCGTGGGCATTCCGGCCTGTCTGAACATCTTGTCCAGAGGTTCGACCGAGATCACCATCGCCTCTTCCAGCTGACGGAAAATCTCGTCACTGCGTTCTTGCATCAGCCGGATTTCCAGTTCCAGATCGTCCCGCTGATCCAGGGCGTCCCGCGCATTGGCGGCGATCTCATCCCGCTGCTCTGCAGTGCGGGCCAGCGCCTGGGTCATGAACTCCATCTGCACCGGGTTGGCGGAGGCGGTCATAGACACGTCCGTTCCGTCACCATCCTGCTGCAGTTTGGCCAGTTCACTGCGCGCCGTTTCGCGTTGCTTCATGGTGGCACGCAAAGTGGTCTGGATCACCTCGATCCCGGTTTCCAACTCACGCCGACGGTTTTCCGAGGCCAGCAATTCCGATTGCATCGTTGAAATCTGGGCCAGAGCGGCGTTGAAGCGGTCTTGTGCAGCCAGTGCTTCCTGGGCACGCGCATCGCGTTCCGCAGACAGGATGTTCAGGCGTTCCTGATAGGTGGCCTGATCCCGCTTGGCCTGCTCGCGGAAGTTGCCTGACCCAATGCTGTCCATCAGCAGGATCGCGGTCGCGACGGCGGTCCATCCAATCATGATCGCCACACCGGACACCGCAATGATCTGCGTTTCCGAGCTCAGGCGGATAAAGCGTGTATCTTTGTCAGATTTCAGAAAGACCCGGCGTTCCGGGAAGTGCCGTTCAAGCAGTGCGTGAAATTTTATTGCCAGACGTGTTCGCACGCGTCTTACCTCTCATTCCCCAAGATCGGAACCGGTCGTGAGTGCCTGCCGTCCCTTGGGGCGATTGCATAAAGGCGCAGCCGCCTTGGGGCAAGTTTGTTGACCAATCTGCGGCAAACAGCGCAGAATTCCCCCATAGATCGGCGGGAATTTGCCGATATTTCCCCATTCGCCTCAGTCTGAGACTTGTCCGGGTGCTGGCATGTCCTCGGTCAGTGGCCAATAGAAATCCGGCGGCAATCCAGCCTCGGCGCGCTTTTCTTCGTTAAAGGGTGGTTTCAACGCACCGTGGAAATAGCGCCGAACCAGCTGGTGAAACACATCTTTCGGATCTGCGTCTTCACGACCGCACAAGAAATGAAACCATTTCGAACCATAAGCGACATGCCCAACTTCTTCAGCGTAGATCACTTCGAGCGCGGCAATCGCCTGCTCGGCCTTGGCTTTTCGGAAGATGTCGATCATGCCCGGGGTCACGTCCAGCCCGCGGGCCTCCAGAACCATGGGAACCACGGCCAGACGCCCCATCAGGTCCTCAGCCGTGTCTTCGGCGGCCCGCCACATTCCGGCATGCGCAGGCAGGGCACCATAAAAGCTGCCCATCTGCTCCAGACACTCGCACACCATCTCGAAATGCCGCGATTCTTCTTCGGCGCATTTGACCCAGTCGTCGTAAAATCCGATCGGCATGGGAACATGCCCGAACCGCGCAATGATGTCCCAATGCAGGTCCACTGCGTTTAGCTCGATATGGGCAACCGCGTGCAGCAGGGCGATCCGCCCGGCCTCGGTTCCCGGTTTCCGCTTTGGTACGTCTCGGGGCGACAGCAGTTCGGGCTTGTCCGGGCGTGCCGGGTTCAGGGGCGGATGTGCGGTGCCGATTTCGATGGGCGCGCCATCGCCGTTTCGGGCGGCAAACCAGGCCGCGGCATGGCGTTTGGACAGGGCGGTTTTTTCCCGCCCGTCCGCTGTCGTCAGAACCTCGGTCGCCATCTGGGCGAGTGATTTCGGCACTGGTTTGCTCCGCCTGCTCATTTCAGGGCGCGACATAAACCGGATGGCGCACGGGGTCGAGGGTTTACATCGCCTTCACAGCCTCAAGCACGGCATCCACATGGCCTGGCACTTTGACCTTGCGCCAGACCTGAGCGATGCGGCCGTCAGCGTCGATCAGAAAGGTCGAACGCTCAATCCCCATGGACTTGCGGCCATACATGTTCTTCTCGACCCAGACACCATAGTCTTCACAAACGGTCGAATTTTCATCCGACAGCAACGGGGTGGTCAGCCCGTGTTTGGCGACGAATTTATCATGCTTGGTGACGCTATCGCGTGAAATGCCAAACACCTGAGCGCCGGCATCCCCAAAGGCCTGAAGATGTTCCGAGAAACCGATGGATTCCTTGGTGCAGCCCGGCGTATCATCCCGAGGATAGAAGAACAGTACGACAGCGCTGCCGCGCAGGTCCGAAAGGGACACTTCGCCGCCGCCGTCGCGCGGTAGGGTGAAGTCAGGTGCCATGTCTGAAATGTCGGGCATTGGAATCTCCGCTGAAGGTTTTTAAACGCTGCCCGATATCATAGGGCAACGTGAACGGGTTAAAAGGCGTGGACAGCAAATTGGTTCAGCAGGATCAGGAGGGTAGCGGGGAGGGTCCCAAACCGAAACGCCGCCGTTCGCGCCGTCGTGCCGCTGGTCTATGGACGCTGCGCGGTGTTGTTTTGCTGGTTGTTCTGGCCCTGGTTACCGGTTTCATGGTTCTTGGTCAGCGCCTCCATGCACCCGCCTGGCTGCGCCACCATATCGAGACGCGGCTGGATCAGAGCTTGGGTGGTTTTCAGATCCGGTTTGGCGATGTCAGCTTTATCATTCACGAAGGATGGCGCCCGCGTCTGCGTCTGACGGATGTGATCATCAGCGACGTCGCCGGGCAGCAGATTGCGCAGGTCTCGGATATGCGGGCCAGCCTGGCGATGCGTCCCTTGCTGCGCGGCCATGTGCGCCCCAAACGGATCATACTCAGCGGTGCGCAAATTGACCTGACACGCGGTGAGGATGGAGCGCTGACCCTGACTGTAGGTGCAGGCAGTGCTCCGGTTCAGAGCGCGTCGAATCTGGCTGAACTGATCGAGGAGGGGGATGAGGTAATTTTGTCTCCGCCCCTATCCGCGTTGACCTCGGTGCAGCTTGACGCGATCACACTGGATTATCGCGATTTGCGTTTGGGCCGGTCGTGGACTTTGGATGGCGGTCACATCCAGTTGACCCGCAACGCCAACGATATGCGTCTGGCCACCGGCTTCTCGGTCTTGTCAGGGCGCGACTATGTCAGTCAGATCGAGGCCAATTATACAAGCGTTTTGGGGACCCCCGAGGCGCAATTCGGGGTCACCATTACCGATCTGCCCGCCGAAGACGTTTACGGCCAAAGCCCGGCGCTTGCCTGGTTGCAAGTGCTGAAAACCCCGATCTCGGGCGCGGTGCGGGGGAGTGTCGATGGCGCGGGTGCGTTTGGTCCGGTTTTTGCTACGCTGAACCTTGGGGCAGGGGCGGTCCAACCCAACCCGGAAACGCGTCCGATCCCATTCGATTCCGCGCGCACCTATTTTACCTATAACCCTGTTCAGCAGGTGCTGGACTTCAACGAAGTCTCGGTCGACTCCGCGTGGGGGTCGGTTCAGGGTGTTGGCATGGCATTTCTGCAGGGGGTAGAGAACGGTACCCTGGACAGTCTGGCGGCGCAGATGCGGCTGACCGGGATCAATGTGAACCCGGCCAACCTGTTCCCCGAACCGCTGAATCTGAAACGCGCGGATCTGGACATTCAGATGAAGTTTGCGCCCTTCCGGGTGCGGATCGGACAGATGACTGTCGAGGATGAAGGTCACAGAGTCCGAGCCTCGGGATTGCTGGTCGGATTGCCTGATGGCTGGTCCGCCGACCTGGATGCGCATCTGGATCAGATGACCTCGGACAGGGTTCTCAATTATTGGCCTGAACGTCTTGCCGCAAAACCCCGGGAATGGGTGACGAAGAACCTTTACAAGGGCAAACTGTCGGATATGGATTTCGCTCTGCGGCTTCGGCCCGAGCAGAAACCGGATATCTATCTGGATTTCGGGTTCGAAGAGGCAACGATCCGCTTTGCCAAGACTTTACCTCCGATCGAGAACGCGCAGGGGCAGGCCAGTCTGATCGACAGTCGATTTACGGCCACTGCACAACAAGGTGTGGTGATGGCGGATCAGGGCGGCGCGGTGGACGCGTCAGGCACGTCCTTCATCATTCCTGACACAGAGATCAAGAAAGCAGCGCCAGCGATTGCGCGGATCAACGCTGCGGGCAGTGTCACCGCCGCCTTGTCGCTGCTGGACCGTCCACCGCTGAGCCTGCTCAGCAAGGCAGGACTGCCGGTTGATCTGGCACAGGGGTCCGTCGGGCTAAGCGGCACCTTGTCTCTGCCAATGATAAAGGGTTTGCAGTTTCAGGACACGCAGTTCCATTTCGACGGGGAACTCGGCAATCTCAGCAGTGACAGGCTGGTTCCGGGGTTTTCGGTCAGTGCAGCGTTGCTGGATCTCTCTGGCGATCAGACTGGGGTGCAGATCGACGGCCAGGGTCTGTTCGGAGATGTGCCGTTACAGGCGCGGTGGCGCCAACCCATCGATGGCAAGACCGCGCAACGCAGTACATTGACTGGACAGATTGAGCTGTCACCGCGATTGATGCAGGAACTCAACGCGGGCCTGCCCAACGGATTTCTGACCGGGGTGGGGATTGCCGATATCGATCTGGGCATTGGCGCGGGCGAGCCGCCAAAACTGACGGCGTCGTCCGATCTGGTGGGCGTCGCGCTGGCCATCCCTGAATTGGGGTGGCGCAAGGCAGCGCGCACCAGCGGCACAATGACAGCCGAGGCAACATTGGGCGCAGGGCTGAAAGTCGACGCGCTGCGTCTGGATGCAGCGGGATTGCGAACATCAGCGTCGATCACCTTCCGCGATGGCGGGCTGGATCGCGTCGTCTTCAGCTCATTTGATCTGGGCAATTGGCTGGCCGTTCCGGCAGAGTTGATCGGACGCGGCGATGCGGTGCCGAACATCCGGGTGTTGGGCGGTGTGCTGAACCTGAACCGCGCCACATTTGGGCAAGGTGGCGGCGGTGGCAGCGGATCGGGGGCCGGGCCCAAGCTGGACGTGGTTCTCGACCGTCTGCAAATCACTGACAGCGTTGCGCTCACAGGATTCAAGGGCGCGTTTGAAACGACCGGTGGCCTGAACGGAGACTTCACGGCGCAGGTCAATGGTGGGGCCTCGGTGAGTGGGCAGGTGATCCCGCGCGGGGCGCGCAGTGCGGTCAAGCTGACATCCCAAAACGCCGGAGCAGTTCTGCGATCTGCGGGTCTGCTGACGCAGGCGCGGGGCGGAACGCTTGATCTGCAATTGGAACCCGTTACGGCACCGGGCAGCTACGATGTGATCCTGCAAATCGTTAGCACACGCATCCAGGATGCCCCGGCCATGGCCGCGCTGCTGAACGCGATCAGTCTGGTCGGTCTGATAGACGAAATGGCCGGGCAGGGCATCTTTTTCTCGACCATCGACAGCCGAATGCGGATCACGCCAACCGAAATCAAAGTCCTCAGCGGCAGTGCTGTGGGCCCTTCGATGGGTTTGTCTTTCGACGGTATGATCAACACGGTGGCCGGCACGCTGGACCTGCGCGGGGCGATCTCTCCAATTTATCTGCTGAATGCCATCGGCAGTGTCTTTACCAAAAAAGGCGAGGGGGTCATCGGCTTTAACTACACCCTTAAGGGACCCTTTGCGAAACCGCAGGTCTCGGTCAATCCGCTGTCCGGGCTGGCACCGCTGTTTTTGCGAAACCTCATGCGGGCACCGGCTCCGACGGTGTCAGACGGGCCAAATGCGCAGCGGCAAAAACCGGATGAACCAAAGCGCACATTCGGAGCCCCCAAAAGCGACCGATAAGGGGATATGGCCGAATCTCTTGCGGCCTTGTATGGCGCGGCCATGAAACTCAGCGATTTTGATTTCCACCTGCCCGAAGACCTGATTGCCACCCGGCCCGCCAATCCGCGTTCGTCGGCGCGGTTGTTGGTGGCGCACGGGGACGCGGTCTCGGACAGCCATGTGTTCGATCTGCCCGACTGGTTGCGTCCGGGCGACCGTCTGGTGCTGAATGATACCCGCGTCATTCCGGCGCGTTTGAGCGGGCGGCGCCATCGCGACAGCGCGCAGGGGCTGGTGTCCGCGGCAATCGAGGCAACATTGCTGGACCCTCAGGCCGACAATTCGTGGTCTGCGTTGATCAGACCGCTGAAGAAGGTGAAACCGGGCGAAGAGATTGTCTTCTCTGACGACCTCAGCGCCACGCTGGACCGGGTCGAAAACGGGCAAGCCTATCTGCGGTTCAACCTGAGCGGCGCGGATTTCGATGCAGCGCTGGAACAGGCCGGAGCCATGCCGCTTCCGCCCTATATTGCCGCCAAGCGCCCTGCGGACGAACGGGACAAGACAGATTACCAAACCATTTGGGCCCGGAATTCAGGCGCTGTGGCGGCACCGACCGCATCCTTGCATTTTGACGAACCGCTGTTGCAGGCGTTGGCCGAACGCGGCATCACGTTCAGCCATGTCACCCTTCATGTCGGGGCGGGCACGTTCCTGCCGGTCAAGGTCGAGGATGTGACCACGCATAAAATGCACGCGGAATGGGGTTGTGTCAGTGATGCAGCGGCCGCCGAAATCCGTGCGACCAAAGCGGCTGGTGGACGTGTCATCCCCGTCGGCACCACCGCCCTGCGCCTGATCGAAAGCGCAGCGCGCAACGGGGTGATCGAGCCCTGGGAGGGTGAGACCGATATCTTCATCTATCCGGGTTTCCAATTCCATGTGACGGATGCATTGATGACGAATTTCCACCTTCCGAAATCGACCTTGCTTATGCTGGTGTCTGCGCTCATGGGGCAGGACCGGATGCGCGACGTCTACGCTCATGCGATTGAGAAGAAATATCGTTTCTTTTCATATGGTGACTCGTCGCTTTTGATCCCGTGAAAGGCGCTGAGGCGACATCATTTCCTGGGAATGTCGTAGACAAACGCGATCAGCGTGGGTTTTGATCGCATTACAAGACTCAATTCAGGTTGGCATTTCCCGGAGGCCCCGATGATTCAGGTTCTGTCCAGCGCGTGGGCGCTTCTTCTTGGCATGGGGCTATTGATGGTCGGCAATGGCCTTCAGGGCACGATCCTTGGGGTTCGGGGCGAAATCGAAGGGTTCTCGACCCTTCAGATGTCTTTTGTGATGTCGGCCTATTTCGTGGGGTTTCTTGGCGGTTCGCGTCTTGCACCTGAGATGATCCGCAGGGTCGGTCATGTCCGTGTGTTTGCGGCGTTGGCCTCGTTCATTTCCGCCGTCATGATCATGTACCCGATGCTGACCGATCCGATTGCATGGTCTCTTGGTCGCGTGGTGATCGGTTTCTGTTTCTCGGGCGTGTATGTCACCGCCGAAAGCTGGCTGAACAACGCTGCCAGCAATGAAAACCGAGGCCAGGCCCTGTCGCTGTATATGATTGTGCAAATGACGGGTATCGTCACCGCACAGGCCTTGCTGCTGATCGGAGATCCGGCCGGATACGAGACGTTCGTGATCGCATCCATTCTGGTTTCGGTGTCCTTCGCGCCCATTCTGCTGTCAATTTCTCCAACACCCGCTTTCGATACGACCAAGCCAATGACGTTGCGCAAGCTGATGGAAACATCGCCGTTGGGCTGTGTCGGCATGTTTCTTCTGGGTGGGATATTTTCGGCCCAGTTCGGAATGAGCGCGGTGTATGGCGCGCAGGCCGGATTGTCGCTGGTCGAAATCTCAACCTTTGTCGCCGCGTTCTATGTCGGCGCGGTCTTGTTGCAATACCCGGTTGGCTGGTTGTCAGACCGCATGGATCGCCGCATTCTGATCTTGGCCGTATCCGTCGTCGGAGGATGCGGGGCGCTGGTGGGCATGTTCTTTGGCGCGACTTTCCCGATCCTTATGGTCGGGGCGTTTTTTATTGGAGGCATGACAAGCCCGCTTTACTCGCTGCTGATCGCCTATACCAACGACTACCTCGAATATGATGACATGTCCGCAGCGTCGGGCGGGCTGGTTTTCATCAATGGAATGGGGGCGATTGCCGGACCGCTGATAACGGGCTGGCTTATGGGCACCGGGGTGCTGGGTCCGGCAGGCTTTTTCCTGTTCATTGCAACCTTGATGTTTGCGATGGCTATCTACGCGCTGTATCGGATGACGCAACGCGCCTATGTGCCGGTGGACGAAACCGGATCGATCGCGCCGATCATGCCCACATCGTCGCCGGTTGCGCTTGAGGTCGCACAGGAGGTTGTGATCGAAGCGGCACAGGACGAGCAAGATGCGCAAGATGTTGCCCAATAGCCCAAAATATGTCGTAAATGTTGCAATATTTTACTGTCATAAATCTGTAAAACGAATTTAAATGACCTTACGTCCCTGGGGAGGGCAACAGACGGAGTTTAGGGCAATGGTAGGGCCTGAAGACGTATTGAGTTTTTGGTTGGATGAGGTTGGACCCAGCGGGTGGTATCTGCAGGATGACGCATTGGATGCTAGAATCCGGGACCGGTTCCTAAGTACATGGAACGCCGCAAATGAGGGCAGGTTTTCGCTCTGGCTGACCTATCCCAGCGGATCGCTGGCCTATATCATCCTGATGGATCAGTTTCCACGCAACATGTTCCGGGGCGAGGCACGGGCCTTCGCATCAGACCGGGCCGCCCTTGCCGCCGCCAAATGTGCCGTGGACAAGGGATGGGATCTCAAGATCGACGAACCTGCGCGACAGTTTTTCTATCTGCCGATGATGCATTCCGAAAACCTGTGTGATCAGGAACGCTGTGTGCGTCTGATGTGCCAAAATCTCAGCAGTGAGGATTCAAGCAACCTGCTGCACGCCCGAGCGCATCGTGAGGTGATCCGCAAGTTCGGTCGCTTCCCGTACCGCAACGAGGCTCTGTCACGTCCCACGACTGAACATGAGGCGGCATATGTGAACATGGGTGGCTATGGGGCCACCGTAAGAGAGTTGCAGGCCGCCGGTTAACTCTCCGGTCCGCATCCCCGAATGGTGACAAAGCGGTCGGCGACAGCGTCGGCCGCTCTTTCTACGGCCTGATCAACAAGCATGTCAGGGGAATCCGCCAAATCCGCAAACCGCGTCTGTACCGTTTGCAGTTTGGTTTCCAGCGCATCCAGTTTGTCCAGCACTGTTGTCACTCTTTGTTCGTTGATCCCGTCGATCAGGTCGCCGTCGGTCTGAAGGAGGGCCAATTCGTCGCGCAGCGCCGCAAGCTCTCCGCGAATTCCCTGTGCTTCGTCGCGCAGCGGGGCAACGACTTGCAGTTTTTCCGACAGGTTCGTGGTGACGCCGTCCACTGTCGAGGCCAATTTCCATCCCAGAAACAGGCACAGGGCCACCAGGATAAGTGTTGCGTTCAACAGGGCCAGCAAGAGATCCTTGAGCGTTTTGGCCATGGTAAGCCTTTCGTTTTTATTGTGAATACGGAAGTTCCAGAATGTCCGTTCCTTCTTTTCTAGCCTTTGCAACTATGTGGGTATAGGCTGAAAGCAGCAGAATCCGACCGAACTGACCCGGCGTCGCTTTTGTCGCGGGGCAGCTGTATTGATGCGTTGTAGAATTTAGTTTAATGGTAAACTAAATTTCAACCGACCTGCGCCGAGAGGGACACATGGCTGCACAATCTTTTGATCTGATCGTAATCGGGGCTGGTCCGGGCGGCTATGTCGCGGCAATCCGCGCGGCGCAGCTGGGGCTGAAGACTGTCGTGGTCGAACGTGAGCATCTGGGCGGCATCTGCCTGAACTGGGGTTGTATTCCGACCAAAGCGTTGTTGCGATCTTCTGAGGTCTTCCACCTGATGGAACGCGCCAAGGATTTCGGCCTGAAAGCCGACAAGGTCGGGTATGATCTGGATGCCGTCGTCAAGCGGTCGCGCGGGGTTGCAGGTCAGCTTTCTGGTGGGATCGGCCACCTTTTGAAGAAAAACAAAGTCAGCGTTGTTATGGGTGAGGCGACGATCCCGGCCAAGGGCAAGGTCACCGTCAAGACCGAAAAGGGGACGGAAGAACTGACCGCCAAAAACATCGTCCTTGCAACCGGCGCGCGCGCGCGCGAATTGCCGGGGCTTGAGGCCGATGGTGATCTGGTCTGGACCTACAAGCATGCGCTGCAACCGCCCCGGATGCCAAAGAAACTGCTCGTCATCGGGTCCGGCGCCATCGGTATCGAATTCGCCAGCTTCTACAACACGCTGGGCGCGGAAACGACCGTTGTCGAGGTGATGGACCGTGTGCTTCCGGTCGAAGACGCCGAAATCAGCGCGTTCGCCAAGAAGGCCTTCACCAAGCAAGGCATGACCATCATGGAAAAGGCAATGGTCAAACAACTTGACCGCGCCAAGGGCAAAGTCACCGCGCATATCGAGGTCAAGGGCAAGGTCGAGAAACACGACTTTGACACCGTGATTTCAGCCGTCGGCATCGTGGGAAATGTCGAAAACCTGGGGCTTGAGGCATTGGGCGTGAAAATTGATCGTACTCATGTGGTTACAGATGAATTCTGTCGGACGGGCGTTGACGGGCTCTATGCGATTGGCGATATCGCCGGTGCGCCCTGGCTGGCGCACAAGGCCAGCCATGAAGGTGTCATGGTGGCCGACCTGATTGCCGGCAAACACGCCCATCCGGTGAAACCTGAAAGCATTGCGGGATGCACTTACTGCCAGCCGCAGGTCGCGTCAGTCGGTTATTCCGAAGCAAAGGCCAAGGAACTGGGCTATGACATAAAAGTCGGCCGTTTCCCGTTCATCGGCAACGGCAAGGCCATCGCTTTGGGTGAGCCTGAGGGCATGATCAAAACCGTATTCGATGCCAAAACCGGGGAGTTGCTGGGCGCCCATATGATTGGCGCGGAAGTGACCGAGTTGATCCAGGGCTATGTCGTGGGGCGCCAGTTGGAAACCACAGAAGAAGACCTGATGAACACCGTCTTCCCGCATCCGACCTTGTCAGAAATGATGCATGAAAGCGTTCTGGATGCTTACGGGCGCGTGATCCACATGTAGGGCAAAAGGGGGCTCTGCCCCCGCCGCGGCATGCCGCGACTCCCCCGGGATATTTATAGCCAGATGAAGCAAGGGATCCACACTTCATCTGGCCGAAAATATCCCGGAGCGCGAGGCGGAGCCTCGCAAGATACTCTTACTTGTTCAACGCATCCAGAATGCGAGCCCACGAGCGTATGCCTTTGTGGAAGCTTTTGACGTCGTATTTTTCGTTCGGCGAGTGAATGGCGTCGTCGTCATTGGCGTAGCCGACCAGCATTGAATCCAGTCCAAGCACCGTGTTGAAGTAGCCGACCACCGGGATTGATCCTCCCATTCCGGTAAAGACGGCTTCGCGATCCCACTCGTCAGACAGCGCGCCCCGCGCGGCTTCAAATTCGGGTCGGTCCAGGTTCATGACTGAGGCAGGTGACCCTTCCAGGTCGTTGTCCCAGACAACTTTGGCATCGGGCGACAGGCGCGTTTCGACATGTTTGCGGATTTTGTCGCGAAGGGCATCCGGGTCCATGTCGCCGACCAGGCGGCACGTGATTTTGCAATGAGCCTCGGACGGGATCACCGTTTTTGATCCCGCGCCATTGTATCCCCCCCAAAGCCCGTTGACCTCAAGCGTCGGGCGCGCCCATTGCTGTTCCAGTGTGGAATAGCCTTTTTCCCCATGCGGTTGGCTGTATCCCACCGCGTTCAGGTACTCGGCTTCGTCAAAGCCGCAGTTCTCCCACTGGCGCAGTTGGTCCGCGGGTACTTCGTGGACGCCATCATAAAAGCCTTCAACTGCGACGCGACCGGATTCGTCGTCGTAGAAAGAATCGACAATTTTTGCCAATTCGCGCAGCGGGTTCAAACCGGGGCCGCCATAGTGGCCGGAATGCAGGTCGATGCGTGGCCCGACAATCGTAAACTCGTCTTTCAGCATCCCGCGGAGTTGCGATGCGATCGAAGGAACACCCCGCGACACCATCGAGGTATCGCAAACCAATGCCAGGTCGGCCTGCAACTCTTCCTTGTTGGCCTTAAGGAAGGGCACCAGCGAAGGTGAGCCTGATTCCTCTTCGCCTTCGAAGAAAAAGGTGATGCGGCAGGGCAGGGTGCCGTGTACGGCTTTCCAGGCGCGGCAGGCTTCGACAAAGGTCATCAACTGGCCCTTGTCATCCGAAGATCCGCGCCCACGAATGACCGGACCATTTTCCGTCTCTTCGATCGCCGGGTCGAACGGGTCGCGGGTCCACAGGTTCAGCGGATCAACCGGCTGAACGTCATAGTGCCCGTAGAACAGAACATGCGGGCCTTCGATGTCTTCCCCGACGTGACCCACGACCATCGGATGACCCGGTGTTTCACGCTTTTCAGCGGTGATTCCCATGCTTTGCAAATCAGCGACCAGCCAGTCTGCGGCCTGATCCACCTGTTCTGTGAACGCCGGGTCGGTCGAGATCGAGGGGATGCGCAACAGTTCCATCAAACGGTCGATCGAGGTTTGCAGATCGGAATCGATCCGGCTCAGCACGGCGTCTAGCGACATAACAGGGCTCCTGCTTGGGGTTGAATCGGGGCGACCCTATCAGCGTGGCGGCTGCCGTCTAGAGCGGTTGAATCCGTTTTTGGTTTACCTTCGGAAACTTGCCGGGCTAAGGTGTGGTCCCTGCGTCGTTTCCTCGCGTCTGAGGGGCGTAACTTTACTTGTCTGGATGGCCCTTAGCCTCTATTTGATGCAAATCAAAGTTGGGTTCTCTCGTTAGGCTGTAGGCAGGTATAGTGAAAGAACGCAAAGCCGCCGGAAAGCCAAGGCTGAGGAACGCGGTTGAATAAGGGCTTGGGATGAACATCACATTCCGGGCGATCAAGGAGGGTCCGTTGGACTATACTGCTCAGCTCGATACAGCGATTGCCAGGCTGCATGACGAAGGACGCTACCGGACCTTCATCGACATCGAACGCCGGAACGGGCATTTCCCGCATGCGGTGCGGACCCGTCCCGACGGGTCGCAGCAGAATATCACCGTCTGGTGTGGCAATGACTATCTGGGCATGGGTCAACATCCGGTCGTCCTGAACGCAATGCACGAAGCCGTCGATGCAGCGGGCGCAGGCTCGGGCGGCACGCGCAATATCTCGGGCACCACCGTTTATCACAAACGGCTTGAGGCCGAACTGGCCGATTTGCACGGCAAGGAATCGGCGCTGCTGTTCACCAGTGCCTACATTGCCAACGACGCGACACTCAGTACGCTGCCCAAGCTGTTCCCTGGCCTGATCATCTATTCGGACTCGTTGAACCACGCCTCGATGATTGAGGGCGTGCGCCGCAATGGCGGGTCCAAGCGCATATTCCGCCACAATGATGTTGCCCATCTGCGGGAGTTGCTGGAGGCCGACGACCCGGCCGCGCCCAAGCTGATCGCGTTCGAATCGGTGTATTCCATGGACGGCGATTTTGGCCCGATTGAGGAGATCTGCGATCTGGCCGACGAATTTGGTGCGCTGACTTACATCGACGAAGTTCACGCAGTTGGCATGTACGGCCCGCGCGGCGGCGGCGTGACCGAGCGTGATCGTCTGGCCTATCGCATCGATATCATCAACGGGACGCTGGCCAAGGCCTATGGCGTCATGGGCGGTTACATTGCAGCCAGTGAAAAAATGTGCGACGCCGTGCGCTCTTATGCGCCGGGCTTCATCTTCACGACCTCTTTGCCGCCGGCCGTTGCGGCAGGGGCGGCGGCGTCCGTCGCATATCTTAAAACGGCGCCCGAGCTGCGCGAACGGCATCAGACACAGGCCAGCATTCTCAAGCTGCGGCTGAAAGGAATGGGTCTGCCTCTGATTGACCACGGCAGCCACATCGTTCCGGTGATTGTTGGCAACCCGGTGCACACCAAAAAGCTCAGCGATATGCTGTTGGATGACTATGGTATCTATGTGCAACCGATCAATTTTCCGACCGTACCGCGCGGAACGGAACGTCTGCGGTTCACGCCGTCTCCGGTCCACGGGCCGGGCGAAATGAACCGATTGGTACAGGCCATGGACGAACTTTGGTCACATTGTGCGCTAAATCGCGCCGAACTTGCCGGTTAACCTAACGCCAAAGTGTGCAACTTATTTGCCACGTGTTAAGCTTACGCTAACAAAAGTGACGGACGAATCGTTATGGGGGCGATTCGCCGTTAACGCGAAACGCGTGACAGGCAGAATGGGGCAGCAGGATGATTGGGCGCAGATCACAGCGCGAGGCCGATGAAGACGTAGACGTTAGACCAAAGGGTTTTGACGATTACGAAGTGCGGCTCGGTGATCAGATGCGCGGCGAACGCGCCACCATGGGTAAGTCGCTGCTGGACGTTCAGCGCGAGCTTAGGATCAAAGCCAACTATATCGCTGCCATTGAAAACGCCGATCCTGACGCGTTTGACACACCCGGCTTTATCGCCGGGTATGTGCGGTCCTACGCCCGGTATCTTGGCATGAACCCCGATGAAACTTTTGCTGCGTTCTGCAAGGAAAGCGGATTCGAAGTCGCACATGGCATGTCCGCCGAGGCATCAGTTGTGCGCAAGCCGACAGGCGATCTGCCCTCACGCGGCCCGATGGGGCGGGATCCGTTTATCTCGCCGAATACGCCTTACATTCCGGGCAAAGAATCCTTCGTCAGCCAGCTTGAGCCGCGCGCCATTGGTTCGTCGCTTGTGTTGTTGGCCGTCATCGGCGGCATCGGCTATGGTGGCTGGTCAGTATTGAACAAGATCCAGCAGGTACAGGTCAGCCCGGTCGAGCAAGCCCCCGTGGTTCTGTCGGATCTCGATCCGCTGGATGCAGCCCGCAACACCGAAGTGGTTGAAACCGCTGCGGCATCCACCGAAGCTCTGGATCGCCTCTACCGTCCGCAAGCGCTGGACGTGCCGGTTCTGGTCGCGCGCGATGCCCCGATCTCCACGCTTGATCCCCGCACTGTCGGCACATTCCGTCCTCCGGAATTGCCCCGTGTCGAGGTGGCCGAGCTTCATACGGTCGAGCGCCCGGCCTTGCCGCAGGTTGTCGAACAGATCGATACGACGTTAAAAATCGTGGCTGTGAATCCCGCCTGGATGCGCGTCACAGCGGCCGATGGCAGCGTGATCTTCGAAGGCACGCTGGGAACGGTCGAACAAGGCAATGTATTCGAGGTCCCCTTGACCGAAGAACCGCCTCTGTTGCGGGCAGGGGCGTCAGGCTCGGTGTTCTTTTCGATGAACGGAGAGCACTACGGGCCGGTCGGTGCACCGGGAACGGTCGCCAAGGGTGTTGTCCTGTCCAAAGACGCGGTTTCGGACACCTACACCGTTGCCGATCTGGAGGCCGAGCAGAACAGCGCCCTCAAGCAACTGGTCGCCGAGCTTCAGACACAGGCGACAGAAGAGCCCGCCGAGTGATCTAGCCATTGCGATGCCCCGGTTGCCGAACTATCTAAAGTCACAACCCAGATAGACGCGGATCCGCTTACATGTCCCTCAATCACGTGCGCCCTTGGCGCGACATATATCGACGGAAATCCCGCCAGATCATGGTCGGCAATGTGCCGGTCGGGGGCGACGCGCCTATCGCGGTGCAGACCATGACCAACACGTTGACCACGGATGTGGCTGCAACGGTCGCGCAGGTTCAGGCAGCAGCCGAGGCGGGGGCGGACATCGTCCGCATATCGGTGCCGGATGAAGCTTCGGCCAAGGCGCTGAAAGAGATCGTGCGCGAAAGCCCGGTGCCGATTGTCGCCGATATTCATTTTCATTATCGCCGCGGCATCGAGGCCGCCGAGGCTGGGGCGGCCTGCCTTCGGATCAACCCCGGCAACATCGGAGATGAAAACAGGGTCAAGGAGGTCATCAAGGCCGCCCGCGACCACAACTGCTCGATCCGCATTGGGGTGAACGCAGGCTCTTTGGAAAAGCATTTGCTTGAGAAATATGGCGAGCCTTGCCCCGAGGCGATGGTTGAAAGTGGGCTGGAACATATTCGTATCCTTCAGGATAACGACTTCCACGAATTCAAGATCAGCGTGAAAGCCAGCGACGTGTTCCTGTCGGCCGCAGCCTATCAAGGGATTGCCGAGGCCACCGACGCACCGATCCATCTGGGCATCACCGAGGCCGGCGGGTTGGTCAGCGGCACGATCAAATCCGCCATTGGTCTGGGAAACCTGCTGTGGATGGGTATCGGGGATACGATCCGCGTCAGCCTGTCAGCCGATCCCGTGGAAGAAGTGAAAGTGGGTTTTGAAATCCTCAAGTCACTGGGCTTGCGCCATCGTGGGGTGAACATCATCTCATGCCCCTCCTGCGCCCGGCAAGGGTTCGACGTGATCAAGACGGTCGAGAAACTGGAACAACGGCTGGAACACATCAAGACACCCATGAGCCTCTCGATCATCGGCTGCGTCGTGAACGGCCCGGGCGAGGCGCTGATGACCGATGTCGGCTTTACCGGCGGCGGGGCCGGTTCGGGTATGGTGTATCTGGCGGGCAAGGCCAGTCACAAGATGTCCAACGATCAGATGATCGATCACATCGTGGAACAGGTCGAGAAGAAGGCGTCGGAACTGGATGCGGCGGCCGAGGCGGCAGAGTAGGCGCGAGGGGTGTCTATCTCGGAGATGGCAGTCTTGAGATGTCAATGACAAGGGCCTGCCCAGATTCGGTGAAATAAATTGGGTGTGACGGTAGCCTGTCAAGGCTTGGGCCTTTTTGAGGGCGGCCCAACATGTCAAAATGAACACCTTGGCACGGGTCTAGGAACCCGCCGTAGTCGCCAGCCTGAGAAAGAACGATACATCCAAAGCTCGCTGTAGTTATGGCGCTGACGATAAACCATTCCAAACGGGTAAAATCTTGAGAACCCAGCGCGTCCTCAAGCGATCCGTCGTTCAAATACTGCTCCCAATCCTCCACAGAAATGCTTGGCTCGGCCTGCGCCATTGCAGTTGCTATTTCCGTTGAGCTACGACGCCAAATAATAGCAGGCCTCCCTTCGATGCTCAGGCGTTTGACGTCTCCAGGCTTCCAGCTTTCTATCGGAAACGTGTGCAGTATGGCTTGATACCTGGATTTGACATCGGCGGATGGGTCCATACTGGACAACAAAAAGTGCAGACCAATCGCGGCCGTCAAAAGCGCCCACCCGGCTGTTACATAGTAAAGAAGTACGCCTTTTTTCATCACAATTGATCTTCTCAAAACCGGTGCAGTAAATCGCGCTTTGGATTAATGCCTAGCGAAACGCCCCTCTGATGGAAAGCGCGTTCCAGTGTAACTATTTGATTTAGAATCAAAGGAAAATTGGGTTACTCGTCGAAGTTCGGATAGATGAACCCGTTCACCGGATAGAAACTTCCATATTGCCCCGGCTGGCTTTCGACCCGGACCAGCGTCCAATCGTTGTTTTTGGATACGTCCTTGACGCTCATTTGCAAGGATACCCTGTTGCGGTGCCAGTTGGCGTGGTTAATGATGACTTCCCTGTCGGCAACAATATCGGATACGACTGCGACATGGCCCAAGGGCATTCCGTTGGTTGCCCGAAAGGACATCACCGAGCCCACAACAGGTTCATTGCCCCGATCAAAGATATTGTGTGCCTTGCCCCACCAGTCTTTGGCGTTACCGCGAATTTCGATACCGCTGAGATTGCGTGCGTAGGGTACACACCACACTCTTTGCCCTCGGGCCTGCTTTTTCGAGACCTCTTGCAGCGCCATCACCTGACGTTGCGGATCAAGATCCGTGTCGTTTGAGCTTTGAGAGCAGGCAGACACAAGAACAACCAGCCCCAGCGCGACCACAGCGCGAGCTGTTCCGGGACGGCGCGGCCAAATCGAATTCGTTGTTCTGTCGCTGTTATGCAAGAAACTTCATTGCCGGTTTGAGTGGTACCAGAGTTTTATTGTGATCTTGTGGACTATGAAAAGGGGTTTGCGAGGTCCCCGGCAAGATTTTGCCAGTTGCGATGGCTGGATGTGGGCCAATGACCACATAACAACACCGACACACGTCCTGAGTGACAAACGATAGTCAGAAATCGAGCCTCTGCAAAAAGGCGCAAACCCGGGAGCGGCGGCTTTTGGGTCAAAGCCGCCTGAACCACATATCAACGTGGACTGAGGGGTGCCGTGCCCCCCAGCTTTTATCCCTGTTCCGCGCGAACACCATCCGCGATCTGCTTCATTTGATCGGCGGGCAGGAAACCACGCAGCATCTCGGTGCCCAGAACAAAGGACGGCGTTCCGGAAATCTGCATCCGTTGCGCCAGTGCACGGGTGCGGGTGATCTCATCCGTCACGCGATCGCTGTCCATCGCGGCTATGATCGCGTCGCTGTCCAGTGCCAGACCGTCCGAGATGCGGCGCAGCGTAACCTCGCTTGGTTCTCCGCTGAATTCCAGCAAAGCGTCATGCACCTGTTTATAGGCGTCGTCACCCGCCACATGTTTGGTCGCGACTGCAAACCGCGACGACAGGACCGACGCATCGCCCAGAATCGGGAACTCTTTGATCACCAGACGGATATTGCCATCTTCGGCCAACAGGCTGGCCACCTCGGGCACCGCGCGGCGGCAATAGCCACAGCGGTAGTCCATGAACTCGACCAGAGTGATATCTCCGTCCGGGTTTCCGCCGACCCAGCTGTAGCCGTCATTGAACAGTTCCTCGGCATTGGCGGCAACCAGCTCGCGGTCCGCCAGTTCCTGCGTGGCGGCGTTGCGCTGTTCCAGAATGTTGATCGCCTCGATGATCACTTCGGGGTTCTCCAACAGGTATTCGCGGACCTGCGCGCCGAACTCGGCCTTTTCGGCATCGCTCATCGCGTTAAGATCCAGCGCATGTGCGGGCGCTGAAATCAAGGTGAGCCCCAGAAGGGCGGGGGCTGCATGTCTGAGGATCATTTGCGTTTCCTTTTCGCTTTCTCTGCGCGTTCTGCGGCAATCAACACATCTTGTGCTCTTTGCCAACCCGGCGAGCCTTCGGGCAACTGCCCGATGGCCCGTTTTGCGTGAATGCCCGCATCGGCCAGTCGACCTTGCAAAGCATACCTTTCTGCGGTGACGGTCGACGCCATCCCGTTATTGCCAACTTTGGAATAGGCCACACCCAGATCACGCATCAATCGCGCGTTGCGGTAGTCGCGGGCCCGGGCCTTTTCCAATGCGTCCAACGCCTTGTCCGTTTGTCCCTGATGCAGCAGGGCCCGTCCGTATCCGGCCAGGATCAATGCGTCATTCGGGGCCATCTCAACAGCTTGGGCATAGGCTGCAACAGCGTCCGACATCTGTCTGTTTTCCAACAGGATCTGGCCTTTTAACTCATAGTAGAATGGGTCACCCGGTCGCATCTTCAGGGCTTTGTCGATGGCCGCCCTGGCCTGAACCAGATCGTGGTTCTGATGGTGGGCCGAAGCCTCGCGCATCAGGCGTATGTCCTGGTCTGTTTCCTCTTTGGCGCGGCGCAGGGTCCAGCTCGGAGACCGCAGAAAGGCCGACAGCTTGCCTTTGACCCGGGCAAACCAATAGTCGGCATTGGCGTCGGGTTGGGCCTTGTCGCCGAATTCGTCCAGAAACGCCTTGGCCGCGCGCAGGCGTTCCCTGCTTGTGGGATGCGATCGCATATAGGGGTCCTGGTTGACGGTGCTCAGCAATTCCTGACCCGCGAATTTCTGGTGTATCTTGACCATGCCGCTGGGCGAGATACCGGCCCATCGCAGATAGCTGGCGGCGCTGCGATCCGCCGCTGCTTCTTCGGCGCGTGTGTGTCCGAGGAACCCGCGCAACGCCGCACTCTGGGTCCCGGCAGCGATTCCCGCGGCAGCCTCGCCGCCACCCGCTGCGGCCGCGATCAGGGCAAGTGCCGTGCCCAACCCGGCTTTGCGCTTGGCGTCCTCCAGGTTCTGCATCCGGCGGGCCAGATGTCCGTTGGCGATATGGGCAGCCTCATGCGCGATAACGGCTTGCAGCATCTCGGGGCTGTCGACGGACAGGATCAGGCCATAGTTCAGATAGATGGCGTTGTAGTCGATGACAAAGGCGTTGAACGTGCTGTCATTGACCACCAGTATCCGCACCTGTTTGGTGTTCAACCCCGCTGCGCGCAGCACCGGAAAGGCAAGCTCGCGCAGCCCATGTTCGATATCCGGATCGCGGATCAGGCTTTGGGCATGACTTTGTGCCGCGGCCGCCAGCCAAACGGCGGCCGCAAGTATCAGGGCCGGGATTGACGCCAGCCGGGATACACGTTCAAAAGCCATGGCTGCAACATGGGAGATGGGCATGAGAAACTCAACCCGGTCCGGGGTCGATCCGTTTATTGTGATGGACGTGATGGAGGCCGCGCGCAAAGCGGAAGAGGCGGGACGCCACATCATCCATATGGAGGTCGGCCAACCCGGAACCGGCGCCCCAAAAGGTGCGACCGAAGCTCTGGCAAAGGCCATGCAGCAAGGCCCGCTGGGCTATACGGTGGCTTTGGGTCTTCCGGCGCTGCGGCAGCGGATCGCGCGGATGTATGGCGAATGGTACAATGTCGATCTGAACCCGGACCGCGTGGTTGTGACACCTGGGTCTTCCGGCGGTTTTCTGCTGGCGTTCACCGCTTTGTTCGACAGCGGGGATCGCGTCGGCATCGGCGCGCCGGGCTATCCATCCTATCGCCAGATCCTCAAAGCGCTGGGTCTGGTGCCGGTCGATTTGCCCACCGCACCGGAAAATCGGCTACAGCCTGTGGCCACAGATATTCAGGGGATGGACTTGAAAGGCCTGATGGTGGCCTCACCCGCAAATCCCACTGGTACCATGCTGGACCACGCAGCCATGCGCGCTTTGATCGAGGCCGCCGGGGCGCAGGGTGCCTCTTTCATCAGTGACGAGATTTATCACGGGCTGGAATATGAGGCCAAGGCTGTCACCGCGTTGGAACTGACCGATGAGTGTTATGTCATCAATTCCTTCTCGAAATATTTCTCGATGACCGGCTGGCGGGTTGGCTGGATGGTGGTGCCCGAAGATCACGTTCGCGTGGTTGAAAGGATTGCCCAGAACATGTTCATCTGCGCACCCCATGCCAGCCAGGTGGCTGCGCTGGCCGCGATGGAGTGTGAGGACGAGTTGCAGTCCAATCTGGATGTCTATCGCCAGAACCGGAGCTTGATGCTGGAAGGATTGCCCAAGGCAGGGTTCACCAATATCGCGCCGCCGGACGGGGCGTTTTACGTGTATGCAGATGTCTCTGACCTGACCCAGGACAGTCACGCCTTTGCCGCCGAAATTCTGGAAAAGGCAGGCGTCGCGGTCACGCCGGGGCTGGATTTCGACCCTGAACGCGGGCACACGACCCTGCGGTTTTCTTATGCTCGTGCCACGGCTGACATTCAGGACGGCCTGGACCGCTTGTGCGGCTTCATGGCGGATCGGGGTGCGCTGACACAGAAGGGGTAAAGCGTTCACAAACCGCAAAGGATGCGATACTGTCCAGCTCAAACGATCTCGGGAAAACTTGAGGCCATGAGCAGGATTTTCTATTGCATCGCGCTGATCTGGGCGCTGTCCGGTGCTGCCGTCGCGCAGGAGTTCACTGCACTGGCGCGTATCCAGCCGGACCAAAGCCGCATCGTGGATGCCGGGCGCAACGCTGTGCGTGTAGAGCTTGGGCTAAGCCAGGGCGTCCCGTACCGCATCTTCACCCTGCGCGATCCGTATCGCATGGTTATCGATTTCCAAGAGGTCGACTGGACGGGACTTGCCCCCGAGGTCTTTCTGCAAACAGATCGGATCAGCGGCGTACAGTTCGGTGCCTATGTTCCGGGCTGGTCGCGTCTGGTGCTTGAACTTGGGGCTCCGATGGCTGTTGAGACGGCTGAACTGCGACTGGACGCCCGTTCGGGTGCAGCTTTATTGTCGTTGCAGCTTATGGGGACGGATTTCGATACGTTCAACGCGTCGGCGGGCGTGCCTGACAATCCCGGATGGGATCTGCCTGAACCGGCATTTGCGAGCAGGGATGTTCAGCACAATCCGAACAGGGCCTTGCGTGTGATGCTGGACCCGGGTCATGGCGGTATCGATCCGGGGGCCGAGGTGGGCGGAATTGACGAGAAGACAATGATGCTGACCTTTGCGCGCGAGTTGCGCGAGTTGCTTTTGCGTTCAGGCGGTTACGAGGTGGTCCTGACGCGCGTCGAGGATCAGTTCGTGTCACTGGAACGGCGCATCTCGCTGGCGCATCGGGCGGGCGCCGATGTGTTCATCTCGCTTCACGCAGATTCGCTGTCCGAGGGCCAGGCCCATGGCGCGGCGGTTTACACGTTGTCCACGGATGCCTCGGACGTGGCCAGCGTGAAACTGGCCGAACGGCATGATCGCGGGGATCTTCTGTCTGGAATTGACCTCAACGGTGCTGACGATCAGATCACGGATGTCTTGTTGGACATGGCGCGTCAGGAAACCAAGCCGCGCACCCACTCCCTGGCCCGCGCGCTTGCCAACGGTATGGCGCAGCAGGGCGGCCCGATGAACCGCAAGCCTTTGCGCACCGCATCCTTCTCAGTGCTCAAGGCCGCAGATATACCATCGGTGCTGGTCGAACTAGGATTTTTGTCCAGCCCCAGAGATTTGAAAAACATCAAAAATCCCGAATGGCGGGCCAAGATGGCATTGGGGATCTATCAGGGACTGGAAGACTGGCGGCAGCAAGATGTGATCAGACGCGCCTTGATTGGACAGTGACCTGACGGCGCAAAGCGGCTAGAATACGCTTGTGGTTTTGACCCTTGGGCGGTGCGACCTTATATAGGCGGCAGCGCGAGAAAAAGGCAGTAACGTGATCCGGTTCATTCTTTCGATTTTCGGGGCGATTTTCAGCCTCGTGACTTTGGGTATCTTCATGGCCGCATTGGTGGTTGGTGCGGTGTTCTGGATGTATGGCCGTGATTTGCCAAGCCATGAATCGCTGGCGCAATACAAGCCGCCGACAATCAGCCGGATCTACTCGGGCAAAGGCCAGTTGATCGACGAATTTGCGCAGGAACGCCGCCTGTTTACGCCGTCCGAAGAAATCCCCGATCTGGTAAAACAGGCCTTCATCTCGGCCGAAGACAAGAATTTCTACACCCATCAGGGCTATGATCCGCGCGGCATCATCGCCGCCGGGGTCGAGGCGGTGCGGACCAAGGGTGAAACCGTGCGCGGGGCCTCGACTATCACGCAGCAGGTGATGAAGAACTTTCTGCTGTCGGGCGATCGGCAAGCCGAACGCAAGATCAAAGAGATCATTCTTGCGACCCGGCTTGAGGATACGCTGGACAAGGAACAGATCCTCGAACTTTACATGAATGAGATTTTCCTTGGTCAAAACTCTTACGGGGTGACTGCTGCCGCACAAACCTATTTCAACAAAACCCTTCAGGAACTGGCTCCGCACGAGGCCGCGATGCTGGCCGCCATGCCCAAAGCGCCGTCCAGTTACCATCCGGTTCGCCGCAAGCAACGCCTTTTGGATCGCCGCAACTATGTGCTGCGCGAGATGAACCAGAACGGGTACATTGATCAGGCGACCTATGAGGTCGAGGTCGAAATGCCTCTGCGGTCGGTCCAGAACGGTGATTTTGAAAGCTTCCGCACCGCCTTGCCCCCGCGTGACTATTTCACCGACGAAATCCGGCGTCAGTTGAGCGACGATTTCGGCGAAGGTGAGTTCTTCACCGGTGGCTTCACCATTCGCGCCTCGGTCGACGAAGAGATGCAGGTCGAGGCTGCGAGGGCGTTGCGCGAGGCGTTGCAGAAATACGATCTGTCGCGCGGCAAGTGGCGCGGGACCGGCGAGGTGATCGCCGAAGACCAGTTGGCGGATGAGGCGCAGTGGCGCGAGGCGCTGTCGCTGATGGAAATCCCCCGCGATGTGGTGCTGCCGACCCAGTGGTATCCGGCAGTTGTGATGGACGTAGCCGAGCAGCAACTGACCGTCGGAATCGAGGATGGCCCCTCGGATGGCATCATCCCACGCTCGGACATCAAATGGATGCAGGGCAACTTCTTTGACAATTTCAAACGTGGCGATGTGATCCTTGTCATGGCAGGGGAAGAAGGCCAGTGGTCCGCTCGTCAGGTGCCCGAAGTGCAGGGTGGCTTTGTGGCGATGGACGTGAATTCGGGCCGCGTTCTCGCCATGCAGGGCGGGTTTTCGTATCAGGACACAGTGTTCAACCGCGCCACGCAGGCGCAGCGCCAGCCGGGATCATCCTTCAAGCCCTTCGTCTATGCGGCCGCCTTGGACAGCGGATACAGCCCGGCAACAATTGTTGTGGATGCGCCGATCGAGGTGAACACGCCGCAGGGTCTGTGGCGCCCCAAGAACTCATCAAACAAATTCTATGGCCCGACGCCGTTGCGGACCGGGATCGAACAGTCCCGGAACCTGATGACGATCCGACTGGCGCAAGAGGTCACGATGCCGGTTGTCGCAGGCTATGCGGAGCGGTTTGGTGTCTACGACCGCATGGGGGCATTTCTGGCCAACTCGCTGGGGTCCGAGGAAACGACACTGTACAAGATGGTTGCGGCTTATGCGATGTTCGCCAATGGGGGCGAGCGGGTCGAACCCACGCTGGTTGACCGAATTCAGGACCGGTTTGGCAAAACAATCTACCGCCATGACGATCGTCAATGTCTGGATTGCAACTCCAGCTGGTTGCAGCCTGACGAGTCGCCTACCATCGAAACCAACCGCTCACAGGTTATGGATGCGATCACCGCCTATCAGCTGACGTCAATGATGAAAGGCGTTGTAGACCGCGGAACGGCATCGCGGTTCGTGGACCTGCCGGTGCCAACTGCAGGCAAGACCGGCACCACCAACGAATCCAAGGACGCGTGGTTCATCGGCTTTACCTCGAACATCGTGGCGGGATGCTATATCGGCTATGACCGCCCGCGACCGATGGGCCGGGGGGCCTATGGTGGTACGATGTGTGGCCCGGTCTTCCAAAGCTTCATGGAAAAAGCCGTCGAGAAATACGGGGGTGGACCGTTCGAAGTGCCTGAAGGTGGTCACTTTATCAAGATCGACCGCTTCAGCGGCGCGCGCCTGCCAGCGGATGCGACCGGCGACTATGTCGTGGCCGAGTATTTCCGGGACGGTGTCGACGGGTTTATCGACCGGATCTATGATGGTGGATTCGCCATTGGATCGGACTTGCCACTGTTCGAAGAGGTGCAGCGTGCCGGGGTTCAGGTGCAGACCTCAACCGGCCAGACCGTCACGGTTGGACCCAAGGCAACGCAAGGCGACGTGACGACGGGTGGCCTCTACTGACCTGAAACTGACAGCAGCAAGCGCAACAGATCGGCTTCCTTGTCGTCGGCGATGGGCCCGTTTGCCCTCCAGAAGATTGACAAGGCGCATTTGACGGCTGCCCATTCTGCCAGGCGTTGTCTTTGGACGCCGAGCGCATCGGCATAAAGCGACAGGCATCTTTCCATGTGTTGCGGCTGGCGCACCAGATCCGGCATCCCTTTCGGGTGGCGGATCGCATTGGCCAGTTCGAATGCGGGATCGCCCAGATACCCTTTGGCATCTATCACGCGCGGCCCGGTCTGTGTGAGGATGATGTTGTCCGGGTGCAGGTCGCCATGCAGCGCAACACCCGGTGCCAGGGTCTCCAGCAGGTTCTGGGCCAGTTGCGTGGCGCGCCTCATATCCCGAGCCAGACCGGCAGGGCAAGTCTTGTCGAAGCGGCAATCCAACAGTGGATTGATCACTTCGGTCAGCGGGCGCATCCCGGCAACCCGACAAAGCGGTGGTGCGTGCAGACGCCCGGCCGTTTCCGCCAGAATGTCCAGAGCCCGAGCAACCTCACCCTGTCGCGCGATGTCGCCGAGTGTTGGGCCCTCAAGCCATTCCATCAGGATAGCCGTCTCGGTTTCCTTGAGGACATGGACGGCGCCCCGGTCCTGCCACGCGATCAAAAGATTGGTTCCCGGCGCTTCGTTCCCGCGATGTGCACGGCGATAGAGCTTGAGTGCTGCGGTCGCGCCGTCCGGGTCACGAACTTTCCAAACCTGGGCCGATCCGGTTTCCGCAACCGGCTTGATCAAGGTCAGTTGCCAATGATCCAGAATCTCTTGCGGTGGGCTTTGCATTCCCTGGTTGCCTGTCTTGTGGTGACCTTCGCCTCTTGCTATCACGCAGGCCTGATTGAGCAAGTTGGGACAAGACGATGCGCGCTGAAACCCAGAATACCGTGGCGGAAATTGAAAAGTCGCTGGAGCTGTTGGCGCAGCGCATGGACTATGACACCGCGCCACACCGGCTTGAAGAATTCAACGCGCGCGTCGAAGACCCGAACCTGTGGGACAACCCCGAAAACGCGCAAAAGCTGATGCGCGAACGTCAGATGCTGGTTGACGCGATCGAGACCTATGAAACTATAAAGACCGATCTCAGCGACAATATCGAGCTGATCGAACTGGGCGAAATGGAAGAGGACGAAGAGGTCGTCACCGACGCCGAGGACGCCATCAAAAAGCTGGGTGCAAAAGCCGCCAAGAAAGAGCTGGAGGCCCTGCTGGACGGAGAAGCCGACAGCAATGACACGTTCCTCGAAATCAACTCGGGCGCGGGGGGTACCGAAAGCTGCGACTGGGCGTCGATGCTGGCGCGAATGTATGTGCGCTGGGCCGAGAAAAAGGGCTATACGGTCGAACTGCAATCCGAGACTGCGGGCGAAGAGGCGGGGATCAAATCCGCAGCCTACAAGATTTCGGGACACAACGCCTATGGCTGGCTGAAATCGGAAAGTGGCGTCCATCGTCTGGTCCGGATTTCGCCCTACGACTCGGCGGCCAAGCGGCATACCTCGTTCAGTTCGGTTTGGGTCTACCCGGTGGTCGATGACAATATCGAGATCGAAGTGAACCCCTCGGACATTCGGATTGATACCTACCGGTCCTCAGGCGCCGGTGGCCAGCACGTGAACACGACAGACTCGGCGGTGCGGATCACGCATATCCCGACCGGGATTGTGGTGACCAGCTCCGAAAAATCGCAGCACCAGAACCGCGATATCGCGATGAAGGCGCTGAAATCCCGGCTGTATCAGCAGGAGTTGGACCGTCGCAACGCCGATATCAACGCTGCTCATGAGGCCAAGGGCGATGCGGGATGGGGCAACCAGATCCGGTCATACGTGTTGCAGCCCTATCAGATGGTGAAGGACCTGCGAACCAATCACGAGACCTCGGACACCAAAGGGGTGTTGGACGGTGATCTGGATGAGTTCATGGCGGCAACGCTTGCCCTGGACGTGGCAGGCAAGAGCCGGTCCGAGGCGCAAGGCGACTAGGTCGGGCAGGGGGCTCTGCCCCCGCCGCGGCAGGCCGCGACTCCCCCGGGATATTTTTGGCCAGATGAAAAGGATCCGCGCCGTGCGGGCTGCGCCGGGAAAAGATGTATTTAAACAGTGGGTTTTTTTGCCTGAGTGGCCCGGCTAGGCTGGGTTTGAGGTCAACAGATCGAGGCGTGTGAACCCCAGATGGATTTAACTCAGTGGTCTGCAACGGTGTTGGCCGACAATCTGTCATCGGGTGAGGTTTCCGCCGCCGAAGTGATGCGCGCAACGCTGGATCGAATTGATGCGGTGAACGGCACTGTCAATGCGATCGTGGCCTTGAGGGACGAGGGCGCGCTTATGACTGAAGCGGCCGCGCTGGATGCCGGACCCGGTCGGCGGGGACCATTGCACGGTGTTCCCATCGCCGTGAAGGACCTCGTCAATGTGGCGGGTGTGGTCTCGTCCCAGGGATCGCCGTTGTTTCGCGCGTATGTGTCGGATCGGGATGACTTGATCGCTGCTCGGATGCGTGCTGCGGGGGCGATATTGATTGGCAAGACCAACTCGCCGGAGTTTGGCCTGGGTTCAAACACGTTCAATCCCGTCTACGGAGCGACCCGGAACCCGTATGACGCGGCGCTGAGTTGCGGAGGGTCGTCCGGCGGAGCTGCAGTGGCGCTGGCGACGGGAATGGTCTCGCTGGCCGATGGGTCCGATATGATGGGCAGCCTGCGCAATCCGGCGGCGTGGAACAATGTCTACGGATTTCGCCCAAGCTGGGGTCGGGTGCCCTCGGAACCCGACGGCGACGGGTTTCTACACCAGATTTCGACATTGGGCCCTATGGCGCGCAGCCCGCAGGACCTGGGGCTGTTGCTTGATGTAATATCGGGGCCGGATCCCCGCCAGCCACTGACGGCGAGCGCCTCGGCGGTGTCGCCCGTACGACCTGCCGATCTGAAAGGGATACGGATTGGCTGGTTGGGAAACTGGGGCGGTGCGTTTCCGATGGAGGATGGTGTTTTGGAACTGTGCCGCGATGCCCTGGCCGTATTCGAAGCACAAGGCGCCGTGGTCGACGCGGTGGAACCGCCCTTTAATGCCGAGCAGATGTGGGAAAGTTGGATCACGCTGCGTTCATGGACTGTTGTGGCCAAGTTATTGCCGTTGCGCGACAAAGCTGCCGCGCTGAAAGACACCGCGCAGTGGGAGTTGGAGCGCGGATTGAACCTGACCGCGATTCAGGTTCACGATGCCAGCGTCGTCCGGTCGGAGTGGTACCGCCGAGCGGTAGAAGTACTTCAAAGCTATGATGCGCTGGTTCTGCCTGCAGCTCAGGTCTGGCCATTCGATATCGACACGCCATATCCGACCGAGATCGCAGGTCGCGCGTTGGACACGTATCATCGTTGGATGCATGTGACTGTGCCGGTCAGCCTGATCGGATTGCCCTGTCTGGCAGCACCTGCCGGGTTTGGTGCGGCGGGGCTGCCGATGGGATTTCAGCTGTTTGGCCCCAAAGGCGCTGATTCACGTTTGTTGTCGCTGGGGGCAGCCTATCACGCAGCGACCGATTGGCCGAAACAAAGACCGGCGATGCGATAGAGCTGGCAGGGAGGAAGAAGAGATGGACAAACCTTTCGGAGTGCCCGAGATGCGACCCGTGGACGCCTCGATGGTACGAGAGGCACTGCGGCGCGCGTGGGGTGACTTTCGGCGCGCCCCTCAGTTCGGATTGATTTTCGCGGGGTTCTACGTTCTGGCGGGATGGGCGATGGCCTGGGTAACCCTGCAGACGGGAACCAGTTTCTGGCTGGTTTTGGCCGCGATTGGCTTTCCGCTCATCGGGCCCTTCGCCGCCGTTGGACTATATGAGGTCTCTCATCGGCTGGAACGGGGCGAGGCGCTGGATTTCGGAGCGATCTTCGGGGTCGTTCTGCAACAAAGTCGCCGCCAGTTGCCTTCGATCTGCGCCATCATTGTTGTGATGTTTTTGTTTTGGTTCTTTCTTGGCCACATGATTTTTGCCTTGTTCATGGGCCTGTCGACGTTAACCAACGTCTCCTCTTCGGTTGAAGTGTATCTGACGGCCAACGGGTTGATGATGCTGGCTGTGGGCTCGGTCGTTGGTGGGATCTTTGCGACCGTCTTGTACATGATTACCGTTCTGTCGATCCCGATGTTGCTGGATCGAGAGCTGGATTTTGTGACAGCGATGATTTCCAGCTATTCCTATGTCGCCGCCAATTTGCCCGTGATGCTGGCATGGGGGATTTTCATCGCGGTTGTGACATTCGCCGCAATGATTCCATGGTTTCTGGGCTTGTTGGTGATCTTGCCTCTGCTGGGTCATGCCAGCTGGCATTTGTACCGCCAGATCACGGATGACAGCGAAACCTAGCCTTCGGCCTTTGACGCCGGTTTTGGGTGCCTGGTCTGTGTTCGGGACACTTGCCGAGCGGCCTTGAGCACGGTGCTTGTGTCGTGACCGAGATGTTTTAGAACCACCGGCTTGGGATCACGTCCGTTAAACGGGCTGAAGACCGTGCCCCGCCAAAGCTTGCCGTCTTGCGATACGGCATAGATCTTGCTGTCGTGACCGTCGCGATGAGAAATCAGAATATAGACATACTCGCCCGAAATTGTTGCAATCCCGCGCAGTTCGCGGGCTTTGGGCGTGTCTTCCGGCATCGCATCGGGCGGTGCGTGACCTCGGATCAAGGTACATTGCGGCAGTTTTTTTGCGTAGAGCAGTATAGTCGATTGGTTTTCGGACACTGCGTAGAACCCGGACGGGAATACACAACCCGAGGCGGCGTCAGTGCCCGACCCAAGAAATTCGGTCAGGGTCGCGTTCACATCAAGAGGTTCGGAACTCGGGATGTCATCAAGCGGCGCCAGCACGATGCGGGCATCCACATCAAAAAACCGGCACAGTCGATCCAGAACATCGGCGCGCGGAAAGCTTTCGCCGGCCAGGTATCTGTTGAACTGCGTGCGGTTGATGCCAAGCTCTCGACACAGGGCCGAGACAGAGGGGTACTTTCGCGCCAGCCGTCTGAGGTTCTCACCAAACATGGCGCGAAGTTCAGCGGGGCTGCGGGTATTGTCAGTCATAGTCGTCCCAAGGCTTGGCGGTTTCTTCTTTGAAAACAGCGGCGAAGGCCGGCGGACCGTGCTTATGACCGAAATCGTACAGATAACCCCAAGCAACGTTCCCCACGTCGCGTTGCAGCTGAGAGGCTAGCGCCGACCAAGACAAACGCAACAAGTTTTGTCTGTTCAATGCAGTCTTTATGTTGAGAAAGTGGTGTTATTGCACATTTGACGCATAAAATACCGCATCGGAATGACTGGCGTGTTTGGTCTGACTGACGGTGGTCCGGCCTCGGCTGGTTGGCCGAGACCGGTAAAAAGGGGATCAGTCGCCGCGCAGCAGGGCGGCAACGCCCGTCCGGGCGACTTCGACAAGGCCCAGAGGGCGCATGAGATCAGCGAAGGCGTCGATCTTGTCGGGCGCGCCTGTGATCTCGAAAATGAAAGAATTCAACGTGCTGTCGACCACATTGGCGCGGAAGATGTCCGCAAGACGCAGCGCCTCGACGCGTTTGTCGCCGCCTCCAACGACTTTGATAATCGCCAACTCGCGCTCGACCGAGGGGCCTTCGACCGTCAGGTCATGAACCTCATGCACGGTCACGATCCGGCCCAGCTGTGCCTTGATCTGCTCGATCACCTGCGGCGTGCCGGTGGTGACAATAGTGATGCGGCTGAGGTGGCCGGTATGATCCACCTCGGCCACGGTCAGGCTTTCGATATTGTAGCCACGGCCCGAGAACAGTCCGATGACGCGAGCCAGAACACCCGGCTCGTTCTCGACCAGAACCGCAATTGTATGCCGTTCCTGCACGTCCGAAAACGTGGGTCGTAGGTTGTAGGCCGAATGGCGGGTAGAGCCTTTTTTGATATGTAGGGCAGACATTTATGTCCCTTTCATCATCTTAAGATGTCAGGCGCGCGAGCGCCCGACAGAATTCGTCGAGAAGGTTTAAACCAGAACCGACCCTTTGGAATCGATCACGCCCTGCGTCTCGGATTCGCCCAGCAGCATCTCGTTGTGGGCTTTGCCCGACGGGATCATGGGAAAGCAGTTCTCGTGCTTTTCGACCAGACAGTCGAAAATCACCGGACCGTCGTAGTTGATCATCTCCATGATCGCATCGTCCAGATCAGCGGGGTCGGAACACAAGATACCCTTGGCCCCAAATGCCTCGGCGAGTTTGACGAAATCGGGGAGAGCCTCGGACCAGGAATGCGAGTACCGCTCGCCATGCAGCAGCTCTTGCCATTGGCGGACCATGCCGAGGCGTTCGTTGTTCAGAATGAATTGCTTGACGGGCAGGCGGTACTGAACGGCGGTGCCCATCTCCTGCATGTTCATCAGCCATGAGGCTTCGCCTGCGACGTTGATCACCAACGCATCCGGGTGCGCCATCTGCACGCCGATGGAGGCGGGGAAGCCGTATCCCATCGTGCCCAGCCCTCCGGATGTCATCCAGCGGTTAGGGTCTTCGAACCCCAGATATTGCGCTGCCCACATCTGGTGCTGGCCCACTTCCGTGGTGATATAGCGGTCGCGCTTTTTGGTCAGTTCTTCCAGACGTACCAATGCATGCTGAGGTTTGATCGACTTTTCACTGTTGGTATAGGCAAGGCAATTGACCTTGCGCCAGTTACTGATCTGCGCCTGCCACTGTTTGACATTCGCCGCATCGGTCTTGCGACCACGCGCTTTCCAAACCTTGAGGATATCCTCAAGTACATGGGCCACATCCCCGACAATCGGGATGTCCACGCGGATCACCTTGTTGATCGACGAGGGGTCGATATCGATATGTGCTTTCTTCGAATTGGGCGAGAACGCGTCTATCCGCCCGGTGATCCGGTCATCGAACCGCGCGCCGATATTGATCATCAGATCGCAATCATGCATCGCCAGATTAGCCTCGTACAGCCCGTGCATCCCCAGCATGCCCAACCAGTTCTCGCCGGAGGCGGGGTAGGCCCCCAGACCCATCAGGGTCGAGGTGATCGGGAATCCCGTGGCATCCACCAGCTCGCGCAGCAACTGGCTGGCCGCAGGGCCCGAATTGATGACGCCACCACCAGTATAGAAGACGGGCTTTTTTGCCGTTTCAATCGCGGCGACCAGTTCGGTGATCTCTTCCAGATCCCCTTTCAGAACCGGCTGGTAGTGGGACGTGGACGGTTTCGGTGGGCTGTATTCGCCAGAGGCAAACTGAACGTCCTTCGGAATGTCGATCAGAACCGGACCCGGCCGGCCGGATGTGGCAACATGGAAGGCTTCGTGCATGGTTTCAGACAGCGAATCCGTGTCCTTCACCAGCCAGTTATGCTTGGTGCAGGGGCGGGTGATACCAACGGTGTCAGCCTCTTGAAACGCGTCCGAGCCGATCATGAAGGTCGGAACCTGACCGGTCAGAACCACAATCGGGATTGAATCCAGCAGCGCGTCTGTCAGGCCGGTGACCGCATTGGTCGCGCCGGGGCCCGAAGTCACCAGCGCAACGCCCGGCTTGCCGGTTGACCGCGCATAGCCTTCGGCGGCATGCACGGCGCCTTGTTCGTGACGCACCAGAATGTGGCGAATGTCGTTTTGCAGAAAGATCTCGTCATAGATCGGTAGGACGGCGCCACCGGGGTATCCAAATACCGTGTCCACGCCCTGATCCTTGAGGGCTTGAACTACCATCTTTGCGCCGGTCATCTCACGTGTCATCTGCTTTGCTCCGTTCGCGACATGTGTCTTGCGTTTCGCATAAAAAAAGCCCCCGATGTTTTCGGAGGCGCATGGGTTCGATTATGGTTTACCGTTACCGGCCCATGCGCGTGGTTCCTACGATTACGACTAGCGTTCTCATCGCCAGAGGCTCCTTCTTTACGTGCAGGGACATTATGGTCGGGGGAAAGGGGCGTCAACAGGCAATTGCACCAATTTTCTATCTCCATGCCCCTGTTTTGCGACATTTTGTTGCGCAGATTGCCGCACGTTGGGAATTTCCGGGAATTCTGAGAGCAGATTTGCAGATTCTCGTGAAACCGGACTGGTCTGAAAGCGTCAAGCGAATGTCCGAAACGAGCATGATAGGCGGCTGCGACTGGGTCAGGCTGAGAGGGACGGGACACTCAGGGAGGCACAAGATGCTGCAGGATGTGGTGGATTTGGGGCGGTATCCGATCGACCGTCCGGGGTCACACGCCTATGACAGGTTGATCAGCGACATTCAGCGTGAATTGGCGCAGGACGGTTGCGCAGTCCTGCCGGGTTTCGTCCATCAGGACGGTTTGGATCTGCTGGTACACGAAGCCGATGCCGCCGCACCCAATGCGCATCGGTCTTTCAACCGTACAAACGCATATTTCTCCAAGGATGACACGCGCTTTGGGATCGGCCACCCGATCCGACGTTTCTATGACCGGTCAAACGCCTTTGTTCCGGCGGATAACTTCCCGGCCTCGGGCCCGCTGCGCCGGATTTACGAGTTTGACGGGTTCATGCCATTTATCCGCCTTGCACTGGGCGAACCGGTCGACAGGTTTTTTCGCTATGATGACCCTCTGGCGGATGTGATTATCAATGTCGTGGAAGAGGGACAGGGTTTTCCCTGGCATTTCGACACCAACAATTTCACCGTGACTCTGGCCATTCAGAACGGAGAGCAAGGCGGCGCGTTCGAATATGTGCCAAACCTGCGAACCCCTGAAGACGAAAACTTCAACGCCGTGGCGTCCGTGTTGGATGGTGATAGGTCCCGCGTGCGTTGTCTGGAGTTGCAGCCCGGTGATCTTCAAATCTTCAAGGGCCGGTATTCGCTGCACCGGGTCGCACCGGTCATTGGCGCCCGCAGCCGGTATGTGGGTATCTTTTCCTTTGTTGAGGCCGAAGGGATGTGCGGCGGTATCGAACGCACGCAACAACTTTATGGTCGCGTGCTTCCACATCACTACAAACGCGAAGGGACACGCAGGGATCAATTGCTGGATTGACGGATTGCCTGATGTAGCATGATCATATGTCGGACCGGAGGTTTTGATGTCGAAGCTGCTGCACCTCACACCATTTGTTCTGTGCTCATCGCTGGACGCCCAAATCGCGTTCTATTGCAGGCGGCTGAAGTTCGAATGCGGGTTTCGTCAGGACAACTACGCGTTTCTGTCGCAAGGTCCGATTGCGATACGCTTGCTGGAATGTCCGCCCCGAAAAGATGGCAAGCCTCTGGGAGACTCTCAGTCCTATTACATTGATGTCGAGGGTATCGACGCGCTCTATGACCGTCTGAAAGACGGGTTGAGCGATTTGCCAAAGGGTCGTGTCCGCCCGCCGTTCGACCAGCCATATTTGCAACGTGAGTTCCACGTCATTGATGAAGATGGAACCCTGATCTTTTTCGGCGAAGATATCCGTCCGAGAACGTAGCGGCTCCCGCCCATCGTCAAAGCGCCTGCGGCGCGTCTCCTCTGGTTGGGCCGCGCAGCGCGTGCCGCGCTGCGGTGGGATCAGTAGCCGACACCGGTGCCCTGCAGGACGCCATGTTCCAGTGCATAGCGGGTCAGACCCGCAGTTGAGGAAATCCCCAGCTTGCGCTTGATGTTCTTGCGGTGTGTCTCGACCGTGCGAACCGAGATATCCAGGGCGAGAGCGACTTCTTTGTTGGATTTGCCTTGTGCCAGTTCCAGCAGGATTGTCTGTTCCCGCCCGGTCAGGGCCTCGCGCGCGCTGCCGCCCTTGGGCTTGAGCGACCCGCTTGCGCCGGTGCACAAGTATTGCTCGCCCTTCATCACAGCATCGATGGCCAGCTTGATCTCATCCGTGGGCACGTCCTTCAGCACATACCCCTTGGCCCCGTGACTGAGCGCGGTCGAGATGTATTCCGGGCTGTCATGCATCGACAGGATCAGGATCCGCGTTTCCGGCAACCGTTCGAGGATGATTTCGGTCGCGCTGAGCCCCCCAAGGCCGGGCATGTTCAGGTCCATCAGGATTACGTCGGGGGCAAGATCGACCGCCTGATCCACCGCAGCCTGGCCGCTGCCGAGCGTGCCGACCACGTCGATCTCATCATAGCTTTCGAGGATCGACTGGATGCCCTCGGCCACCATTGGGTGATCATCGACGATGAGGACTCGGATAGTCATGTGGCGACCTTTCGGATCGGGTTTGCGTCTTCCTGCGGCGGCAGAAGGTGGCTGAGCGGCAGGCTGGCTTCGATCACCGTCCCCCCATGCGGGCCGCGTGATGACAGAATACGCAACGATCCGTCAAGCTGTTCGATGCGTTCCTGCATGTTGCGCAGCCCAATTCCAGAGTTCATGGAATCGGGTTCGGCCTCAAGACCGCGGCCGTTGTCGATGATCCGCATTGTAGCACCCTTTTTGTGCCCGCGCAGATCAATCGTCACCTGCGAGGCCTCGGCGTGGCGTTCGATATTGGTCAGGGCCTCCTGAGCGATACGGTACAGAGCGATCTTGCTGTCATGGTCCAGACGGTTGCGAAAGACAACGGTCGAAAACTCGGTCTCGATGCCCGTCCGGTCGCGGAAGTCATCGGTCAGGGCCTTGAGCGCAGGGCCGAGCCCCAGATCGTCCAGGACGCCGGGGCGCAGGTCCCGGCTGATGCGACGTACTTCGGTGATCGCGCTTCCAAGGTGGTCGATGCCCTTGTCCAGCGGAGCCTGTGCGCCTGCATCATCGCCTCGGGACAGGCGGCGGCGCGCGTTGTCGAGCGCGTAGCGCACACCTACAAGAATTTGACTGATACCGTCATGTAGTTCTCGTGCAACCCGGCCACGTTCTTCTTCCTGCGCGTCAAAGACGCGTTGGGTCAATTCCTTGAGCTTGGCATCTGCAAGACGTCGTTCGCGAATGTTCAAAAACCAGCCCGAGGCGAAGACAATCAGAACGGCGGCCAGAACGATACCGCCGATATACATGAAAGTGCGTCTTACGCGGGTTTCGACTTCGGCGCGGGCATTTGCGACAGTGACAAGAATGTCGTCAATGAAAACACCGGTACCCACCGCCCACCGCCAATCCTGTAGGCCGACGACATAGGCGATCATCTGCGCCTCTTCCCCGGTTGAGGGCTTTTGCCACATGAAACTGTGCCAACCTGCACCCTGGCGGGCCAGTCGGATGAATTCATCAACAATCGGCGTGCCGTCGCTGTCGGTCAGACCCTCCCAATTGCGGTTGATGAACTGGGTCTGACGGGGGCTGACAAGGTTGTTTCCGTCGTAGTCATAGACAAAGAAGAACCCGTCCTGACCATAGATCATCGCCGACAGAATCTGTGTGACAAGAGTTTTGGCGACATCGTCGTCCGGTTCGGCGCGGCCATAGATATAGGCAAAGCCATTGCGGGCCTGGGTGACGTAGTTCTTGAGCTCTTCTTTTTTTGCTTCGATCAGGCGCAGCTCAAGCGCTTGTATTTCGCGCTCGGCGGTGGCGCGGGCTTGGTAGGCGACCAGAATGGCAATGGCTGCCACGGCGACGACCAGGGGGATGGCCGCAACCAGAGACAATTTCTGCCCGTAGGTGAGTGAAACCAGGTTTCTTAGTTTCTGCATGGTCGAATCGATACGCAAGCGGCAACAAAATTGCAAAAAGATTGGACGTTATCGTCCAAAATGAATGGGAAATCCGGATTGAACTGGCATTCCTGAGTAATTTGCCTGTGAAAAACTGTCAGAAACCCGGGTTTCTACGCAGTAGTAGGTATTTTCTTTCACTTCTCTGCCATTACCCTCCCGATCATTGAATACGACAGACCCGGACTAGTCCGGGGTACGACCAATGAAGGGGAGGAATACTCATATGGATCGTCGTTCATTTCTGAAAAAATCCGCTTTGGGCGGCTCGGCTGCTGCTGCAACGGCACTGGCGGCGCCGGCCTACGCGCAGGGTCAGCGGACCCTGACCATGGTGACCTCGTGGGGTCGTGGTCTGGCGGGTGTGTTTGATGCGGCGCAGCGCAGCGCCGACAGCATCAACGCGATGTCCGATGGGAACCTGACGGTTGAGATCAAGGCCGCAGGTGAGCTGGTTGGCGCGTTCGAAGTGTTTGATGCCGTATCCTCGGGTCAGGCCGACATGTATCACGCGGCAGACTACTACTTTGTGGGTCAGCACCCGGGCTATGCCTTCTTCACCGCTGTTCCGTTCGGCATGACCGCGCAGGAACTGGTGAACTGGTACTACCATGACGGCGGTATGGAACTGCATGACGAGCTGGGCTCGATCTTCGGACTGAAATCCTTCCTGGCGGGGAACACCGGTGCGCAGGCAGGCGGCTGGTACTCGAAAGAGATCAACGGCCCGGAAGATTTCCAGGGTTTGAAGTTCCGTATGCCGGGTCTGGGCGGTCAGGCGCTGGGCAAACTGGGCGCATCGGTTCAGAACATTCCGGGCTCAGAGGTGTATCAGGCGCTGTCCTCGGGTGCGATTGACGGCACCGAGTGGATCGGCCCCTGGGCGGACGAAAAAGCGGGCTTCCAGGAAATCACCAAGACCTACTACACCGCGGGCTTCCACGAGCCGGGCGCGGGTCTGTCTCTGGCCACCAACCGCGATGTCTATGACAGCCTGACGCCAGCTCAGCAGAAGATCATCGAGATCGCAGCAGCCGAAGCGCACCAGTGGAATCTGGCGCAATTCCTGGCCAACAACGGTGCAGCCCTGCAGCGTCTGCAGTCAGGCGGCGTAAAGGTTATGGAATTCCCGGACAGCGTTTGGGATGCATTTGGTCAGGCGTCGCAGGAAGTTCTGGACGAGAACATGGGCGATGAACTGTTCAAGAAGATCCATGACAGCGCGATGTCCTCGATGGCATCTTCCTCGGGCTGGCTGAACCTGTCGTCCGGTGCCTACACCGAACAGCGCGACCGCGTTCGGGGCTAAATTCAAGCCAGATGAATAATCGGTTTCCCCGCAACAGCGGGGGAACCTTTCCTGTTGCATATACGCGGACCCATCATGCCGCTTACAACAACTGATGCAACTGACGCGACCCGGGGACAACATGCAGGACGACAACGGTATCTCGTTTTTCGGCGCCCTGTGGAATGGACTGATCTGGTTCATTCAGAACATTGCCGAAGCCTTCTATAACTTTGGATATGCGATCACGCATCCGCAGCTCTGGCTGGACTGGTCGGACAAAGAATCCATCATGCGCTTTGTCTACTATGGCGGCTCGGTCGAGTTCTTCTTTGTGATCTTTACCCTGTTTCTGGTGTTGACGGCCATCGGCCTTTACTATCGGAACTTCATGTGGGGCATGGTCCGCGGGCTTGAGGCCTTTGCCAACACAACCGGGCGCTTCTTTGCCTGGGCGGGGCTGTTGATGGTGATCCAGCAGATCGTCATCGTGTTTATGCAACGGGTCTTTGCGCGACCTGACATGTCCTTTGGGCTGGGTATACCTTTCAGTCAGGATATCAGTTGGTTCGCGGAAGAACTTAAACTGTATAACGCCATGGTTGTCTGTCTGTGCTGTGCCTACACCTTCGTGCAGGGCGGACATGTGCGCGTTGATCTGATTTACGCCGGTATCAGCCACCGTGCCAAGCGCGTGGTGGATATGTGCGGTTCCGTGTTGTTCATGATGCCGATGGCCGTGCTGACCTGGATGTATGGCTGGTACTTCATGTGGCGGCACCTGATTGTGCCGAAACCCTCGGCCAGCGACACTCTGGACAGGTTGGTACAGAAATCGCTCGCGCTACGCTGGAATGTGGAAACCATTGGGTTCAGCCCGAACGGTTTCGATGCTTATTTCCTGTTCAAGATCCTGCTTGTTGCCTTTGCGGGCATGGTGTTCTTGCATGCGGTTGCCTTCCTGTGGCGTTCGTATCTGGAATTCGTGGAAGGGCCGGAAAGCGCCGGGAAATACCTCGACAAGGACAGCCTTGGCGACGGTGAAGAAGCCTTTGAAGGCGCACATTAGGGACGGAGACCCAAGACAATGCTATTCGGACTTGATGGCGTCGAGATAGGCCTCATTATCGTATTCTTCTGCCTTTTCGGAGGCATCCTGTCTGGTTTCCCGGTGGCCTTTGCCATCGGTGGGGCCGGTGTGATTTCGTTTGGGATCATCGCCGCGCTGGACAGTGCCGGGCTGCTGATCCACCAGGCCATCGATACCAGTTCGCAAATGTATCGCGATCTGGTAGCGACCGGGGTGAAACCGGATTCGGTTTCAGTGTTCCGATACCCGGATTTGCCCAGAATCGGTGAACCGGTCTTTCCCTCGGGCTGGGAAACCGCGCTGGATCGCAACGTCTCGTTCATCGTGAACCGCATGAACGAGCGTGTTCTGGCCGGACAATCCATCGAGACGCTGCTGGCTGTTCTGATGTTCGTGCTGATGGGCATCACGCTGGAACGCTCGAAGATCGCCAATGATCTGCTGACCACAATGGCGCGCGTCTTTGGCCCGTTGCCAGGTGGTCTGGCCGTGTCGATCGTGGTCGTGGGCGCATTTCTGGCTGCATCCACCGGAATCGTGGGGGCAACGGTCGTGACAATGGGGCTGCTGGCCCTGCCGACCATGTTGCGGAACAACTACTCACCGGAGCTGGCGACGGGCGTGATTGCGGCCTCGGGGACCTTGGGTCAGATCATCCCGCCTTCGATCGTAATCGTTCTGCTGGGGACGCTGGCTGGCGATTTGTATTCGACCGCACAGGAAACCCGCGCCGTCGAGGCCGGGTGTACCGACGCGTTGACCTTTCTTGGCGAACCCGCCGTGGTTTCAGTCGGTACGTTGTTTCAGGCAGCGTTGCTGCCGGGGATCATGCTGGCGCTGCTGTATGCGCTATATGCGTTTGGATATGCCCTGCTGAACCCGGACAAGGCCCCGGCAGTAGAGCTTTCGGGCGGTTCTGGTGAGACGATCACCCGCTCGGAAGGTTTGACCTGGCTGCTGGGTGCTCCGGTTGCGATCATTGTCGGTGCGGTGCTTTTGGGCAGTGCAGGTGTTATCGGCAGCCAGAACATCACGGTCTCGGCTTTCTCGGATGTGGGGCAGGGTGCGTCGCTGCGCACCAACGTGTCGCAAGAGTGTCAGGCATCGATGATCGACCTGCATGGCCAGACGGCCTGGGATCAGGCAGTGGCCGAGCAGGAAGAAATCGACGCCGCTGGCGGGATCGCCAGTGCCGAACGTCTGAGCGAAGATGAGCTTGCAGCCGCCCGCGAAGCCAAAATCGCCGACGCGGCGCCGATTGGCAATGGCGTGGCGGTCGTCGTGGTTCTGTTGGCGCTGACACTGGTTCTGGGTCGCGGTATTGCTCCGTCGCGCGCGCCTCAGCCGCTGATCGTTGGTGCGATTGGCTTGCTGCTGACGCTGCTGGTCGACATTCTGCTTGTCACGCCGACGACATCATCCGGGGCGACGTTCCTGATGTTGGCGATCCCTCTCGCCATAGCATTGTACGGCTGCAAGGAGGCCGCCGCGCGCTGCGCTACGAACGATCTGATCCGTGTTGTCTTTCCACCGCTGGTTTTGATCATTGCCGTGCTCGGTTCGATCCTAGGAGGCATTACCAACCCGACACCGGCCGCGGCTTTGGGCGCGGGTGGGGCGATCATGCTGGCAGCCTATCGCAAGCTGCAAGATCAAGGTCGGTCCGGACAGGTGATTATCTGGTCGACATTTGCCGTGATCATCTGCCTGTTGATGGGTGTGAATTTCGATCTGCGTATCAGTCAGGGGAACGTTCCCGCCGAGACATGGATTGCCTTTATCCTTGCTTATGCTACGTATCTCTACGCCTTGTTCGGGTTGATCTATGGCTGCTGGGTGCTGTTCTCAAGCGGGGTTCTGACCCCGGTGGTTCGCGAGACCGCCAAGGTAACCTCGATGGTGTTCACCATCCTGATCGGGTCTCAGTTGCTGAATCTGGTCGTAATCTCCTTCGGGGGCGAGCACTATATCCAACAGTTCCTGAAGAGCTTTGACAACGAGTTCACGGTCTTCCTGATCGTGATGCTGGTGCTGTTCATCCTGGGCTTTGTGCTGGATTTCCTCGAGATCATCTACATCGTGATTCCCATCGTCGGTCCGGTGATCTATGGCGGGTCCTTCGATCCGAAATGGGTCACGATCATGGTGGCGGTGAACCTTCAGACGTCGTTCCTGACGCCGCCCTTCGGGTTTGCGCTATTCTACCTGCGGGGGGTTGCGCCGAAAGAAGTCACCACCGGCCACATCTATCGCGGGGTTGTTCCCTTTGTGATCATTCAGGTCGTAGGCATCGCAATCCTGTGGTCGTTCCCCGCGATTGTAACCATCATTCCGGATCTGATCCCGAATTGATCACGTGATGGGATCCAATGGAAAAAGGGGGCCGACCGGCCCCCTTTTGCTTTGATTTTCATGGTAGAACGGGCCAGCCCCTTCTTGGCCTGCGGCCAATTCATCCCCGGGATATTTTTGGCCAGATGAAGAGGGGATCAGGTGAACTGGATCAGATCCCAGCGATTTCCGAATGGATCGCGCCAAACAGCAACGGCGCCATAGGGTTCGAAGCGTGGATCTTCTTCGAACTGGACGCCTTGGGCGCGCATTTTTGAGTGGTCGCGTTGGAAGTCGTCCGTTTGCAGGAAAAAGCCTACGCGGCCGCCGGTTTGATTGCCGATGGCCGCAATTTGATCTGAACCGTCGGCTTTCGCCAGCAAAAGAGACGTGCCGTCCGAACCCGGCGGGGTGACAAGCACCCAGCGTTTGCCGCCGCCCAGATCGATGTCTTTGGTGAGGGTGAATTCGAGCGTTTCGGTGTAGAAGGCGATCGCGGCGTCATAGTCCGGCACCACGAGGGTGACGGCGTGAACAATTTGTTTCATTCGAAGATCAGCCTTTGGTCGGGTGTCGATCCGGCAGTTGAATGCTGGCCACCTGTTCTGCGATGGGTGCCGAGGACAGCGGGTGGTGCGAGGAGTCGCAGAATGATGCGGGATCCTTTATCTTTTGCCATTGGCCCTGAACATAGGCCTCAAGGCCCGAGAATTTGGCCTTATAGCCCATCTTTGGGCTGCCGGGGACCCAGTAGCCCAGATAGATATAGGGCAGGCCCGCTTCGCGCGCGATCTCGATATGATCGAGGATCATATAGGTGCCCAGAGAGTTTTGCGGTGGCTGAGGATCGTAGAACGAGTAGACCATGCTCAGCCCGTCATCGAGCACATCGGTGAGGCTGACGGCAATCAGGTTTCCGGTTTCTGGGTCCGCGTATTCCACGACGCGGCTGCGGATTGGCGTTTCCTCGATCATCGCGGCGAATTCGAACACGTCCATATCTGCCATGCCACCGTCGGCGTGGCGGTTGTCGAGGTATTTGCGAAACAGCTCGTATTGATCATCCGTAGCCCAGGGCGATGTCGCGCGGCGTTGCAAGTAGCCGTTACGTTTCATCGCGCGTTTCTGGCTTTTGGTCGGTTGGAAAGCCGCGACGTCGATCCGCGCAGACAAACAGGCTGCGCAGTCGGTGCAAGAGGGGCGGTAGAGAACGTTCTGTGACCTGCGAAACCCTTGTTGCGACAGTGAATTGTTCAATTGGTCCGCGCCTTCGCCTTGCAGCGCGGTGAACAGTTTCCGCTCCATCCTGCCGTCAAGGTAAGGACAGGGCTGGGGGGCCGTCACATAGAATTGTGGCGCTATTGGCAGCGTGTGTCGCATGAAGGTCCCATGTTGCTTAGGACCGGATGATAGCAACGGTTTTTCAAGCCGCCAAGTGATTCACGCGCAGTGTATTCAAGCCCGCTGGTTGATCATGACTGTACCCAGGAAGGCGTCTGTCAGACCTTGGCACCGGGCGCTGGTCAGCATCATGATGACCGATACGATCTGGACAACAAAAAACGCCATGCTGATGAAATACCCGGCGGTGTGGGCGACGGCTTTGCCCATGTCCATACGCCCGCCGAAGGCGTCGCGCAGTTCGATGCCCATGAATCGCATGCCCAGCGTGGCCGAGCCGTTCGAGATCGTGATCACCCTGTAGACAAAGCTGATCACGGCATAGATCAGCGGCAGGAAGAACAGCCCTGCACCGAATGTCAGGAAGACGGGCACAATGCACAGAAGTGAAATAAAGGCGATGTCGAACAACCAGGCCACAAAACGTTTGGTTGCTACGGACTGGTAGAATTCGGGCTGGCGGTCAGGATCGGGCAGGTGGGTCATGTTTTGCTGTCTCAGAGATAGGGTCGTGTCACCCTGTCCCGAAACTCCGGGACAGGGCAAGGGCCATTAGGCAGGCTCGGCTTTGCCGTCTTCTTCGTGGTTCTCGCGTGCGCGTTCATCCATGAACTGATCGAACTCGGCCTTGTCTTTGGCTTCACGCAGGCGGTGGAGGAAGGCCTCAAAGTCCTGCTGCTCCCGTTCCAGCCGCGCCAGTGTGTCCGCCTTGTAGGCGTCGAACGCGCTGTTGCCCGAAGGCTTCATGGCGCTCATATGGCTGTGCCAGGATTTGCGGCGGCTACAGGATTTGCTGAACATGCGTTTGCTCCAGATCATGTAGGCCAGTAGGGCAAGGCCCACGGGCCAGAAGAAGATGAAACCAAGCACCATGGCTGCGATCCAGGCACCTTTGCCTTTGTCGTCCATCCAGGCCTCGGCACGGTGAAGCCATCCCGGGTTTGATGGGACGGCGGGTTCGGACAATGCGGTCATGTGGTCTCTCCAGGGGTTGATGTAAATTCCTTTCACATCGTCTAGATGGGGAGTCGCCGGACCATTGCAAGGGGTCGATGTGAAAAAGATTTACATTTTGGGATTTGGTTGACGGGGCAGGGCTTGCCGCGCAGGGTGCTGGTATGACTATGGAAGAGAAAAATATTGCTCCGTCGCTTGCCGAGATGCTGGATTTGGAAAAACAAGTCTGGCGCGCATTGATCGATGGCAATGCCGACGCTGACCGGGCGCTTTTGAGCGCCGATTTTCTGGGGGTGTACCCCACGGGTTTTGCCAACCGCGATGATCATGTCGGTCAGTTTGCGGATGAACCGACAATGGCGGAATTCAAATTGAGCCAGGAAAAACTGAGGGTTCTGACGCCCGATGTCGTTTTGCTGTGCTATCGCGCAGATTATCTGCGCCCCGGAATGATTGACTGGGATGCCATGCTGATTTCGTCGCTGTGGGAGCGGCGGCTTGGGGTTTGGATCAACAGCTTTAGTCAGGACACTCCTCTTCAGGACACTTGATGCGTTTGAGCCATTGACCTTGCCATGCCGCGATGCGCAGGGTCCGGTTATGAGTGATAGCTTGAACATCCGGCGTTTGCCTCGCGCGTTTGACCCATCTTTGGGCGATGAGGCCCGTGCTTTGGTTCCCGATCTGACTGCGGAACAAGGCGACCTGATTGCCGGTACGGCCGGGTCCAGCCCTTATCTGAAAGGTCTGATCGAGCGCGAAAAGACGTGGCTGCCACACGCGCTGTACCATCCCGATCAAGCGTTGGCAGAGGTCATGGCAGAGGTCCGTGGGCTGCCTTCGGACCAGTTGAAGCCCGGGCTGCGGCTGGCCAAGCGGCGCATCGCGGTGCTGACGGCGCTGGCAGATATCGCTGGTGCGTGGCCGTTGGAAAAGGTGACGGCCGCGTTGACTGATTTCGGTGCCTTGGCCGCAGATGTGGCCGCCAAGGCCGAGATCGCGGCATTGATCCGGCGCAAGAAACTACCAGGCATGACGGAGGATGACGTCGAGACGGCCGCAGGGATGGTCATTCTTGCCATGGGCAAGATGGGCGCACATGAGCTGAACTACAGCTCGGACATCGATCTCATCGTGCTGTTCGATGAGACGCGGTTTGATCCGGACGATTTCTACGACGCACGGCATGGGATGGTACGCGCCACACGGAATTTCTGCGCCGCGCTCAGCGACAAGACCGCCGATGGCTATGTCTTCCGCACCGATCTGCGTTTGCGCCCTGATCCGGCGGTCACGCCGGTCTGCATGGCGATGGAAGCAGCCGAGCGCTATTACGAAAGCCTTGGCCGGACCTGGGAGCGTGCAGCCTATATCAAGGCACGTGCCTGCGCGGGTGACATGGATGCGGGGCATCGCTTTCTTGAGGCCCTGCGCCCCTTTGTCTGGCGCCGCCATCTGGACTTTGCCGCCATTCAGGACGCCCATGACATGCGACTGCGCATTCGGGAGAACAAGGGAACGGGCGGCAGCCTCTCGATCCCCGGGCATGACATGAAACTCGGACAGGGTGGTATTCGTGAGATCGAGTTCTTCACCCAGACACGTCAACTGATTGCAGGTGGGCGCGACCCCGATCTGCGTGTGCGGGGGACGGTGCCCGGGTTGGCGGCCTTGGCTGGCAAAGGCTGGGTACCCGAGGACGTTGCCGAAAAGCTGACGGGTCACTATCGCGCGCATCGTGAGGTCGAGCATCGCATACAGATGATCCATGACGCCCAAACCCACAAAGTTCCACAATCCGAAGACGGGATCGAACGCGTCGCCTGCCTGATGGGGATCGGCAGCGCAGAGCTAACCCAGGATCTGACGCGCCGCCTGACCGAAGTGCATGAACTGACCGAGGGGTTCTTTGTCCCCGGATCCGGCGCATCCCCGTCGCCGGACCAGGAGACTACGTTCGACAAAAGCGTCCTTGCGCGGTGGGCAACCTATCCGGCCCTGCGGTCGCAACGGGGCAGGCGGATTTTTGACCGGCTCAAACCCGAGCTTCTGTCGCGCCTTGCCAAGACGGCCAAGCCGGAAGAGGCCTTGGTGGCTTTGGACGGATTTCTGGCCGGTCTGCCCGCTGGCGTGCAATTGTTTTCGCTGTTCGAAGCCAATCCCCAACTGATCGATCTGCTTATCGACATCGTGGGCACGTCCCACGCGCTGGCCTCACACTTGTCTCGCAATGCCTCTGTATTTGATGCCGTCATAGGTGGCAGTTTCTTTGCAGATTGGCCTGGGCAAGACGCATTGCAGTTGGAATTGGCGCAGGCCCTGACGCAAGAGACTGATTATGAAACGAAACTCGATCTGGCGCGACGGTGGTGCAAAGAGTGGCACTTTCGGGTTGGGGTGCATCACCTGCGCGGCCTGATCGACGGCGCGCAGGCCGGGCGCCAATACGCTGATCTGGCACAGTGCGTCATCGCCGCGATCCTGCCGCATGTGGCGGAAAATTTCGCCCGCAAACATGGGCCCGCACCGGGACGTGGTGCTGCGGTTCTTGGCATGGGATCGCTGGGGGCAGGGCGGATCAATTCACAATCAGATCTGGACATGATCGTAATCTATGATCCGCTCGATCAGGACATGTCCGACGGTCCGCGCCCGCTGGCAACTCGCACCTACTATGCGCGGTTTACGCAGGCCCTGATAACGGCGCTCTCGGCCCCGATGTCTCAGGGGCGGCTCTATGAGGTTGACATGCGTCTGCGCCCGTCGGGCAATCAGGGCCCGGTGGCAACCAGTTGGGCCAGTTTCACGCACTATCAACAGGAAGATGCCTGGGTGTGGGAGCATCTTGCCCTTACGCGTGCCCATGTGGTCGCGGGCGATGATGAGTTGGCCAAAGACATAGAAGCCTTTCGAGCCGGTTTTTTGTCGCAGCCGCGAGACGCCGACAAGGTTCTGCGCGAGGTGGCCGAGATGCGCACGCGTCTGGCGGCTGCCAAAGCCCCTGCAGGTGTTTGGGACGCCAAGAACGGTCCGGGCCGGATGATGGATATCGAACTGATGGCCGAGACAGGCGCGCTGATGGCGGGCATCGCAGACCGCGATGTTCGGTCCGGCCTTGAGGGCGCGGTCGCTGCTGGTTTGCTGGATGTCGCCCAGGCACAAGAGCTGCAGGACAGCTATGATCTATGTTGGTCCACGCAATGCGCGGCACGGCTGCTCTCGGGCAAGGTGATCGAGGCCGACAAGATCGGCCAAGGCGGTGCGGCTTTCCTGTGCCGGGCCACAGGGTTCGAACAGGTCGGGCAACTGCAATCCGCGCTGCAAGACAGGTACACGACTGCAGCCGAGATCATCGGCAACGTAATCAAAGAGGGCGAAGATGGCGCGCAGCACTGATCCCAACGACCCAAAGGGCCTGATCCGCGAGGCTTACAACATCGAAGGCATCGCCTTGCCGGAATGCCGCAGCATCTTCCTCGACTGGGCGCTGAGCCTGCCTGATGGTGTCGACCAGATTGAGGCGCTGACCCCGTTGCACGCAGCCTATGCCGCGCAGGATGCCGATCATCCGATGACTCAGGTGTTGGCCGAGGGGCTTCAGGCAGCGCAGGCTCCGAAACGGCGCGGAGGCTGGCGCGCGCGCTCTCGCTAGGGCTTCCCCCCCGGCGCGTTCGCGACTAAGAGGGCGCCATGACCCAAACCGCCGACCGTCCCCGTATCCGCCTGAAACCCAAAGCCAATGCGCGCGGCCTGCGCCATGGGTTTCCATGGGTCTACGCCAATGACGTCGTTACCGACCGCCGCACCCGTAAAATTCCGGCCGGGGCTTTGGCGGTGCTTGAAGATGACAAGCGCGCACCCATTGCGCTGGTGGCGGTCAACCCTGCGTCAAAAATCATGTGCCGTGTTCTGGACCGCGACCTTGACGCCGACCTGAACGCCGCTTGGTTCGAATCCCGCCTGCAGCGCGCGCTCGAGATGCGCGACCGCCTGTTTGATGCCCCCTACTACCGTCTGATCCACGCCGAAGCGGATGGATTCCCCGGGGTGATCATCGACCGCTTTGGCGATGCCTGCGTCATCCAGCCTAACGCCGCCTGGGCCGAGACACATCTGAACACCCTGACTGACGCGCTGGTGAAGGTTGCCGGCGTGTCCACCGTTCTGAAAAACGCGTCAGGCCGCACCCGCGTGCTTGAGGGGCTGGACGATGTGAACGTAACCCTGCGTGGCACGGCACCGGATGCGCCTCTGCCCGTCCCCATGAACGCCGCAACTTATATGGCTGACCTGACGGGTGGTCAGAAAACCGGCCTGTTTTATGACCAGCGCCCGAACCATGCCTTCGCCGCCCGCCTGGTCCATCCCGGCGCGCAGGTGCTGGATGTGTTCAGCCATGTCGGCGGCTTTGGTCTTGCCATGCTGGCTTCGGGGGCCGCGCAGGCGCTGTCTGTGGATGGCTCTGGCGCCGCGCTGGACCTTGCGGCCAAAGGCGCCGAGGCCACCGGTTGCGCCGATCGTTTCCAGACCCGGCAAGGCGACGCTTTCGATGTTCTGGCTCAATTGGCGGACGAGGGCGCGCAATTCGACGTGGTCATCTGCGACCCACCCGCTTTTGCGCCTTCAAGACAAGCGTTGGATGCGGGCTTGCGTGCCTATGAGCGAATTGCCCGCCTTGCAGCGCCCTTGGTGAAAGCCGGAGGTTATCTCGGCCTCTGCTCTTGCTCACACGCAGTCGATCTGGGCCGTTTTCGCGATGCCTCGTCCCGCGGGATCGGACGGGCCGGGCGGCAGGCGCAACTGATCCACACGGGCTTCGCAGGCCCCGACCATCCGCAACTGCCGCAGCTGGCCGAAAGTGGCTATCTCAAAGCCGTGTTCTACCGGTTGTGAAGGCGGTCCTGGATACCTGCGTCATCTACCCCACGGTGATGCGAGAAATGTTGTTGGGGGCCGCCAGGCTGGGCCACTTCATCCCTGTCTGGTCTGCGCGCATCCTCGAAGAATGGGCGCGTGCCGCCCGAAAACTTGGCCCCGAGGGCGAGGCGCAGGCCCGCGCTGAAATTGCCCTGGCACAAGCCCAGTGGCCCAAGGCCGAGCGCGCGACGGCTCCCGGCCTAGAACACCGCCTTTGGCTCCCTGATGCCGCTGATATTCATGTTCTGGCAACGGCAATCGAAGCCTCAGCGGACATCATAGTCACCGTTAACGCCAAGGACTTTCCCAGAAACATTCTGGCGGAAGAGGGCCTTGAACGCCGTGATCCCGATAGCCTTCTTCATGGGTTCTGGCAGTCTGACGCCGAGGGGATGAGCACTGTTGCCAATCACGTCCTGTCCGAGGCCAACCGTCTGTCCGGCGATCAATGGACACTGCGTTCCTTGATGAAAAAAGCCCGGCTGCCGCGTCTGGGCAAAGCCCTCACCCAATAGGCAGGATCCCCTTCATCTGGCTAAAAATATCCCGGAGAGCGCGAGAGGCTGGCCTCTCGCCGCCAACGCTCAACCGCGCGCCCAACGCTGTTCAAGTGCGTCCAGGGCCGCTATCCGCTCATCCGTCTTGGGATGGCTCATCAACCAGGCCGGCACCATTCCGGCCCGTTGCTGTGTCAGATCTTCCAGCTTGTGAAACAGCGATTTTTGCGGCCCGATCCCGATCCCGGCCTTGGTCAGCAAGGCAGCGGCGTATTCATCCGCCTCATACTCATCCTGCCGCGACAGGCGCGAGGCCAGCAGCGTGGTCAGCGCATTGGCAATCATCGCACCGACAAAAGGAATGAACCGGTTCAGCACTATGATCAGCGCCGTCCGCATCGCGTTCTGACCTGAAAAATCAATCATCCGTCGCTTTGCATGGCCCAGCGCGATATGGCCCAGCTCATGCGCAATCACGCTTGCCATTTCTTCGGCCGAAACCTCTCCGTTGCGGAATTTGCGATAGAAGCCCCGCGTGATGAAAATCCGGCCATCAGGCGCAGCCAATCCGTTCACCGGGTCGATCTCGTAGATGTATACGGGCACCCGCGCGATATCCAAAGCGGCAGCCAGCCGGTCAGTCATGCGTTTCAACACCGGATCGGCCAGCTCGGTCGATTTCTGATCCAGCTCACGATGGGTGCGCCAGATGGAAATCCGGTACATCACAAGGCCATAGGCAATCGCCAGAAGGATCGGGGCCAAACGCAGCATAGGATAGATATGGGAGTGCTTGCTTTGGAGGGCAAACAAAAATTGCAAGGTCTGCTATGCGGGACGAAAGCGGACACTTGGCGTTGCCTCCCGAAAGTCCAGTTCACGGGAACAATTTGGACAATTACTCCTCTATCTTGAGGATCAGAGGAGTTTCAGTCTTCGCGTCAACATCGAAAGTTGAGCGCCCGGTATGGTTCAGGTGACGTCCATAAGTATGAAGTGAGACTGCCACTTTGTCGCCGTTATTAACAACGCTGTGGATGTCTTCCGGTAGACAGCAAACTACAGTGCCGGGGTAGAGCGTCTCTTCCTTGGTTGGTACAAGGTCCGCGAAACCTGGCTTGGAGCCATCGTCTAGTCGCCGATAGTTGGTTTCGTGTTCCTGCCCCTCAATCCCGGATACGACCGCCCAAGTCTTGTGATTATGGGCTTCTACACCTCGCCCCGGTGCCCAAGCGATAGCAAAAACTGCAAGATCGTGATTGTCCTCTTCGTGCAATAGATGAAGGCCAACGCCCTGTTCTGGGTCAGTGTACCGGTACTTCTCGTCGAACCAACTCGGATCGGAAGCGAGACGGAGCGCGAGAGGTTTAATCCTTTCGGTTATCATCCCAACCTCCGTCTCCTTTGCGACTATGGCGCGAATGTCTTTAAAGTAATCTTGAACCGAATAGGCAATCATGAAAGCATCTCCCCTTGTGAATACTCATCAGGATAGCCGACAACCTCTGGAACCCAAAGCCGACACTCCGACTGGGCGCAGCATCGGACACAACGGGCTCCTAGCAGACTTCGGATGCGGCGCAGCTTCTGCGATATCATAGCTTCGACTCTCGTCACCAACGGCCCTAAGCGGCCCTTTGAACATGGTGCTTGATTGCAGCGTTCGCAGCCCGCTTTCCAGACATTAGCTGCACGTGGAATGTCATCGTTTCAGCGACTAGAATACAGATGCAGTTCTAGTAGAACTCGAGCCTATTTTACTCTAACGGTTCGTATGAAGCAGTTGGAATAGTACGGTCCGCGGAAGTACTTTGATTTGGTTAGCAAAAAGGTTTTTTTGGACGTAGCTGCGCAATCTGTCCGCATCTACCACTGGATCGTTGTCATTCTCGCTGCAGGATACTTAATTCGCGAGAATATCGTCTGGCTGGTCGACTCTGACATGGCATTCATAGCCAGCGGGCCCTTTCGATTTTTGACCATTTGGGCCCTGACCCTGTCGTTAATCTCAGGGTTGTTGATGCTCGCAAGCAGCTATTCGAAAGGCAGGCGAAGCTATGAGGTCGTCGCCATGTGTAGCGCAGTTCTCAACGTTATGGTCTTGACCTTGTATTGGCGCCTTTATTTCGAAAACCCCGCGGGTGTAGACTACCGCACCCATATCCCTGCATTGGAGGAGTATTATACGCATGGGATGGGGCCTGCATTGCAGATTTTCGACGCGATTTTCATTGGAAGGGTAGTTCACCAGGTACGACGCACGGTCGTGCCTTTGATCACTTTGTTCTTAGCCTATGTTGCTTGGGTTGAGCTTTACGTGCATCCACGTTCTGAGTTGCCAATAGGGTCCGTTACATATGGTCTGCCGTATCGCTTCTTAATCTCGATGGAACTGTCGGAACGTTTGGTCACCTATGCGACCTATGGAGGCGTGGCAGTTTTTGTCTTAGCAACAATAGGGTTGATTAGTGAAATGCTGCGCAAATACGTCTTCGCTTTTTGAATACCAGAACTAACACATCGCCCACGTATCAGCTGAAGACGTGCCGTGTTTCGGTGGCCATATGTCAACCGCCATAAGTTGCCGAACCCTTAAGACTTTTGTACGGCTTGGACGATATGGTGGTGGTGATCCGGCATAGGTGTACTGTGAGTGCTTTGCAGCGTCCATTCAGAGATGTCGGAATAGATGGTCCTTCTCCACGCCTCAACCATCGGGTCCATACGTTTACACCAACGCTTTGGACACAGCGCTAGTGTCGTCACCATTTGATAGCCGCTCGGAAGTTGAGGCGCTTTGCTCTCATCATAATTCTGCAAAACAGGGGACCAGCGACTTGGGTGCACATGATGATCCGAGTGGCGCTGCACGTTGATCATGGGCCTGTTGGTCATGTATCGATCAGAGTTCTAACTGTGATGCGGCATCTTATGTTCGTATTTGCCGTCACCCAGCCATTGCTCAAAACGGTCATGGGCATGCATCATTTCATGCGCGTGGATTGTACCTACCGTACCTGCCACCATGTTCAATCCGATGGCAAGCAAGACCAGTTCCCGAGCTGCAAAGTAATTCCGAACACTCAGATAAATTAAGCCGTACAGCATAACAAATTGAACAGGAACCCAAACCCAAGTCAGTACTTTGCAAGGCCTAAGAACCACATCGTCGGGATTGGTCTCAGGGTTCCTGTCGTCCTTGAACATGCGTGAATCATTCGTAACGAACAACCAGACGACGAACTTCGGAAACAGGAGCGTGATCAATCCGCCATAGTATGCTCCTAGAAGCACAAGCGGTGGAAGGCTGTACGCGATAATGAAAGGAAGCAGTCGCGGGAGCTTGTAGGGATTGTTCATGAATATCAACACGGCTTCAAAGAAGAGGCCGGAGTCCCTATTCGAACACGGATACAAACCCAAAAAAGACACCCAATACGATCATTGTAGTCAGCGTGGTATCGTTGAGTGCTGAGCACCTAACCCAGTAAATGGGAACGGCCTTGAGCTGCCGTCCATCAACGCCATAAGTTGCTGCGGTTGCAGCCCGCATTGTGGATGGGGTGGATGGCTCCTGCTCCCCCGGCGTCACAATGCGCCATACTGCAGTTGTCATCGACTGCTAGGAAAGGAGCCACCCAATGCAGGTTACAACAGTTGGCCTAGATCTGGCC